>JBQTIL010000029.1:0-115483 GCA_052388175.1 Planctomycetaceae bacterium | reverse complement strand
GCATTGTTTGGAGGCCCGGGGTGCGGGAGGGCACAATGACGATGACGGTAGCGGCTCAGTGGCTCGTGCAGTGTCCCGGCCGCTGCCGAGCGGCCGGGACACTTGAACCTGGCCCGGCCGGCCGTTTGAGCCGCCCGTATCACCCGCACGCACTTTTTCCACCTATTTTTCAGATGCACACACGGCCGCTGGCGAGCGGACGGCTCACTTGTAACGCGGTTTGCATGCGACTACGGTTCGTCGTCAGATCGCTTTTCAAGCTCACGTTTCGTCGACAATTCGTCCTCTCGAATCATCTGCTTGACGATCGCATCGGCGGAATCGTCGTCGAGAGGGGGCGTGCCGATCAGTTCGAGATCAGCCACCAGCGGGCGATGATCACCCCCCAGATCGGGGCCCACCCAGGCCGCGCGGGCGTTCCAGTGCCGGCTCGCCAGCACATGGTCGATCCGTATGCCGAAAAAGTTCGTGAATTTCGTGTGTCCGAGGCCCAAACCGGCGATCGAGAACGCGTTCTTCCAGTGACCCCAGTCCTTCCGGTAGATCTGGCTATCGATAGGCATGTTGAAGTCGCCCAGCACCAGGGCCGGCACCGCCCCGCGCGACGCCAGCTCGCTCGCGAGCGCCGATTCGACTCGCCGTTCATCGCTGGTCACTTCCATGGCGTCACCCGCGCGCCAACCCATCCAGCGTACGGCTTCGAGGCCTTCGCGAGGAGTTTCCAGATGGACCCCGGTAATGTGCACCGGCCCCGAGGGGGCTTCGATGACGCAGGCCAGGCCGGGATGGTTCCAGGGAGACAGCGATGGGGATTTCAGCGACTCGCGCTCGGTGATGGGGAAGCGGCTGGCGATGACGATTCCGCCGGACCGCGCCCGGTACCAGCTTTTGACCAGTGCTTCGAAATCTGTGTTCAGCGTGGGGCCCTTTCCCCATTCAACCAGCACAACCACGTCGGGTCGCACGTGTTGCAGAAATTCGGCGACTCGTTGCTGATCGCCGCCGCCGCTGCCCGCGTTGTACGTCACCACGCGCAGCTTCGCCCCCCGGCTGCCGCCAACCAGCGTTCGCCAGGGAATGCGAAAGTCGACAAACGGCCCCAGTGCGAGTATCAAGGCGCCCCCCAGCACCAGCAGCGAATGTCGATGAAAAGCCACCGCCAGGAGCGCCACGAACGGGGCCGGCAACAAGACGACCCACCGCGGGCCGAAGGTGAGCAGAGTTGCGGGCCACCACCAGTCGCCGAGCGACCACAACATTGCCGCAAGCGCGACGACGAGCCCCAGGTAAGCCCAGGCGCACCCGCGGGCAACACGAGCGGCAGTAGGCAGCCGAGCGCCGCGGCGCCGCCGGCGCCTGGTGGCTCCCGTCCGCTCGGAGCCGCCGACCGGCGTCAACGTGGCCATCTGCCGGATCAAACGCAGGCTGCGCGGCGCTGATTCACGCCGACCTTCAGGCATTGCAAACCCTCTCGGCCGTACCGATGCTCAATCTGTGCGGTTGGCCCAACAAATGCAGACGCTTCTTGAATTTGGAGCCTGTTGAAAAAGGTGTCTGGAACTTTGTGAACATCCAGATTCCGAGGGGTTTTCGGGGGTGCGGAGAGTTCCAGACACCTTTTTCAACAGCCTGTTAGGTTAGGGCCCGCTGAATTGCCTCACGCGGTTGGAACATCATTCGCGAGTCAGGGGTATTTTCCAGACCTAGGGTGCGTCCAGCGGAGCGCAGACGCACCGTTCAAGCCAGCGTCTTGCTCGCGGTGCGACTCGCTTCGCTCGGCGCACCCTACTGTTTCTGCCGCTATGATTGATTTTTTCGTCCTGCAAACCATTCGAACGTCTGCCGCAATCCGTCAGCAACGGGCGTCAGCGGTTTCCAGCCCAGGATGGCGGCGGCGCGCTGGGCCGAGAGCAGATTCGAGCGCAGGTCGCCCGCGCGCGGCGGGCCGTGCCGTGGTTCGGGCGCCCGGCGGCCTGTGGTTCGCTGACATTCGTGCCGCAGGGACGCTTCGAGCTGGTTGACGTCGGTCGCGACCCCGGTTCCGATGTTGAGGGGCATGAACGGCGAGGGGATCTCGGCGGTCAGTGCCAGATAATTGGCCCGGGCCACGTCGGCGACGTAAACGTAATCGCGAATATAGCGGCCGTCACCGTTGATGGTCGCCGGCTCGCCGGCCAACAGTTTTGTACAGAAGATGGCAACAACCCCCGCTTCGCCATGCGGGTTTTGACGCGGTCCATAGACGTTTGAGTACCGCAGGGCGACGCACCGCACGCCGTGCTCGCGTGAGAAGAACTCGAGGTAACGCTCGCCGGCCCATTTGCTGATGCCATAGGGAGAGACCGGGGCGGCGGGAACGTCTTCAGTCGCCGGAGTGGTCACGTCGCCGTACAAGACCCCTCCCGACGACGCGAATGCAAAGTGCCGCACCCCGACATGTGCGGCCGAATCGAGCACGTGGATCAGCCCCAGGATATTTGCTTCGGCATCGAACCCCGGCTCGCGCACCGATCGACTGACCGACATCTGGGCCGCCTGATGACACACGGCCGTGGGCCGCACCTGCTCGAACACCTCGCGGACTTTCGCACAATCGCGTATATCAACCACGTGCAGCGGCACGCCGGCAGGCAGATTGTCGCGAGACCCCGACGAAAGGTCGTCGAGAGCGACGGCCTGATGCCCGGCCGCGATCAATTGATCGACAATATGGCTGCCGATAAATCCGGCGCCACCGGTGACAAGAACTCGCTCCGCTTCGCTCATGGGTGAAACCGCCGTTGATTTCTCTGAAGGATTGGTCTCGAATTCATAGCGTATAGCCAAACCCGGCGGCAACGCCCTCGGTCTCGCGACGAATGGTGGCACGAATTTCAGGTGAAAGTGATTCGCCGTGATCGGACGGGGCGATGTGGGCGAACGGGTCGGCCCCGGATGTTTCCGGTAAAGCCAGCCCCGCATGCTCGACAATGCGCGTCAATATGCCTCGCGGATTTGAACAGAATTCCTCGTAGGTGATCACCAGCATGCGTTGCGCCACGTCGTCGTCCCGCTGACGGAGTTGATCGACAAAACGGTAAATCTCGGCCCATTGGGCGGCATAGCCGGCGTAGTCGTCGCCCTGGCGCCAGGCGGAGCGAATGCGGTCGCCCGCCTCGATCGACAGATTGACAGGCACGCGCTGCGGCCCGAATTCGTAGTGGCCCGCGGCGGCGAGGTATCGCGGCACCCGCGCATCATTCCGGGCATAGTCGCTGAACAAGGCGTGCTGTCTCACCAACGAGTGCGTGTGAGTATACGGATGTCGCACGGGTATGACGAACCTCGCGTCAGGAAACAGCCGCGCCAGATATTCGATACGGACGACGTTGTAGTTGCCCTTCGACAGATATCGGTCGCCCCCGCGGACGATTAGAATCTTGCGGAGGTGGTCGGTAAAAAACGCGTCAAATTCGGGGTTTCGCTGCTGTGCGGTCAGGCGATGGATGGCGCCCGGGTCGTGGATGTGGGGGAAAAAGGTCTGCCACAACGGCTCTTCAAACGCCTCGGGGCTGGCGTGGGTGATCTGAATGCGATCTTTATGAGGCCGTTCAACCGCCTTCTGCCCGACTGCCAACCGGTTGAGCAGTCGATTCCAGATATACGGGATGTGCAGCAGCGGGAAATCACAATAGCGATGCGTGGCAACGCCGGGCGCCTTCGAAAGCTCTTCCAGCAGAATCGTTGTTCCCGCGCGAGCCAGCCCGGTGATGAATACCGGTTTTGTGAGGGAGATCGCCGAGAGCGTCGCTCCCAGGCTGCGCGACTCGAGGTTGCCAATGGTAACCAGCAGCGGCGCTGCCACAGAAGCAAACCGAACCATCAGGAACTCTGTCGCCGCAATCTTCATGTTTTTCCCGCTCGCAGCCCGGCAGCGACCATGAGGGCCGTCGATGCGGTCGTCAGAGAAGCCATGAAGGCAAATTCAAGGTCGTTCATCCAGGGCCACAACGGATTTGAGTCTCTGCGTCGGGGCCGGACAATCGCCAGAGCCGGCCCTTGCGAGACAGCTTCCTGCTCGAAATCAAGCAGTTCCAGCAACAGCCGCGGAAAGGCCGATGCCGAGCAGGCCCAGTTGCGCGCGGCAGAGTCGATATGGACCGAAGCGTCAGCGAACGTCAGATCAAGAGAGACGTCAGGACCGTTGGGAACGGGAATCTCGGACATGGGGGGGTCAACGCGAAACGTTTCAGCCCCCAGGGATACGGTGACCGGTTCCGACGAATAGACGGCGATGTGGTCGGCCCCCGCGTTCCAGAATCTGCGGGCCGGCGGACCAGCCACAATGACGAACACAGTCACAGGCAGAAACGCCAGGACGAGCACCAGCAGGTTCTGACCGACATAGCCGCCCAGTTGCTTGACCAGGTCGACGTATTGCCGGAAGAGCTGAGCCCCATCCACCCCGCTGGCCAATTGCTTGACGAACGCCTCGAGTGCCGGCCGAAATGTCGACTCGCCCCGTCTCGACAAGAGGGCGTTCCAAACGAGCGCCGTGACGATGCCCGTCAGCAGCCCGCAGATCGTGGCAATAAAGACCGGCAGCGTCACGATTTCGCCGATCCTGTGGGCAAAACGGCGGTTGTCGCAGGCGCCCCGCCAGGCGCCGCCGCTGTCGGCTCCGGCGCCGCGCTATTGACCCCTTCGCCGCGGCGACTTCTGAACAGCAACCGCAACGGATAGAGAATTAACCCCAGCAACCCGAGGACGAACACAAACAGAACGGCAATCAAACTGCCGATCAGCCCCAGCGCGGGCCCCGGGCCGATGTAGGCAAAAGTTGTGGAACCGGCCTGCGCTGCGGCCGGCACGGCGAAATAAGCGAATAACAGCAGCGTGCAAACACACGTGTATTTGCACGCCGGCGACATTTCGAAGAGTCTGACGTTCATGGGGTTGGTTCCTCGCAGTTCAGAGGGAATGCCAGGTTCTCGGCATATTTTGCCGTACGCATGACTTGTGTCGGCCCGGGTTCCTGCGGGTGAGTATAGACGTATTGCCACAAGACTTCGCCCGTAGTGAGATCAACCTCCCAGACTTCGCCGGCGCGGGTGATGGCCACCAGGGCCCGGCGGCCGTCGGCATGAATATCGAGATGCCCCTGGTCATACGAATCGAGTCGGCCTGGCAGCGGGACGCCTTTGCGCGGAAGAATCACCTCCGGACGACCTGTGGCAATGTCGATGGCCACCAGCCGGCTCGTCCCCTGATCCTGGCCCCCGAGGTTGTCGAAGATGACGACCTTGTCGTTCCAGAACCGGGGGCTGTGTTGTCGGAGCGTCGTGCCCGCCGAGACCCATTTGAATGTTTTCGACTGTCCGTCAAGTATGCCCACTGCATTCAGGCTGCGAAACGAAACCAGCAGGTCGCCTGCGTTCAATTGCGGGTTCGACCGGGCCACCGCGTCGGTCACGAGCCGTACGTCATTGAGATGCAACGGGTCCCACGTGTCGACGTCAAGGCAGGTGTCGCCGCGGGTTTCGCGCATCGCAGCACCCTGAAAGAGCCCGACCCATCCTGAGTCGATCAGCGAGTCGATCACCGAAATATCTTCGAGCACGTTGCCGTCGGGATCGAGCACCATGACCGTGTCGAGCAACAGTCGGGCTTCACGGGGTATCAGCTTGGAGGCCGACTTACCAATGGCATACGGGCCCGGTTCGGTGTGCTGCGCAGGAATGTAGATGCGGCCGTCTTCGCCGACCGTGAACCAATGGTGGCTGTGAAGTTCCTTCTTCCAGAGGAGATTTGAGTCGCGATCAAACCTGGCAACGCCTAACCCGTAGGGAAAAGACCCGCCCCCTTGGTAACTTACGAGCAGATCGCCGTTCGCGTACAGGTGCACGCCGATCGGCTCAATCTCATAACCCGGGAGGCGGATCGAATCTCGCAGATCGTTCCACAGGTTCTCGTCGTATTGCCACACGTGTTTGACGGTCCCCTGGCGATCCATCAGCCACGCGAGGCAGCCTTGTTTGGTCGAGTGCGGCTGCATGTAATTCTTGCCGCCGGAGACCAGAATCAATTCGCTCCCTGCGCGACCGAATTCTCGCGCGATCGGGGCAGCGAGCTGTTGGTTGCTGTCGGTTCCTGCGCTGGTGGGAATCTCGCCGGTGAGAAAATTCCGCAGCACGATCAGGCCGTACTTTGCTTCGAGCAATGTGCGGTATGGGAACAACTGGTACCTTCCGGCCAGAATGCCGTAGCCAAGCGCTCCCAGGCACAAAGAAACGACAAACAGCACCCTCGCGAAGTTAATTCTTTTCATACGTACGCCCTCGGTTGTCGTTCGGATCGGGTCTGGATGCAGCGCTTGCCATCGCTCATAACCACAACTCCTTCATCGTTTCGCAGGCCCACCCGTTTCCGAACGGCCTTCAATCACGCTTGCCAAAAAAATCGATCAGGCAAATGGCTCGCACTCGCGGAAATCAACTGCGCCCGGGAAGGCCGGATCTTTTCTTGAGTAAGTGCTTTCAGCCAGACCTTTGCGGTGGCGTGGTCCTACCAGCCTGGTGAAAAAGGTGTCTGGAACTCTCAGCACCCAAGAGAACCCCTCGGAATCTGGATGTTCACAAAGTTCCAGACACCTTTTTCAACACGTTGCTACGCCCGGAACACGACATATCGACTCAGTAGAAAATTGAAGACCATACCGGCGGCTATCCCGATCAAAGATGCGACCTGCGGCCAAACCCCGGGCAACCACTCGATGGCCGCCATCGTGACGGCGTAATTGACTGCGGCTCCGAGGAGGCACGTTGCAATGAACGACACAAGCTGCCCCACCAGCGAGCCGTCTCGCGCCTCTGAAAACGTAAACCTTCGATTGAGGGCAAAATTCGACACCATGGACGTTGCAATTGCGATCACAACGGACAGGTTGATGCCGGCCCCCAGCCAGAGCATGCTCGTAAGCACCACGAGATTCACGATCACGCCCGTGGCGCCGACCATCCCAAACTGCAGGGCGTGCGACCAGAAGGGAAATTTGAACGACAGCAAGCGGCGCAAGTGTTGAAGGTAGCGCACCTGTTCTTTGATCGACAGTTTGCTTTCGCCGAATTTCCGTTGTGCGAACGAGATGGGAATCTCGCGCACATCCTGAAAGCCGCATTTCACAAGCAGTTCGAGGCCGATCTTGTACCCAACCGGGTTCAAATAGGGTGCGCGGGCGAGAGCCTCGCGTCGAAACGCGAAGAACCCCGACATCGGGTCGGCCGCACGGGTGAACGGCCGAGCCAGCCAGGTGGCTGCTTTGCTATTGAGCCAGCGCAGGAAGCCCCAATCTTCGCCGGTCGTACCACCGTCTACATAGCGCGACCCGATCACAAAATCGCTTCCCTCGTCAAGGGCCTCGAGCATCGCGGGGATTCGTTCCGGCGGGTGACTGAGATCGGCATCCATCACGACAACCGTGTCGCGCGTCGCCAGCTTAAGTCCTTCGAGAACCGCGGCGCTCAGCCCTCGGTCTGCCGTGCGAACGATCAGACGCACCCAGGAGAGGTTGAGCTTTCGCACCAACTCCTCCGAGCCATCGCGGCTGTCGTCGTCCATGATCAGCAATTCCAGGTCAATACCCTGCGTCCGGCGAAGCTCCGTCAGTCGCTCGATCAATTCAGGGAGGCTCTCTACCTCTTTATACGTCGGAACGACAACGGACACTTGTCGTTGGAATGGCTGAGAGATGCTGCCATCGTCGGAATGTGACGTCGGGGCCAAGGCTGCCACGTCGGGGGAAAGTCTGATCATTTGTTCTGGCTCGCAACCGAAGCGTCAGAAGCAGGGCAGGTCATGCAGCGCGAATCGCAATCGCGAATACTTACTTTCCCCGCCGTTTGCTACTTAAAAGGACGCCCAAACCGCGATTTGTTGCAGAACGATTTCATAGTACACGTTCGGCACAAATCGCGCTCATCTGAGGGTGTCGGTTCCCGCTGTTTCGGGTCCGCGGACCAGTGTCGCCCGTTTGCGTACAAAGCCGACCTGCGGGTTCATTTGTTCTGAGCGTCCGGAGAATTCATAGAGCAGAGTTGTTTCTGCCAGGAAGCGACTCCTGAGATCGTCTGGCATCTGGGCGACGTAGGAGTCGTAAAAATAGACGATCCAGTAGTCGTCGTCGGCATCCATTACATCTGACAATGCGGCATAGTCCGGAAGAAGTCTCAGGGGACGGTAGTAATACTGATACTCAGGATACCCGAACCCCCCGAAATACACGGTCGCATGGTCCGGCACATTCCGTGCCACGTACTTGCCAATCACTCTGTATGGAAATGGTTCGTGCGTCCAATGGTGGTACAACGAATAGGCTGAACCAGAAAGTGCAGCGAGAATCAACACGTAAACAGGCACTGCCCTGGCGATCGGAATGCCCAACGGCGATCTGGGCAGCACGGCGCGCACTGCCGTCACGGCACCTGTTCCCGCAAAGATACACGAGGGAACCAGCGTAAAAATCGAATGGCGAGGCGTGACCCGACGAATGATTTCAACGACAAACATCGACCAGAAAATTACAGTGGGCAGAACCAGATAGAGCGACAGGGCAGAATCGCGTTTCGACCAGACGAACAGCCCGATCACGATCAGTGTGATAACCGCGAGTTGTAGTGGCCAGGGCGCATACTCGTTGGCCACCCATCGCGCAAACAACTCGACCTGCTGCCAGGTGTCACCTCGGGGCTCGTTCATCAGCAGATTTGCGTCGCTGGAACCCGTCAAACCACTCACGATGTGGCACCAAAGAAAAAAGTTCATTGAGAACAGGGTGCCGACAGACGCGCCGGCGTAGAGACAGAGAACCCCAGCCTGGCGAACCTGCCGCCAGTGAAATGGTCCCGGTACGACGGGAAACGCCACACGAAACGCCTGTGCCACCAGGACGAACAGCATGACCTGAAAATTGACCAGCAACCCCAGAAACACTGTTGCGGCCCAGGCCCCCCAGCGCCGCAATTGGTCGGCAGCGATTGACGATTCGAGAGCCCACATCGAGAGGACGATGCAAAACAGGGCCGGCGCGTAGGACGTCGAGAATTGCGAATACCAGACGTGAAATGTCGACAGTGCCAGAATCGATGCGGCCGCCAGCGCCTCGGCGGTGCCGGCCCACCGCCGTGCAAGCAGGTAGAGCGCTGGAACGGTAAGCACGCCGGCTACGTAGGAAGTCGTTCTGGCGGCGACCTCTGAAACGCCAAACAGCTTGTACAACACGAAGCCCGTGATCGCTGAGACCAGCCGCCACGGCTCGGCGCGCATCAACAGGTGCGGGAGAGACTTCTCAGACATCGACATGCTGATCGTCAGCTCGTCGTACGAGAAGCCGGTAGACAAACCGGGAAGTCGCAGGAGGGCTGCCGTGATGGCCAGGGCGCCGGCGAGCAGATAGTCAGTTCGCGTGTACGCCGGGTCGAGCCGGTGCGAGAGTCCGGAAGGCTCGTGGTGCTGATCGAAATAGCGCCGGCGCAAGACCGGCCATGCTGCCAGCAATGCGGCGTCAGCGATCAGAAAGCACTTTGTGAGGCGCAGGCTGAAAAGCAGGCGGTCGTGGTAGTCGGCATACTGATCCGGAAGATAGCGCGTGACAAGGTATGCCGGTGGAAGCAGCACACCGCAGAGACCGATCAGGATCGCGAGTGAAACGCAGCGAGTCATGTCAGATGGGGTGCGGCCGCAGAGGCGGGGTCTTGGGCAATGCCGGGCTTACAGGGTGTTGAAAAAGGTGTCTGGAACTCTCCGCACCTACGAAAACCCCTCGGAATCTGGATGTTCACAAAGTTCCAGACACGAATGGCACTTGAATCTTCCTAACACGCGACGGCGGCAGAAGATGGAATGATCTGGACTTGAAAAGCCTCGCTTGCCAAGAAGGTGGTGCAAAAACGGTCACGGTTCATGGCAAGGAGGCCAGAATGCTTCGGTCATTTCATGCGGCCGTCACGGCCGCTCGTCGGCACGGAGATCTGTATTTCGCGGCCCTGCTCGACCGGGAATCTATCGTGGAAGCGTTTGGTCCGGCAAGCTCAGCCTGGCAAGGTTGGGTGTACACGCCGGCGGTCACCGTGTGGGTGTTTCTGTCCCAATGCCTGAGCCCGGATCATTCGTGCCGCGACGCGGTGGCGCGATTGGCGGCGTGGCGGGCCGCACAAGGACGGCGGCCCTGTTCTTCCGAGACAGGAGCCTACTGCACGGCCCGTGACCAATTGCCGGAATCGGCCTGTCACCATCTGGTCCGCCGCACGGGACAGGAAGTCGAGAAGGACGCCCCGTCCGAATGGTTCTGGAAGGGACGGCGGGTGCGCGTCGTGGATGGCACAACGATCACCATGCCCGACACGGCCGAGAATCAGGCCGAGTACCCGCAGTTGAAATCGCAGCGGCCGGGTTGCGGTTTTCCGATCGCGCGGATCGTGGTGATCTTTTCCCTGGCGGTCGGCACGGTCCTGGAGGCGGCGATCGGAAAATACCAGGGGAAGCAGACCGGCGAGAACAGTCTGTTGCGCACGCTGTACGACGCGCTTGCCCCAGGGGACGTTCTCTTGGCCGACCGCTATTTCAGCGGCTGGTTCGACATCGCGCTCTCTGTGGAGCGCGGTGTGGATGTCGTCGTCCGCAAGCATCAGCTGCGCGCGACCGACTTTCGAACCGGGGTGCGCTTGGGGCCTCGCGACCACCTGGTGTCCTGGCCGAAGCCGCCGCGACCGAAATGGATGTCCTCCGCCACTTACGAGGCGCTCCCCGAATTCCTGATCCTGCGCGAAGTCCAAGTGCAGGTGTGGCAGCGCGGCTTCCGCACCCGGAGCCTGGTGGTCGTCACCACCCTGCTCAGCCCGGCAGGATACGCCGCCGCCGAAATCGCCAATCTGTATCGCCGAAGGTGGGATGCCGAACTGCATTTGCGGAGCCTCAAGATCGTGCTCCAGATGGATCACCTGCGCTGCAAGACGCCGCATCGCGTGCGCAACGAACTCTGGATGCACCTGCTGGCCTACAATCTGATCCGCCGAGCGATGGCGCTCGCCGCGCTCCAGTCCGGCGCGAAGCCCTGGCACGTCAGCTTCAAAGGCGCCGTGCAGACCCTCAATCACTTTCTGTCGCTGCTCGGCTGCGCCACATCCGTGACCGCGTTCTGCGAGGCGCTGGTCGGCTGCATCGCCGCCTCCGTCGTCGGCAACCGCCCGGACCGATTCGAGCCCCGTGTCAGAAAACGCCGACCGAAACATTTCCACCTGATGACCAGGCCCCGCGGAGAGTACAAAAGACGAGCCGCGTAACCGACTTACACACAGTTCAAGTGCCATTCGTTCCAGACACCTTTTTCAACAGGCTCCTAAAGCAGGTCAACGGGCATTGCGTCGCCGCATTGTGCCGAGAAAGATGTTGCCAAAGACCGTCTGTGCACCCTGGGCGAGCGCGCGCTTCGGTTACCCTCAGAGCCGAATCGATCGACCGTCAGATTGTCGGCCCGTTGCTGGCTCATCATGGAGAGATGGTCAATCGAAGGGGGGCAAAGGCGATGGGGGCGCCGGCGGCCAGCGCCCAATGCGCCTGTCGCTCATCCGCGGCGGTATCGCGCGCAACGCCAGTACAACAGGGTCGAGATCGCTTCAACGCCGTCGCGCCAGCCGATTTTCTTCCCTTCCTTGACTGTGCGGGGATAGTAGCGAATAGGGATTTCGTGAATCCGCAGCCCCAGGCGACAGACTTTGGCCGTGACTTCCGGACAGAATTCGAACCGTTCACACTTCAGATCGAACCGCGGCCAGAGCGAAGAACGAAAGACTTTATAGCACGTCGCTTCGTCGCTGATTCGCTGGCCGTACAGCACCCAGACCATGAGATTCAAAAGGTGCACGCAGGCGCGATTGGGGGTCCAGGGCAGATGGTTGTTGCGGTTGAGATACCGTGAACCGTAGACGACATCCGCCTCACCGGAAAGGATCGGGGCTACGAGGGCTTCGTAGTCATTCGGATCGTATTCAAGGTCAGCGTCTTGAACGATGGTCACTTCGCCCCGCACCGCTGTGAGGCCCGTCCGAATCGCGGCTCCCTTGCCGCGATTGACGCCGTGGGCCAGCAATTCGATTTCTTCAACGGCGTTCTTTGAGCGCCAGTCTTCTATCAGCGCAACGGTCTGGTCTTTGCTGCCGTCGTCGACAATGATGACCTGTTTCGAGATCGACGTAGCGCATACCTTTTCCAAAAGCGGTACGATCGTGGCCGCTTCGTTGTAGACGGGTATGACGACGCTCAACTCGGGCCTGGTGGCCGGAGAGACTACAGGGGCGCCGCGAATTGCAACGTGCTGCGCTTCATGCATAAGAAAATCTCCTGTGAGGCATTAGCTGCTATATTGATAATGAGGGATTTCTCTGCGTCCGAACCCACTCAAAGAGCGTGACGACCGTCCAGGATGCAAGCAGAATGCACAACGGTTCGACAGGCTGCCGATATCGCGCCAGTCCAAAGAACGCGAGTGACAAGAGCACGAAGTGCAAAATGCAAAGGTGGACCAGCCACCCCGGGTGTCGCGCTCGAATGAATTGCACAAAGGTTATTGGAAGCGCAGGGAGACACAACAAGAGAACGGGCCCCCAGGCAACCAACATGCCGACCCGATAGTGCCAAGGGCTATTGGGTTGCAGGAATGGAGTTATCGATCGCCAGAGTTTCATGCGCACGAGATAACCCCATTTTTCGGGGTGAGCAGTCAACCATTGTACTGCGAATTCTTTTGCCCGGCGATCTCTTTCGACCTCGTTTCCGGCGTTTTGCAGGGCCTCGCTGTATTCCGGAATGCGAGTGTCCCAGATGTTATAACCGTAAAGTTCGGGCACGTTGGCGACGAGGTCGTTGTTGCCCTGCAGCAGCACCGAGCCGCCCATCGTCGACAGCGGGATGAATTCATGGAAGACAAGGTAGTTCCTGGCCGTCCATGGAATAAGCGATGCGACCGCCAGCGTTGGTATCAGGAGCGCCTGCACCATGGCTTTGCGATCGAAACGGAATTGCCAGACGATCCAAAGCAGAATCAGCGGCAGCATTACGACGAAGTTGGCGCGAGTCAGTATCCCGAGGCCGAGCAGCATTCCCGCGATTGCGGAACGCGCCCACGACGGACGGCGCGCGAAATCAAGACTCGACCAGATGAACCCCAGAAAATAGAGGATGCCCAGGGCCTCGGCCATCAGTTCTGTGCTGGATAAGAGCGCCGTAGGAAAAACGGCGTAAACTGCCGCCGCAAGAAGTGAGATTCGTTCGCTGAAGCATAACAGCCCGATGCGAAACAACACCCAGACGCTGAGGGCGCCGGCAACGCAGTGCAATATGCGGATCACGTCGTAGCGGTGGCCGAAGACGGAATAGAAGCCGGCCCATACGAGTGACGTCCCCGGGGGCCGATACGCCGTCAGATGATCGCGGTCGGCGACATCGGGACTCATACCGCGGTAGCCGCGCCCCTGCGTGACGTTCCAGGCGTACGTATCGTATTCTTCAGGGTCGGAACCAGGTTCGGGGGGCTTGTTCAACCCCAGCGCGATGGCCAAACCGAGGCGCGCGACGAACCCAACGGCGACGAGCAGCCATACCGCGCGCGAAGACGAGATTCGAGGCATAATGCGTGCTTCTACCGTTTCGTCGTAATCGAG
Source organism: Planctomycetaceae bacterium (assembly GCA_052388175.1). Taxonomy (GTDB): domain Bacteria; phylum Planctomycetota; class Planctomycetia; order Planctomycetales; family Planctomycetaceae; genus SIAF01. Next base: position 101,792 of record JBQTIL010000029.1, on the reverse strand, counting down.
GTGGCCCGAATGAGGCGTTTGATGAGCCGCCGGCTGGCTGAAGTGAACGTGTTGTGATAATCGGACCGGACGACGCCGTCGTAACGCTGGTTGAAGTAGTTGACGCCGGGTGTCTCAACTCCGAGTAGCTGTTTGCGCAAGGGGGTGGTGGCCAGGCGTTCGAGCCGCTCCGGATCGGAAATCGTCGAGTTCGCATAGTGCTTGACCCAGAAATGCGAATAGGCGTAGATCAGCGATTTGCGTGGTTTGCCACTGGTGTTGTCGAGCGCCATGTGCATGACATGCGTGTTGAATAGCACGGCATCGCCCGCTTTGGGGACGATTATCACCGCCGCCGGCGAATCAGGGCTGATTTCGGGCCGGGGGTGATCGGGCGGAAGCCGATGCGTTCCTGGAAGAAAACCGAGGCACCCCTGATCGGGCGACAGGTCTTCAATGTAAAGGTGAACTTTGACGAAGAAGCGGATACTGTGCGCCAAGTCGATCCCCAGCACGGCCGCCAGGTCGCTGTGCCAGGGGGCGGTAAAGGTTGGCCCGGGAAAGAATATTCGGGCATGCGTGTGGTTGAGCTGGATGTCGTGGCCGACGGCATCAAGCAGCACCGGCATCAGGGGCGGGAGGTCGACTAAGTCTACGAAGCAGTCGTCGACGTCGAGGATATCGGGAATGTCGAAATAGGCCTCGCCATTCTTCAAGCTGCCGGCCTTCTTGTGCCGCTCGACGGCCGCGTCAAACGCCCTGCGGGCACGTTCGACAAGCGGAGCGGGAATGACGCCCGGAAGGTGCAGGAACCCCTGGTTCTCGTACTGAATTTTCTGGTCGATTGTCATGGCAGTCACCTGGTCGATTTGGTTTTCGTCGTTCACATGGAATCGCTAATGGTCACGCCCGCGTTCGGCGTTTGTCGGTTGGCTACCACGGCTGACTCGCAGTGCCAGCCGAATCGCAGTACACGAAAATGCCCCGCTTGTGCCCCTTGAAGTCTATCGTGACGACGTTCCATTCCCGGTCAGTCAGGTCGGTCGGCGCTGAATTCAGCCAGTTCCCCGCCCCGTCTTTCACCTTCGCGACGTAGCCGGCAGTCTGGTTCGTCTGCTGATACGACCAGCGATCGATTGCCGGCCAGCGCTTATTCGTCAGCACAGGCGGCAGAAACTCCGCGTCCTTCTCGCTGACGACGCACAGGTGCCCTGGCGGAATCACCGCATCGTCAGGCAAGAGCTTCGCGCCGATGGCGAGGCCGTATTGTTCCCACGCCTGGCGGTTTGTCAGCGGTTTGAGATACGCCGGTGCGTTGGCAACATCTGACCATCTGAAATTGGGGTGTTCCTCGCTGAACCAGAGCCGCTTGCCGTCAAGCGTGATTCGCACTGCCGGCCCGAAAATCGGTGGGTAAGACTGTGTGTAGCCCGTGATTTGCCTGGCGTCGGTCACGCGCAACAGCGGCCCGCCGGCCACCCAGCCCGAGAGGGCCACCACCCCCTTCTGTTGCTTCCCCTGATACCGGTAGAACGGCTGATTGCCGGTCGCCGGAAGCGCCGCAAAATCAGCCGCAGGCATGGGCGGAAACTCACAGCCTGAGATGTCGATCGTCATGAAGTCTGTCCCCGCCCCGAACTTCGACGTCACCAGAATGCCCGTCGCCGCCTGAAACTTGCAGTTTTTGATGAAGTTGGCCGAATGATTCGCCGCCTGGAGACCCGTCAGAAAACCGTAGGTCTCGCACCCGTCAAACCCGATGTTGCCGTTGACGCCGGTGTGCGTGATGGCCGTCTCTTGTGAGCCTTTTTTTGTGCAGACGAATTTGCAGCGCACGAAGTCCACATGGCTCTGGTAGGTTTGCCCCAGACCGAACTTTTCGGATTCGATCTTGAAGTCGCTGAACCGGCTCTTTCCGACCTTGGGGACGGCCGGCCCCGGATTGCCGTTCAGCGTCCAGGAGACGAAGCCGAATTTCGCACCGAAGCACTGGAACCCCGAGTGAATCTGCGGCACTTCTTTCGGCAGGATTTGTGTTGCCGTGCCGCTGTAGCCGGGGATGTTCGCGGTATCGAACATCGTAATGGCTCTCGTCTTCGGGTCTTTGAACCCATCGCCGCCGGTGACGAACGCAAAATCGGGGTTCCCTGTGCTGATGTTGCCGCTCGTTTCAATGCCGCCCCCCAGCAGGAAGATCGCCTCGCCGTTGTGGCCCCAGTCAGACAGGGGCTTGTCGGCCGTCCCGCGGTCGTCGGAGAAGAAACCTTTCGGCCTGGCCGTCGGGCGGATGGCGACGTTCGAGCGAATGCAGCCCGTCTCGTGCCCTTCCTCACCGGTGAAACACGCCCCGCCGAACTTGTACCCGACGTTGTGCTGGAAGCAGACGCGCGACAGGTGGTTGACGTAGAGCCAGCCCGGCGTGCCGAGGGCGACGCAGCCGAACACCCGCCGCTCCATGCCGTCGAGATCGGGGCCGTTCTTGTGGAAGTGCAGCGCGTAGCGGCCGCGAGGGTTTTCCGTGCCGCCGCCCAGGCCGTCAGGGTCGCTGACTTTGATTGATTTGTCGGTGCGCCCGAGGTCGCGGAACGAGCAGTGGAAGAAGTCCTGCGGCGTCATCTTGTCGGCCATGCACATGATGTGGCCGCGATTTGTGATCGCCGGGTTCTCGCTGCCGAAGTCGATCGACCGGGGCGAAATGTTGGCGACGAACATCGGCCGTGGGAATCCGAAGCGGTCGGTCGCCAGGTGGTCGAATTTGAGTTCGGCAGTGAGCTTGATCGTTTGGCCGCTGATGGAGGCGACAGCACATTCATCGTCGTCATTGACGTTGAAGCGCGTGCCGGGAATGACGAGCTGATCGCCAGCGGCCCAGCCCGTGACCGGGTTTTTCAGCCGAATCGACCTGTCGCCGGCGCTGGCCCCTTCTATGAACTGCCACGTTGTTTTCGGTTTGCCGTGCAGCGACACCGCACCGCAGGGAATGAACCCGTGTTCGAGCCGCCAGGCGTCTGCTGCGGGTCCGTAGTCGCGAAAGACAATGTTCCATTGGCCGGCGAAGGGCTGCGTCTCGTCGCCGGCCTGAATTGTGCTGCCCATGGTCGTAACCCACGTGCCGACGGTCAGCGTCACTGTCGCGCCCTGGGCAGGCTGCAGCGTTCCATCGACGCGCAGCCACAGGATGCGCCGCGTATCAACGTCTTGTGTGACAGTGATTCCCCGGGGAATAAAGACTTTGTCTCCGCCGATAGGTACCTTCCCCCCCCAGGTCGCCGGAACGCTCCAAAGGCCCGATTGAACGGCACGAACGGTGGCTTGCTCGTCAGGGACGAGCGCGACGGCTTTCTCGTGATCTGTCAGGCCAAACGAAACGGACGGCACCAGCGACAGCAACAGCAACATACACACCAACTCACGCAACATGACCGGTCTCCGCCTTCCGCCCGCGATTACTGCCCGTCCAACAAGCGATCCGATTGATTTTCCAGGCTGGTCATCCCTGTGAAGAAATACTGCCGAATGCGTGGCCAGCCGAATTTGAGCGTGAAAATCAAGATTGGAAGTGCCACTGCTCCAATCACGAGCAGCGTCTCAAGTGTTACGGCCCCGCGTTCGTCGTTGTGCAGTCGTCGCCACATCGCAGTCTCCGAAAATAAGAGCTACGCCCGCCGGTGTTCGCCCGCCTATGCACGGTTTTGCCCCCTTTTGTAGATTGCGGAAAGCGGAACATCGAGAATTTAGCTTGCTTCGGGACTGTGCGACTTCGAATTGATGCTTTTCGATTCTGCGCGTCAGTGAATGACGTGTGATTGGCGTGCCTGTTCGGGATCAGAAACCCGCGCCTTAGGCCGCCGGCGGGCGCGTCGACGCGTCGGTCACAATTGCATCGCCGAGGGCCGCCGCGCTGCCGTCAGATTCTCGATGGTCTCGCAAAGAGCGGCCGCACCAACGCTCGTCGCCATGATTATAGTAACAATCGCGGCCAACACAGGCACTTCCCCTATTGTGAGATCGGGTGCTCGTCATCGAACCTTCACCTTCTCAGGCCAACCATATGGGTTGAACATTTGGTAGCGAACGCTCTTGAAATTCCGGACGGAACAATTGTAGCGGCATTGTAAGTGTGAACTCATTGCCGGCCGAGCAAGCTGCGACTCATGGGTCTCTCAGGGCTTCATGGCCGTTTCTCATGAGGGCGTGCCCGAAAAACTCAGGGACGCCGACAAAGTGGCTGGCGACAATCTCGCGCTGCAGTGTCAGGCCGACGTCGCGATAATTTCGCGAGAGGCGCTTCGGAAGTTGGCACAAAGTATCCCCCAGAAAACCAGGCAGCCTGCGCCTCGTCATGCCGTACCACGAAGTGTTCAAGAGCATCCGCGCGCCATAAGCGCGCGACTTCCATCCATGCACACCGCAGGCCAGATAGTGCAGAGCAAAACCGATGCCGTGATAGGTCGCCCGCACGAACCCTCCCGGTTTTAGCACCCGAGCCCACTCGGAAATCGCCCGGCGCTCGTCGGTATAGGGAATGACGACGCTGCAGATGATTCCGTCGAACGAGGCTTCGGGAAATGGCAGATTTTCGGCACATCCGTGAATCACCTCCATTCCCCTGCCCTGACACCGGGCGACTGATTTCGCGTCGTACTCGACGCCTGCCATGATGATCCCGTGGTTTTGCAGTTCGCTGATCATGTCGCCATCACCGCAGCCGATGTCAAGAACCTTCGTTCCTGCAGGAATATCACTGAGCAGAAACTGGCGGCAGATCGCGCTCGGAGACGCCGCCGGTTCTCGTACATCGGTTGACATTTTGCTTCTCAACTCGCGCATTCACGGCCGGCACGATCGTCTGTGTCGGCGGTGGCTGCCAGCGACAGGTCACCAATCAGCGGCGTCGTTCTTCCGGCTTCAGCCTGGTGTACGAGGTTCGCCATTTCCCAGGCCGTGACGTAGTAGTACTTGAACTTTGGAGTTTGATCGGCGAGCCGCCGTATTCCTTCATGAAACTGGCGCAACGCGGCCCCGAGAAACATGTCTTTCGTCGGGTCCTGGGCGCCGTGAGTGTAGACTTTGATAAACACCCAGTCTTCGCGGCCACGCACTGAAATAGCAGATTGAAGCCATAGCCGAAAACGGTCGAGCGACGGAGGGCGGCGGGCCGACACGTCGCCGTTTTCGAGTCGCGGCACCAGGCCCCACTTGCGGCTGCTCAGATCAAAGGCGAGAGGGCCCTGAATGATCAGCAGCCCGTCGGGGGGAGGCGAACGACCGACGGCCGCTTCGATGCCCGTGTCGTGAGACTTCGGTCGAGCCGGGTCGTCGATCGCATAATAGATGCTGTTGACCGTCTTCGTCTGACACGGACTGGGCGCCGACGGAAGTGTGAAATCGGCGTAGCACCCGGTACGTACCAACACCGAGATTTCATTGTTGACGCCGCAATACAGCCCGTCGGGGCGGGAATTGTCGAGCGCCCAGTCGCCGTGAGAGAATCCGTAGGCGATTCGGCCCTGCCCATCCTTTCGCAGCAGGCCGTGCCGATGATGGAGCTGTTCAACGTACCGCGAGAGCTTGTCTTCGAGCGTCTGTGCCGTGTCGCCATCGTGGTGCAGGTGCACCTCGACGTCGCCGTAACCGCGACGACACAGGTCGCCAAGCTGATCAAGGTACTCGGCGTGGTCATCGTCGTACTCGTCTTCCGGGTAGAAAAAGGTGTGTTGAGGAGGTCGGCCAATGGAATCGCAGATACCCAGGACGGCTTCCGGGTATTCCTGCGCCCATTTTCTGACGCGCTCATCCTGAACGGATTTTGGCGGCAACGGGCGAGCGAGGTCGCGCGTGCCGGTGCAATGCCCTTTCCACTGCGGCTCGTAATGATCGCAGATGCAGAAGAATACGTGCAGGTCGCGGCCGGACCGGGGCAGCGCCGGCGGCCACAAGACACGAGGCACCCCGGCAATCGGAATTCCGCGAATGCGAATGTTCAACATGGTGGTATCACTTGCTGACGCGAACGATGAAGGAATCGGGAAACACAGCGGTATCGAGCGCCTTCAGCGGGTTGTGCGGCGCCAGACGCCCCGCTGCTGGCCCGACACCCAATGCCAGAATCCGTAGAGCAAGGCCATGTTCATCGAGGTGAACATGGCGGGCAGGCGCAAGACTTTCGTGACAACTCCTCTTCCGGGCAGCAGGGCCCCGGCAGCCGACAGCGCGTAAAACGCCGCTTGCGCCAGGAACACCCAGCGATAGCTAGGCTTTTCCAGGCAGATCGCGTTGGCAATAATGGCCACGATCAGCAGAAACGGGGTCAACCAGCGCAGCACCTTATGTGAAATGAAGGCGAAGGCGACCCAGCCGTGCCCCGGCCAGAACAGCGGCCACAAACGCAGAATTGATTGAAATCCGCCGGCGCCGATGCGCAATCGCCGCCGAAATTCATCGGCGATTTCGGGCGGCGATTCTTCCCATGCGACGGCATCAGGGTCATAGATAATTCTCCGGCCGGTTCGCAGTCGCGCGTAGAGCGGAATGACAAAGTCGTCGACGATCGTATCAGGAGGGATCGGTGCGAAGTCGTCGCGGCGCATGGCGTAGATGGCGCCGTTGGCGCCCAGCAGCGCCCCCAACCGGCTTTCGCAATTCTTCAGGAACGTTTCGTACTTCCAATACAAACTGTCGATGTTTCGGCCGGTTTTGGGGTCAGTCAGCACGAGGCGACCGCAAACGGCGCCGATCGATGGATCAGCGAACCAGTGTGCGAGGTCGCGGACGACCGTCGGGTTAAACAGCGTGTTCGCGTCAGAAAATACGAGAACTTCGCCGCGCGATTGAGGCACACTGTCGTTCAGCACCGATGCCTTCCCTCGCCGTTCGCAAAATTCAACCAGTCGCACGCCCTGCTCGGCAAAGCTGCGAACGATTTCCGGCGTGGAATCGGTGCTGCCGTCGGACGCGATCATCACTTCCAGCTTGTCGCGCGGATACTCCTGAGCCAGTGCGTTGTCGATTCGATCGCGAATCCACCGTTGCTCGTTGTGGGCCGCGACGAGCAGCGTGACGGAGGGAATCGCGTGGTCGGGAAACGTCGCGGGGGCCCATCGGTGACCGAAGAGCGATGCGCAGACCCAGATCAAGAGCGGGTACAGAGCGTAGCTGTACGCGACGATCGCCAGCGATCCCCACAGCACGAATTCAGCAAACACCTGCCACATGACGCTCGCTCTTTCGCAATACTCGACACGCCGCGCTAACTGGCCGACGGCGTTTTTTCCCCGGCAGTCCTCTAGCGCTGACGAACGATTCGAGCCGGTATTCCGACAACGGTCGCTCCGGCGGGCACATCTTCGATCACGACGGCGTTCGCCCCGACCCGCGCCCCATCGCCAATCGTGACCGCGCCGATAACTTTCGCCCCGGCTCCGAAGAACACACGGCTTCCCACCACCGGAATCTGGCGCTGCTCCGCCCCGATGGTGACCTGATGTTCGATGTGCACGTGCGAGCCGCCGCGCACCTGCCCGTTGATGACCACACCCTGTGAGTGAATCAGGACAAAGGCCGGCCCGAATTCTGCGCCTCGCCCGATAATGCACTGGCACAGCACCGCGTTGAGCTTGTTGAACAGCATCTCGAAGGGCGCCAGGTGCCAGCGGCGAGACCATTGCATCAGGCGATACAGAACCATTGCCAGCGTGCCGTCGGCGAACAGAACCTTGCACAGGGCAGCCCGATCATCGCGCTCGTAGCACCAGGCCGCCTTGGCGCGCAAATCGCTCACCAGCAGGCCCAGAATACCACATTGGTCGGCGCGCATTCGAACGGCCGTCGAGGCCACAATTTCTGCCTCGAGCGCCGGCGCCTCAATCGAAGACCCCTCAGGTACTGGTCGACTCACTTTGGACTTGCTCAATCTCTTGAATGATCCGCGACACGACGTGCGACCAGGTAAACTTCGCCAGAACCGATTCTCTTGCGGCGGAACCCCAACGCTTGAGCGTGTCGGGTGAACGCAGCAACTCAATCAATCGTTCGGCGAGGTCGTCTACCGAGCCCGGCTCGACGTGTTCACCCGTGACCCCCGGCACGACGGATTCGCGCAATGCCCACCCGCGGCTGACGACCGCGGGAATCTGATGAACCATCGCCTCGAGTGGTGCGATGCCGAACGGCTCGTAAAGCGATGGCAGCACGAATAACGAACACTCACGAAACAGTGTACTCAGTTTCGCCGCGTCGCCAGGATTCGACTTGTTCAGAAAGCCGTGGAATGTCACCCCTCCCGCCAGTTCCAGCGGGATCGACAACACGGGCGGACCGACAATGTGCAATGTCGCGTCAGGATGCACGTCGCGGACACGCCGAAATGCCTGCAGTAAGATTGGCCCTCCCTTGCGGGGGAAATCGACACCGATAAACAGGATCGCCTTGGCATCGTACCGCTTGCCGATAACCGTCTCGGGAATCTCGTCGAGGTTGATGCCCGCACCGACGACGCTGACGCGCTCGGGCGAAACGTCGAAATCTTCAATGAAAGAGCGGCGCAGATACTCACTCATGGCGAAGATACGGTCAGTCTGGAGATAGATGCGGCGCTCGAACGAAAGCCCTTCGTCGATTCTGCGGGCCGAGAGCCCTTTCGGCGCATACGGAGACTTCAGCCCCTGTGCCAGATTGCCATCGTGGTAGGAGAAGCATTTCGCCCGCCCCGCGCGAAGGCTGGGAATATCGAACATCGCTCCCAGAACGAAGAAATCGTGGTCGAAGTCGTCCGCCCGCAATCGCCTGGCAACGACACGAGTCAGTCCTTCGCGGTACGCGCGGCTCATGTAGTAATGATTCCGCCAGATGCTTCGATTGGGGTGAACGAACCGTAGCTTGAGCCAAAGCTGATTGAGCCGCGAGACTTCGACTCCAAACGCACGATGGAGACAGCCTCGATCACGCAGACGGCTGAAAACCTGATAACTGCTTCCCGACCACGTCCGACGATCGAAAGGATCGTAACCGACCAGTCCGCTGCCGATCACGCCCGTCAGCGTTCGGCGAAGGCCCACCGACGGTTTATCGCGCGCCGCGATCGCGGGGGCTGCCAGCTCAGCGCGGTGACTCATGGCAATTTGCAGGCGATCGCGTCAGGCATTGACGCAGGTCGAGTACGATTCCCTGGAATGAATCGCTGAGATCAACTTCTTCCGCGACGTCGTTTCCCAGAATCAAGAGTTGAGCATGCGCCAAGACGACGCTGCTTTGCGGGACGAGCAGTTGCGCGAGGTGCGGCAAGTGGCGATCGATATAGGCCAGGTTGCGACCGCGCAATCGTCCCAGCATCACGTTCGGGTCGTAGATTTTGACATCGCTGCCCCAGCCGATCAGGGTCTCGACGAGATCGACCAGCGGACTTTCGCGGAGGTCGTCGGTGCCGGCCTTAAAGCTCAAACCGATCATGCCGATCTTGCGGCGCCCCGTTTCGCGAATCATTTTCAAGGCCCGCTTCAGGTGCGACTCATTCGATGGCAGCACTGAAGCCAAGAGGTTTGTCCGCAACCCCCGCTGTTCGGCAAAGCGCGTCAGGGCCCGCAAGTCTTTGGGCAGGCAGGAACCGCCAAACGCGAAGCCGGGCTTCAAATACGCCGCCGAAACGTTCAGTTTCCGGTCTTTGCAGACCAGCCCCATGACCTCCTGCCCGTCGGCCCCAAACGCCTGCGCGAGGCTGCCCACTTCATTGGCGAACGCGACTTTGACGGCGTGAAACGCGTTCGAGGCGTACTTCACGAGGGCTGCCGTGCGCGGCTGCGTGACGACGCGTTCTGCGTCTACCGCGTTGTACACATCCAGAATCGGCGCGGGATCGACGCCCGAATCGACGCCGACCAGAACGAAGGGCGGCTGGTAATAGTCTTTGACCGCGGCCCCTTCCCGGAGGAATTCAGGGTTGTTGCACAGATGGACCGCCCCGGCCGCGTGGGGGCCGAGTTCCGAGAGCAGCGCTGGTCGCAAAACGTCTTCCAGAATCCCGGGCAAAAGTGTCGAACGCACGACAACAAAATATGGTTTGGGAGACTGCCTGAGCGCCACGCCGATCGCCCGTACGACCGCCTCAACCGTAAGGTAGTCGACGGCCCCGTCGTCTGCCGAGGGTGTGCCGACCGCGATCATCGCGATGTCGGAGGCGGCCACCGCCTCGCCAACGTTGTCGGTTGCCCGCAACCGGCCATCTGCGGCGTGTGCCGCGACGAGCTGGTCGAGCCCCGGTTCGGCGATGGGTGAAGTGCCGCCGTTGACCTCCGACACCTTCGTCCGGTCGACGTCGACCCCGACGACCTGGTGTCCGTCACGCGCCAGGCAGGCCGCCGTGACGCAACCGACATAACCCAAACCGAAAACGGCAACGCGCTTCATGCTGGGCCTCCCACGCCGGCCGACGTGACTGGCCGCGCGGCTAACGTCGCGGCTTCTTTCAGAATTGGGCCGGTGCGCGCTTCTAACGCCGATATACAAATCGCCTCGAATTGACGCGCCACCGTCGCGCTTCCAAAGCGGTCTCGCACGAAGCGGTCGGCCGTGCGGCCTAATCGCTCGCGCAGCGCCCGATCTTCAAGCAGGTTGACGACAGCCGCTGCGAACGCCTCGGCGTGATCGGCCTGCAGGAAATGCTCGCCCGGCGTTAAGGGCAGCCCCTCAGCGCCGATGGCAGTGCTGACGACCGCCCGACCGCTGGCCATGGCTTCGTAAATTTTCAGACGCGTGCCTCCCCCCACCAGAAGCGGTACGACAACGACAGCCGCGTCACGCAGATACGGCCGCACGTCGGGCACGCCGCCCAGCACTTCGACCCCAGCCGCGCGCTGTAGTGCAGCGATCTCGGCTGGCGGGCTCCGCCCGACGATCTGAAACCTTGCGGAAGGCCGTAACTGTCGCACCAGCGGCCAAACGGAGTCAACAAAGAACTTGACTCCGTCTTGATTGGGCATCCAGTCCATCGAGCCGATGAAGGTCACTCGATCGCCGTCTTGCGCCTGACCGCAGGGTTGAAAGTAATCCGTATCAACCGCTGTGTCGATGACCGCCACATGCTTCCACCCGTAGGCCATTTCGAACGTCTGCCGGTCTCGTTCGCTGACCGCAATGACCCGGTCGAAATGCCGGCCGCAGTCTCGCTCGAAACGGGCCATCTTCGCGTGCTCCACACGCATGTACAGTCGTTTGAGCGGATTCATGGCAACTTCGGCGTGACGCTGCAAAATCTGCGCTTCGACGTTGTGTTGAAACAACACGTTGACCCGGGCCCTGAGACCGCGCGCATGCGGCACCATTTGAGCGCAATCACAAATCAACACGTCGTACGTTTCGTCGCGTAGCAATTCGGCAACACGCGCGCGCAGCCGGCCGTCGTAATTTCGATTCACGCTGAACGGGCGACGGGAAAGCACGTTGCAAGCCGCATCGGCATAAAATCGCAAGCTGCCGCGCCGCGACGGTTCTCCCGCGACTGTCTCCATGCGCAATCCCAGCCGCTGCATCTCGGCTAAATGCTGTTCCTCACCGGGCCGCAGATTGCAGGCGTATGTGATTTCGTGATCGGCAGCCAGGTGCTGCAACACGTTGAGAGCACGAATCTTGCCGCCCGTATCGCGCGGAAACAGGATCTGTTTATGTAAGAACAGGATTCTCAAGCTCATCCACTCCAATCGCGCCCGCCGTCGATTCCCTCAGGCATTTGAAGCCGCCGGGTGATGCAATTCGCGGGCCGAAAGCACGTCTGAAAAGATTTCCAGTGTCCGCTCAACCCCGTCACGCAATGAGGGTACCTGCACGGCTTGACGACATCCGTTGCCGTCGCCTGAATTGTTGAGCAGATTGCGGATCGCCCGCGCCAATGCCACTGGATTTCGCGGTGGTATCAGTTCTGCGGGGGTCAAATGCGCAATTTCGGATATGCCCCCTACCCGGGTCGCGACGAACGGTGTTCCGCACGCGGCTGCCTCGACGAGCACGTTCGGAATGCCTTCCGATTCGCTTGGCAGGACCACGAGGTCTGCCGCCCGATACCACTGCGGCAGTTCGGCGGGCGACCGCTGCCCCCGCAAGGTGACGTGTTCGGCCAAACCCTGTTCCGCGATCTGCCGCTCAAGACTATTGCGCAACGGTCCGTCGCCCACAATATCGGCCCTGAATTCGAGCCCCTCGCGGCGCAACATGCGGCAGGCTTCCACGAGGTTTGCCACGGCCTTGACCGGTACGAGGTTACCGACGAACAGCAAGCGCGGCACCTCAGGCGCGAGCTTCAGCTCGCTACGAGCCACCGACCGGGGGCCGGGGCAAAAGTGCCGGTTATCGGTTCCTTCGAATACAACGAACGATCGTTCAGCCGGCGCGCCCAGCTCGACCGAACGATCTCGCAGCGTCTGGCCAACCGAGACGATGGCGTCGGCGTTCTTCAGCATCTCGATCGTCCGTGATTTTCGTCCCGGAAAATCGTCAAGCAAGAGAAGGTCTGAGCCGTGCAGCTTCACGACCACCGGCAGGTCGAACTGACGCGCCAGCCTCCATGCGGCCCAGCCATCGGGGTACGCCCAACAGGCGTAGACGAGGTCGGGTTTGAACTCGCCGACTGCCCGCCGAAACAGGCGACGGAGCGACCATTCCAGGAACGATCCGTACGAGCTGCGAAACGATTTGGGAGTGTAAAAGTAGCGGCAATACGCGACTTCGACGCCGTCGAACTCCCGCCAGCGGCCGTTGCAGAACGAGGCACGCCGCTGTTTGATGCGGTGCCAATCGTCGGTCCACGGCACAGGCGCCAAGACGCGCACCGGCGCCCGATCGCTCATCAGCCGCAATTGACGGTAGTTGAAGATCCCCTTCCCCGGCCGCAGGGGGTTGGGAAACAGGTTGGTGACGCACAGAACTCGCATTGTCGAATTATCCGCTGATTAGCCGCAGATACAGTTCTTCGTACTTTGCGGCGACTTGCCTGAGGTCAAAATGCTGCTCGACTCGCCGACGGCCTGCAGCCCCCAACTGGGCGCCCCAATTCGGCTGCCGGAATACCCGAAGCAGCGCGCTCGCAAGCTCCTCGGGTGAACGAGCCGGCACGAGCAGGCCGGTCTCTTCTTCGACGACAACTTCGGGGTTGCCACCAACGTTTGTCGCGACCACCGGCAGGCCGACCGCCATCGCTTCGAGAATGGAAATCGACAACCCTTCGGTCAGAGACGAAAGGACGAAGACATCGGCATCCGACAGCAAGTCTCGCACGTCGCGTCGGTATCCGAGAAAGCGCACGTGCGATTGGAGGCTTAGTTCTTCAGAGAGGGCTTCGAGCGGCGCGCGGTCGGGACCGTCGCCGACAATATCCAGGATGAACTCGGGCTCGGCGTCGGCTACGATACGCGCCGCCCGCAGAAGGGTTCGTTGATCTTTGATGTCGTCGGCAAGCCGGCTCACATGAATCGCACGCCGTGAGGCGGCCGAGGCGGTCTGCGCGCGGAGCGGAAACTGACTCACGTCGATCCCGTTCCAAATGACATCGACGCTGTGCCGCGATACGCCGTCGTGGTTACAGGAAACTTCCGCCGCGTCGGACGATACCGCCACCATCCGGTTTGTGAGGCGGCACGCCAGTCGATTCATCAGGCCGGTCTTCCATCCCTGGTACAAATGCCTGCCGTGACGCGTGTGGACGACCGTCGGAACCCCACTCAAGCGAGCGGCGGGGGCGCCAATCAGGTGCGGCACGGCGTTGTGCGTGTGCAGCACGTCGGGTCGCAACGTGCGCAGGCGGCGGGCCAGCGCGATGACTGCGGCAAGCGGTCCTTTGCGATAGATGTCCAGGCTTTCGACGGTGATTCCCAGTTCTTCAATGGCCGAGCCCAGCGGGCCGGTTTCCCCCAGGCACAGCACCTGAACCGTGAACCGTTCGCGGTCGGCGCAGCGGACCAGGTCATACACGACCCTCTCGAGGCCGCCGATATTCAGATTCAGCACCAGGTGCACGACGCTGACGGGGCGCGTCGCGTCGCTTCGCGCTGGGGCCGAATTGACCGCGGAAATCATACTCATTCGAGGTTTCGCGGCCCACATGCGATCGGGCGAAGGTCAACGTTCATGAGTTCGTAGTCGTAACCGGTCAGCAAGCGACTTGTCGGTGTGGCGCGGCTTCGGACGAGCTTAGTTCGCATTTCGAATGGACGTCGGTTTGACGCGAGTCAAATCGACCATTCTGTTGATACCGGCCTCGAGTCCTTCCGCGTCGTTCACATAACGAATGACATTTACCGATTTAAGTCTTGGCAGCCATATGTGCCGTCTGTGGATCTGTGGGGACGCTGACCGGCGAAGACCCACAAGACGACGCTTCGAGCTCGGTCGGCTCCCACCCGAGTTCGTCGAACCAGCGACCGCCGATACGGCGGTTGATCGGAAAGGCCTGATTCATCACGCCCGAGTCGAAGATCAGGTGATTGCGTTTTTCGATTTCATCTCCCAGCCCTTCGAGCTCTCTCGCGCGGGCGTCACGATCAGCGATGCAATCGACAGCATGCACGGCGCCAATCATTTCCAGCGCGTCATCGATCTTTGCGACGTAGTTTCGAACGACAGACCGCGGAAGGGCCTGAATCTCGGCCTTGGCTTCCATCAGGTCTTTGACGGCCCGAAACCCGACGCGCACCAGGTCGGCGCGGCTTAGGTCTCTGGTTTCATAGTTGATGCGATTGATCAGCGAAGCGCGCTCCATTCCTCGGCGATGCTCCTCGGCCGTGCGATAGAACACCCGATACCCGTGCTTCTCAGGGTGTTCGAAGAATTCCGACGCCGGGTCGAGGAAGGGAATCATCGGGCAGATCATCGGGTTGACCTGTTTTCCTTTGAATTTTTCCAGTAGCCGGCGGCAATAGTCGACCGTCCCCTGCACCGACGCTTCATCCTGCTCGCACATTCCGATGAAGTACCACACGTCGATCTGCTGGATGCCGTAGTCGAGGGCCCGTTCCAGCCACTGCTCCATTTCATCGTTCGTGTAGACCCCGCGCCCGGCCAGCTTGGCCACTTTGAGGTCGTGGCTTTCGGGAGACAGCGTGATGACCGTCCGTCGGTTCGCGCGCACCATCTGCTTCAAGATGTCGTCAGGAGTCAGGTGAAACTGCTCGTAACTGATCGACTTCAGCGGCGTCTGCTCGACCCGCTCGAGAAAGTGCCGCAGGCGGTCTTTCGGCTCGTTGTAGGAGCCGACGGAATAGAAATGGTACCGTTCGACGTCCGGAATCCGGCTCATGGTTTCGAACTCATAATCGATCTCGACCAGCGGTTTTCGGGCCATCGCCCGCTGTTTACCGAAGATCCGGCGGAACGCTTCGCGCGAGCCTCCGCACCAGCCGCAGTTGTAACTGCACCCTGCGTTCTGCGTCGAAAGAACCTCGAGAATCGGCATGCTGTTCTGGTCGGCGCCCGGCGGCTGCTTCGACCAATCGATGCCGCAGGAGTAACTATCGGGAAGGTGCGTCAAACCGTTGTCGCGCACGTCGCCGGCTTCCGTTTTCCAGAGCAGGTTGTCGACGCCGTTGGGCTCCTTGCCCTCCCGGATCAAAGTCAGCAGTTCGTTCATCGGCGAGTGGGTGTCGTAACCCCGCATCACCATGTCGATGAACGGGTAACGAATCAGCTCGCGCGCGTAATACGTCGACGAGATGCCGCCGAAAATCGTCTTGATGTCGGGCCGCCGGCGCTTGATTCGCTCGGCCACCGCCAGACTCCCCTGGACATGAACCATCCAGTGCAAGTCGATCCCCACGAGCGGCGCGTCGATCGCGTCGAACAGCGCATCGACGTCGATCTGGGGGTAGCGCAACAGTACGGTGCTCAGGTTGAGAATCCTGACCTGATGCCCGTGCTCGAGCAGGTACCGCTGCAGGGTTTTGAAACCGACTGGAAAATACTCATACAGGGGAGTAATGGGAACGTCGCCCGAGGTTCCCAGGAAGGGAAAGTAAATGTCGCGCCGATTGCGAAAATCGAAAAACGCGGGCGCATGCATCAAAATCAGATCAGCCCGCAGAGGTGGAAGTCGAGGTGTGGGGCGTGATTCAGGTTCGTATTCAAAGTGATTCATAGATCGCCTGTCGCTCGGGGAACTGCATGGGGTCGGTCGGTAAACGCGCTTCTTACAGTGGGGGCTCGAAAGTCTGCAGCGCGAGGCACAGACCCGCGTCAGTCAATCAGTCTTCAATGAGGTTTATCGGCACGTGTTTCTTCGCCCGGATACGGGCGAAGTTCCTTGCCTGCCAGAGTCATCGTGAGCAGCCATGCTGATCGATCGGCAAACCGGGCGAGCAGGCCGCGGTTTCTA
Organism: Planctomycetaceae bacterium; assembly: GCA_052388175.1. GTDB lineage: Bacteria > Planctomycetota > Planctomycetia > Planctomycetales > Planctomycetaceae > SIAF01. Next base: position 85,465 of record JBQTIL010000029.1, on the reverse strand, counting down.
TCGCGACCCAGGTCATGGACAAATATAACTCGCGATTCTTCAGGAATGGCACCATTGCAGACCCATTCGTCTTCGCCCCGGGGCTTCGATTCGTCGTAGTGGACAAAGACCAGGTGAGTGCCTGCTTGCCCCTTCAAGTGACGCTCCAGTTCGATACGGGAAGTTACACTGTTCCCCTCTGACGGTGCGGCTGAGCCGATGAGGGCGTTGGCCGGTCGAGCGGCGTAACACCGCCACAGTGCTATTCCATTGAAATACACGCCAAAAATCGCCGCGGCGATCAAGAGCGCTTTCGGTGTTGCGGTTGCCAGACGTCGATTCTGAACCCGCCGCAGACTGTGGCGACGCAGCGCATCGGCGACAACCGCCAGTACCAGCGAAATCACGGGAGCGCTGTAATGAGGGTACCACCATTGCACCAACGATTCACCCAGGACGACAAAAACGACCGTCAAAGTACAAAACCACACCCACGGTCGGCAGAATGACGCGGCCGCAAGCGCCCCCAACCACAGCAGTGCGCCAAAGTGAGTCGGGACTTTTGTGGTGGGCAGTTCCAGGTCGCCCAGCGCTCCTTGCAGCACGACAGGCAGTCGAAAGAGAAAGTTCCTGCCGGACCTCAACAACAATCCAATACCGTGCGTCGGCTTCTCCAGTTCACCGGCATAGAACCTGGCAATTCGCGGAACGGCCTGCCGCTCTGGTTCGCGAGCCGGGCTGAAGAGGAACACGTCTCGCGACCAGTATTGTCGCTGATGGAGCGCGTAGGGCATCTGCAGCCACCGCCCCGTGACGGCATGGTTGTGAACCGCCATCACCGAGCCTCCCACCAACAGCAAGGCAGCAAACGGCAGCAACCATTGCGAGGCTTTGACCGAAAGCGACAACCGATTGCGTCCCCAAAACCAGACTGCCATCACGATCGCCGACGGTGCGCAGGTTAGAACTCCCTCGAAGGGCCGGCTGTTGGCCAGAAGCAAGACCCCCAGCGCCATCAGCAGGCTGGCGGTGACACGCGGGCTGCGAATCGTGCGGCGTAGTCCGCCGAACACGAGTGCGCCGCCGGATGCGGCAAGCATGCCTCCCCAGTACGATTGGGCCCAATACGTCGAGACGCCCATTGTCACAATCGCGAATATGGTTGTGACGAACGCCCAGGGTCTCGATGCCCAGGCTTGAAGCATCCAGCAAAGGCTGCCGGCAAACAACCCGCAACTCAGCCAAACACCCCAGATCGGGTGCCCGAATAACAGCTTCCCAACTGCCAGCGCCAGCCCCTGTGCCGGCGGGTACTTCGAGCTGTAACTGGGTATGGTTAGAACATTCAGCGACTCAAAGAATTCGGGCAGCGGCGGGGTTGGGTTGGTCAGCCGGCCGTGGGCGAAGGTGTCGGCCGCGAGAAGATAACTGAATTCATCAGGAGCACGCGGCTGAGGAATGCCCGTCAGCAATCCAAAGAGCGCTGCGAGCGATGTGCCCAGAATGGCGCATAGAGCGATATCGGAAGTACGGCGCCGGCGATTGCGCAACACCCTCCGGAAGCTGTTCTCTCGATTGTCTGCAACGAGCATCATGAATTCCGGCAGCAGATCGTCGAGGCGCTGGATGCAGCAAGTGCTGCGCGGCCGTCAGCAATCGACGGGCGCGCTGGATTCGATGCCTGAAAATGCGAGCCCGCCTGGCAACACGCACAGGCGCGATTCGTCAACGCCACCTTGCCAAGCTACCGTCGATCGAGCCCGAGCATACTGCAGACGAAGCTGTTGAAGATCAGGGTCCAACCCAGAATGACGAGGGTCGTTCCGGGAACAACAAGCCGCATCGTTTCCGGATAATTCAGGTTTCCAAAATCGACGTTGTACCAACGAGCCGTGGCAGTGAGCACCGCACTCAGCCCGAGCACGATCGCGACTATGCCAGCGGCGGCGCCCCGCTCCAGAGTGAAGACCGAAAAGAATCGATCAACCCCTGGACTATTGGGCCGGAACCGCTGCTTCACGGCGTAGGTTGTGGTCAGCACCGCGAACGCAATCAACTGAAAGCCCATTTGCAACGTCATGCTCGCGACGATCAGGGTATGCGCGTCGAACGCCACGCCGCGGATTTTCAGGCCCGGCAAGGCGACAGCGTACCCGATCAGCCCGAGAAGAATCAGTACCCATCCCGGATACCAGAACAGCCAGCGCGGAGAAAAAATCAGAAAGAAGCGCAGCGTGCGCCAACCGTCTCGAAAAGTTCGCAGATGGGGACGACGCGAACGTCGACCGTCGGGCCACAATGTGATCGGCACTTCGCGAATTCTCGCCCGAAACAGGCTCGCCTTGATGATCATTTCGGTGGCAAACTCCATTCCCGTGCATTGCAGTTCGAGTTTCTCGAACAGGCGCTTCGTGAATCCCCGCATCCCGCAATAGACGTCATGCACAGGGGCCGCGAACATCAACCAGGCCAGCTTCGAGAACAACGGATTGCCAAGCCAGCGATGCAGGAATGGCATGGCCCCCTGGCGAATCGTGCCCCCGCCTGCAGGTAAACGGCAGCCTTGTGCCAGGTCGCAGCCGGCGCGCAACTCGGTGAGAAATTTGGGAATTTCCGAAAAGTCGTAGCTGTCGTCGGCATCGCCCATGACTACGTAGCGCCCGCGCGCCGCGCCGATCCCCCCCATCAGAGCGCTTCCGTAACCCCGCTGGGCTACAGAAACGACTCTCGCTCCTTCAGCCCCGGCAATCTCGACAGAACCGTCGGTGCTGCCGTTGTCGGCGACGATCACTTCGCCTTTGATCGCGGCTGTCTCGAGTGCGTGGACCGCTTTACGAACGCACTCGCCGACTGTTTCGTGCTCATTCAGGCACGGAAGGACGATGGAGAGTTCTACTTCTGATTCGTCGTTGGTATCCAGTAGCTGATCATTCGCGGGTTTCGCAGGGCTGGCAACCGAAGTTCGCATCGCGGTTCGCTCCTGTTGATGCGGGGATTCCGGCTGATTCGCGCCCCGACAAACGCCGGACAGAACAGAGGCAATGTGACGCAGCTGTCTGGCCCGGGTTAATCATTATTCAAGAAACCGCGCTTTGTATGAGCTTAAAACGAGCTGCAACTGGCCCTTTGACGTGACGCCCCGAAAATTGTGTTGGCCGACGATTATCGGAACGGCCGTTTTGGGCTGCCGCCAGCCGGCTCATCACCGGCCGGCTCCCATTCGAAGAAGTTGATCATCATTTCGTCGGTCGTCTGGTCGCCAAAAACGACTGTCTGTGTCGGGTCGGGGTTCTTGGGGTTCGTCGCGCGATTGTCGAATTCGTGCCGGATGATGATGCGGCTCCCGCGAGTCACCAGGAGCGGCTCAACGAACTCGTACGACCATTGCCAGTCGAAATCGTAATGCGGTACGTTGAGTAATGTCTCCAGGCGGCCGTCCGGGCGGCTCAGGAATACCTGCGCGGCCCTGCCGCGATAGTGCATGTGGGGCATCAGGGCCAAGAGCCTCGCGTCTTCGCCGAAAACTTCGGATTGCGCGAAGTGTACGAGCGAATCAGGAGGGATTCGGAATGACCCGCGGGTGATTGTTCCCGTCATGACGGGCTTTTCCGGCGGACCCTGCCGGGTCTTGAGCCCGATTCGCGTGCGGTCGACGGTCGGCGTGCCACTTGGGGTATAGTGCATCGACAGCGACAATTTTCCCCCGCGCGGAAAGAGTTTCGCCCGGCCCTGAGGCAGCACGAACGATTTCCGCCCCGGAGCGTACAGCATCCACATCGCTTTTCCTGAGTCGGCATCTGAGCCTGCGACGGTCGTCTGCGACGCGCGGCGCGGGTCGTCTGCCGCATATTCGACGAACATCGTGATGTGATGTACGACTTCGGGCACTGACGGACGGACCTCTGCCTCAGTTACCCAGAGATCTTCAGGCACAGAGAATTCCACGGGTACCGTACGTGGCAAGATCAAGCCTTCGGCCGGTATTTCCTGGGGAGGGACGTCGATCACGACGTCCGGCTCGCGAATGCTCCAACCCGAAGCGTGCTTGAGGGGCATGGGCGCTTCGTCGGCGTTTCCCTCAGCACATCCCTCGGCAACCCACTGTCTGAACATCTGCCGCTGCGCTTCAGTGACCAGTCGCGCATTGCGCCAGACTCCATGTGCCCGATCGGCAAACCAGGGGGGCATGATCCGTTCGTCGAGCACATACTCGATCATGGCTTTCTTCGCCACGACCTGTGCGCACGTTTCGAGGGCGAACGGGGCGGCCTCTCCCGAGCGATGGCATTCAACGCAGTTGTAGCGCACCAGGCGCGAAATTTGATTGTGCCAGGTTACCGGAGTCGCCGGGTTCTCATTCGGGGCAAGCCCGAGCAGGCAGCCTGGCGCGGGCGTCGTCTGCCGCCAGAGCGCCTCGCCGTGCAGGATGGCGAGAATCGCGTCGCGCAGATACGGTGCTTCGTCTACGGGCCGATTGACACCAATGTCAAACCGATTGTCGAGGGCGCCGCGATATCGCAACGTTTGTGCGGCGTCAATGACAAACGTCTCGGTCGTCGATCTGGCACGCAGCGTTTGCGCAAGGCGAGCTTCCGGGTCGGGCACATAGCGCCACCCGGGAAATTGTTCTGCGTGCTGGGCCAGTTCGGCGCGGCTGACGTCTGTTTCGGTGTTCACCAGCAGAAACTGCACGCCCGAATCAGTGAACTCGGCCGAGAGCCGGTTGAGTGCGGGCACCAGTTTCTTCGAGATGGGGCAGGTGGAGGACGTCATCGAGACCACCAGCACGGCGCCTCGATATTCGCGGAAGGTCGCCGATTTGCCTGCGATGTCTTCGAACGGTGTATCAGTCAACAGAGAGTCGATGGTCTCAGCAATTGCAGGCAGGGCCTCGTCAGAATTCGACGTGCTACGGGGGCTGCCGAGTGATTCCATGGCGCGGGTCACCAGGGCCGTCAGCTCTTGTGCCTCACGACGACTTTTCAGCCATCGCACGCCTCTGACGCCCACGTAAATGCCGCCAACCATCAGCAGCACCAGCCCGACGACGACAATAGGCCGCGTGAGGAGGTTTCTTGCGCCGCGCAGTCCCATGTGGCGACTCGTACAGGTTGAAATCAGTTGATTGGCCATTGGATCGCTTCAGTTCGAGTTGCCGAGATGGAGGCGGTGTGGGTGACTTTGCGGCGATTTCCCGACTCGTCAACCGAGTTCGTCGCGTTTGTTGCAGGGCGGTTGCGCGACCTGACGCCGGACGCGCAACTGATCGAGGCAGCAACTTGCGGCGATGAAAAACCCGAATGGCATGATTTCGCGCTGAAGTATCTCGACGGTCGCCGAAGCTCTCTACTTTTCTCAGGCACGCGCCAGGGCCTGTGCCACGCCCGCGGGGATGCGCTTGGCAAACGGGTTGGCGCCGGTTCCGAAATCAAGTGCGCGAGAATAGGCATCGATCCTCGCGGCAGACCAGGAATCATCTACCGCGGGCAGCGGCGTGCGCAGGCCGAAATAGGTTCGCTCTTCAGATTTCTGAGGAATCCGGAAGTAGGTGCCGGCTTGAAGCTCCTGGAGCAGTATTCTAAATGACCGTCCCGCAGCGAGAAAGCATTTCATGTTGAGCGATGCCGCGGTTTCCCTGGAATCGATCGGGAAAAGCACCTGCTTCAGGATGTCTCCGGTGTCGATTTGTTCCTCAATGACATGCCAGGTAATTCCGTGGACAGTTTCCTGATTCATAATGGCCCATGTTGTCACGTGGATGCCGGCATACTTCGGCAACGGTCCGTCGTGATAATTGATCGCCATGCGTGTTGGTATGCTCAACAAATCCCGCGGCAGGATTCTGAAATTGACGATGCTGAACAAGAAATCGATGCGAGACTCACGGCAGGCCTCAGTGAACGCACGAAGATCGGAGAAATGCGGAACTGATTTCGACGTTGCCCAATTCCGTAACGCGCCATCGGGACTGCAGGCGGCCGCAAGGTCATGGCCGGATTGCAGCAGCAGATTCGCGAACTGGACCGGCTGAGCGGTCTGCCCGATGATCGCCGACTTGAACGAAGGAGTTTTGCTCTGCATGTCTCTCAGTCCGAAATCTCGGTTAATCTCGCATCCAGAAGGCTCGAATTCGCAGCATGGTGTTCAATGAAACAGGGGCTCTGCATCCGGGCATGGATTCTGGCCAGGAACCTCGTCAGGTATCCGTGGTCAGATTCGGAAAAAAAACGCACCTTCGACAGTGCTGACGGTCACGGTGGATGCCGGCAATGGTACTCAGGCGCTGCGGGGCGATGCCACGTACCTAAAGACGCGGAATTGATTCGGTAATATCGAGTATCTCATCAGGATGATCGGCCCGCATCACCAGATACTCGCGCGGCTCAGGGTGGCTGATGAAGCGAATCGGACTGGCCGTCAATCCGTAGGCGCCTGAATTCAGTATGGCAATCCTTGCACCCACGCGCAGCCGCGGCAGCATAATGTCGGTTGCGAGCTGATCGATGGTCGTACAAAGAGGCCCTACAAGGTGATATTTGCAAAGATCGCCCGCTGAATCGCCCGCACCGTCGAGGGCTTCAATCTGCCAGTTTCGTCGGATGACGGTACCCATCATGCCGCACGCGGCAAGATGGTTGTTGAACCCGGCGTCGCAGATTGCAATCTCGGAACCGCGGCTCTGCTTGCGGCCAATGACAGACGTCACCAGATAGCCTGCCGGTCCAACGAGCCAGCGCCCCAGTTCAAGCACGCATTCAGCGCGCTCCATACGGGGAACCTCGTGCAAGTCGTCGATTTGCCGTATTGTCAGCTCCGCCACCCTCTGCAAATCGAGGGGGCGGTCTTTGGGCAGGTAAGGAATGCCAAAGCCTGCGCCGAAAATCAGTCGCCGGGGCTCAAGTTCGTACGTCGCGGCGAAATGCCGGAACAGGTCGATGAAGATCCCGAAATTCTCCGCGACGGCCTCGGCGTCAAGGCAATTTGTTCCCGAATAGATGTGAAAGCCGCGCCAGTCGAGGTTTTTCCACTCGTGGCGCTGCTGCAGAACCAAGTCGAGACATTCTTCGTCGATGCCGAACTGGCTCGGGCTGCCGGCCATGTTTACGCCGAAACGCCGCGGCATGCGAAGCGGATTGATACGAATCAGAAATCTTGGCCGGCGCTCGAGTTTGGCGGCGATTTCGTTCAGGGCTTGAATCTCTTCTCTCGACTCACACACAATTTCGCCGCAGTCGAGTCGTACGGCGTGCTCAAGTTCGGCGCGTCGCTTGCCCGGCCCGGAAAAGCTGATCTGCGTTGACTCGAAGCCGGCGGCGAGGGCCCGATCGAGTTCCTGCCCGGACGAGACGTCAAGCGCCCCCACGGCGCCACGCAACTGTCGCAGAAACTCAACATTGGGGTTGGCCTTGACCGCATAGCTTATCGTGAAGCGATTCTGAAACGTACGCTGCAGCAGTGCGGCGCGCGACAGAATCTCGTCGAGAAAATAGACGTAGCACGGCGTGCCCTGCCGGGCCCCGATGCGATCAAGAGTGGTGCGAATACGGTCGTCCATGAAAGCAGAAGCCCAAATTGATCAGACCGTGGCGTCGACTTCGCGACGACGAATCTTGCCCGTGTCGGTTTTCGGCAGCTCGTCGCGAAATTCGACGTGCTGCGGAACCATGTAACTTTCCAGGTGCCTGGCGCAATGCGCCTGTACTTCTCGGGCGGTGAGCGTCTGGCCCGGGGCGAGCACCAGCACCGCCTTGATCGCGGCCCCCAGCACGGGGTCGGCGACCCCCACTACAGCCGCCTCAGTCACCCCGGGTAACGCATACAAGACGTTCTCGACCTCTTTGGGGCTGACCTTTTCTCCGCGGGTCTTGATGATGTCGTCGCTCCGGCCGACAAAATACAGAAAGCCCTCTTCGTCGACCTTGAAGAGGTCGCCGGTGTGCAGCACGCGCTCCCAGGGTTGGGCGCCGGGCTTCAGCATGCGGTCTGTTTCGACCGGGTTTTCCCAGTAACCCTGCATGACGTGAGGGCCGCGTATGACCAGCTTCCCTACCTCCCCGGGGGCCACGCGCTCACCCCGGGCGTTCACGACGTAGGCTTCAGTTCCCGGAATGGCGATGCCCACAGACGTCGGCCGCCGCGCCAGTTCCGCTGGCGGAAGATATGTACAGCGTTTGCACTCAGTCAGCCCGTACATCGAGAAAATCTGCGTTGTGGGAAACAACTGCTGCAAGCGCAGAATATGCGCAGGCGGCAAGGCCGCGGCTGTATTCGAAATGTAGCGCAAGTGCGGAAAGCTCTCCGGCTGCAGGTCGCGCATCTGCACGAGCAGGGCCGCCATTGTGGGAACCAGGGGCAGCCCCGTCACCTGCCAGCGGCGGACTGTTTCGAGCACGGCCACGGGATACGTAAACCCCTTTTCCAGCACGATGGTCGCCCCCATGCGACACGCCATCAGCAACTGGTACAACCCGTAGTCGAAAGACAGCGGGATCGCGCACAGAATGACATCGTCGGGAGAGTTCTCGAGGTAGGTCGTAACCGACCATGATGCGGCGTCGACGTTCTGGTGCGTCATCATTACGCCCTTTGGGGCGCCGGTCGAACCGGAAGTGTAGATGATCATCGCCAGGTCAACCGCAGTCCCCGCTGTGTGCGGAGGCGCGAGAGCCCGACCGGCAATCGCCTCTTCGAAATCGAGCCAGCCCGAGGGCGCTTTGGCGGCCGCAGCCACGACGTACCGCGCCACGACCGAAGGGGCCTGTTCAACGGCGGGCGCGGCTTGAGGCAGGAGGCGTTGATCCGTAATAATTGCAGCGGCCCGGCAGTTGTTGAGAATATACGCCAGCTTTTCCGACTTCGTCGTGGGATTGACGACCGAAAACACCGCACCGCATTTCAATACGCCGAAGCTTGCGATGGCGCATTCCAACGAATTGTCGAGCAGCAGAACGACACGGTCGCCGCGCCCGACTCGTTGCGCAACCAGTGAACCAGCCAGACGGTCGGCCGCGTCTCTCCAACGCGCGTAGGTCAGCGACCGGGCCCCGTCGGCAACGGCAACCTTGTCGGGAAACCGCGCGGCGCTCTGGTCGAGGAACCGTTCGTATCTCATTTCAGCTCCCGTTCACAGCGAGGGCCACTTTACGATTGACGAATTCGGCCAGCCGTGCGATCGAATCGAGGTTCTCGGGCACCACTTCCGCGTCTTCGACTCGAATCATGAATCGTTCCTCCAGAAACAATATCAATGGAAGAATTCCGACCGAATCGATGACTCCGGCGTCTCGCAGCGAGACCGTTTCGTCAATCTCAGCAATCGGTCGATCCAGCGCATATTGATTGCTGATAAATTCTCGAATTGCTGACTTTGCGTTTTCCATGATTGCAGATCTTATCGCTCTCGTTGAATCAGGTTATCCGTGACCAAAACCATTACTGCGGGCGCCGACGCCATGACTGCTGCAATCGCAGCCTTGCTTCGTCACCTCGACAATTCATGCTCCATGACACCGATTGCTTGCCTCGTTAGCCAGGGACCCTGGCTTCAGCGTGCACACTGTTTGTCGAGTGTGACATGTCTCGCGAGGAGCGCTCTATTGCGCCGGGCGGAACCTTTAGGACGCCGATCTTTCGCGCAGGGTTACCCGCGACGATCGTATACGGGGGTACGTCGCTTACGACGACAGCGCCAGCCGATACAACGCTTCCCTCTCCCACCGTCACGCCGGGAAAGATGATGCTGCCTGACCCCACCCAGACATTATCTTCGATTGTGATCGGCCGCACCTCGTTGGGAGCTGGGGGAAGCCCCTGCAACCGCGATACCGGGTCAGTCGGATGGCCGCTCGAGTCGAACAGGTGCATTCCCGCGGCAATCAAACAATCCCGGCCGATGCTGACTCGGTTCCCCACAGTAAAATGACACTGATGTCCGATCACAGTCCGATCGCCAATAGTCAACGTAGGCCGATCGGTGTAACGGGCTGCGAACGTGAAGCTGCACTTTCCATCCACCAGCACGTCATCGCCCACAATCAACTGGCCTCGACCCTGAACCCAATGAATGTAGACATCGGTTCGCAGGCCGCGCCCGTAACTCGTGCAATACGCCTTGAACAACGGCTCACAAACGAAGACGCGAAACAGGAAGTAGTAAACTGACCGCACGGCAACGAAGATCGCCAGTGCCGGCTTCACAATGACTTTGGGCGCCGGCACCGCGAAGCGCTGCCATTTTCGGCGGAGGCTTCGAGCCAGTCGAATGACCGGATGATCGGACGTTGCCAGCGTATTGCGTAAGCGAGACATCTGTGGCCTTCTCTTCGGACAATCACCAGCCGGCTTGTGCTCCACCAGCGGTCAGGGCGATTGCCCTTGTGGCGCGCGGCGAAACAGAGATCGCACGGGCGCTTGGAGGAGACAGGCCAGGAACCGCAGACGAAAAAGCTTCTGAGTGCAAGTCATGGGCAGAGTGTACGCCAGAGGCCACAGCCAGAGCGAGCTGAGCGTACGCCCCCAGGCGCGACCATAGGCGCCCGCTTCCCGATAGCCCACGGCTGCCCGCCAATCGGCGATGCTCAATACCTGCCGACGCAGCTTGCCCTGCCGCTTCAACTCTTCTCGATCAAACGCCCGCCTCAAGACAAGGCGATCGAACATCTCCATGCGTTCGGCGTTGGCTGCAGAAGACATGCTGCCCGCGTGGTCTCTGATCCAGACCAGCGGCGTATTCAGACATCCGACGCGGCCTGCCAGCGCGATTCGAATCCACATGTCGCGATCTTCGACAGACCGCAGGCTGGTGTCGAATGGTCCGGCCGCATCGAGCGCGTCGTGCCGCATCACGACGGCACTGGGGCAGATCGGGTGATACGTCAAGAGCGACGCGAGGGGCACGTCAGCGGCGGAAATCGCGCGATCGTCGAAATCGCGCCAAGCACGTTCGCTGGCCCGAAATGAGCCGCCGGCCAGCATCTGGAATGCCGGCTCACGAGCGAACTCGCGCATCACACATTCGAGAAACCTCGGATGCCACTCGTCGTCAGAATCGAGCAGCGCAACGAACTCTCCGCGCGCCTCCGCGATGCCTCGATTGCGGGCCGCCGACAGGCCGCTGTTTTCCTGATAGACGTAACGAATTTCGTCAGAGAGCGGCGCAAGACGCTCGCGCGTATCGTCGCGACTGCCGTCGTCGACAACGATCACCTCGAAATCGCGGAAGGTTTGCGCCAGCACACTCTCGACAGCGCCGCGTACGAACCGCCCGTAGTTGTAAGTCGGAATGACAACCGACACATGCGGCCGTCGCTCGGTCGCTGCCGGCGACGGGCTTTGAGCCGCCAATGCATTCACAGCACTTTGGCTCATTTCAAATTCGCCCTCCGGCGGCCGCACGTCATACCAACTTTCGTTTTCAAAGATTCGCCGAGAACCTTCTGTTCCGATCCGCGCCCGACCGGTTGCAACATGAGCCGAGCCACGCCCGGGAACCTCATTTCCGACATGGTTCATGTCGCCAGCGACTCTTCGCGACGCTGTTCTCGCAACGAACTACACGGGATCGTAACGAGCTCATCGCGAGCACAAGCGTCGATGAGCGCGTCAGGGGTTTGTGTGCCCACATGCTCATCGAAGATCTTTTTGAAAGCCTCGAAAATCAGAGGGCCCGCCGGGTTTCCATGAAAATGCCGAGTCATTGCCGTTGTCGACCATTCTTTATAGCGGTTCTGGAAGTCGGCCTCGCGCAAGGTTTCGACCGTACCGGCCCCGATGTGCAGAATGTATTGATCTCGCATGAAAGGGAAATCGTGAATGCCGATTCCATGCTTTCTCAGGACCATCTGAAACCCCTCGGCGGGAGTGCCTGATTCTTGAAAAGGTTCAAGATGGCGCCTCCAGGTCAACTGCGGATCGACCAGCAGCGATGAAATGTGTGCGTATCCGTCGGGCAACGAGGGCACGTCAAATTGCAGTTGTCCAACCACACCCGCCCCGTGCAACCGCAGACACCGGCACGCCTCCGCAATCGTATCGGGTCTCAGCACAATTGTGTCGGAGTCGAGCACCCAGATGTAGTCGACCAGGTCATCGGCGGCCCGCGGGTTTCGGCGACGCCGCGCGAGATGGTTGAAGGCCTGGTTCAGCGCTGGTCCGTGATAGTGTTGGGTGCGATTGATGATCGTCTCAGCGAGGCCGGCATCCTGCAGTTTTCTCAGCAGTGGCAGCGAGTCGTCGGTCGAGGCATTGTCTACGATGAGAACGCGAACGAATTGGTCGCGACCGAGCACTCTGAACAGCGAAAACAACAAATGCGCCAACCGCAGGGCGGTATTATAGTTGACCGTCACGATGGCAACTCTGGGCGGCGAACTCTCGTCGTGCGCGCCGACAGGCCAGGTGGTGCGGAACCATTTGTCGGGAGTGGCTTTTATGCGAATTGCCGCGCGTTCCAGCGTCCGGGCCGCGCTGAGCCGCGTTGGCGTGAACGCACGCCAAACGCTCCGCAGAATTTGCTGCACCCCCGACATGCCGGTTCCTTCAGTGATTGCCTGTGTTTGCGAACGTACCTTGACGAGCCGTTTGCAACCCTGCGCCAGAATTTAATTGGACCAACTTGACGGTCTCGGCATGAGCTATCGCACGTGCGAATTCATGCTTACCAGCCCCGCACTTAGAGCGATCCGCGGCGCCTGCCTGGGCCAGGTCTGTCTGATCGCGGGCCAATAAGCGGCTATGGCTCCTTGGTGGCCACAGCTTCGATTAACGGAAATGCGCTGCTGTCGCGTTGCCTGGCTGCTGGCCCCGCCTGCACCATTCGCAGCCCGAATGCGGCGCACGTCATCACGTATCCACCCGCATAAACGACAAAATCGACTGCCCCCACGGGCTTCCGCCAAAGCACGAGACTCGTCAGCAGAATCAAAGGCACGCTAGCATAGCTCATGGCCGGCAGAAATGATTCGTGGACGAACGCCTTGAAGCCGCAACCGATCTCACGGCAGCCGTAAATCGCGACCAAAAGGCCGCGGCACAGCGCTGACGACACCGCGAGAGAGACAGCCGCCCCCATCACCCCGAACGGTCCGATCAAGAGCAGGCTGCCTGCGACGCACAACGCGGCCTCAAGAATTGAAAAATAGGCCACGACTCTGTAGCGCGCCATTCCGAGCAGAATGTTGCCGGTGATCGATTGAGTCATCGGCAGAATTTCACCCAATGCGAGGATGGCGAGTATCGGGTAGGCGCCGTGAATCTCACGTCGCATCCACAAAAGGATGAAAGCGTGCCCCAACAGCAGGTACCAGCCCAGAATGCAGAAACCGTAATAGCTGCACAGGCGACCGCCGATCAGGCACAACTGGTCTTGCTGTGCCCGTTTGTCTGCGGCGTGCAGTGACGTGGCAATCGGCGTCAAGACTCCCGTCGCTGCGACCAGAAGCGAAGTTCCGTACCCGATCAGGCTGCTGGCGATGCCCAGCGGCGTGACCAGCGCCACTCCCACCCAGGATCCAATGAAAATGCGGCTCAATTGCGAGGTAAACATTCGCGAGAGAGAGGCCACAAAACACCACACGCCGTAACCGACCATGTCACGCATCCGGTCGCCGCGCCAGTATTCCGGCCTGATGACAAGCCCCGGGCAACTGCGATGCGCCAAGTACGCTTTTGCCGCACCGCCGAAAATCATCGTGACCAGGGTGACGGCCGTCAGGGCCGCCAGCCCGTAGCCGATCGAAATCAGATAAAAGGTCAGCGCCGTCCGGGCGGCGACCTGGGCGATGTCGACGGCGCTCAGCACGTCAAACCGCTGCAGCGCCCAGAGCACGCCGTCATAGAGGCTTAAAGGAAAGCTCAGCGCGAGATTGGCGAACATCAGGATGAGCGCGATGCGCACGCTGGTCGCATCTGCCGGAGGGACGTCGAAGATCACGAAAAACCAGCCGACCGTCAGTATCCCCCCGACAACCGTGAGGACCAGCGGGATGCACAACAATGCGAAGGCCGTCGTGACCGTTTGATTGACTGCCTCGTCTTCTCCGCGTGCGCGATGAAATGCGACGAATCGCCCGACCGAGGCCCGCAGACCCAGGTCCAGCAACCCGAAGTAGCCCGTGAACGTCCCGATCAGGAGCCACAGGCCGTATTTCTCGTCGCCCAGGCGATTGACAAGCAATGGCGCCGTGATAAAGCCGGCGACCATGAAGGCCGCCATGCTGCCATAGTTCCATAGCACGTTGCGTGCGATAACGGGTTTGGCAATCATCTGGTTGGTAATGAGCCCTGACTCAAACGGCGGCCATTACCGCCGACTGGTTGAAGTTTGGAGTGATCGACAAGCCTATCTGGGCGTCGCCTGCTGCGAGGCCAGTTCGCGCAGCAGCGACTCGTAAAGGCGATCAGCGAGAAGACCGTGCCCGTAGGCGTTCGTATGATCATCCCACGCGGCAAGCACGAGCGAGTGCCGGTCGATCACGTTGGCATACGCAGGGCTGAGGTCGATCAGCGTAAGATCATACTTGGCCGCGAGACGGGAGAATCGGCTGACCGAACCCGTATCCAGGCCGCGGTCGTCGAGCGTCGACGGACGATAATACAGCATCAATTTGATATTTCTTTCGTCGCAAAGCTGCTTCAACCGCTTCAGAACAAGCTCGGCAATTTCGGGTGCGACCGGCAGCAACCTCTGTCGAATTTTAGGGTCGGTCATGCCACGCCGCGCGCCGGCTCGATCGACAACTTCCATAATTTCGGGAAATGGAACAACGGTCGCGACCCGCAGTGCGTCTGACAAATGGTCGACAATCGAGTTGTCGACGAAGCAGTGCAGGGCGAACAAAACCGCGTCAGGAGCGAAGGCCAGGCCGGATTTTTCCAGGCGCAACAATTGCTGCAGGACGCCGTCTCCCGGCAAAGAGAGATTGAGAATCTCGTAGCGCGTTACATCGCCGGCCGACAGGTGGCGATTCAGGCGGTCTTCAGCCAGGTTCTCGAAGGTCTCGTCGTCATTCACTCCGCTGCCAAACTCGTGTGAAGAACCCATCAGGAGGATGCGGTACGTCCCGGGCGGCTTCTCTTTCTCGTAGTCTCTGTCGCGCAATCCCCAGCGGTTTGTTGTCGCGCGCACTCCCCCCAAGACGCCTGACTCCAGCGGAACCAGATCCTTCTCGAGAAAATCGTCGCGAGTGCGGTAGAGGTTTTTTGTCTGCGTCCAGCCGGGCGGATTGTTTGAAACAGTCTGGTCGTCGAGGTCTTCATAGTAGCCACGGCGCCGCAGATTGAGGTCGCGGAAGTTCAGCCCATTGATACGCAGCATGCCAATTGCAAGTTCGACTTTCGGCGGAAGTTTGCCGCTCTCGCCGACGCGCGGCACCGCCAGCAGGCAAAGGGCCGCGGCCGAGAGCGCTGCGGCGGATCGCCAGAAGTTGAAGGGGGCCGGTGGCACGGCCGTTGTGGCCGAGCCGCCGGTCGTCTCGCGCGTCGAACCGCCCCAGAGCACCCCGGCGACGGCGATCACCGCCAGGCCGCCGAGAATCACGGCGGCGTCGCTCCACGAACAGTTGAAGGCGCTGGCATAAAGCAACTCGACCTCATCCCACGACTGACTCGACCAGAACGTCCACAGGGTGCAGATCACGGCGAACGTGCCGGCCGTTTTCAGCCCGGTTACGAGGCGGGCGGCGGGGCCAGTGGGTTGCTTCCTGTTCAGGGTGCGACGGCGGCCGGCGGTCGCTTCCCACAGCACGTTGATCAGTACCAGCGCAGCAAGAATCGCCCAGAAGGCGCTATCGATTGTGGTGATTAGAAATGAACCTCGAATCCAGAACCACTGCCACGAATGCAGCACCCAGGTCGCGAAGAATGCCACGATGGTCGCCAGCGCCATGGCCTTTAGCGTTCCGATTTTCTTCACGATAAAAAATGCCGGATAGAAAAAGAGCTTCATGATGAAGTCTTTCCAATAGATGTTGATCCGGCGCCAGAAGTCGGTAAAGCTCGATGCCAGAAGATAGAGGTGATGGGTTTCTGGCAAATTGAAGCCGAACATGTGCAACAGGCCAACGATCAGATGGAACTGGCCCGACACACGCAGATACAGCAGATACGTCGACACCATGTAACGCGCTACGTCGGTCGCACTCTGTACCTCGACGACATCCATCAGCCCGAACTGGTACACCGCGCGATACAGAACGAGCTGCACGATCCCGCGCAACATCCAGTGCAGGCCGGTCTGGTAGGTACGTAACCGGTCGTCGTGGCGGTAGGTCGAACAAAAGGTCTTGTAATCGACGACCGGGAACAGAGGAAAGCAGACGTTCGGCAGCATGAAAAAATAGGCGAGGGCCCGCGACGGGCTGAATGGCGCATTGCGATGTTTCAGATCGTACAGGTACACCATCATGCGGAATGCGAACATTGAGCCCAAAATCGGCCAGATCGGAAGCGCCGCGGGAAACCATTGCGAGTTCGCGCGCGTCAGGGCCAGCCCGGCTGTCGCAGCCCCGATCAGGGTGACTCGCGCCCAGAAGGGCAGCGGCAAATGGCACATCGCGATCAGCCCCAAGCCGATGCCGATCAGCGAAAGCCCCGGTACCGCGCCCAGCACGGCGAGGGTTGCCGCGAGCGACAGGCACGCAAAAAACGGCAATCGCGCTCGCTCGGGCAGCACATGGTGAATCACGAACCCGAGCAGCGCAATTTTCATCACGCGCTGAAACAGCCAGGTCTCGAGCTGCAAGGCCTGCGTCAGGGCCACGATCAATGCGAACTGCGCGGCGACCGCCAGAAAGGGCAGCACTTCCGACGTAAACCAGATTTGGTGCCTGGCGCTGAGCGCCACAGTCACCGGCAAATCTTTCAGTTCTGCAACCGCCACGGAGTCAGGCGGCGCGGGTGTTGATGCCGTGTTCGAATCCGAAAACATTCAGGTCGTCTCGCCAATGTGGATGGAATCTAACGACAAAATCTACGTCACGAATGGTGCCGCGCCGACAATTCCAGTCGTCGGCAATCGGTGCCCTGGCCGAGTGCGGTCGAGCTCAACTGCCCGGCAAGCGCTGCTGAAGGCGCCCTATCGCGCTTTCCGATCTGCCCGAACCGCGGCGAGCCGTTCATCCCAGGAAAAACACGGCCGGGCGTGCGGCATTTGGCGTACGAGCGACGACCCGCAGCATATTCAACGCGGATTCAGTCGTATGAATAGATAGGTCGCGCCGAGGAAGCAGATGCTCAATGGAACCAACTCTGCAAATCTTCGGACGTTCCCATTGACAATTTGCGGAATCCCTTGTCGCTGCCCTAAGACACAGTAGGCGTTGACGAGGCCGAGTACGAGATAGGTCGTTAAGACGTACGATCGGGTGAGGCTCATCATCGACATCAGTGTGCCGGCCATGATCGCTGTCAGGCAGGGCTGCAGGCGCTGAAATACGCCATCAGTCAGCAGCGAAACGTAATCGCGCAGATCGTGTCGAAGCCGCCAGAGGCTGAGGCCAGCGAACCAGAAGGCGCCGAAAAACAAAGCTCCACCGAACAGCCCCAACTCGGCGAAACACTGCATAAAAGAATTGTGCGCGACCTGGCGGACTTCTCTGGAAAAGTTGTCGCAGCCCACGCCAAACAGCGGCGACTGCTTGATCATTCGCATTCCTTCGGCCCACAACATCACCCGGCTCATACCGGTGCCCCCCTGCATGGCAGCACCCCGACCTTGAACGGCGAGCGCGGCCAGTGGCAAGAAGAGCAACACCCCCAGCAGGGCTTTGGTCGCGCCCCACCGAAAGTATGCGAGCGCAGCGACCGCGAGACCCAGCGCCAATGTGCCGCCTCGGGATTTGGTCAACACGACCGTCAGCAACAGAATTCCCAGGGGAATGAGCCACAAAAATCGGGATGCTCCGCCTTCCCTGTCGGTCAGGGCGTATAGCGCGATCACGATTCCGAGCACGGCAACCATCGCCAGATCGTTGGGGTCGTTGAAGAACCCCGTCGAACACAGCCGCTTGATCACGACGGGCGCGCCAGTCTGCGGGTCGATCACCTCCGAAGATTCGATGATGCGCAGCGACGGAATATCAATCACCCCGTAAAAATGGAGCATTGCGACGAGGGCATTGGCCGCTGCAAACACAGTGACCCACAGCAGGAATTTCCGCAGGCGCCGCGTCGTGTTGAGCACTCCGGTCAGAAGCAGATAATACACCTGAATTTTCAAGAACATCTCGGTGTTCATCTGGATCTGCCAGATCACGAAATTTGCCAGGTGCGACAGCACAATCGCCGGCAACAGCAGCAAGACACAAAGCGTAATCGGCTGTTGCATCAGGGTCTGTGGCTGCAGTTGCTGTACGACTCGTGGCAGCGCTGCCACCAGCGCAATGATGATCAGGATGTTGTAAACAGGAACAGCCTCCAGGTCGGGCACCACCTCCGAGGGGCGCACGAACAGCGCCAGATTGACAAGCATGAAAAGGAAAAAGTCCACTGAAAACCCTGTCAGATCGAGGTTTTGCGGCGCGGTTCCTTCCGCCGCACACACCTCACCCTGGCGAGCCTGAACGGCGATTGACCGATCGGGCGAGGCGCAGCCGGCTCAGATGTGGGCGCTGGAAGACTCTCGTTCAATAGGCATCGCGCGAGCGCCACGGCTGCCGACTCTATCAACTCGATTCGGGATTCAGGAACAGACAACGTGCCGGTAGATGTCCGAGCGCCACGTTTCAACGGGCCTCTCTGGTCACCGCGGCAGTATTTCATCGAGAACCGGCAGCACGTCGATCACAAACTTCCGCGCCGGGTCGTCTGGTAGCGATTCCTCACTGGTTGCGGCACTGGCTTCGCTCTGATGTGCGGCAACCTGCAGTTTGTAAAGAAACGGCGCGCCACCTAAACTGAGCCGGGGATTGTCGGGCGCCTGCCAGGGGCTGTCACTGCGGCGCCACCCGTAGTAGACTTTTTGCAGACCACCGTACACATCCTTTGAACGAAATTTGATGCGGTACAGCGCGTCGGCGGTAGTTCCCGAGCCACGAATGGCGTCTGCCTGCGGCGACTCGACAATTTCGTTGTCGGTGCTTGAGTAGCAGATTTCGGGAGTATGCGCGACAAGCGGGCCGGCCGACCCCACCAGCAACACCATCGAGACCTTCGCCCCCGTCACCGAGTTGGTGTACACGCCGTGACTATGCGCCCGGCATTGCAGCATTCTTTGCGCCGATTCGTCAAGGGGAGCCAGCTCAGTCAGTTGCCAGTCTCCGAAGTCTTCCGGCAGTCGCTCGACGGCCGCCATCGCTCGTTGAATCTGTTCTTCGCGATCGGCTACCGACGCCACGCTGCGAAGCGACAATTGTCCGATAGTGCTCACAACGACCAGTGTAATCAGCGCCCACCAGGCGCGCGAGTTCTGAGAGGCTGTCGCAGTCTGATTGCTCGAAGAATTTGCCATGGATTGTTTCTACACGGTGAAATCGATTGCCGAGCTATTGGTCGATTCGCGCCATCAATCGGCGTTCCGACGGCGTCAGCAGTTCCTTTTCAAGCCCGCCTCGACGAGCTCGTTCCAGCAGTGAGCGGGCTTGTTCGCCGTCGTTGAGCCCGGAAAGTGCCATTGCCAGATGCAGCAGGTAGCGGGAGTTGACTCGGCGCCCCTGGCACAGGCGGTCGAGAATCTGGCGGCTTTCGTCGAAACGTCCCAAGCCGATCAGCACCAGCGACTTCGTATCCAGGAGTTCGGGCAGGCCAGGAGCCAGTTCCAGCGCCTTGTCGATGCATTCCAGGGCCTCTTGCTGCCGCCCCGGAACTTCGACAAGTGAGAGCGCGAGATTGTTGAGGACTGCGGGATTGCCGCGTTTGAGCGCCAAGGCGCGTTCGTACAAGCTGATTGCTTCCTGATCGCGGCCCTGCATGACCCGCAAGACACCCAGTTCCAGCAGCAATTCGGCCGTTGCCTGCGGCGTGGCGGCTGCCGCCTCAAGGGCCTGCTCGGCTGCGGGGTTGTCGAGCGCCGCGTCGGCACGATTCGCCGCGACAGTGCAGACCCGAATCAGCGCGAGCGCCGATCCGACCGGATCAACGCTCGTGCTGACTCGGTCGAGACACAGCTTGATTGCTTCGCTAGCGCGACCGCGCTCGGCCAACCACACCGCCAGGAAGCGATATCCATCAGGGGCGACGTTTGCCAGTTTCCGGAACTGCTTCTCAGCTTCGTCGTACTGCTTGATCTGTGTCAGCAGCCCGCCGGCGTATGCGAGAGCTTTCGCGGTCGCCTGGGTGGGGTCAGCCTTAGCCGAGTCCTCTTGCGCTTTTACGAAGCGGTCGACGACGGGATCGATCTGATCAGATTTGCCGGCTTTCAGCAGCCAACTCAATCGTGCTTCCAATGTGCGGTTGTTGGCCGGTTCCAGGTCTTCGAGGCGCTTCACCCAGACGTCGGCCTGTTCCAGGTTTCCGCGACGCACAAGGAACTCGGCCAGCGCCACAATGAACGGGGGCGATTCGCGTTCCTTGGCCAGCATTTCAAACTGAACCTGCGCGTCATCCATGCGCGACACTGCTTCCAGGGCCCGCGCCAAGAGCAACCGATCATCGGGAGCCGGCGGCTCGTTCTCATTCACCAGCGCTTCTGCGATTTCGACGGCGCGCTGGTACGATTCAGCGGCGTCAGGGCTCCGGCGAGACAAGAGCAAGGCCACTTGCAGCCGCCGGTCGAGCGCGGTCGGCGATGGGTTCGATTCACCCAACAGGTCGATCGCGCGGCTTACTTCCTGATCGGTGCCACGAGCACCCATCAGGACCGCGACAAACGTACGCGCCTCTTTGGAATCTTTGTTGATGTCGAGCGCCCGCTGATAGGCATTTAAGGCCTTGTCTCGATCAGATCGCAGGTGAAAACGGCCCAATTCCTCCCAGATTGCCGCATCCTGCGGACGCAACTCAATGGCGGACGCATAGTGCTTTTCGGCGGCGACTCGATCGCCGATCAGTTCTTTGCCGCGGGCCAGAATCAGTTGCTGCTCATAAGGCTCCTTCTCGATGGTCTTGACCATTCGATCGAGCGTCTTGCGGGCATCATCCTGGCGTTTTTCGCGGCCATAGAACCACACGAGGCTGCTCCAGCCTCGCGCATCCTGCCGGTCGAGGTCGACGGCTTTCTTGAGTTCGGCCTCAGCCTCATCGGCGCGATTCGAGAGGGCCAATGCCTGCCCGAACTGGATGTGCGCGAAAAGATCCTTTGGACGCAATTCGACTCCGAGTCGCGCAATCCGTAACGCGTCTTCGGGGCGCCCGGCCTTGATGGCCGCGGGAATTGCCAGCGTCGATATCGCCGGCGAGGCGGCGGCGATCAACCCACCGCGGCCGAAAAACTTGGCGGCATCGGCGAACCGGTTTTGCTTGTAGAGCGCCGAAATCAACCACTGCGATGCAATCAGCCGGCTGACGCCGTCGCGCAACGACTGTTCGTATTCGGCGCTGGCGTCGGCCAGCCGCCCCGAACGCTCGGCAATGCGGCCGCGCAACAGACTGATGCGGGCCCAATCGGGGTGCTCTTGTTCGAGGTCGCCCAGCAGACGTAGGGCGGCGGGAAGATTTGCGCCGTTGGGCTTGGCGCCCTTGCCTGAATTCTGGTCAACTTCCAATAAATCCATCGCCCTGAAGTAGCTGCGCCATTTCTGAGCCGTCTCGCCGGCGACGTTCTCGAGCTCGTTGACGACCTGACCCAGATCCGAGCGATCTCCGGCCAAAATGGCCAGATCGCCCGACATCTCATAAATCCAAAGACGGGCGCTGGGAATTTTCTTTTCGTGACGGCCGGCGTCGCGCAATTCGCGCAGGCGCCCGCGTACATATTTCACTTCACCCAGTGCGAGCTTGACGTCGATCAGTCGCTGTAAAACGCCGTCAGCAAGCGTGTCGCTCGACTTGGCCTTCTTGCCGTCCTGGCTCTTGCCCTTCAAGCGACTTTCGAGCGCTTCGAGCGACTGGGCGGCCGCTTCCAGGTCGCCGCCTCGCCGCTGCACATCGGCCAGCAGGAGGTCGGCAACACCATCGACCAGTTCCCAGTCTTCGAGGGCGTCTCGATAACGTTCAACGACCTGCTTTGCACGGGCCTGCTCCCCACAATCAGCCAGCAGCAGGGCGACGCGGGGCAGAGCCCCCGGTGACAGCTCGTCGATTGCCAGCATCTCGTCCAATTTCGCGCTCGACGCGGCGCGATCGCCACGAGCCAACGCCGCCGCCGCTTCGACGGTCAGCAGCACAGGGGCCTGACCCTGGCCCCGCTTTGACAGAACCGCCCGGGCCTTGCCCAGTGCCGAATTCACGCCGTCCCAATTCGACTCTTCACCGGCTGCCGCACGCTGTTGCTGCTGCTCCATCAGGGCTTCGGCGAGCCCCAGCCAGGCGTCGGCGGACTCCGGATTGAGGACCGTAGCCGAGCGATAATTGCGGATCGCGTCATTCAATTCGCCGGCCCGCCGGAATTCGGCGGCCGCCGCAAGTCGCAGGTCAACGCGCCGCGGGAACTCCTCCAGCAACCTGTTGAGCACTGCGGCCGCATCGCGCGTGCGATCGGCGCTGGCGTAGGCCGCTGCCAGCATGAATCGGCGGCGTTCGTTGGCGCGAGCCGTTTCCTCGGCGCTGCGGGTTTCAGTCGCCGTCACGCTGAGCCGCCGCAAAATACTGATTGCTTCGTCGGCCCTGCGATAGTCGCCGGGCAACAAGCGGAACTCGGCCCAGAAATTGTCGAATTCGTCGTAAAGCTGCCGGCGGTTAGCGCCGGTCAGGTACGGGCTGACGCGGTCGAGCAGTTTCTTGTAGTCTGTGAGGGCCGATTCCGCGGCGGCCGGGTCTCGCTTCGCCACCACCGTGCGCACCAGCGTTCTGTGCAGTTCGACGTCGTCGGCCCCGATCGACTTCAGACCTTTGTCCAAGACGTTGACGGCCGCCGGCAGGTCGCGGATGCGTGTGAAAACGGTCGAGGCCACCAGATAGCTGCGGCGGTCGTCGGGGGCGGCGCGCAGCAGCCGTTCGACGATGCGTCGCGCTGTGGCGGAGTCGGTTTTCGAACCGCGCTCGGCAGCGGCCAGGGCCGAGGCCCTCAGCACGTCGGCGTCGTCGGGCGCGAGCCGCACCGCACGCGCCAAATCGACCTGAGCGTCTGGAAGATCGTTTGCTTTACGGTACTGGTAGCGCGCCAGCAGTGCTTGCAGGTCGTCGGGATGCGCCGCGACCATCGCATCCATCACTCGGTCGGCCAATGGCAGCGCGCGTTCATGAAGCGCCGGCAGAAACACGCTGTAGTTGGCTCGCAGAAAGGTAGCCAATCCGACCGACAGCGGAATATCGCCCGGGTGGCGCGCCAACCCGGCTTCGAAGTTCGAGACGATGTCGTCGGCTTGTGATTCGAGAAGCGTGAGCCCCACGCGATCGCGCGACGCGAATGCCCAGATGCGCGCTGCTTTGACGTCGTCAATCAGCGCCCCACGATCCTGATCCAGCAACCGCAAGGCTTCGGCATGGCGGCCGGCGGTGTGCAGCAGCTCGGCATACTCGAGGCGCACGGTCGCCTCGTCGTTTTTCGGGATGGCGGCCGAGTAGAACGAAATCGCGCGGCGCACCCGATCGGGGCTGCGGGCCACTTTGGCGAAATCCTGCGCGCGGTACAACAGCGCCTCGCTGTAGTGCGCATCGTTTTCATTGCGCAATTGCAGGTACTGATGAAAGCTCGCTGCCGCCGCCTTCCAGTCTTCCTGCTTGTGCAGCGACAAGGCGCGGTCGAACAAGGCATCGGCCTGCGCCTGCAATTGATACCGATGCCAGAAATAGATGGTCGTGGCCCCGACCGCCAGAATCAGCACCGACCAAAGCAGCAACCGATGATTGACGCGCCACGCACGCTGCCGTTTCGCCCGTGCGACGCTCGCAACCGATCGCGCGCTGTCGCTCGACTCGGCCGTCACCACGCGTCCGTCAGATCGCACTTCAGTCGTCATGCGCCTGCACCAATCGAAAAAGAGCAACCCTGCCTGCAGGTTCGAGTGCAACCCCAGCACACGCTACGATGGCCCAGCAGCTCACGTGGGCGCATAACCGCGGTAATAGTACGAATATTGCCGCACGGGCGTTCCGTTCAAGACAGCCCCCACGACGTTGGCGCCCGAACCCTTAAGGCGATCATAAGCGTCTTTTATCTGGCCGCCGCGGCTGTAGTCGCGCAGCGCGCAAATCAGCGTTCCGTCGGCCTCTTTGGCGATCTGCAGCGTTTCGCTGGCGCACAAAACCGGCGGCACGTCGATGACGACGCGCAGGTACTGCGAGCGCAATTTCTGAATGATCTCACGCAGCCGCGATTGCGAGAACAACTGGCTCGGCGACCGCGACTTCGCGTCGCCGGCCGGAAGAATAAACAAGCTGCCCCCCCAATCCATCACAATCGCCTCTTCCAGGCTGCATTCGCCGCGGAGGACCTCGGCCAGCCCGGGGCGGGGCTCGACCTCGAACAGTTCGTGAATATTCGGCGCCCTGAGGTCGGCGTCGACGATCAGCACCTTGCCAGGTACGCATTGCGCCCAACTCATCGCCAGTTGCGAAGACAGATTGGTCTTGCCTTCTCCGGAAACGGCACTCGACAGCACAAACACACGGGCATGTTCCAGCCCCGGATCGATTGACAGCGTCGTCCGCAAGGCGTTAACGCTTTCTTCAAACAGCCGCGCCTGCTGCTGAAACGCCTTGTCGCCGCGAGACCCCGACATCATCGACCGCGTGGGAAGGGCCGCGATTTCGCTGACCACCTTCACGTCGACTTCCCGCAGCAATTGTTCGCGCTGGAAAACCCGTTTGTACGCCAGGTCCCAGCCGACCAAGAGCGCCAGCGGAGCCAGCAGGGCCGCTCCTCCAAACATGATCAGCTTCTTCGTCAGCGAGGGCCCGTCGGGAAATTCGGGAAGACTGGCGGCCTGCACGATTTCTACCTGGTCAGGGGCTCGGCCTTCGGTCTTCAGGTGTACGGTGCGATCGGAGATCCGCTGAGCCACCTCCTCAGCCGCTTCCAATTCATCTTTGGCAAATGTGGCAGCCAGCACCTTGTCGCTGACATCGGCCTGTTCTTTCCGCTCCTGCAGAATCTGCTCTTGCAGCATCTTGACGATCTCTTTCTGGTTGGCGAGCTTCTCTTTGGTGTCTTTCACCACGTCGGCCAGCCGCGATTCCAGTTCGGCGCGAAGGTCTTCCTCCACCTCAGGCCTGTGCTTCTCCTCGGCCTCTTCCAACTGCTGCTTCAGTTTCTCGAGCTTGGCGTGCACCTCTGGCGTCTTTCTGGCGTCTTTGCTCATCACCTGAAGCCTGCTATTCTCGCTTTCGATCTGCTTTCGAATCTGCCTCACGACGTGGTGGTTGCCCAGGGCGACGTGCAGATCGGCTGCGGAGACCTTCTGCTGCCTGCCTGCGTCGGCGTCACGCTCGGCGAGTTTGACATTGGCGCTCTCAAGCACGATCTCCAGTTGGGCGTCCACCAGTCTCTCTTTAAGATTGGCGATGACTTGGGCGCGCCCGATGGCCTCCAGCGGGCCCGCCAGCCCGTCCACCCCCTCAGGTGATTCGGCGGCCAGCAGGTTCTCGCCGCCGATCTCGCGGTTCAGATCGCGCAGGTTTTTCCGTTTCTGGTCGATCATTTCCTTGCGGGTTTTGAGTTCGTCGTTGAGCAGTTCGAGGATCTCTGTTCGCCGTTTTTCACCGTGGCGGTTGCGAAAGGTCATGTACGCATCCACGATGGCCTCAGCGAGCTTTTGCGATGTTGCCGGTTCGGTGGTCGTGACCGAGACCTCGTAGAGCTCAGATCGACTCAGCGGCCCGACTTTCAGGCACTTGGTCACCCACTCCACCGGGTCGACGTTCCGGCCGCTCAGCCGCTGGACCCTTTCGATCAGCCCGTTCTGTTGCAGTGCGCTTTCGACAATAACGTTGCTTTTCAGCAACTCGATCTGAGTTTGGGCGAACGCATTGGAGTGTTCATGGGTGGGATATGCGAGATAGGGGGCCCGATCGCTGATCGTGAGCAATGCCTTGCTCTTGAATTTCTCCTCGCTGATTGCCCAGATGATTGCACAGGCTGCCGCAGTTGCGACTATCCCGAGCGCCAGGCCCAGATAGATCCGCTGGCGAACAGCGTGCATCGCCAGGCTGAACGAGAACTCATTGGCCGGCTTGCCATCTCCACCCAGCCGCAAAACCATGGGCGCCGCTTCGCGGTCACGCCCGGTCTCAACCGGCTTGATCAGCGACAATGCATTGGAAGCCTGATCGATCGGTGATGAGCGTTCAGAATCCATAAACGAAAGGTCCCCGCACGAATAAGAAAGCCGGCCTCTTCGGGCTTAACCAACACGCCCAGCGGCGCCATCGCGGCACGTCACGAAAGCGCCGACCCCTTCAACAAATCACGTCCCGTACCCAGGTCGACTGCCACAATCAGCCGCCGCAAGTACGCCACCAGCAACCCAAACATTGCGGCGGCGACAACGATCATCGCCCAACCGGCTGCGTCGTGCGAAAAGCGCGCTGCGGCTTCACCCGAGACGATCTGCATGAGCAGGCCCGTCGCCACGACGCGCAACGAGTTCGACACGATTGCGATCGGGGCCACCGCCAGAACCAGAATCACCCGCTCCCACCAGGGTCGCCGGTTGAGCACAATGAACGCGTACGCGACCGCAGAAATCCCCATGAAGACTCGCAACCCTGAACACGCCTGCTCGATTTCAAGGACCTGATCTCCCAGCACGATCGTGTGCCCTTCGGCGATCGCGGGGAGCCCGAGGCACTGCAAGATAAATGTGCTGACGTACGTCGCAATGGACTGTAGATTCCAGCTCATTGCCTGCTCCACACGGAACGGCAGAGGAATCATGAACAACAGGAACACGATTCCCGGCAGGGCCCAGCGGAATGCGCGCGTTCCGGCGACCAGCCACCACGCACCGGCGACCCATAACACGAATGCCCAGCCAGCCAACGGCGTCAGAAACAGCCGCTCAGCCGCGTAACCGACGCCATAACCCGCCACCAGCAAAGTCAACCCGGCCCAGCCGGGGACGACCGAGTCTTTTGGAAAGGTGTCGCGGCGCAGCCAGCACAGCAATACCGCGAACGGTGCCACCAGAAAACCGTGTGAATAGTCGGGTTCGGTATTCCAGAACGTGATCATCCGTGCGATGGCCGGGCCGAATTGCCACAATAAAAGTGCGGCGGCGACGGCGGCAGCGGCGATCCAATACGCGCGCGGCATGTCGGCGACCTTAAGGCCGGGGCCCGGCGGCGGTTTCGCAGGCTGGGGCGATGAGACTTCCGGCACGAGGTTCTGCTCGTCTGCGGACGGCTGCGTCCGAAGGACTCGAGCGTTCTGACGGCGTGTGCGTCTGGAAGCCATGACGTCTTAAATTTACAGGAGTTGATCGAGAAATCAAATGGGCTAGCGCGACGCGGCGACCGGCAGGGCATTCTCAGAGTCGCTGGCGAATTGTGGAGGCGCGACCGGGGGCCGGTAGCCGCGTTCAATCGTTTGTTGATTTGGCAGCGCCACGCAGGCCCATGCGTGACGCAGCAGCGCCCCGCCGAGCGACCACCCCGTGGCCATCAGCAACTGCAGGTCGAGCCAGGGGTTCACGTGTCGTACGTAATATAGATCACATACCAGCTTCCGCTGGACGCTTTCCAAGTCGGTGTCGGGGGGCAGGCGGAGCTGGGCCAGCCCGGTAATGCCTGGCCGGACGGTGAGCCGCGACCGGTAATTCGAGATCTCCCACTCCAGCCGCGACACAAATTCGGGTCGCTCCGGCCGAGGCCCGACCAGGCTCATCTCCCCTCGAACGACGTTGATAAGCTGCGGGAACTCGTCGATGTGTGTGAGCCGCAGAATGCGGCCTAATCGGGTCACACGCGGGTCATCAGCAGTCGACCAGACCGGGCCTGTCGTGGCCTCTGCGTTGTGCACCATCGTTCGGAGCTTGTACAACCGGAACGGAACGCCGTCTTTGCCCAGCCGCATCTGACTGTAAAATGCCGGGCCCCGCGAAGTCAGCTTGACGAGAATTGCAGCCACGAGCGTCACTGGACCGGTCAAAATCAGAAGCAGGCACGCCAAAGACCAGTCGACGGTTGTTTTGATGGGTAGGTACCAGCCGGAGATCACGGCCACTTCGGGGGCGATCGCCTGGGCAGCGACCCCGTTTCGCGCGACTCGACCTGTCTCGCCGCCATTATGTACCTGACCGTCTCTTGAATGTTGACAATTGGCTTCGTGAAACATGGTGTGTTTACAATTCACAACGCTGTCGGGTCGAATGCTGATGGACACGGGACCGTCCTTGTCTTGGTCGAGTGATGAAGACACCAGATGAGAATTCAACGACACATGCGGAACCCGGCAATTCTTCCGGATTCCAGTTTTCTAGCCCGGAAACCCTCGGGCAACACGAATCGGCCTTGAGAGCCACAGCAAACGGCGTTCGCACCGCGCTCAAACGGTTGCAACTTCCTGGGGGATGCGCAAGACGGCCTTCGCCAGTTCACTCCCACGGGTCGGCGAAATCTTCGAGCGTCAAGGGGCCATGCCAGCCACGCAATTGACGCTTCTCAGGTCCGTCGCCCGCACCTGCTCCACCTGCTTCATGACAGCGGCGCAGACTCCGTCCCTTTGGGGTGTTCCCCCCCAACAGCTCCGGCAACCTTCGGCATTCGGCCGATAGCGACGTCCAGAGCATCGCCGAACTTCCACACTTAGACCGCGGTCGGCAACCGCTGAATTCCCAACTCGGCACAAAGCGCTGGCGTGCCGAAATGACTGACTACCCCAACACCGCGACGACGCTGACCCCCGTACGACGACCGGAACCGAGCCAGAGGCCCGGGCCGATGTTTCGCGAATATGATTCGCGGACAGCATGCTTACAATTCTGATACCAAAACGGCGCGACTACATACGCAAGAGACGCCCTCTGTGCCGGAAGACACAGCGATCCCAAGGCGATCGTCATGATCGTGACAACCGTTCTAAGCCGACTGCCGCACGCTGAAGGAATCTGAATCGCCAGCCACATCACACAGGTCGCAGCCGTTGACTTCGCCGCGATCAAGCTTCAAAACAAATGGATGCCTGATTTTGGGTCGATGCTACA
Organism: Planctomycetaceae bacterium; assembly: GCA_052388175.1. Lineage (GTDB taxonomy): Bacteria > Planctomycetota > Planctomycetia > Planctomycetales > Planctomycetaceae > SIAF01. The sequence goes on along the minus strand of JBQTIL010000029.1, from coordinate 56,315 downwards.
GTTTGCGCGATGCAGAATCAAGCAAAAACCGGCAAGGTTTTCCATTTTGACAATCGTGGCTCCAGCTACACCCGCGACGGAGGCCGATTAAGGGTCTTGGCCGTCGCAGACGCCTCAATCATGTAAGACCTGGCAAGAAGGGGTTCGCTGCGGATCCGCAGAATAGTGGCGCCGGAACGTGGACGCCATAAACCGTCGGCCTTTGTCGTTCAGCGGCCGAGTTGCGGCGGGACGGCCTGCGTTTGATTCGCTGGTGACAGGCGCGAAGCGGGCGATCTCACCCCCTTGAGTTTTCGCCACATTTTTTGGTACCAGGCCAGCAGGCCCGCCGGTTTCGCAACGAGATTCTCCTGCTGGTCAAGCCAGTCTTCGCATTGCCGGAGGCTCCCCGCGAAGACCACCTGATCTGCCAGATCGACAATGGTCCAGCGCTCTCCGGTTTCAGGTTGAATACGGTACATGGGGCGCCTGCCGGTCTTATCCACGCGTTCACAGCGTGTCGTAACGGCCGTCGGAATTATAGCTCAAAATGCACGCGGGGTAATCCTTCGGGTTTTGCGTTGCCTGCCGTGAAACCTGCCGCCAGGCGGTCACATCGCTATGTGACCTGTCCGTTAATACCCATCGACGACCACCCGGCTCGCCATCAATCTCAATGGATCGTTCTCTGCGGCACCGCGGCGGTCACTGTTAGATTGGAAGACCGCAGCGCAGACCGTCGTTCATTCTGATCGGAAAGGTTGCCGGAAGCTGACCGTCGCCCGACGAACTGGTTGTTTTCGGCTGTTGAGTTTCCAAGTTCGCGGCCCGGTTGGTTTTAGTGAGTCAGAATGACTTTTCGCTGTCGCACAGGCATCGTCGCGGCGGTAGTGAGGCGGCGGGAAAAAAGGCAGTGCCTGCGGGTCCGCACTGCCCGCGCGGGCGGTTCTCCCGCCATTTTTGATTCGCCATTCGCGCCCGATTGCGACACCCATTGCTGGCGGATGACCGAGGCAGATTGTTCAGCGGGAGAGGTGATCTTCCAGCCGGAACCACTTGTCGCCCGGGGCGGTTCTGCCGCCCCCGTTGCGTTCTCACCATTTGAACGTTGAACGCTTCCAGTTGGCCGCGCGATCTCGCCCGGCGATGTGGTAGGCCCTTTGTGCCGAGGCAGGTGAGTTGTGAGGAGGGGCTCCTGACCTTACTCATTTGTAACGCGCGCGTCGTCTGCGTCGGTGTAAAATCAGCATCGCAGGCGGACTTCGGCCTTCGGAGCGACACTCCACCCCAAATCGGCCCTTGCTCCGCCTGCTCTCATTTCCGCGACGGTGGGCACGCCCCGGTGGGGAAAGTCCGGCCCGGTCTGCACCCCGCGGCAGTTGCCGCGTGTCTTGCCGGTTGTCGCCGCCGACTGTTGCCGATAGGCTTGGTCGCAAGAGTGGTCCTCGACACATTGCGAAGACGGTGTGCAGGCGAACCTGTCGGTCGCGAATGACCGACGAGCGGCTTCCGAGGGAAAGGTCCTCGAGGCGCCATCTCGCGGCGAACGAGCCCCCGTAGCTCAGGGGATAGAGCGGCGGTTTCCTAAACCGCAGGTCACAGGTTCGAATCCTGTCGGGGGTATTTAGCGAAACGGCTACCTACCCTATCGGCCGGTAAACCCGCTTCAATCGTTCAATGCGGGGCCGGCTCCCCGCTTCGTGCTCGCGTTGTGCCTTCCCCGGTTTCGGGGGGGGCTTGGAGCATTCCGGCCGCCCGACCGATTCCGGCGGCACTCACCGGCGAGGTTTCGACTCGACGGCGGCCGGGCTACTCCCCATTTCTTTTCTGCGGCACGAGCGGAACTGTTCTGTCCCTATTTGTAACCCGCCTGTAACCCCGGTGTGGCGTAGAATTCAGCAGGCTGGTTCCAAAGAGGTGCATAGAATGCGATTATTCCGCCGGATTTTCATTCGTTTGTTTCGCCGACGCTCGGTCGGCGAGGCGGCGTCGATCGAATCCGTTTTTCGAAAGTGGCAGTCGGCACGGCGGCCGAGCGCTAGCCTTTCGTGACAGACCGGCCCTGCGTGCAGCCCCCAATGTGGCTGCCCCCCTCTCTTCAGGCCGCTTGAGCAGACAGCCTCGAGCAGGCCGGTAGGCGACCGTGCGTCGTGGCACGAGCGCATCTCGGCCGCGGCCGGAAATTGCAAAAGCTTGTCGCTCGAAACAGGCTGGCCTCAATACGCACGCGTCCAACCGAGCTGCACCAGCAACGGGGGAAGATCGGGCGTCAGGCCAGCGTTCAAAGATGCGAAGCCCAGCAGCGACTGAGAGAATTTCCAAAACAACCCGCCCCCCACGACGATGCCGGTCCCTTGTTGAATCAGGATGCCGCCGTTGTAGAAGCCGTGGTGGAAGAGCTGCAATCGCTCGTTCACTTCCCATTCGAGGGCCCATTGGACCGAAAGCTGATAGACGTTTTCGTTCGCCCGGTGAATCTGCGGGTTAAGGAACCCGTGCCGAGGTACGAATCGCCCGCCGGTGACAATATTCACGGCATCCTGCACGCCGGAATAACCGACCGTCCATTCGAGATTTGTCTTGTCGGTCAGCGGCAGGTCGAAATTCATGTTGAGTGATGGCTGCCACCCCGTTGTGAACTGCGAGCTGCCCCAGGTGCTTTGAAGGTAAACCTCAAGCGATGAGGCCGGCAGCAGCCATTCACGCTTGTCGTCCCAGAGATGCACCTTGAGGTCGATATTGAGCGGGCTGAAACCAGTCGTCGGATCATCGCCAAAAATCTGCGTAAGACCCGACCCGAACAAGCGGAACTCGACGTCGTCGGTCACGCCGTATCGCAGCAGGTAAGGAAACGTGTACGACGAAGGCGCCTGATCGTCGGGGCCGAACAGCGTCAGAGGCGCCAGTTCGAGGTAGCAGCGACCCTGAGGAAGTGTGTAGGCGCTGTTGGGAAAGTCACCCAGGTCTGGGCCGGGGTCCTCGACGTCGGGCCACGGCCGTTCGGACTTCGGGACCGGGTTCGTGTCGCGCTCGAAAAGTTGCCTCAACGTGGTGCGGCGGCCGGAGAACAAGGCCGAGCCCAGAGGCGGTGCGGAGGGTTCCGCCAGTTCGCGCCAGTCACCCTCTTCGTCGGGCGGCGCCCCGTCGCCAGTCGCATCGTCTGGAGGAGAGGTAGTCCCTGCCGGAAAGGAGCTATCGGCGGCAACCGCTTCGGCGTCGAATCGAATCGTTTCGTTCGACGCGAGGGCTCCGCAAGCGAGGCAACCGAGAAGGGCTGCTGTCCGACACAGGCCTTCCACCGTGCGGGCTCCTGATGAGTATCCCTTCCTTCAGTTATCGGGTTCGGTTGCGCAAGACTTGACGATTGCGGCGACTTTGTGGGCAAGAGTCGGTCGGGCGGCCCGCGCGCAATGGCAAGGCCGAAGGGACGCGGGGATCCCTTCGGCCTTGCAGGGGGGAGTTGGGGTGGGAAGTGAGGCAGGAGACGGCCCGTCTCTCCACGGGCCGGGGGGGATTAGCCTGCTTTCGCATTCGACGTGCCAAATTAGTATTTCTTGCCGCCGAGAAGCGTGGTGTGAGCGCATCTTATTTAATGGAAAGGCATTGCGCCGTTCCTTGGCTTTTCTGCGGCGCTTGGGCTACATTCGCGCCGCGGCGGTGCGGGTTGTAATATTCACCTCGGGAATCTCCGGACCTTACAACTCGAGCGATCACGGCGACTTTGCCGGGGGTAGCAGTCGCACGGTTTGAAACCGATCTACTGAATAGCACGATTGTTTCCAGACGACCTGATGTGCGGGCGCCCAAGTCTCGGGCTTGCGCGTCGCGGATCGAACGCAGGAGCAATCGCCATGGATCGTGCGAACGCATTCAATTATGGAACTCGGCGCGGGGTCTGGCGGCGACTTCCGGTGCTGGCCGCCGTATCGGCCGCCGTCGGTTGTTGCGTGCTGGCGATCAGGCTGCCCGTTGCCGCGAATGCCTCTCCTCGCGATGCTCGCTCCGCCGCCGAATCAGCAGCGTCGCCGGCCAGCCTGGATGCCATCCGATACGAGTTGCGTTCGTCTCGTGCGTCGCAACGTCGCGAAGCGCTGTTGAAACTGACCGACCTCGGAGAGGCCGCCGAACCCTCCCTTCCCGATGTCTGGCCGCTGGTCCGTGATGCCGACCCGCTGGTGCGAATCTATGCCGCCCGAACGCTGTGGCTTGTGGGAAACCGCTCCGACATCGCCGTAGCAGCGTTTAGTGAAATGGCAGGCTCTGGACTTTCTCCCGCCGATGCGTTGGCGACATTTCTCTTAGGCGAAATCGGCCCGGCGGCTGCACCAGCGCAACCGGCGCTGGAATCGGAGCTCGCCGCAACCGACCCCATACTGCGGCTGCAGGCCGCCGAGGCGCTGTTGAAGATCGACCCGTCGCATTCCCCGCCGCACGAAGTGTTGCTCGAATCGCTGGCGGTCGGGCCTGGTCAGGAGCGGTACTTCGCCGCTTGCGCCTTGGTCTCGGCTGGAGCAAAGTACGCGTCTGCCGCCGATGCCGGATTGCTTCGCGCGATGACCGACGACGATCAGCGGATTGCCTCTGCCGCAGCGATCGTCAGACTGTGTTGTCAAAACGATATCCGGCACGACACAGAGGGCCATCTCGACATTTCCGAGCCGGAAGGGAATAAGCTTACTCAGGCCGAAGTCGGGTTGCTGATTCGCCAGTTGGCCGATTCGAATGTGCTGTTTCGGCGGCGAGCTGCCGGGCAACTGGCGCTGCTGGGGCCGGCGGCGAAACCGGCCGTCACGGCACTTCGCGAAAGCCTCGCCGACGAAGACCCTCTGGTGTGCGTCTGGTCGGCCCTGGCGCTGCGCCATTGCGACCCGGCGGACCCGCGTATTGTTCCCACGTTGATAGACCTCGTGGGAACGACGTCTCCCAATGCCGGCACGCTGGCCGTCTCCGAATTGGGAGAATGGGAGCCTCGCGCCATCGATGCGCTGCCGGCGCTGTACGATCTGCTCGACTCGTCTGCGCCCTTGGCGCGCCTGCACGTGGCCCTGACGCTCAACAAGATCGACCCGCACGCGCGTGAACCGGTGGTCTGCCTTTGCGAAGCGCTACATTCGGCCGACAGCGACGTGCGCTATCTGGCGGCGCTCGCGCTCGCGGAAGTGTCGTTGCCGCACCACAAGCGGGCGGCGCGCGAACTGACCTCGTCTTTGGGCGACCGAAACCTGCGCGTGCGCTCTGCCGCTGCGCGTTCGTGGCGCACTCTCGCTCTCGTCCGCGCACAGGTCCGGGCTGGTCTGACGCAGGTTCAGGCGAATACGGCAGACGTACGAGCTGTCGAACGACAGGGCGCTATCGCGAACGAAGCGGAGTCGGCCGTCGTGCCGGCCAACCGCGCGGAAGATCGGCCTGAAGCCGCCGTCAGCGAAGGCGAAACCGTCGCAGCCAGCCCGCCTGCGGACGCGCATCGTTCTGACAGGTCAGCGTCGCTGGAGACCCTCGATCGACTCGCCGCTGATTCGTCGGGCGACCACGACTGGGGCGAAATCCCCGTCATGGTGGCGCAGGCGGAGCAGCCCCAGGCTGAGGCGGTTCAACAGCCGCCTCATCATCCGGGCTGGTACGACTGGGACGAAGAGACCATCGAGCAGCACAAGGCCGTCGGGCAATTGCGAGCGCGCATCACACCCCCCGAGGGCGACTTTCCCATCGATCACGCCACGCCGCATTTCGCTCAGTACCCCACGTACCTGCACGGATTGGGCGCGACGCGCGGGTTCGCGGCCGTTCCGTGGTCTTGGGAGCCGACGGCCGTCTGTTACGCACCACTATGGTTTCAGGACATCAATCTTGAACGTTACGGCTTGAATTACGGTTGCCTGCAGACCGCGGTTTCTGCGGTCAAGTTCTACGCCGACTGTGCCCTGTTGCCGTACAAGCTCGTTGCTGAGAGCCCCTGCGACTGCGTGTACACGCTGGGCTACGATCGCCCGGGCAACTGCGTTCCGTACCGCTGCTACCGGCTGCCGTGGCGCACCGATGCCGCACTGTTTATCGGCGGCGTCGCGACCGGCCTGATCTTCCTGGCGCCCTGAGGGCTTTCGCAGAGTCGGGCTTGTGTCACTTGTGTCATTCGGGCAAAGACAGATCGCAGGGAACGCCATACGGCCACAACGGCCAGGCCTGAAAATCGAGAACGTCGATCGGTGGAAAATCGTCGCTGGCACGGCCGCCGCACAGCACGCAGAGCCAACGAAAATCTTCGGCAATCGCGTCGCGCACGCGGTCGGCCACTGCTTGTTGGCCGCCGACAGCAATTGAAGCGCGCAGGGCCAGGTCGCACGCTTGGGCCGTCTCGGCGTGCCGCCTCAACCGATCGTCGTTGCGCGTGAATTTGGCCAACGCGCGGTCGGTCGTGCGCCCGATCTGCTGCATAGTTGCACGCACTTCCCCCGCACGCGGGTGCCGCCCCGCAAATGGCACAAACCCCAGGTCGCGCAGCCTGACGGGTCGGCCGGTAGGCACCTCCAGAGACAACTCCAATGTCGACAGATCGTGATCGCTGGCGAGCGCGGCAATTCGCAGGCCCGCGCGCGTCGCCAGCGCGGCGAGAGCCCGCAGCGGCAGTCGTAGAAGGTCTTTCGTCGGCGGCGAATTGGGCGGCAACGTCATCCTCGAGGCTGTTATTGTAACCGGGGAGTGAGTACGATCGGCTGACCCAACCAGTCTGACAGAGATGTGTTCTGCCGCGAAAGGTCCACCGTGTCGCTGTCACGCGCCTGCCTGTTTCAGGTCACTTTGGTCGTTTTGTCGAGCTTCCCAGTCCTCGCGGCAGATCCCTGGGTGGTCTACGAGGGCCAGGCGGGCCTCGGAAAGGGCAAACACGTCGTTCTCGTCAGCGGCGACGAAGAGTATCGTTCGGAGGAAGCACTGCCGCAATTGGCCCGCATCCTCTCGACGCACCACGGGTTCAAATGCACGGTGCTGTTCGCGATCGACAAGGCCGACGGCACCATCAATCCGCAGCAAGCCGACAATATTCCCGGTCTCGAAGCTCTTGCCGGCGCCGACCTGCTGGTCTTGTTTGTCCGTTTTCGAAATCTGCCCGAAGGCCAGATGCAGCCACTGGTCGATTATATCGAGTCGGGTCGGCCCATCGTTGCCTTACGAACCTCGACTCACGCCTTCCAACTCACGCCCGGATCGCGCTACGCCCGCTACACCTGGAACAACCGTGAGTGGGAAGGCGGCTTCGGACGCCAGGTGCTGGGTGAAACCTGGATCAGCCACCATGGCGAGCACGGCCGGCAGAGCACCCGGGGCGTGGTTGCGCCGGGCGCAGAATCACATCCGATCTGGCGTGGCATTCAGTCGGGAGAAATCTGGGGGCCGACCGATGTCTACGGCGTCCGCCTGCCTCTTCCGGGCGACTGCCAGCCGCTGGTTCTGGGACAGGTGCTCGAAGGGATGCGTCCTGACGATCCGCCTGTCGCGGGCAAAAAGAACGACCCGATGATGCCGATTGCCTGGACGAAAACCTACGCGTCGGCCTCTGGCAAACAAGCCCGGGTGTTCACCACAACAATGGGCGCCTCGCAAGACCTGGCGAGCGAAGGCCTGCGCCGGTTGCTGGTCAACGCCTGCTACTGGGCTTTGCACCTCGAAGATCGCATTCCTGATCGATCGAACGTCGAGCTGGTTGGCAAATATCAGCCCAGCCGATTCGCGTTCAATGGTCATCGAAAAGGCGTGCGCCCGGGCGACTCTGACGCCCGGTAAGCCGGATCATCTTGCCAAGGGTCGCCCGCCTCCGATAAAACGCGCGTCATGCAGATTGCCTGGGCCAACGCCCTGATCATCATGGCGCTGTCGGTGGGGCATGCGGCGCTCGTCGTCGCAATTGTCAATCGTCTGCATTCTCTGCCGCTTTCTGACAGAACGCTGCATCGGTTTCGACAGCTTCACGACGTGCTGCTGCCGGGGCTGCCCCTGCTGTTTCTCTGGTACGCCGGCTGGCGGGGCCCGCGGTTGCTGCTGGGTGGCTCGTGGCATTTGCTGCCGCTTTCGGTTCTGGCGTACCTTGCGATCTGTGGGACCGTCTTTCTCGCGCTGCCGATCGTTGCGTGGCGGCGGCGTGGACGCACGCGGTTGCAGCTCTCGAATCACTCGCAACACTGCGACATCAGCCGGCGGTTGGGGATGCGGCCGATCGGCGATGGGCCGTACCAGTTCATGGCCCGCCTGCCAGGGAACGAAGCATTTCAGCTCGAAGTCTCCGACAAAGAATACCGGGTTCCGCGGCTGCCTGAGGAATGGGACGGGCTGTCGATTCTGCATCTGAGCGACCTGCATTACATAGGCACCGTCGGCCGGCGCTATTTCGACGAACTGTTCGAGATGGCGCGCACGCTGCCCGCTGACCTCATTGTTTTGACAGGAGATGCTCTTGATCGCCAGGATTTGATTAACTGGCTGCCCGCGACGCTCGGGCGGCTGTCGGCGCCGCTGGGGTGCTGGTACGTTCTGGGAAATCACGATTCGTATCTGCCTGACGTTGAGGCGCTCAGGCGCGAATTGTCGCGGCTGGGCTGGCAAGGGCTGGCCGGGCGGTGCGAGTCGGTTTGGCATCGAGGCCGCGAGTTGGTTCTGTGCGGCAGTGAACGTCCGTGGATGGGGCGGCAGCCCGAACTGAGGCTGGCTCCTGACGAGGCATTCCGCCTGCTGCTCAGCCACACACCCGACAACCTCGAATGGGCCCGACGTCACCACATCGACCTGATGCTCGCTGGTCACAACCACGGGGGCCAGGTGCGGTTGCCCGGTTTCGGGCCGGTCTATTCGCCCAGCATCTATGGCGCCAAGTACGCGTCGGGGGCGTTCTGGGAATCGCCGACGTTGCTGTACGTCAGCCGGGGCATCGGCGGTCGCCACCCCCTGCGATGGAATTGCCTTCCGGAATTGACCCGCCTGATTCTGCGGCCGGCGCCAGTCGGCCTGGGCCTTGACCGGATTGCGCGAGAGGCCGCCCCCGCGGGGCGCACGAACCAATTGCGAGAATCGTTGGCCTGATCTGGGCTCGGCGCGTCGTGCGCGGGTGGGCGGCAGGCTTTGCAGGCGCGCGGGTTCGGCCCCCGTGCGCGGACAGTTCCCCTCTGAGAGGGTCAGGGTGAGGGCCGGAGCGCAATATTCTCCCCCAATTCGCCCCCACCCCAGCCCTCCTTCAATCGGGGAGGGGGGCATCCGTCGTACCCTGATTTCGCGCGTGTTTTCCAAATGCGCGCGGCATTCCTCTGCGCGCCGAAAACCAATGGTGATAAAATTGTGGCTGCGCGGGATGGCGCGAGCATGGAGCGTATGCGGTCCCCGCTCGCGGTGCGACTCGCTTCGCTCGGCGCTCCCTCCGCCTCACCTAGAGGCTCTTGGCGCAGGGGGGGGGCACGGAGAGAGAAAAAATGGGCCCCGAATTGAGCATGTTGAACACAAAGCCAATCAAGACACGGGCTTGCAAAGAGACCAAATGCAACCTGGCGATTTGGTTTTCTTACTCAACTTCAAGCGCCGCATATGGTTGCAAAGAAACCAAATGGCCTGGATGAAGTGGTTTCTTTGTTCATTTGGTTTTGATTTTCATTGGGGCGCGCCTGGATGCGGGCCGGCTTCCCTCTGTTCCCATTCTCGTGGGCGCGGAAGGCCGTTCCCGGCCCATCGCGGCGCGGCGAACAGGTTCGGGTCAGCGAAAGGTTGACGGTCGCGGACGCTCAGCCGGCTGAACGCAAGGTAGCGCCTTGCGAGGCGGTCGGTCGAGAAACCGCCTTGCCGACGCGCGAATTCGACGGCACGTCGCCCTTTATCGCGCAGAATCACGATGCGGACGGCTGTGTCGCTCGAGCGGCACAGCGATCTCTCATCGACGATCGACATCCGGGAGTACACCAAGATGGTCCCTCGCTGTGCGCAAGCGGCGCGCCCTGAGCGCGCGTTCGCTGACTTCGGCCCGCGTTTCGGAGAGTATCCCGTGGTTCTGGCGACAAAGCGCACGTGGAGCCTGCAGGCCGATCGGATTCTGGGTTGCCGCGAAACGGCGCCCAACGCCGTCTGGTCTGACGCCCGCTCGCGCCCGCTGCTTCCGTGGGAGCGGGGCGAGTGACGCGGCGGGGTCGGCATTCCGGACCAGTCGCCGACCGGTTCCGGGATGCCGGCCCCTTTTTTTCAGACTTCTGCTGCGGCACACGCGAACTCGAGCGTCGCCGCCGTGCGCCCCGCGACCGAGACCTTCGCCGTGAGGAAGAAAGCATTTGCGGCCCGGTCCGACAGCTTGACCTCAATTGTCAGCGTATCACCCGGGCGACCCACCTGTTTGAATTTAACATGGGTGAGTCGCGTCGCGACGGGCACCTGCTCGGGCCGCAACGCGCCTTCAGGCAATTGCGCGATCAGCACCGCACCGGCCTGCATGGCCGCCTCGCACAACAGAACTCCCGGCAAGATCGGCCGGCCGGGATAGTGCCCGCGGAAGACGTCGAGCGCCGGATCGACGAATCGCCGCGCGACGATACGGCCTGCGTCGGCTTCGACTACCTCATCGATCCAGAGGAACGGGTCGCGATGGGGAATCAGCTCCTGAATCGCGGCCTTATTGAGTGACGTCACGCTTTGATACCTGTCATGAGCCGGTTAAAAACTTGTCGACCTCATTCGCCACGATCACGCCGTAGTTGAGCGCTCCCAGCCAGCCCGACATGATGATGCCCACCGAGCCGGCGTGGTACAGTCCTGCAATCTGCTGGGGCAGTTCGCGACTGACCTTCAGCCCCTCGAATTTCGTCCCGAACGAGGCCCCCTCCTGGTGCCGCGTGTAGTGCTCAAAGGTGCGCGGCGTCGACGCCTCGATATGGTCGATATTCTCTCGCAGGTTGGGGAGGTATCGTTCGAGGCATTCGACTGTGCTGTCGCACAGTTCCTGTTTCGACGTCTGATAGTCGGTCTCTGACAGATCGGCCCAGTCACGATAGTTGGCGTTGGTTGATGAGACGATCAAGTGCCGGTCGCAGCCCGGGCGGGTCTTGGGGTAGTAAAACGAGAACGTGCGGCTGCTGATTCTGCGGCTGAGCATCGCCTGCGCGTCAAACCCGCGATGCTCCGAATGAAAGAGCAGGTCGCCCTGGTCTTCGAAGGCCTGGCCGGGCTTCCAGGCGATGTAGACCTGGCAACTGCTGTTGTTCAGCCGCACGGCGCGCGTCTCTTCAACGTACGGCGCATCGAAGTGCTCGGGGCCGACCAGCTTGAGGATCGTCGACTTGAGATTCGCGTTCGACACCAGCGCCCGGCACCCGATCCGCCGGCCGTTGACCTTCACGCCCGTCACGCGCCGCTGCGAATCGACCTCGATTTGATCCGCGAGACAGCGGATTCGAACGTCGACTCCATTGCGTTCCATTTCTTCCTGCATCAAGCCGATCAATCGATCGGTCCCCCCTTCAAAGGTGTACACTCCTTTGCTCATGAAATTCGAAAATACGATGCCGTAGGTGATCGCCGGGTCATCGAGTGTTGAACCGTTGGCGTAGGTGATCGGTTCCATCAGCAGGCGGATGACGTCAGAACGGCCCGGAAAGAATTCCTCGAACAGGTCTCGCACCGTTTGCGACTTGTCGTCGTAAAAGGTCATTCCGCGAGACTTGTCGAAAAACCGCTCGACCACCACCGGGTCGATCTCGAACTTCTGAGTAAGAATTCGCGTAAAATCGTCACGGTCGAATGTGGTGCGCAGAGAAAACTGGGGGTTCTCGAAGCGAATACCCTTGAGCTGCACGATCGATTCGGCAATTTGCGCCGTCCAATACTTGCGACAGCTCTTGATCATGCCGACAGGAAAGCCGTGCAGTGAAATATCGAAGATGTGGCCTCCGCGGCGCTTGAACCACGTCGCCATGCCCCCCAATTGATAGTGGTGCTCCAAGAGCAGCACCGAATGTCCGACCCGCGCGAGGATGTTCGCCGAGGTCAGTCCCGCCAGGCCGCTGCCGATCACCAACACGTCGTACCGGTCGCGCGTCGCTTTGAGAAAATCCTTGGGCATGTGGTCCGGTCGCGATTGTCGGCACGCGGAACGAAGGAATTCAGGTGGGCGGGCCGGCCCAGCAGTGTAATTCGCGGGAACGACGATTGTCTAATGACGCAAACCGATGGGACTGTGTGCCGGCGTGCTCGAATCAACCACAAGCCGCTTACTTCAGGCGAATTGGGCTGCCGATCGTATTTGTCAGGACCAGCACGTCAACGATCAAGGAAGAAAGACAAATCGGCTGGTACCTCAATCTGCCTTTCGGGCTTGCGACATACGCGGGCAAAAATGCTAAACTGAGGATGCCCCAGGAGGGTATTGAAAGAGGAAGAAGGCATCGACGCTCATGCTTAAGATCCTGGGATCGCCGCAACGTCTGTGCAACGGCCGGTGGACGCGCCGTGAGATGTTGACCGTCGGGGGTTTGGGCCCCCTTGCCGTCAGCATGGCCGACTTGCTGCGCTGGCAGCAATGTCAGGCCGCTGCCAGCCCAGACCATCTCTTCGGCCGCGCCAAGCGAATTATTGTCCTGTACCTGTCGGGCGCCGCCTCGCAATACGAAACGTTCGACCCGAAGCCCGAAGCGCCTGCCGAGATTCGAGGCGAGTTCGGCGCCGCTGAGACAGCCGTGCCGGGCCTGCGCATCTGCGACCGTCTGCCGCGGATTGCCAGCATTGCCGACCGGGTCACGATTGTGCGGTCGATGACACACCCCCACAACAATCACTCCAACGTCTACACACTCACTGGGCACCCGGCGCCGAATTTCGGAATTGAGACGACACCTTTTCATCCCGATCATTACCCGTACTTCGGCAGCGTCTTGCAGTATCTCGCCCGACGCCAAGCGCCCGACGCGCCGCCCGGTGAGATCCCTCCGAATGTGGGTTTGCCGTTTCAGTATTCCAGTCGCGCCCCGATCAAGCGGAGCGGCCCGTACGGCGGGTTTCTGGGTCGGACCTACGACCCCGTCTGGAGCTCGTTCGAGGGGACGGCTACGAAATCTGCCGATCGCGATCCCGGGTTTGGCGGAGCCATCGTTTCGGTTCCCGACCCGTTTCTGGGCATCACACCGGAGAGCCGCCTCACATTTACCGGCGCGGGTTGGGTGCCCGTGCCCAAGAAAAACGATGGTCAGCTCGAATTCGCGCTCGTCAGTGACCTGCCGCCACCGGATACGTTGCTGCAACCCGGTATGACGGTGGATCGGCTGAACCGTCGCCGCAGCATTCTCGAACAATTGGATTCGTCACGCCGCACGATGGACGAGAGCGTGGCCGGCCGCAGTCTCGACTATTTTCAGCAGATGGCCTATTCGCTGATTTCGTCTCCCAGGCTTCGCGATGCCCTCGACGTGGCCCGCGAATCTGACGCGACGCGCGAACGCTATGGCATGACGCTGTTCGGTCAATCGGCGCTGGCAGGCCGCCGCCTGCTCGAAGCCGGGGCGCCCCTGGTCACTGTCGTGTGGGACGAAGTGCGTGTCGTGAACACGGCCTGGGATACGCACTTTCGCATGTTCGAGCGGCTGGGCGACGAGTTGCTGCCAGGCCTCGACCGGGCCCTCAGCTCGCTGGTTGTCGATCTTGACGAGCGGGGCCTGCTCAACGAAACGCTGGTCATGTGTCTGACCGAGCACGGCCGCACCGAAAGGGTCGAATTGCGCGAAGGGTACGCTGGCCGCGATCACTCCTCGCGTGCCTACAGCATTCTTCTGGCAGGCGGCGGCATCGCCCGCGGCAACGTCGTGGGGGCCTCTGACGCGCGAGGCGCTGGGGTCAAGAGTGACCCTGTCAGCCCTGAAGATATTTTGGCCACAATGTATCACCTGTCTGGCGTCTCGCACGAGCAGACGATTCCCGATCGCCTCGGGCGCCCCGTGCCTTTGGTGGCCAACGGGCGCGTGGTCGAACAACTCTTGAGTTAGCGCGCGATCTGCCCGGTTTGCAGCAGGGCGAAACGCCGCGGCGCACTCAAGTTCGTCGTTCCGCGAGTTTGTGCGCAAACGCGATTTCGTGCGCAAAATGGTGCAGCACAATCCCCGCGGCGACCGCGACATTCAGCGAATCAACGCCTTGAGCCATTGGCAGTGTGACGCGCCGCCGGCAGCGCCCCACCAGGTCGTTCGGCAATCCGTCCGCTTCATTGCCGAACAGGAGCGCGGCGCGCGTAGGTCGATGCGCCTGTGCGAGCGGTTCTGCATCCGGCGACACCACCGCGGCGATCGTTTCGAAGCCTGCCTCGGCGAGCGCATCGACAACTGTGACCCATTCGTCAGTCTGCACGATCGGCAGTCGCAACACGCTGCCCATCGACGTCCGCAGCACGCGACGCGAAAACGGGTCGGTTCCCGCACGTCCCCCCACGACCCCCAGGGCGCCGAAGGCGGCCGCCGTCCGTATGATGGTTCCCAGGTTTTCCGGGTCGCGAATCTCAGGGCACAGCACGACAATCTCCCGCTCACTCGCCGCGCGATGTTCCCACAGTGATTCGAGAGCCGGCTCTGCCGGCCGCCTTCCGCACGCCAGAACTCCGCGGTGAAATCGAAACCCGATCAGTTGCGAGATGAGCTGTGTGGGTGCGACGAAGACCGGCAAGTCGCGCGAAAATGCCGTGCGCAGTCGCTCCAGCGCGGCCCGGGTGCAAAGCACCGACTCGGTGCGGCAGGGGCTGTGAAGCAGCCGCAAGACGAGCTTCTCTCCTTCCGCAACCAGGGTCTCACTCGGCCCGGGCCCTGGGCGCTTGAGATGGCGATACGGGTCGAGCCGCTGATCGTCGAGAGATTCGATGATGAATTCCGGCATGGCGCGACCAGATCGATGGGTGATACAGCAGAATTCCTAAGGATTCTCCGCTCGCCCAACAAGCCCGAAGACAGCACAAGTCGCGGGAATTTGGCCAGTCAGCCCGCTTTGCTGTCACCCTTGTATTCTGACAGGTACAATTCCGCGCGTCGGTGGACCGGATTGGAAGATCACCATGGCGACGATGCGTGTAGCGCAGGTTTCGCGGCCCAAGGGGCCATTGGAAATTGTCGAACGGCCGATTCCGGAGCCGGGGCCGGGAACCGTCAGGATCAAAGTCGACGCGTGTGGCATTTGCCACAGCGATATGGCGACGATCGAAGGGACGTTTGCCAATCCCAAATACCCGCGGGTTCCGGGTCACGAGGTGGCCGGAGTGATCGACGCTGTCGGCCCCGGCGTCAGCGGCTGGTCGACCGGGCAGAAGGTCGGGGTCGGATGGAGCGGCGGGTACTGCGGGCAATGCGAGCCGTGCCGGCGGGGCAATTTCTTCGCCTGCCAGACAGGCCAGATCACGGGAGTCACGATTGACGGCGGATACGCCGAGCGCATGGTCGCTCCGGTGAGCGCCTTGGCGCTGCGGCCCGACGAACTGTCGGCCGTCGAAGCGGCTCCTCTGCTGTGCGCAGGAATCACCACGTTCAATGCCCTGCGCAACTGCGGCGCGCGGCCGGGCGACGTCGTGGCGGTGCTCGGCCTGGGGGGTCTGGGACATCTCGGTGTGCAATACGCGGCCCGGATGGGGTTTCATACAGTCGGAATCGCGCGCGGCAAAGACAAAGAGGCATTTGCGAAGAAACTAGGCGCGGCGCTCTACATCGACAGCCAGTCGCAAGATCCTGCCGCGGAGCTTCGGAAGCTGGGAGGGGCCACGATCATCCTGGCGACGGCCACCAGCGGCGACGCGATGAGCGCCGTGCAAGAGGGGTTGGCGATCGGCGGCACGCTGCTCGTCGTGGGGGCCGCCATGTCAATGCAGGTTTCCCCTCTGGGATTGATCATGGGCTCCCGCTCGGTGAAGGGCTGGTACTCGGGAACTTCCATCGACTCGCAAGATACGCTGGCTTTCAGCGCCCGCACGGGCGTGCGGTCGATGAACGAAGTCTATCCGCTGGAGCGCGTGGGCGAAGCCCTCGAACGCATGCTGAGCGGCAAGGCGCGTTTCCGGGTCGTGCTGACGATGGAGCGGTAGAAACGAACCTTCGCGCAGCCGATCTCGCGATTTCCGATCGTTCGCCGCCTGCGCGGCCCGGGCACGAATTCCGCTACATGATCGAGAAGTAGTTCTCGCAGGCGAAATCAAACGCCTCGGGCGTCATCACCTTGGGCAGGCAGTGATACATGCAGTAGTTGCGCACCTGCAGCAGCAGGTCGCGCGGCTGGCAACACCGATACGGCCGCTTGATCGGCTTGTAGTGTTTCGAGATCAGGTAGTCGACCGCCGACTTGTCGTACTGAAACCCCAGCGCGGGCGACATGACTTCGAACAGCTTGTGAAACTCTTCTTCCGTCGGGTCAGGCACGTGAATCTTGTAGGGAATGCGCCGTAGAAATGCGCCGTCGACCAGGTCTTTCGGTTCGAGATTGGTGGCGAAGATGATGATCTGATCGAACGGCACCTGAATCTTCTTGCCCGACGGAAGGTTCAGGAAGTCGTACCGCTTTTCGAGCGGCACGATCCAGCGGTTCAAGAGCTCGTCGACCGGCATCCTCTGGCGGCCGAAGTCGTCGATGACCAGCGTTCCGCAGTTGCTTTTCAGTTGCAGCGGGGCTTCGCAGATCTTGGTGACGGAGTTCTGCTTGACTTCCAGTTCGGCCATCGTCAATTCGCCGCCGACGACGATCGTGGGACGGCGGATGTGTACCCAGCGGCTGTCGATGCCGGAGAGGTTGAAGATGCCGTCTGACGTCGGTTCGTCGATCAGCTCGTGTACCGCCGGGTCAAAAATGCGGATGATGTCGCCTTCAATTCCCAAGGCTCGCGGAACCCAGATCGTCGATCCGAAGCAGTTCGTGACTCGTTCGGCTATACTAGTCTTGCCGTTTCCGGGTGCGCCGAACAGAAACATGCCGCGGCCCGAATTGATCGCCGGCCCCAGCCGCGACAGCATCCGTTCGTTGACAATGAGCTCGGCAAACGCCTGCCGCAGCTCGGGCTCGGTGGCATGTTGCTTGGCGATCGACTGCCGCGCCATCGCCTCGAGATAGTCTTTCAGGCACACGGGCGCGGCGCCGAAATACGTGCATTCTTCGGTGTACCGCCGGGCCCGCTCGCGCCCCAGTTCGGTGAGCGTGTATTCGTAGTCGCCCATCGTCGCGGCGCCTTTGAAGACGATGAGCTGTTCCTGCTTCAGGCTCTTCAACAGCGGGTCGATCAGGCCAAACGGCAGGCAGACCTGTTGGGCGATTCGCCGGCCGATTGCCGAGCCTCGCGCCAGCAAATACTTCAATACAAGCTTTTCGACGTCTTCGACGGTGAGGTTCGTTTCGGCAAGCGTCTGAGGCTCGCGCGGAATGAACTGTTCTTCACCCGGCTCCTGCCCTTGCCCCAACAGCAGATTGACCCGCTCGAAAAGCTGGTCGAGTTGCCCGCCCGACTGGACGTCCTCGGGCGCGGCCGTTGCGACAGCCGCGGCCTGCGCTGCAGTGTCATCGGGTTGGTCAGCGGCTCCCTTTCCCCCCCCGGTTTTCGACGGCTTGGCCCCGGCCTTCAACTGGGCCAGAAACTCCATCGGCGACAGTCTTCGGTTCTGCTTGTCCATATCCGCAGAAAGCGCGCGGGGGCCTGGTGAGATCGATTGCGGTGCGATAAACGACGTCGGGTTCGAACGCCCACGGCTGGCCCGCACCGGTCCGCCTGCGTTGTCGCGCGCTATGGCGCATGATGAAAAATGTCACCGAAGGTTAGGTCAGGGAGAATGCGTGTCAAACCCCATTTGGCAGGGGGAGACGTTGCCGGGCGAGCGCGTCAGGCGCGTGACAGTCTCGGCGACGCATTCGGCGCCCGTGCGGCAGGATTAAAGGTTACAAACGGCCCTTCACATCACGGCCGCAAGACGGCAATCACCTTGCTTACGGGTTATGTCAGCCTGAAGCCCGCACCGACGGAATGGCCGCCAGCCTCCTAACAACCGATTCCATGCGCTATTGGCTCTCGCCGCCGCCCCTGGCGTCTGGTTATCGCGATGCGAAGGCGCTTCGGAGCAGCGATTCATCGAACGAACCCGGCGCCTTCCCTTCGGCGGCGTAAAGGTACAAGGCCGCCAGCAGAATGCTGTCGAGCGCCGACGATACCAGCGAAACGAGAATCAGCCCCACGCCGCCGGAAACCAGCAGCAGCCCGCCGAGAACCGTGTTTCCTGTCGCCATTGCGATGCCTCCACCGACCAGAGGGGCAATGCCCAGCAGCAGAATTGCCACAAACGTGATGAGCCCGATGCCGAAGTTGGCGAAGAGAGCTTCCCCCCAGGTTTTTCTCAGCACGGCAAACGAACGTCGCACAGCGTCGACCGGTCCGACGCGTTCGACAACGAGCACGGGGACGACGAAATACGTGGCGATCGACCACGCCGCTCCCACGATCGCCGTGGCAATCTGGCCAAACTTCTCCGAGCGCGATTCGACCGTCCGCAACAAGACGCCAACTGTGGCGCTGACCAGCGACCAGGCCAGAATCTGTGGCACGCGACTGCCCGCGGCGCGCAACCCGTCGGCAATGGTCGGGTCGCCCCCTTTGAATCGAATGATCGCACAAGCCACCAAGGCCGCGTTGAAGAAGACGATGACAAAGTAGTTCACGGCGTAGAACGCGAAAAGAATCGCATACGCCAGTGGGTCGTTGGGAACCCGGCCGTCGTCAAAGATCATCTGCGAATACGGGCTGTTCCAGAGCGGCGCCACAAAGCTGCCCAGCACCAGCAGACAGGCTATGCCGCTAATCAGAGGAAACAGCAACAGTTCCTTGTCCATTCGCAGAACGCCGAAACTTTCCTTCGCCAACTCCCAGCCGTTTGCCATGCGATCGAACATGAAGCACCCCTCGGGCTATGAACATCTTCGCGAAATGGCCATACGGACAGCTATTCACAATGACGATTTGCCCGCGTCAGGGCAATCGCTGACAACCCGCTTCAGCCTTGCTCTGTATCGGAGTCAGTCGATGACAACCGGTAGACGGCCGATGACCGCCGCCAACTGACCGCTGGGAACGTGCAGGCTCAACCGCTTGAGCACAGGCCTTACCCCGTAGTGCTGCGTGACGCCAACGACGTCGATCATGGGAAGCCGCCCAACGCTGTGCCGCTGTGGAGTGGCTCTTTGGAGTGGCTGGCGCCTCGCGCGCCTGCCCGTTCCCGCCCGACAGCAACAACGAACGAACGTAGCTGTCGGATCAGGGGCGAAACCCGTCGTGTTGTAAATTTTGCAAGCTCGCGCGCCGTGAAGCGGCTCGGCACAAGCCCGAGAATTGCAGCTCATTTGGGTCGCAAATCATTTGTTCGTCGCACGTTGCGAATCGACGCCGCCGACTCATGCCGCCGTAAATGGCATTTGGCCCCGCAATTGCTACTGGGCACAAGTGAGGGGGAGGATGATCGCCCGACGCCAACCTGAGGTTTCACCGTGCGCAGCAAGGATGCTCGCCTGTGTCAGCCGTCGCCGCTTTGTCGCATCGTTTTCGTTTTTTTTCTGGTCGTGGCGGCCCGGCCGGCCCTCGCCGCGACCTCATACGCCACTCCGAATTTCGTCGTCTACGCGCCCTCGGCCGAGGTCGCCCGAAAAATCGCGCTGGCGGCCGAACATTATCGCAAAGTACTGGCGATGGAATGGCTCGGTCACCCGCTGCCGCGGTGGTCGCAGCCCTGCCCCGTCAAAGTGAAGCTCGGGCAGATCGGCGCAGGCGGCGCGACGACGTTTACGTTTCATCCGACCTCGAACGGCTCGGCCGAAGTGTGCGGGTGGGACATGCAGATTCAAGGGTCGCTGGAACGCATTCTTGATTCAGTTTTGCCGCACGAAGTGAGTCATACGATTTTCGCCTGCCATTTCCGCCGGCCTCTGCCGCGCTGGGCTGATGAAGGGGCCGCGACGCTCGTCGAGCACGAATCGGAACGCCGCCGGCAGGTTCTGGCAGTCAAGCAGGTCCTGGGCACGCGTCGCCGAATTCCGCTGAAGCAACTGCTGGTGATCAAGGAATACCCGAAGGACATGCAGGACATCCTGACGCTTTACGCCGAAGGCTACACGCTCGCCGAATTGCTGGTTCAGAAAGGAGGCCGGGCCCGCTACCTCAAATTCCTGGCCGATGCCCACAATCTCGCCTCGTGGGACCGGGCGATCGCGGCGAATTACGAGTATCAGGGGGTCGACGACCTGGAAAAAGACTGGCAGAATTGGGTTGTTGCGGGCTGCCCCGAAATCAAGTTGCCCGACGGTCAGCTTCTGGCCGACCGCGGACGCAATGGCGGGCCGGCCGAGCAGCAGATTGTGATGCGCGGTCAAAACCCGACAGACGACCCGTTTCTCGAAAATACCGTTCAGCCCGCCCGGCCGGCCGGTAGCCAGGAAGTTGCCGCCGCCTTGCCGCCGGCAAAGCCGCTCAGGCTGCCTCTGGAATCGCGAACCGACGCCCGCGACGATCGCACGCCCTTGTCACCGCCTGCTGCTGACGAGCCGGGGCCGCGCAGGGCCCGTGGCCGCAGCGTCGCTTCAGAGAAGGCCGCACACGCCGACGCGTCCTTTGTTGCCGCCGGCTCAACCGCGTTGACTTCGGCACTGCGGGCACGACACGTTCGTTCGCGGTCGGCAGAACCCGCGACCGACGACACCGATCGGGAGACCGTCGCGTGTTCGGAGTTTCCCATCGACCCGCGTCCCAGCCCGCTCGCGCGGACCGGCAAACTCAGGTAGGCTCAGCGGGCCACCCCGGCCTGCTCGGCGAGGTGCCGGCCGATGTGCGGGTCTGCGCCAAGCGACCCATGACGCCACGCCAGGCGCCCCCCCCTTTGCCTGCCCGCTGCCAGCCATTACACTAACGGGCAGGTCCATCGGCCGTGCGATCGGGCGGTTTGCAACATGGAATCTTACTCTCTCTGGGCGTTTCTCCTGATGGCCTTGGGCATCAGCCTGTTAATCGCCGAAGTCTTCATTCCTTCGGGCGGGCTGATCTCGATTCTGGCGATCGTCAGCCTGGTGGCGGCGTTGTTGTGCGCTGGAAAGGCCTGGTGGAGTTTAAGCCCCGGGTACTTCTGGAGTTTCGTATCGGCGATGGTGGTGCTGCTTCCGGTCGCGATCGGCGTCGCCTTTTACATCTGGCCCAGTACGCCCCTGGGAAAGCGTGCGATTCTTGAAGGACCGGCGCCTGAAGAAGTCGCCGCGTTCGTCGAGCAAGAGGAGAAATACTCGCAGATGGTTGGTCAGGTGGGAGAAACCGTTACGGCGCTCAATCCGGCGGGCATCGTGCGGATTGCCGGCCACCGGGTACACTGCATGAGCGAAGGGGTGATCATCGACGCGGGCGTGCGCGTGCGCGTGATGTCGGCGAAGCCCAACGGAGTGATCGTGCGTCCGGCGACTGCCGAAGCCGTTTCCGGCAGCGGGCCTGCGCCGTCGGAACCGCCGGTCGGGCGGCCGCTTGACTTTGACCTGACCTAGGGATACCACACAAAGGCGCGCGGAATAGTCGGCGCGTTTTCGCCGCGCACGCCGTGCAACTTACTCCCGGAGGCCCTGCGTACATGTCGCTGCCGTTCGCTCCGCACTTTTCCGCCGACCTGCACACGGGCTACACGCTGATCGGTGTGGCGGTCGTGTTCCTTTTGGGGCTGGTTTTTCTGGCGGTTTTCGCCCGCTACTTTTCGTTGTGGATCCAGTGCAAGATGACCGGCGCGGGCATCTCGCTGCTCGACCTGGTAATGATGTCGTTTCGCAAAGTGAATACGTCAATTATCGTGCGCAGCAAAATCATGTCGGTGCAGGCGCGATTGACGGAAGTCTACCCGATCAGCACGCGCAATCTCGAAGCCCATTATCTCGCCGGAGGCAACATCCCCCGCGTGATTCAATCGCTGATCGCGGCGCACCGTGCCAAAATCAAGCTTGACTGGCGCACGGCCGCCGCCATCGATCTGGCTGGCCGCAACATTCTGGAAGCCGTTCAGACCAGCGTGTACCCCAAAGTGATCGACTGTCCCGACGCCAAGAACAACCCCGAAGGGACCTTAAGCGCAGTCTGCGGAGATGGCATCGAGTTGCGGGCCCGAGCGCGTGTCACGGTGCGCACAAATCTCGAACAGCTCATCGGCGGGGCGACGGAAGAAACCGTGATCGCCCGTGTTGGTCAGGGGATCGTGCAGGCCATCGGCAAGCAGAGTTCTTACAAAGTGGTGCTCGAAAGCCCTGAGTTGATCTCACAGGAAGTGCTGCATCTCGGGCTCGAAAAGCAGACCGCGTTCGAAATCGTTTCAATTGACATCGCCGACATCGACGTCGGCGACAACATCGGCGCGCGATTACAGGCCGACCAGGCCGAGGCCGATACGCGCGTGGCCCAGGCCAAGGCCGAGCAGAAGCGGGCGGAAATGGCCGCCAAAGAGCAGGAGATGTTCGCCCACGTGCAGGAGAACCGCGCGAAAGTGGTGCTGGCCGAGGCCGAAGTGCCGCAGGCGATTGCCGCGGCATTTCGCAGTGGTCGGTTGGGCCTGATGGACTATTATGAACTGAACAATGTTCAGGCCGACACGCGGATGCGGTCGGCCATCGCTGGCGACGGCGCTACGCTGGCGGCCCGCACCTGATGCGTCTTCGACAACTGTTCCGCCGCGCCTACGACAAACGTTGAACTCACGGCCATGTACCATCTAACCGCATTCGCCCCGCTGCTGGCTGTCGACCTCGACACGCTCATTCCCATCCTGATCGCCGTCGGCTGGCTGATCAGTGTCATTGTAAAGATGGCGTCGGGGCAGGCGCAAAAAGGGCCGCCGGTCGCGAATCGACCCCGCGCGCCGGCGCGGCCCCGGGATGACAAACTGCAGCAGGAAATTGATATTTTCATTCAGGAGGTTTCCGGCAGGAAGCCATCGCGACCAACGGTCGCAACCCCTACCGGCAGCCAGAAACCCGCGCCGAAGCCGCCGGTGAAAGCGCCGCCCGCAACGCCCGCGGCGAAGGCAGCGCTCCGCGGCGCGACGCCGCCCAAGGCCCTTCCCCCGGCTCGCCCCGCCAGGCCCCCGCGACGCGTGAAGCCTGGCGCCGAAATGGCCTCGCGTCAGGCGCCGGTCAGCTCGGGGCTGGGGAATCACGTTCGCCAGCACCTGAAAGACTACATGGCCGAGAAGGTTTCGGTACAGGTGGCGGAAGACCTGGGCGCGCCGCAGCCGGCGACAGCGCCGGCGCCTGTCGCAGAGCCGAAATTCGTCGAGCTGCTCCGCAGCCCCGCCAACCTGCGGCAGGCCATGGTCTTGAATCTCATACTTGCGCCGCCGCCGGCGCGCAGTCGGCGAACGTAGCCGTTACGAGAGGTCCGCCAGACGAACCGGCATTCATGTCTGCCACCGATCCCTCAGAGCTGCGGGTGGTGCTTCTGGCCGGAATCGTCGAAGCGCGCGGCAGCAGCGCTTACACCTTGCGGCTGGCGAGGCGCCTCGCCGACCGAAGTATCTCAGCGACCCTGGTCACGCCCAATGCGGCGCGCATCGCCAGCAAGTCAGGGTCGCGGATCTCTCTGCGCGAATACCGCCGGCTCGATGCGCCATTTTGGAGTGGCTATCTGAAGTGGACATTGCTGCGCGAAATGCGCGCGTGGGCTCCGCATCTGGTGCATATCCAGTCGCGCCGCACGTTGAAGCTCGGCCAGTGGCTCGCGCGCCGGCTGGGGTGCCCCGCGATCATGACCCTGCACGTGCACCTGTCGCCCGCCGAGCGGTTGCGCGTCGACCCGCAGGTGTGCCGCCGCATCATTGCCGTCAGCCCGGCAGTTCGCAAGAACCTCGAAGAGCGTGGTGTGCCCGACGAACTGGTCACGACAATCGTCAGCGGGGTCGACGTCGAGCCCCAGCTCGAGTGCCCCTTGCCGCTCGACCCGGCGCACACCGCCGTCATTGGCACGGCCGGGCCTCTTGAAACCGTGAAGGGGGTGCCCTATTTGTTGGGGGCAGCGCAACGTGTGTTGCGGGCCCGGCCGGAGTTGGAATTCCTGGTTGCGGGAGCGGGCCCCGAAGAGGCCAACTTGCGGCGCATGGCCCGCGCGCTTGAAATCTCGCACAAAGTGACTTTCGTTCCTTACGCCCTCGATTTTGCCGATGTGCTCGCGGCGATGGATATCTACTGTCTTCCCTCTCTTCAGCAGGGGTTGGGCACAATCATGCTCGAGGCCATGGCGCTGGCCCGGCCGGTCATCGCGACGGGGGTCGGCGGCATCTACAACGTCGTTCGCGACGGCGAGACGGGCCTGATCGTTCCGCCGCAGAACAGCACGGCCCTGGCCCAGCGGATGCTCGAACTGCTCGATAACCCCGCCCGAGCGCGGGCCCTGGGCGCTGCCGGCCGCGACCTGGTGCTCCGCGAATTCGACGTCGACCGCATGGTTTTTCAAACGGCTGAATTGTATCGCGAGGTCTGTGCATGTCTGCCGAGATTATCGCCGTCGGCACCGAGCTGACGACCGGCGCCAAGCTCGACACAAACAGCCAGTGGCTCAGCCTCGAACTGGCTGCCGCGGGCATATCGGTTCAATCGCATACGACCGTCGCCGACGATCTTGCCGCCAATGTCGCCCTGCTGCGGGCGGCCGTTGACCGATCTGACGTGGTGTTGATCACCGGCGGACTGGGGCCGACTCTCGACGACCTCACGCGCGACGCCCTGTCGGCTCTGGCGGCGTCGCCCCTCGTCTTGCACGAACCTTCATTGGAAGCCATCCGACAGATGTTTGCTCGGCGCAACCGTGATATGCCCGAGCGGAACGTCGTGCAGGCCATGCTTCCGGCAGGGGCCGAGCCGCTGCCGAATCAAAACGGCACCGCGCCGGGTGTTTTTCTCACATTACCTCGCGCGGGGCGCATTCCGTGCCAGATTGCCGCATTGCCGGGCGTTCCCAGCGAAATGAAGCCGATGTTTCTCGAACAGGTCGTGCCGCGTCTCATCGCCGCCGGCGGCGCGACGGGCGTCATCCGCCATGCCCGCATCAATTGTTTTGGTCCGGGCGAATCGGCTGCCGAACAGATGCTGGGCGACGTGACGGCGCGCGGCCGTGACCCTGAAGTCGGTATTACCGTTCACGAGGCGACAATCACGCTGCGCATCGTGGCGCATGCCGATACGCCCGATGAAGCACAGCGGAAGATCGACGAAACGAAGGTCGTCATTCATGCCCGTATGGGTGATACGGCGTTTGGCGAAGAAGACGACGAGTTGGAGCACGTCGTGCTGCGCCGGCTCTCGCAGCTCGGGCAGACCCTGGCCACCGCGGAATGTGGCACGCTGGGGCTGGTCGCGCATCGCCTTGCCGCCGCCGGCCAGCCCAACGGCCCGTTTTGCGGCGGCATTGTGGCGGCAAACGCACGCAACGGCGCCCGCCAGCTCGGCCTGGCCGACGCAGCATTCTCGCCGACAGACGACATTCGCGCGGTTGCTGAACGGCTCGCTCTGGCCTGCCGCGAACGCTATACGACAGATTTCGGTCTGGCCACGAGCGAAGTGTTCGATCGCACTAACGCAGAGGCGAGTGCGTCGCGCCCCGCGTTGTACCTGGCGCTTGCCGACTTCCGCGGCGTCTCGAGTCACGAATTGAACCTTGCAGGCGATCAGGCAATTCAGCGCAGCCGCGCGGCCAAGGCGCTGTTGAATCTTCTTCGTCTGAAGCTGCTGAGTTCGGCCGTCGCACAATCTGCCCAAGCGCGATAGACTTCCCGGGCCAGTGAATACACCCTCACTTTGCGGAGCGTCAACATGTCTCAAGTCGTGATCAAGACCCGCGAAAACGGTCCCCTGCTCGTCACCGGCCTGGTTCAGGTCACCGATCACCTGGGAAACGTCTACGACCTGGCTGGCAAAGATTCGATCGCGCTGTGCCGCTGCGGGCATTCGGCAAAGAAGCCCTTTTGCGATGGCAGCCACCGGGCCTGCGGGTTTGTCGCCGGCGAAATTGCGCCGGGCCAACCGTAGGCGGTCGGGTCAGGCCGCGGCTTCCACCACGGCCCTTGCTTCGCGGCATAGCCGAGCTGCGATTTCACCATCGAGCGCCTCGGCAATGACCCGCACAATGGGCTCGGTATTGCTGGCCCGCACCTGCACCCAGCGGTCAGGCCAATCCAGCCGCAGCCCATCGCCTTCGGTCGCGACGGCGTCGGCGTAGCGCTGCTTGAGGGCCTCGCACGCCCTCAAAACCCTGTCGCCTCCGCACGGCACCTTATCTTTGACGATTGTGTACGCGGGCAACGTCTTTACCCAACTGGAAAGGGGTCGGCCCGACGCCGCCAGCCCGTCGAGAACAAAGGCCATTGCGGCAAAGCTGTCGCGGACATAACCCACGCGGGGCTCGATAACCCCCCCATTACCCTCGCCCCCCACAATAGCCCGCACAGTCTTCATCTGTGAAACGACGTTCGCTTCCCCCACATGCGAACGGTGGAACTCGCAGCCGTACTTGGCGGCAATGTCGGCCGAAACGCGGCTTGTGGACCCATTGACAACGACGGGACCGGGGGTCCGCGACAGCACCAGGTCAACACACAGCGCCAAGGTCAGCTCCTCGCCGATAAAGCGCCCCGTCTCATCGACGATCGCCAGGCGGTCGGCGTCAGGGTCTTGGGCGAATCCCGCAGCGGCTCCTTGTCGCTGCACTTCTGCGCACAACCTGGTCAGGTTCTGCGCCAAGGGCTCGGGTTCATGCTCGAACTGACCGTCGGGCTTTTCTCCCAGAATGAGCACTTCGCAACCCAGCGCTTCGAGAAGTCGCGGGCCGAGAATGGCGCCCGAGCCATGATTGCAATCGAGCACGACGCGAAGTTTTCGCCGCCTGATCGCCGGCACGTCAACCAGGGCCAGCACGCGGCGCAGGTGAAACGAATGCGGGTCAACCAGGGCTTCAACTGTCCCGAGCGACTGCCAACCCGCGAACTGAAATTCTCGCGTACTGAGAATCTGCAACAGTTTCTGCCCTTGCCGCTGATCAAATACCGAACCTTCGGAATTGAACGGCTTGAGCCCGTTCCATTCGATCGGGTTATGGCTGGCCGTAATCTGGAGGCCTCCGGCGCCCGTCAGCTCCTGCACGAGCACGCCGCAGGTTGGGGTCGCGGCAATGTCGGCATCGAGTACGCGGCAGCCCGTCGCGAGCAGCCCCGAGACGACGGCGTGTTTGAGCATCGGCCCGGTCAATCGCCCGTCGCGCGAAACGACCACGGTTCCTCTACGGCATAGCGTCCCCAGGGCGCTTGCGAATTCGACCAGATAGATTGGGTCCAGCCCGTCGCCAATGACTCCTCGCAGGCCCGAAATGCTCAAAATACGTTGCGGCAAGTGAGTTGCTCCCAAGCGTTCTGTCGAAATCAGCCTCGCGCGCCAGGGCCGGCCGGCGACAATTGCGCCTCGGCCTGTCGCTGACAATCGGCAATTCGCGCACGAATCAAGGTCAGCAGTTCAGCCTCGCGCCCCCGCTGACACAATTCGACCGTTTCAGAGGGCATCAGCGGCGGGCCAAAGACGACACACACCCGCCCGGGCTTCACAAACCGGGCGCCTCGTCCGAAGGCCCGATTCGCGCCGGCCACGCCGACCGGGTAGATGGGCAGATCGCTGCGCCGCGCCAGCGCGGCAAAGCCCGGCTTGAACTCGCCCAACTGACCATCGACGCTGCGCGTTCCCTCGGGAAACACTCCGACGAGCCAGCCAGTGTGCATTCGCTTGAGCGCGTCGCGCACGACCGCCGTACCGCCTGATTCGCGATTGATGGAGATCACACCAGTACGACGCAGGAACCACCCGACCACGGGCACCCGAAACAGGCTCGACCGCGCGACGAAACTCACGGGTCGCGACAGGCGGACGGCGATCAGCGGCGGGTCGAGAAAACTCTGGTGGTTGGCCAGCAGCAACCCGCCTCCACGGGCCGGCACATGCTGCAGCCCGTCGACGCGCAGCCGCAGCCACACGGTGCAGAAGATGCGGAAAATTGCCTGACTGACCAGCCACAGTCCGTTGCGGCGGGGGGAGTCGGGGCCTTCAACCTGTGAGACCGCAGCCGATACTGATGCCATGCGGCTGTTGTAACCCACGCGGCCACGAGCGCCAAATGGAGCTTTTGAGCGACGGTGGAAGCGGGTCGTCAACGCGACCGTTTGCGCTACGGCCTGTCGCCGGCGTCGGACCCCGCGACTAACCCCCTTCCGAGGGATAGGCTTTCGGGAATTGCCGCACGAACTCTTCCTTCGAAAGCGGGAAATGCACAGTAATCTTCGCCTCTTCGAATTTCCGCTTTGCGGTGAAGCTGCGCTTCCATTCTTCTTCCGAGATCCGGCCGTCTTTATCTTTGTCGACAAGGTTGAAGGCAGAGGCCGCGCGGGTGTTGATATCCGGCGGAGCATTTGACGGCTTGGGGCCGGAGGCCGCAGGCTCATCGTTCGACGCAGACGATGACGTGCCCGACTCCTTAGCGGCCGTTGCCTTTGGTGAACTGCCGCCGGCCGCCGACTTCGACCCACGCTGCAATTCTTGTGGCGTCAGAAAGCCGTCGCCATTACGATCAAGCTTTCGAAAGCCAGCCAGGTCGGAACGAGGCCACTCGTACAGCCCGACCTGACCATCTCCGTCAGAATCGCGCGCCCGAAATTGCTCAGGCAGTTTTGCTGTCGCCCGCTGCCGCGCGCGCTTCGAGGGTCGCACGTCGACCGTGGGCTTGACCGCCTGGGCGGCCTTGCCGCGGGCATCATCTGCGGATGCGTCAGTTTGCTCACGGCGGTTCGTCAGTCGCGGCTCGGCCGGCTCGTCGTCGATGTCGCCGTCAGCCGGCCGGTCATCGTCGCCTGTGAATTGTAGGGCCAAGCGGCGATCGGCAGGCTCGGCGATCGCGCGCGACCTGGCGACGAAGACGTCACGACTTACAGGTCGTGTGAGATCAATTCCTTGCCGCTCCCAAAACCCGCGAAGGTTTGCGGGCGCATCGCGCCACTCTTCCGGGTCGATCTGGTTATTCTCGTTTTGATCGAGATCAGAGAACGAGCTTTCGGGAGAAATTTCGGAGTCGGCGGCGACCGGCGGCGCGAATCCCGCCATAACTGCCAACACAACAATAAGTTCCGTCAGTTTCCCAGCCATGGTTGCAATTTTTCGACGTTCGGTACACCCCAAAGCAAACGGACGAGTGTTAAATAAGGTAAGCCTTACTGCGACGGTATCAAATAGAAGTACTACACCTGCCAATTAAACACCAGATGGCTTCGCGCGGCGGCCGGTTGCGGCGCCAAATCGCAAGTCTCTGGCGATTCCGATGTTGTGTGCCACATCCGGGAGCAACGTGGCAATGAGACAGCGCTCGCGATTGCAGATTGCAAATCTTGTGCTCGGTTCAGCGATCGGCTGGGGCGGCGACGCAGCGCTTTTCGCCCAGCAGGCTGATCAGACAGCGCCCGAAGCGGCCGTTGCTGAGGCGACGGCGGATGCCGCGACGGGGGCATCGAAACCGGCGGCGACTTCTGACTCTAAGCCTGCAGCCGACGCCCCTGCGACGGGGGCTGAACGGAAGCGACGCGACGGACGCTTCAATCGGAACGACCGTAAGTTGGGCGAATTGAAATCCGATGGCGCCGTCGTCGATTTCACAGAATCCTCCCCGGAAGCGACGAAAGACCAGCCCAATCTCAGCGAAAAGCGAATGTCGTTCAAGTTCAGCATGGCCCCCTGGAAGGAGGTCTTGCGGACTTTTGCGCAGGAGGCCGGCCTGACGCTGCAGATGGATGAAGTGCCCGACGGGACATTCAACTACGAAGACGACGGTAGCTACACTCCGACCGAGGCGCTCGATATTCTCAACGGCTACCTGCAGTACAAGGGTTTCGTGCTGCTGAAGCGCGGGAAGTTCCTGGTAGTCGTCAACCTCGAGAACGGCATCCCCAACAACCTGGTGCCCCGCGTGTCGATTGACGACCTGCCCAAGCGCGGCAAGTACGAACTCGTCAGCGTTTTTATGCCTTTGGGCGACGTTGATATTGAAGCCGCCGCTCAGCAGGCGCGCGAGATTCTGGGCCCACACGGAAACGTGTTGGCGCTGACCAAACTGAATCAACTGCTCGTCCGCGATACGGCCGAGAACCTTATCGACATTCACAAGCTGCTCTCGGGGATGGGCGCCGTGCTCGACGACAAGAGCACCGGTTTCCGGCCGTTCCAGCTCACCTACATTTCGGCCGTCGATGCCGAGCGAATTCTGCGCGACCTGTTCGGCCTGACGGCCCGAGGAACGGCGATGCGCGTGGAGCAAACCACGGCTCGCACGGCGGCGGCCAATGCCGCGAACCGACGGAACGACCCGAGCGACGACTGGCGCCGGCGCTTCGGCGGTGGCGGCTTCCCCGGGTTCGGTGGAGGTTTTGCGCCGTGGGCCGGCGGTGGCGGTGGTGGGTTTGGCAACCCTTGGGGCGGCGGTGGCGACCGCGGCAATGACCGTGGCGGCGACCGCGATAGAGATCGCCGTGAATCCGGCCGCGAGAATTCTTCCGTCGCCAGTTCGAATACGCCGGCGAATTCGGCGTCGCGGCTGCAAATGACGGTCGATGCCCGCACCAACCGGCTGCTCGTGATGGGCACCGGCGCCGAACTGGCCATGGTCGAAAAGGCGATCAAAGAAATCGACGTCCCTGATTCGAGCACGTTGCGTCCGCGGCAGGGGCGCGGCCTCAATCAGCCGCAGTTGGCGCCGTACCAGATCAATAGCGCCGATCCGCAGGTCGTCGTCGACATGCTGTACACGATCGTCCCGAACGCCAACATCTCCGTTGATTCGCGCACGCGCAGCCTGTACGTCTACGCCACTCCTGCAGAACAGGAACTGGTGCGCGGGGTCGTCCGCCAGCTCGACAGCGGCGCCGGGGAACTGGTCGCAACGATCCCGCTCCGTCGGCACGACCCTATCCAGGTCGTTACCACGCTCCGGTCGTTGATGGGAAGCGATAAGTCGGATGGTCCCCAAATCGAACCTGTTGCGGAGGGGCGTCGCCTGATCGTTCGCGGCTCTCCCGACCAGATCGCCCAGGTCAAGAAGGTGCTGGCCGACCTGGGTGAAGATGGAACATCAGAAGGCGGCGTGACTTCGTCAGGGGGGCCGATTCGCACGATTTCTCCGGGCAATCATTCGGCCGAAGAAGTCGTGGCGCTTGTCCAACGTCTGTTTCCCCAGACAGAAGGCGGCTTCATTCGCGTCGTTTCACCGTCGGCGATTGCAACCCCGTCGTTCCGCCAGCGAGACGCCTTACCGCCGCCTGAGGGCGATTCGTCGCAATTCCGTGGTCGTGCGCCTGCCGCCGGCTCCGAAGACGATGCTGACCAGGCCGCTCCTCCGATTCGTGCGCGTCCCCGCGCCGAGCGCACACAACCCACCACGCGCAAGACGACCGCCCCGGCGCCGAGCGCACGGCGCGATGCGCCTGCGCCGACAAAAAAAACCGACATTGACTGGCTGGCGGCCGAACTCGAAAAGCTGCTGGACGACGGTCCGGCTGCCGAAGCCGAGCGAAGTGAACCGGCGGGTGTACGCGGCGCCGTCACGGTGCGGCCTTCGGCGCTCGTTGAAGAGGTCGAAGAAGAAGCCACTGCAGGAGAGGGTTCCGACCCGCTTTCCGACGTCAGAATCTCAATTTACAACGGCAAAATCGTCATTGCCTCAGAGAATCAGGCGGCACTCGACCGCTATGAACGACTGATTCAATCATTGACGCAGACCAGCGCATCGCGGACGAAATGGACCGTTTACTACTTGCGCGCGGCCGATGCGACGACCACGGCCACGGTTCTAGGGGAATTGTTTCAGCAAAGTTCGGTGGCCCGCACGGCCGAAGCCTCAAATCCCGGCTTTTTCGGAAACATCACCGGCCAGCTTTCCTCGCTGGGAAGCAGCCTGATGGACGCCACCGGCCTGGGGTCTCTGGGCCAGCCGCAGGTACTGCGGATCGTTCCCGAACTGCGGCAGAACGCGCTGTTCATCAGCGGTTCGGCCGAGCAGGTCGACCAGGTTCTCGAAGCGCTGCGAGTGCTCGACTCAAATGAAATGCCGCCGTCATTGCGCGACCGCGTGCCGCGCATGATCGCCGTCGAATACGCCGACGTCGAAGATGTGGCCGAGGTCGTGCGGGACGTGTACAAAGAGCAGCTCGAAGGCCCCCCGCAGCAGCAACAGCAACAACAGGGTGGCCGGCGCGGGGGCAATGCGTTCAATCCGTTTGCGATGCTGATGGGCGGTTCGCAGAATAACCAGCAAGCCAACATCCAGTTGAGCATTGGTGTCGATACGCGCACCAATACGCTGGTTGTTTCCGCCAGCGACCAGTTGTTCAGGCAGGTTGAAGAGCTTGTGAAGTCGCTCGATGCATCGGCCCTCGAAGCCAACCGCACAGTCCGCGTGGTAACGCTGCAGAACTCCAGTGCCGAGCTGGTGCAAGGCGCACTCAAGCCCCTGCTGGGGAAGGTAAATGTCAGCACGACAGAGAGCAGCCCGCGCTCGCGCGATCGGTCGAACACGTCGCGCGGCAATGCCAACACGAACATGCCCGCTTTCGGCGGCGACCCAAACGCGTTCATGATGATGCGCATGATGCAGGGGGGCGGCGCGCCGTTCGGCGGCGGAACGTTCAATGCCGATTCGGGCCGTACGGGTCGCCGTGCCAATCGCGGAGGTGGCGCGGGGGGATTCAATCCCGGTTTCGGCGGCTTTGGCGGATTCGGTGGCAACCCGGGAGGCGGCCGTTCCCGAGGCGGCAACTGACACGAGTTCCGCCCGACACTCCCCACGGCATTGACGGAATTCGCCCCCCGATGAGACAATCTATCTAGTGCAGGGCGATCTCAGTGTAAGATTGAGCTTCAGTCGGTCGCGGTCGGAGCCTTGGGGGGCCGCAACTTCCGTCGAAATCTGACACAAAGCGTTTCACGTCATGGAAATCGGCGAAATCTTACTGTCGCAGGGAGTCATCAGCCGCGACCAATTGCAGCAGGCGCAGGCCCGCGCGAACGGCCGGCGGCTCGACCTGCAGGTGGTCGAGATGGGCTTGGCGAGCGAAGATCAGGTTTTGCAGGCTCTCGCCGCCGAACTGGGAATGCGGTACGTCGAGTTGGGGGAGGTGACGGTCGACCGGCAGCTTCTGGAACGCTTCCCAGCCCGCGAAATCTTCCGTCACACGCTGTTCCCCTTGTCGCGGCGTAACGGCAGCGTCGTTGTTGCCACCAGCGACCCGTTTGATCTCGAAGCGCTCGACGAAGTCAGCTCGTTGTCGGGCTTTCGGCTCGAGCCGGTGCTGGCCCGCCGCGACGACATTTCGCGGCTGATTCGCGAGCAGTTGGGTGTCGGGGGTGACACGATCACCGAGTTGGTCGCCCAGCGATCGGCAGACGACGTCGAGCTGCTGGAGGGGCTGGGCGAAGCCGAGGGCGAACTGGCCGAGTTGGCTCAGGCCGCTTCAGTCGTAAAGCTGGTCAACGAACTGCTGATCGAGGCTTTGAGCCAGAACGCCAGCGACGTGCATATTGAACCGCAGGAGGCGGGCCTCATCATCCGTTTCCGCGTTGACGGCATGCTGCGCGTGCAGTCGGTGTCGCAGGAGATCAATTATTTTCAAGCGGCCATCATCAGCCGCCTGAAGATCATGGCCAAGCTGAACATTGCCGAAAAGCGCCTGCCGCAAGACGGCCGCATCAAGCTTCGCGTGCAGGGGCGCGAAATCGACGTGCGCATGTCGATCATCCCCATGATGCACGGCGAAGGGATCGTGCTGCGTATCCTCGACAAGAGCCGCATGGTCTTCAATCTGAAGAACGTGGGGCTGCCGCCCGACATGTCGAAAACGTTCAAAGAGTTAATCAGCCTGCCCCACGGCATCATTCTCGTGACCGGCCCCACCGGCAGCGGAAAAACCACGACCCTGTACTGCGCCCTCAACGAAATCAAAGACCCATCGATCAAGATCATTACCGTCGAAGACCCGGTCGAATACCAGACTCCCGGTATCAACCAGATTCAGGTGCATTCGAAAATCGGGCTGACGTTTGCGGCGGGTTTGCGCAGCATTCTGCGGCACGACCCCGACGTGATTCTGATCGGGGAAATTCGCGACGGCGAAACGGCCAACGCGGCCATTCAATCGTCGCTGACCGGCCACCTGGTGTTCAGCACGCTGCACACCAACGACGCCGCCGGCGCGTTCACGCGCCTGGTCGACATGGGGGTCGAACCGTACCTCGCCGCCAGCACGGTTGAAGGGGTGATGGCCCAGCGCCTGGTTCGCGTTCTGTGCTCTCACTGCAAAACGACCTACACGCCCAATGCCGACGACCTGCCGGCCGACTTCCCGAAACCGGTGCCCGAAAAACTGTGGAAGCCCGTGGGGTGCCGGCAATGCCGCGACACGGGCTACAAGGGCCGCGTCGGCATTTTCGAATTGCTGCGCACCGACGAAGGCATCAGGCAGATGTGCATTGAGCGCGCGAGTACGGTGCAAATCGTTTCGTATGGCCTGCGAAACGGCCTGGTGACATTGCGGCAGGATGGCTGGCGCAAGGTTCTACAGGGGGTCACCACGGTCGACGAGGTGACACGAATTACAAAGCCGGATTACCTTTGAGCTGAATGTCGAATGACGAAACGAGAATGACGAAACCAGAATGATGAAACAATGACGAAGTCCCAATGACGAATGTCGAAGGAACGTCGATCAATTCGTCATTCAGGTTTCGTCATTCGGCATTGATTTGACATTCTGATTTCGTCATTCGTCATTCCCCGATCCATGCCCGAGTTTCAATACATCGCGAGAGAGCTTTCCGGCCGCGAGGTCGTGGGGTTGCTGACCGCCGCCAGCGAGCAGGAGGCGATCAACACGCTTTCGGGGCGTGCCCTGTTTCCGACGCGCGTGGCGCTGGCCGAGACCGAGCAGAAGCAGCAGCGGGCGGTGGGCAAGCGCGTGGCTGGCCGGCACCTGGCAGTCGTCTACTCGCAACTGGCCGACCTGCTGCACTCAGGCGTTCCCCTGCTGCGGTCGCTGGAAATTCTGGAGCAGCAATCGTCACGACCGACCATTACGGCCGTCTTGCAGGACGTGCGCGAACAGGTGGGCGACGGCAGCCGCCTGGCTGACGCCATGCGCAGGCACCCACGGGCGTTCAATGAGTTGGCCGTCAGCATGGTGCGCGCCGGCGAAGAAGGGGGCTTTCTCGAAGACGCCCTCAAGCGAATCGCGATTTTCACCGAACATCAGGAGGACCTGAAAAACCGCGTCGTCGGCGCGATGGCGTATCCGGCCTTCCTGTTCGCGGCCTGCGTCATCATCGTCGCCTTCATGCTGGTTTATCTGGTGCCTCGCTTTGAGCCGATCTTCGATCGCCTGCGCGAGCGCGGCGGCCTGCCCTGGCCCACCACGGCGCTGTTGGGCATCAGCGGCTTTCTGCAGTCTTACGGGGTCTGGGTGCTGGCGGGGCTGGTGGCGCTGGCGATCTGGGGCCGCAACGCAATTCAATCGCCCGAAGGCCGCCGGCTGCTGGACGGCTGGCGGATGCGGCTGGTGGGCCTGGGGCCGATCGTCAAGAGCCTGGCCATTTCACGCTTCTGCCGCATTCTGGGAACCCTCCTGAAAAACGGCGTTCCCATTCTGCAATCGCTGCGGATCGCCAAAGATGCCGCCGGCAACGTCGTGCTGTCAGAGGCGATCGGCGTGGCGGCAGAGAACATTTCGGCAGGAAAGTCGCTGGCGCGGCCGCTGGCGGCCAGTGGTCATTTTCCTCGCGAAGTGGTGGAAATGATCGCCGTCGGCGAAGAAGCCAACAACCTCGAACAAGTGCTGTTGAACGTCGCCGACAACATGGAGCAGCGAACCTACCGCGAACTCGATCTGTTTGTGCGGCTGCTCGAACCCATGATGCTGCTGTTGATGGCCGGGGTGATTCTGTTCGTAATGGTCGCCCTGCTGCTGCCCGTGTTCCAGGGGGCAGGCACCCTGTAGTGCATTCAACGTAACGAAGGAGACGCTGCTTATGAAAACCATTCGTCGAGAGCCCATTTGCAACCCGTCTGCCCGCCGCGGGTTCACCCTCATCGAAGTGCTGCTGGTGCTCGCCATTCTGGGGGTGATTATCGGCCTGGTTCTCCCCAACCTGTTGGGGCAGCAGCAGGAAGGATACAGAAAGAGCGCCAAAGTCCAGATTCACGGTATCGAAGAGGCGTGCGAGATGTTTGCGCTTGATCATGCCGGCGTGTTTCCTTCGTCGATCGAAGCGTTGCTGGCCAATCCCGGCAACGATGCCCAATGGAAGGGGCCCTATCTCAAGGGGCCAGCCAAGATCCCCAATGATCCCTGGGGCAACCCGATTCAATATCAGTATCCGGGCGCCAACCAGGGGGGGGCCGACCGTCCCGACATCTGGTCGATGGGCAAAGATCGGCAATCAAATACCGGTGACGACATCGGAAACTGGCAACCGACGCAGTGACGACGATGCATTCGCTAGCCCTGGTTCGCAGTGTCGCCTTTCGGCGCAACAAGCGTCTTCGGCCGGCACTTGCGCGATCGGCGCCGATTCGAAGTGATGCTGGTAGTGCGAACACTCTGCGACGCCCCGCCTTCACTCTCTTCGAGATGATTCTCGTTCTGGCGATCGTCGCCGCGGCGGTGGCGATCGCCTGGCCGTCGATCACGTGGCTGTACCGTCGTCGGCACCTGGAACAGGGGGCTGAATTCGTTCGCGCGAAAATGAGCTCGGCCCGCGTGCACGCGGTCGAGTCGGGCGTCCCCTATCAATTCCGGTTCGAGCCGGGTGGGAAGCGGTTTATCGTGATTCCTTTCGATCCGGAACTGCTGGTTGAAGCGGCCGCTCAAGGCAGCGCCCAGAAAGTCGCCAAGGCCGCCGGGACGTTGAGCGGCTCGGCCCGATTCGAAGGGGGCAATCTGTTTACCGACAAGGGATCGGAGATTCCCGACGGTTGGCTCGCAGGCCTCCCAAACGGTCCATCGTACATGGGGGCGAAGTGGTCTGACCCCGTTGTGTTTTATCCCGACGGCACAGCGATGCAGGGCGATTTTTACATTCGCGACGACCACAAGCGCGAAGTCCGCCTGTCGGTGAGATCGCTGACCGGCGCCGTCAGGGTACACATCGGCGAGGAAGGGTAATCCGATGGCCGCTTCTCCCCTCCCCTTGGACACATTGGTCTCTACACCACGACCTCTTCCCTCCCCCTGGACGGGGGAGGGGTCGGGGGTGGGGGTGCTTTTTCAGGCAAAATCACGTTTGGCCCCCCCATCCTCAACCGTTCCCCCGCGAGGGGGGAAGGGAGCGCGCTTTCGCCGCCGCAGGGAGGGAAGGAAGAGCTCTTTTGCCTCGGGCCTGTCGCTGTTTGAAGTCATTGTCTCGCTGGCCATCTTTGTTGCGTCGGCGGCGGCAATCGGGCAACTAATTTCCGGGGGGACCCGCGGCGCCGTTCGCTCGCGGCTCGAAACGCAAGCCGCCATTCGCTGTGAATCGAAAATGTCGGAAGTCGTTTCGGGCGTCACGGCGCTGCAAAGCCAGACCGGAACCTATCCAGACGACCCCGAATGGAACTGGTCTGTTGCAGTCCAGCCGGCCGCGCAGCCTTATCTGTACCTGGTCGAGGTCGAAGTACAGCATGCGTCAGAGGCGACCCTGGCACAAATGTCGTATTCACTGCGGCGGCTGATTCGCGACCCGGAAGTCGAACAGGAAATCGCCGATTACCAGGAAGAACTCAAGGAACAACAACAACAGCAGCAGCAGCAGCAACAACAATCGCAGGGGTCGGGCGGCTCCGGTTCTGGTTCGGGGAGCAAGTCAGGTTCGGGCTCGGGGTCTGGGTATCGTCGGGGCGTCGGGCCGGTCGATGGGTCGCCAATGGGGGGCGGTCCCGGCGGCCCGGGTGGCGGCCGGGGTGGCCCAGGAGGCGGTGCTGGCCGGGGTGGCCCGCCGGGTGGCGGGCGGCCTGGCGGTTTACCAGGAGGTGCCGGCGGCGGCCGCGGCGGCGCGCCTCCTCCTGGTGGGGCTGGCGGACCCCCCGGCACCGGTGGTCAACAGCCTCCAGGGGGGGCGAAGCGATGATGAAACGCGCCGTTGCGCGGAATGGACCAGCGACCAGAGACTTGGGACAAGGGGCACACATCGGGACTATTCCCATTTCCCCGGTCCCTGGTCCCAGGCCATTGGGAACGGCCGGTTTCACGTTGCTGGAGGTGCTGGTCGCTCTGGCCCTGGGCTCGCTGTTGATGGCTGCAATTTATACGAGTCTCAGCATGTATTGGCGCTTTTCCTCGGCCGGCCAGGAGGAGGTCGAGCGGGCACAACTCGCCCGGGCGATCTTGCGGCAAATTGAAGTCGATCTGCGGTCGGTCTTGTACCACGCGCCGTCAGGTACGAACTCCAGTTCCAGTTCCGGCAGCAACTCGTCGGGCTCGAGCGGCTCGTCGTCGTCAGGCTCGTCATCTGGCAGCGCATCATCAGGGGGATCCGGCAAGAGCTCGTCGTCGGGGTCGGGGAAGTCGGCAGGCGGATCTTCGTCGGGCAGTGGCGGATCAACCGGAGGTTCCGCATCCGGTTCGGGAACCAGCGGTTCGAGCTCCGCCAGCTCGACATCGAGCTCTTCCGACAGCACCTCGACGCAACCCGCCACAGGGTTGTTCGGCACGGCGAATTCGGTTGTGTTGAATATCAGCAAGCCCTCGCTCATTCAGAATGCGACGGGATCGAGCGACCTGCAATCGGTCACCTATTTTCTAGGTGGCAACACGGGCCCGTTCCCCATGCTCGCGCCGAACCCGGGGCTGGCGCGAATGGCGGGCGATCAGTTGCTGATGTCACAGGCCGACCAGCAGGGAAACACGTCTGTGATGGCAGCCCAAACCAGAATTCTCGCGCCGGAAGTTGTGGGGCTGCAGCTTCAGTATTTCGACGGCAGCGTCTGGCGATCCGACTGGGATTGCGACGTATTGCAGGGCATTCCCACAGCGGTCGAGGTGGCCATCGAGCTCGAGACGCGTGAAAATCGGCCTGCCGCTGGCGACAAGACCAAGACCGGCACGGTCATTTACCGGCTGGTGGTTGCCTTGCCCGGCGGTAAGCCCTTGGCGACGACGAATTGAGCGAGAGGCCGACATGCGAAGACTTCCTTGCAGTAAATCTGATTTTTCAGATATCAGATCTGAGATTTGGGTCGGCCGGATGCCATCTCCGTGCATAGGGAGCGAGTTCCCGCGCCGCGCGACCCCCGCTGCCCCTCCTGGCGAAGGAGGGGAGGCGCGTGTCCCGGCGATTTTCAATCCGCAATCCGCGATCAGAAATCCGCAATTCCGAGCCCACCGGGGCATGGTGCTGATCGTCGTCCTCGTCGTTCTCGCGCTTTTGGCCCTGGGGGCCTATACGTTCGCCGAATTGATGCGCATCGAGGCGCAAGCGACCAGCGCCTTCGGGCGCGAAGTGCAGGCGCGGGCGCTGGCTGATTCGGGCGTCGAGCTGGCTGCCAGCCTGATGGTCTATCGCGACGCGACCGCGTCGGACGAATTCTGGAGCCGCCCCGAGTTCCAGGGGGTGCTGGTGCAAGAGGGGCCAACCGCCAGGGCGCGCGGTCGATTCAGCCTTGTGGCGGCTGTCGAAAATGATGCGACGGGTCGGCTCGTCCGCTACGGGATGATCGACGAATCGTCGAAGATCAACATCAACACGCTGTTGACGCTTGTCAAAGCGACCGATGGAACCACCGCCAATCAGGCGCAGCAGAAGGTGTTGATGTACCTGCCCGGCATGACCGCCGACATTGCCGACGCGATTCTCGATTGGGTCGATTCCGACTCCACCCCCCGCGAGTCTGGGGCCGAGAATGAATCGTATTCGTCGTACGAGCCCCGCAACGGCCCCCTCGACTCTCTCGACGAGTTGCTGTTTGTTCGCGGCGTGACGCCGGCGTTGTTATTCGGGGAAGATGCCAACCGCAATGGCCTGCTCGACTCGAACGAGAACGACGGCGATGCCAGCCCTCCACTCGACAATGCCGATGGGTTGCTCGACCGCGGGTGGTCGGCGTATCTCACAGTTTACAGCCGCGAGACGAACCTGCGCCCCGACGGCCAGAAGAAGATCAACGTCAACATGAACGTTCTGTCGGACCTGTACGATCAGATCGTGCCTTTGTTCGACGAAGAGACCGCGAAGTTCATTATCGCCTATCGGATCAGCGGGAAGGCCGAGGCGGAAGGCAGTAGCGGCGGCTCGCGCACCAGCCCTACCGGCCGCGGGGGCAATACCATTACTTCGTCGGACGGCACTGATGGCGGTGGCGTGAAGCGCATTACCTCCTCCGACGGCACCGACGGAGGTTCCGTCCGCAAAATCACCGCGACCGGTACCACCACCGGCACCGGCGCCCGGATCACCTCGTCAACCGGTGGCAACAGCGGCAACGTGATCACATCACAAGGAACAGGCGCTGGGGGCGCCATGCAAGGGGCCGCTTCGGCGCTCGGCGCGGCGGCGTCAATGGCCCCTGAAGGGGCGGTGACGCGCGGCGGTATCGACGTCAGTCAGGGGGGCAGCAACCAGGTTGCGTCACTGTATGACCTGATCGGCGTTGAAACGACAGCCACGATCGGCCGCGACAAGACGACGCTTAAAAGTCCGTGGGAGAATTCCCCGTCGGCGATGCAGGCCGATCTGCCCAAGATCATGACGTATCTGACGACCACAGACAAAGAAAACATACCCGGCCGTATCAACATCAATCAGGCGCGCCGCGAAGTTCTCGAAGGCATTCCCAGCATACCTCCCAGCCTGATCGACATGATTCTCGGCAGCCAGCCTTCCGCATCGGGTGCGACGGCGTCTCGGTCGAGCAACGGGCGGGCAACCTCCGGCTGGTTGGTGATTAATGGCCTGACCGATATCGAGACCCTCAGAAAGCTCGACCCCTACATTACCGCACGAGGAGACGTCTTCCGGTTGCAGTCGGTCGGGTACTTTGATGGGGGCGGCCCCGCCGCACGGCTCGAAGCAATTCTCGACGGAAGCAAGGCCTACCCTGAAATCCTTTTTCTGCGCGACCTCACGGACCTTGGCCGCGGTTTTTCGACCAGTTTGCTTTCAGCCGGCTCCGGCAGCAATCCCTGATTCACCACGTGTTTGTAAGGCATTCCCTGGAAGCAAGTTGCGCACATCATTCGCGCTACGGCCAATTTATCGCGATGGTATCGCGTTTAGGCGATCGAACGCCGTCAAGATCCGTCAATTCGCGTCCTGATGCGGCAAGGTGGCTTGTTGCGACATTTTTCCTGCCTTGCGTCGTCGCGCGCGGTGTTTGATGATGTAGGTACCTTTGGCCCAAGCAGTTTCGTCTTCGCACGCATCAGACCGCAATGCCTGAATTCCTCGCCCTCGAATGGGAGCATGATCTGATCAGCGGCGTGCAGGCCCAGGTCTCGTCGGGCCGAGTGCGCGTGCGGCGTTGCTTTACGTTGCCCCGGCCCAACATGGCTGCCGCCGGCAGCGGCGCCGTTCCGCCGATTGACTGGCTCAAAGACGAGTTGGTCCGACAGGGGGTTGGCGGACATGACGTGCTGGTCGCCCTGCCCCGCGATGAGGCGGTCGTCAAGCGGCTCGAACTGCCCGAAACGACCGATGACGAACTGCCCCTGATCGTCCGCTACCAGGCGGCGGCCAAGTCGTCGGTTCCGATCGATGAGCTGAGCCTTGATTTTATTCCGCTGCCCAGGCGCAGCGAGGTGCCTGGCCGCGAAGTGCTGATGGCCACGGTGCCGCAGCAGACGATGACCGAAGTCCGCACCCAGTGCGAGGCCGCCGGCCTGCGGCCGGTCGTTCTGGGGCTGACACCCGCCGCGATGGCCGAGCTTGTCGCCCGCGCCGAAACCGGTTCTGGTGACGACGCTGGCGCCGCCAGCCTGCTGGTTGCCCGGCACGGATACCGCCTGGAAATCTCGGTGCTCAGGCGCGGCCACTTACTGTTCTCCCATTCGGCCCGCCTGTCGGCCGAGGCGGGCGCTGCGCCCGAGCCGCAGGCGATTGTCGCCGAGGTGAGCCGGGCATTGGTCGCTTTGCGTGGTGCGATATCCGACGTGAAAATCGACCGCGCCTGGACGCTGTTCTCAGAGCGCGAGCACGACGAAGTCTCTGACGTGCTGAAGCGGCGCCTGGGGTGCGAAGTGCGGCCGCTCGACCCGTTTGCCGGGGTCGATTGCGACCGGGGCGCGTTCGACGAGCGCGGCGACAAAACCCTCTACGCCGGGCCGATCGGCCTTTTGCTCTCGCAGGCCGAGCCACGCGTGCAGGCGATCGACTTTCTTTCACCTCGCAAGCCGCCCGTCAAGCGCGACCTGCGCAAACGCCGCCTCGTGATCGCGGGCGCCGCTGCGGGCGTGCTGGCTGCCGCGCTGCTGGGGCTGTATTGGCTAAAGCTGTCGTCTCTGGACGGCGAAATTGCGGAGCTGAACCAGAAGAAGAAGGGTCTCGAAGAACTTCTCAAGAAAGGTGAGCCGACGACAAAGGCCGCAGCAGCCGTCGACCGCTGGGAATCCGCCGGCATCCCCTGGCTCGACGAAATCGAGAACCTGACGAAGCTCCTTCCGGGCAACGACCGCATTTTTCTCTCGTCGATTCAGTTCGAGCCTGAGCGGGTCGCCGAATTTACTGCGACAGGGGCGAGCGGCCGACGGCCGGCCGTCGAGCCCGGCCGGGTTTTGGCCAAGATCAAGATCTCGGGCTACGCCCGCGAACCGCAAGACGTGTGGCAGCTCAGTGAGCGGCTGCACAACGGCGACCCGCGCTACCGCGTCCTTCCGCCATACTCTGGCCCCGCGAAAGACGCCGAGCATTACGCGATTTCTTTCAACACCGACGTGCTGTTGATCGAGCCGGCACCGCCCCCGAAGGGCCCTGGTGCGGCTTCTACGCCGACACGTGGCGGCGATCGTCCGGCTCCCACTGACGAGGCGTCGAAAACCGCCGCCGCGAAGTCCGCCGGGGGGCCAAGGTCATGAAATCCCGCGAGAAGCTGCTGGCCATTTCGCTACTGGGCATTCTGGCCGTCTGGCAGGGGAAGAACCTGCTCGACGTTCTCTTCCTCGGCCGGCTGAACGACCGCATCGCCGAGCGCGACAGGCTGGAAACCGACGTCCGCCGCAAGTCTACCGACAAGTTGCGGCTTTTGAATGACACCAAGAAGCTCAAAGCCTGGTCTGACCGCAGTTTGCCCCGCGACCCGATCATCGCCGCGACAGAGTACGACAAGTGGCTGATCGACCAGGCGTCGCGGGCAAAGCTTTCCGACGTCCGGGTTACAACCAACAAGAGCAGCCCGCGCATCGAGCACGAGACGTATTACCGCATTACGGCGCGTATCGACGCGCAAGGCACGCTCGAGCGGCTTTGCGATTTTCTGCACGCGTTCCAGCAAACCGGGTTTCTGCATCGCGTGACCAACGTGAAACTCGAAAGCCAGAACCGCTTCGGTGACAACCCCACGTTGAACGCCACAATCGACGTGCAGGCGCTGGCGCTTCGAGACCAGGCCAATCATCGCACGACGCTGGTTGCCGATGGAGGCGAACTCCCTCCACCGCACAAGTCGGCGAAAGATCGCGCGCAGTATGCGACAATCACGGCGAAGAACGTGTTCGCAAAAGGGTACAATGGCCCGCCCAAGCCGCCGGCGCCTCCCCGCCGGCCGGAGGCCAACCCTGCCGACTCGATCGACGCGGCCGAGCATGTGGTCTTGACCAAGGTAGGGAAGACCACCACACCGGCCGGAGTCGGCACCGACGCCTGGCTCTATGACCGCCTCAACAACCGAAGGACCGACCTGACGCCCGGTGAAAAGTTCTCGGTGGCCGGGCTCGAAGGAGTCAC
This sequence comes from Planctomycetaceae bacterium, assembly GCA_052388175.1. GTDB lineage: Bacteria > Planctomycetota > Planctomycetia > Planctomycetales > Planctomycetaceae > SIAF01. The sequence continues at coordinate 12,362 of JBQTIL010000029.1, read as the reverse complement.
CCTGACGATTGACGTCGAAAAGCGCTGCGTGATCTTCGAAATCAACGGCGATCATTGGAAACTAGGCCTGGGTGAGAACCTGCGGCAGATGAAGAAGGTTCCGCCGACCGAAACGGCCAGGAATTGAGCCGTCGATAGAGCGCCGGCACCACTGCGACATCGCAGCCCGTTGAAAAACGGGAAGCGATGCTCCCTCCCCCATTGGGCCCCATTGGGGGAGGGCCGGGGTGGGGGCAAATTGCGGGATAAGGCTGAGAAGGGCCTCACCCTGCCCCTCTTCCAGAGGCAGAGGCAGGTTCTTTCAACGGGCTGAGAGGCCTCGTTCGCGCTCCGGCATGGTTTTGCCCGGTTGATGCAATCTTCGCAAACCACCCGGGCTGCGCTTTCCGTTATGCAAGCGACAGTCGGGCGCGGCTGACCCACGCGACACAAGTCATTTTTTGACAGTCTGTTCTGATGTGTCAGTAAATTTTGTCTGGATGGACGCTCGGACAAAACTCTCGATCAAGACGCCTGTTAAAGCTTGCCGATAGAGACGATCAGGCAGACTTTATCGGTTGTATCGGCCCCAGTGCGCCAGCGGTTGTGTTGCCGTTGGTGGCATGCAGGTTTCAAATGCTCGGGAGAGCGCAGTCCGTGAACCCATTCAGATCCACGCGAACATGGCTGGGCACCGTGGCGGCGGTCACCGCCCCGCTGCTGGCACTCACCCTTCCTCTCGACGCCGGACCCAAACGCCCAGGCCGGCTGTCGGCCGACGCGAACGCCGCGCAGGATTCGAACGCCGACGAACCGGGCGACAGCACCACTCCCAGAGGCCGGCCGATTCGCATGCGAATGAATTATATGCAGGCCCCCTGGAGCAAGGTTCTGGAGGATTACGCTTCTGCCGTTCACAAAGACCTGATCGCCGACAAAATTCCCGGTGGGAAATTCAGCCGGGTCGATTTCACTCAGTACTCGCCGAAAGACGCCCTGCGAATCATCAACAAAGAGCTCGAGAAGCTGGGCTACCGCCTGCTGGATCAAGCGCACCACGTCGTGCTGATCGGTCTCAAGCAGGACCGCCGCGAATACCAGCCGGCCGTGATTCCATCCGCCGCGCAGCAGGCGGCCCAGGGCGGCCGGCCGAACGAAATCCAGCAGACGGCCGCCGAAGTGCCCCAGCGCCATCGTGCGTCATCGCACACGATCCGCACGGCCGCGGCCGAAGAAGACGAAGTCGAAGCGCCGGTGCGCAAAGGTTTGCCCGCCAGGGCGGCCCCCCTGGCGCGCGAAGCGCCTGTCGAAGAGGCGGCCGAAGCCGCTCCACCGACCCTCACGAATATCAAGCTGAAGGCGCGCGACCCCGTCTCGGTGCTGCGGACCATGTACAACGCGTTCAGGGCGCAGGCCGAGCAGGTCGACGACGGACCGCGCGGCCTTCAGGGCTTTCGCGTATTTCGCATCGATCTCGATGCGCAGGGCCGGCCGATCGAGCGCCGCGGCGCGAGGCCGATGCGCTTCGGAGTCTTTGTCGATGAAGACAACAACCGGCTCGTCGTGGAAGCGACTCCGCAAGAGACCGCGTCAGTCCGCCGGCTGATCCAGAAGCTCGACCGGTTGCCGGGCCCGAATCAAACCACCGTGCGGGCGATTCCGACGGCCAAAGATGCGGGCAGCCTGGCGGCTGCGCTGCAACCCGAGCTTGACCGCCTGACGCACGAGAGCCGCAAGGCAGGGCGCCGCGCGCAACGGGCGCTCTTGGCGCGCGGTGACGACGAAGACGACCCCGACGACGACGTGCCCAACGGCCCTCAGCAAGGCCGAAACGGCCCCGACGACGAACCCGAAATGGATGCCGACACCCCCGAGGGCCTGTTGGGCAGCCTGAAGGGAGACGTTTCAGTCGAGGCGGTCCCCGAGTTGGGGATCCTCATCATTCGCGGCAATCAGCGCGACGTCGAATCGGTGATGTCGGTCATTCGCGAAATCGAGCGGCTGAGCGTCGCGACCACGCCGCAATTGGAACTGCGCCTGTTGCGGCACGTCAGCAGCGAATCGCTGGCGCCGCTTCTGACGTCGGTCTATGAGCGATTGAGCCCTGCCCGCAGCCGGATCGCACGCGACGGCCAGCAGCCGCAGGCAGCCGGCCCCAGTTCTTCGATCATTCCCATCGTGCGGCCCAACGCGATTTTGATCATCGCCGCGAAGGCCGAGTTGGAGGCGATTCTCGACCTCGTCGATCGCCTTGACCAGCCGACTGACCCGGCCCTGGAATTCCGGGTTTTTCGGCTGAAGCACGCAGTGCCTGATCAGGTCGTCGAGGCACTTGAGGCGATGTATGGTGGAGGCACTGGCGCCGGCCAGCAGCAACCCGGCCAGGCTGCCCCGACCGCACCGGCAGGACAGTCGTCCGACCGGGCGTTGAGCCCTCGGGTGCGGGTCATCGCCGACCACCGCACCAATTCGGTCATCGTGCAGGCGCGGCCCCGCGACATGCGCGAGGTGCACCTGTTGATCCAGAACCTCGACACGGCTGAATCGGCGTCAGTCAGCCAGATTCGGATCTTCAAGCTGAAGCATGCCGTCGCCGATGAACTGGCGGCGACGTTGCAGACCGCCTTTCAAAGCGTGCTGACTCCGGCCCGCATCATCCAGCCTGGGGGTGCGGCCGGGGGGGGCGGCCAGCTCCAGCAAGGCGGGGCGGGCCAGGGACAGTCGGCCCCCGAGCTACGGGCAGTTCGTTCGCAGATTCTCGAGTTTCTGGGCCGCGACGACGAACAGCAACGCATCATGCGCACCGGAATCCTCGCCGACGTCCGCGTTTCGTCTGACCTGCGCACCAACAGCGTCGTGGCGACGGCCCCCGAGCAGAGCATGGAGCTGATCGAAGCCCTTATCAAGCAATTTGACCGCCCCAGCTCGTCGGTCGCCGAAATCAAAGTGATTCCGTTGGAGAAAAGCGACGCCACCTCAATGGTCACGCTGCTCGAGCGGTTGTTCGGCGCCCAGCAGCGCACGGGCCAGCAGGGGCAAGGCGGCGGATTCGGGCAGCAGGGAGCGTTCCCGGGAATGCAGTTCACCGGCGCCGACGACGCCAGCAGCACGCTGATTCCCTTGCGCCTTTCCACCGACGTCCGCACCAACAGCGTGATCGTCACGGGTGGGGCCGAGGCGCTGCGTGTTGTCGAGGCGGTTCTATATCGCCTGGATGAAAGCGATATCCGGCAGCGAAAGACCGAGGTCTATCAGCTTCGAAACGTGCCCGCGGCGCAGATCGCCGACGCCATCAGCCAGTACCTTCAGACGCAGCGGCAGGCCTTCACCGACATCGACCCGTCGCTGATCAGCCCGTTCCAGCAGATCGAGCGGGAGGTGATCGTCGTGCCGGAACCGGTGACCAACAGCCTGATCATCAGCGCGACCCCGCGGTATTTCGATGACGTGATGGTCATTGTCAAAAACCTCGACCAGCTTCAGAAGCAGGTCTTGATCTCGGCGTTGCTGGTGGAAGTGCTACTGGACAATCACGACGAATGGGGCGTGGAATTAGGCTTCCAGGATTCGATTCTGTTCGATCGCAGCAACATCAGCGAGATCCTCGCATTCGACACGGTGAACACGCTCCCCAACGGGACACAAACCACCACCCAGAACGTCATCTCGCGGACCGGCCTCCCCGGCTACAACTTCAACACGCAACAACTCGGCAATAACCTCGAACCGTCGATCAACGCCGCCCGCGTCGGCGCCCAAGGCCTGAGCAACTTCGCGCTGGGCCGCGCCAATGGCGACCTGGGCTACGGCGGTCTGGTGCTCTCGGCGGGTTCCGAAAGCATCAACGTCCTCTTACGGGCCCTAGCGGCCCGCAGCCGCGTCGACGTGCTGAGTCGCCCCCAGATTCGCGCGCTCAACAACCAGACCGCCAGCGTTCAGGTAGGGCAGGAAATCCCCCGCGTCAACGGGTTCCAGCCCAACACCGTAACCGGCTTTGCGGCCCCGGTTGTGGAACAGCGTTCGGTCGGAATCATCCTGGAGGTCGCGCCCCGGATCAGCCCCGAAGGGATCATTGTGATGCAGGTCTCGGCGCGCAAAGACGGGCTCAGCAACCAGAGCGTGCCGCTGTTCACCAATCCTGACGGCAGCACGGTCGACTCTCCCATCATCGATACGACAAACGCGCTCACGACAGTCAGCGTCCGCAGCGGCCAGACCATTGTGCTGGGGGGCATGATTACCAAGCGGAATGAAACCGTCGAGCGCAAAGTGCCGCTCTTCGGAGACATTCCCGTTCTCGGTCAGATATTCCGCTACGACTTCAAGCGCAGCCAGCGGACCGAGCTCCTGATCTTCCTCACTCCGCGCATCATTCACAGCGACGAAGAGGCCGAGCTGTTCAAGGAGATCGAAACCCAGCGGATCAACTTCGTCGAAGCCGAGGCCGAGGCGCTCCACGGGCCGCTGTTCGGCGTTCCCGGCGAGGTCGACTGGATCGGTCCCGGGGCCCCGGCGTCGGTGACGCCATTGCCAGCGACTCCCATTCCGCCGGTGCCGGGTTCGAACATTCCCGGCCCGTCGCTGCCGGCCCGCCCGATGTCGTACTCGGTGGATGACGAAGGAAACGCTCCAACCACGATGATGCCCGCCGAACCGCACGCCATACCGGCGTTTCCCGACGAAGACCTCGACATCGACCTCTCGCAGGCGCGAAAGCGCGCCCGGCGCGACGGTCAGGTGGTTCCTGCCGGGGGTCAGCGGGCCGCATCGGGTGCGGCCGGAAAAGCGTCATTGGGCAGTCGCCGCAACGAGCCGACATCCAAGAGCGCTTCTGGAAAGTCAGGCGCAAAGAATTCAAAGACTTCTCCGAACAGAAGTTCCCGCTCTCAAAAGCAGACTGCTGAGGAATACGAGGAATGAGAGGAATGCGCACTGTAGCAAATGTGCTCTCACTCGAAATTGCACGCCGGATGGCGTGCCAGCGATTAGCCGGGGGTTTCCCGGCCTGCCGGGACACCCCCGGTTGTCGAGCATCTACCTCGCGTCCACCCCAACGGGGTGGCAGCACGCATTAGCTCGGCTCAACGGAATTCTCGGCCAATATCATTCATGCGGTCGAATCCCTCAACGACAAAATGCATCACCGCCGCTCGTATCGACACATAACCGCGCTGGCACCCCTCACCGGGGTGCATTTGTTTGTTCCATCGATTCCGGGGGTCTTCCCTGCGGGACGACCCCCGGCTAATCGCTGGCATCCCTAACCGGGATGCTGGCACCGAGTCACCTGAAACGTATCCACGGGGGTCACGGAGGACTGTGGAATGTCGGCCGCCAGACCTTTTACCGCCGCGCTCAGCCTGCTCGTAACGACGAGCGTTCTCTCCGGCTGCGCGACGACGAACCTCTTCCAGTGGAAGAAGGACGATGTTCCAAAGGCCGGCCCGAAGAACCCGGTCGTCGAAATCCTTCCCCTCTGGCAGCCGGGGGAAGGGATGTGGACAGGCCGTACGATCCGCGGATTCATCGGACAGGTCTTTTTCTTCACGCCGCAAGGCCCCGCCCCCGCGGAAGTTGACGGCGAAGTGATGGTCTACGTTTTTGACGACGTGGGGACTCCCGAAGAACAGGCCAAACCGATCCATCAATTCCGGTTCCCTGCCGAAACCTGGGACGCCCACAAGCACAAGAGCAAGCTAGGGCTTGCGTATTCTCTGTTCATCCCGTACACGCGGCCAGGGCACCAGGAAGCTCTGTGCTCATTGCGAATGATGTTCACACCCAAAAACGCGCTGCCGGTCCACTCTCAGATGGTCAGCGTCTCACTACCTGGCTCTAAACGCAACAAGTCCGGCCATTTATCGGATGACGATGGCGATTCGCAGTCGCATCCGGCATACGACGGCGAACCAGCGACACCGGATGGGCCACTGGCTGATTCTGTCATCAACCAGGCATCGTCGCACGTTGAAGCGGCGCACCACGAACAGTTGCCCCGCCGTCGACGCACGGCCGCCGTACGTCTCGACGACGCCGAACGCGAGAGAATCATCCGCGAAACCCGGGCCCGGATGGCGGCCGAAGACGGCGTGTACCCCGCGGGATACGATACCGAAGACGTGCCCGCTCGCCGCGCCACCGCGCCGCGGAAACGTCACCACCCGCTTTCGGAACCGGTCGAAGCTGACGATTACGACGACGGCGCTGAGATGGTGCGGACAACCGCGTTCGGGGGCGGAGCGCGGCGGCAACATGTCTTAAGCGACCTTGACGACATGACCGACGACGAGAGCATCGGGCCGCAACTGACGGTGCGCCCTGCCGCGCCCCGGCAACCGCCACGCGTGAAGTCACGGCAGAGGCAGCCGTTGCAACTCGATTCTGCCGGGAGTGCAGAACGAAATCGCCCGCGCCGCGAGTCATTTACGATGTCGTTCAATATTGACGCAGATCAACGGCGGTCTGCGGATGCGCCATAAGTTGGTACGCCAAATGGGGTGCCAGTGGAATGAAACGCTCTCGTTCCGGCAGTGCCGGGGCGACTGAAACAACGCGAATTCCTCACCATTTTACGCCGACTCTTGCTGCAACACAGCGATCGAATGTATAAACAAGTGAGTCCTAAGGAGCACCGAATCATGCCTCGCTCCCTCATCCGGGTTTCATCTGGCCTCATCGTTGCGGCAACGACGTTCGCGCTGGCGGTGAGCGCCCATGCGCAACAAAACTCCCTGTTTGGCGGCGGCGGCGGCTCGACCGGGGGAGGTTTCGGTCGGACCGGCACGATGGGTGGTTCGCTTCCGAATGGGTCGACTTTCGGGGGGGGCAACTCCATGTCCACGTCGGCTTTTGGATCGTCCGCCTTCGGGCAGTCCCAGAACAGGGGTTTTGCTTCTACCGGGTTCGGCCAGTCTGCGTTGGGCCAATCGGCCTTCGGACAGGCTGGCAGAGGAACCGGGCAAACCGGCTTCCTTGGCGCCAACACCACAGGGAACTTTATCGGAGCGAACCAGACTGGCAATCAGCAGATGGGCCGCAACAATCAGTTCAACCGCGGCGGCAACCGCGGTGCGGGCGCCCGCGACGTCAACAGTCAGTTCGGCAATATGAACGCCTTCACACAGCAAGGGGGCTTGCCGGGCGGTGGTGCGGCGCAGCAGCGACAGGTGCGGCCTCAGTTGCGCGTGGCCTTTGACTACAAGCCGCGAACCACGGCACAACTCGACCAGAGCCTGAACACGCGCTTCGAGAAGCTGGGTAAACGTTTCGCCGAGCGCGCCGCATTTCAGGGAGTCACCGTCAGTGTGGAAGATGGGGTCGCCACCCTCCGCGGCCGCGTCGCCACCGAAGGAGACAAGCGGCTGGCCGGCATGATGGCCCGTATCGAACCGGGCGTGCGCGGCGTGATCGACGACGATCTGCTCGTGACGTCGGCCCCGGTCGAAGAAGAGTAGCCGCGGCCGTCGTTGTAGGTAGGACGGATTCTCCAATCCGTCCGCAGTCGATGGGAACAGAAGCAGCGCGCGGGCGGATTGAAAATCCGCCCTACGATTCGCCCCTCGGTCCCAGGCTCCGCTTGGAACCGCACGCCTCGAAGCACCACTTCGTCCCTGCGCGTACTCACACAATGACTTCATCCAGCGCCGACAGGCTCACCACCTCGCCCACGCGCACGTACACGCGAACGCGATTTTCCCTGATGCCGTGCCGCTTCGAATCGACGATGTAGTTTTCACGGGTCGTGCTGGTGTCGCGCAGGTCGTGCACGTCGGCCTGTTCGAGTATCAGGTACTTGTGGTCGTGACCGGCCAGCTTCCCCAGGTAGATGTACTGCGACGAAACGTCGACGACGACTTCGCGGCCGATCAATTGATCGAGAATCGGGTCGGGGGAACTCATCGGGGCTCCTGCGGTTTCGCGCCGCCGGCCGCCTTGGTCGCCGCGGCCAGAAGCGCTTTCAAGTCCCAAAGTTTGACCGATTTATCGAGACTCGCGGTGGCGATGAAGCGGCCGTCGTCGGAAACGGCCAGATTTCGCACGGGAGCCTCGTGGGCGGCGATCGTCAGGCGGTCTTTGCCGGTCGACAACTCCCACAGCTTGAGTTCGTTCCCGCCGAGGTTCCGACCGCCGCTGCCCGAAACCAGCCACGCTCCATCGGCAGCGAACGCCAGGGAGTTTACGGGGCGCGTATGTCCTTCAAGCGGTTTCGATTCGGCCGTGCCCGCGAGGTCGTACAGGCGAATCGTCTCATCGGCGCTCCCCGTGGCCAGCAGGTTGCCCTGGGGAGAGTAGGCCAGCGCCCCGATCAGTTTGCTCTGCGCATCGAAAGTTTTTTGCGGTCGACCTGCCAGGTCGAAAACCTGCACGAGCCCCTTTCTGGTGGGCCGGGTCGGGTCTCCAGTGGCGACCGCCAGAGAGAGTCCATCGGGGGCGAATGTCACCGCCAGCGCAGGCTGCTCAAGCTGGATGATCGCCGTCTGCCGCGGCTCTCCGCTGCCGACGTCCCACAGCCTGGCCGTCTCGTCGTCGCTGGCCGTCGCCAGCAGCTTGCCATCGGGAGAGAACGCCACCCCGTTGACCTGTCCCCGGTGCCCCTTCAAAGTGTGCAAGCGTTTTCGATCGGCGACGGCCCAGATTGAAACGGCCTGGTAGGTTCCGCCGGCAAGCGACTTGCCGTCGACCGAAAAGGCGAGCGCCCTGACAAGCCCGGCCGGTTCGTCGATGGCGGCAATCTCGGAAAGTGTCGCGGTGTCGAACAGCTTGACGATTCCATAGCTGCCCGCAGCCAGTGTCGCGCCGCCAGGAGCGAAGGCGACGCTGGCGACCCAATCGGGGAAGCGCGAAAACGTCGCGATGGGAAGGGGCCCATCGTCGCTGCGAGCGATTCGCGGCTTACGGGGTTCATCGTCAGACCCAAGCACGCCTCCGGCCAGCGACACGACGAGCGCCGCCAGAACCAAGCGCTGCGGCCGATCGCTCGCCACCAGGGGCTGCAATGTCAGCAAGAATGCCATCGACCGATCCTGCAGGAATCCATATCGCGGCGGTCATTATCGCCTGTCGCGCCCTGAACTTGCAATCGGTTCGAGGCACCGGCTATTCGCGTCATCTTCCGCCCGTCGCGATGTCTCGTTAAAATGAAAGCCTGCCAGGATCACTTCTCTGCCTGTCGCGCAATTCGGCCCGAAGGGAGTCTCGAGGAGCCCGTCTCATGCGGCGCTTGTCCTTAGTTATGTGGTGCGGTCTCGCGGCTCTGGGTGGCTGCGGCGACGACCAGCCGCCGGGGCTGGCGGCGAACCCCACGGCAAGCCACAGCGGCTCTGCCGTCGCTCCGCCGCGCAATACGCATACTGATCTCGCTGAAATCGATCGTAAGCCCGGTGAGACCGAGAGCGCAGGCCCGGAAGACCAGGGGCTCGAAGCCTCGACCCTGGTATTGGAAGGAATCCGGTTTCGGATGCTTCCGCCGTCGTGGAAGCGGGTGCCCCCGCGGGTGCGAATTATCGACGCCGAATTCGAGCTGCCTGCGGCCCCCGGTGACGAGCACGAAGCGCGGCTCACATTGATGGATTCCTTCGGAAACCCGCACGAGGTAATCGACAACCGCGCCGCCGAGTTCCGGCTCGACAGCGTCGGGCCGAAGATCGAAACGCTGCAGGTCGCAGGTGTGGCGGCGACGTGGATCGATCTGTCGGGGGAATGGAAAGGGCCGTCGTTCGACCGCATCGAACCGCGCCCGGATTACCGCATGCTGCTCGTGATCTTTCCATTTACCGAGTCGAGCGCCTTCTACGCCAAGCTGACCGGCCCCCGCAACACGGTCGAACTGCACGAGCGCGAGTTCCGCACGTTTGTCGAGTCGGTCCAGTTCACGTCGCCGAAGGGTGAATAAGCCGCAGCCCGCCGCCGACCCGGAACTGAGCGGCATCGGCCACGTGAGGTGCGATGCAGGGTTCTGGCGAGCCTTGGCGGCCGCGCGTCAAGCTCGGGCCCTCAACTGCGTCCCTGCGTGAGCAATTGCAGGATGCGCTGCCACCGGCCGCTGCGCTCTTGTTCCAGCTCGCTGATGCGGTTGGTCAACCAGGCATGAATATCCTGCCCTCCCGAGCCCGGAGCTGAAGGATTTCTGGCGCGGTCGTCTTCGGCTGCCGGCAGCCGCGAGTTCTCAGGGGCGCTGGGGCGAACTCCTGCCGCAAGCGCGGTGGGTGGTTCACGCTCTGACACCGGCGCGGGCGGCGGGGCGTGCGACTGTGTTGATCCGCCGGCGCGCAGCGACAGGCCTCGGCCAACTGGCGCTCCACCGCTGCGCTGCCGGTTCAGCTCTTGCAGCTCGCGATTCAATTCGTGTACTCGCGACAGTTCTTCACGAATCACCTCCATCTGTCTCACGTGCGCGGCGTGAAACGTCTCGGCCATCGCCGACAACACCTGTTGCGTATGGTCGAACAGTTGCTGCTGCATGGTCGCAAACTGTTGCATCAGCGTGACGGCGATCGAATCGGCCGCGCCTGGCGCCGTCAGGTCGCCGGCGATGATCGCCGGCAATGCCGGCAACTGCAGTGGCGCCGGAATAATTTCCGCTGCCGGCGGGGCCGACAATTCGCCATTGGTGGCGTTGGTTGCCGGCTCGCTCTCCACGCGCTGCACTTCCGAGTTCGCATCGGCGACAAGCGCGCCAGCTTCAGTAATCTCCTGCAGGGGCAATTCCGACGACGAACCATAGGCGATTTTCAGTTGAAATCGGCCCAAAGTGAGGGTGTCGTCGTCGTCGAGCCGCGCGTACGACACCGGCACTCCGTTCACCAGCGTTCCACCGGCACACAGCAGATCAACCACCCACAGCCCTGACTCAGCCCAGACCAGGCTGCAATGCACACGCCCCACGCTGTGGTGCTGCAAACGCAGGTTGCACAAATGGCTCCAGCCTGCCAGCGTAACCGGGTTCCGCACACGGCTGATTCTCGTCCGACCCGACCGGCTGCGGGCATTCATGAACGAAAGCAGCATCTTGAGGCTGTCCATTCGCGCGGTGCGCGAACCGACCGAGATGGTGCTGGCTTCGGGCGAGGGCTCGGGCGCCGCCAGCGAGACAGCAAACGGCCCGATATAGACCGGGCTGCCCGCGGGGGGCAGCCACTGCCGCGAATGGGTCGAACGACCCCAATGCGTGCCAGTGCGGCTTCCCAGGTCGCAGCACAACGCGCGCCCTCCCAGCACCTGCACGTAGGCATGATGCCGGCTGACATCAGGATGCAACAGTCGCACATCGCACAATTCAGCGCTGCCGATTGTCGCGTAGGGTTTCGCGACAACGACTTCGCTATGGTGGCCGTTGCGTTCGTCGACGACGCGAAACCTTAAGGGGGGCTTCGCACCGCACGCGACGGAAAACGATTGAATGTCGCCCGCATATTTCACTGGCTCGGTTCCCAGGCCGGCCGTTTCGGCGGCTTGCACCTGCAATACCGCCAAACGGCGTTTGCGTGCCGCACCTCGCAAATTGCGCACCGTGAGGATCCCCCGAAACTCGCCCGCCAATCTCCACATGCTCCCGCCGACACTCGTTCCTGAGAGGCGGCCTCTGTGCTGGCGCCGCGTGGTTCCGTGCGGCTTTGATCCCCTGTGATCGCCTGTATCTTCGGCGACCTTTGCTGGCGTTGTCAATCAAGCGTCTCAAGGCCCTGCGGTGGAGTTTGCGGTGGAGTTGAGGCGGCGAAAGAGAGACCCACCCTCTCCGGGCCCGTGCGAACCGGTGTGCGTTACCCCCTTCGGCCTTCCGGCAAGATGCAGAATCAAGTCGGCGCGAGGTTTCAATCTGCGGGGAAGCCACGCCGGTCGGCAAACCGCGTTGGCTTATTCGGGAACGGCGATCACTTGGGAGCTGCGGCCCGAGGCGGCCCTACTCTGTCAAAATGGGGCGCAGGCGTTGAATGGCGATGCGTCGGCGAATACCCAATCTATACAGATGTTCCGTCCCCGAAGGAACTTCCTTGAGTCTTACAACCGATACAACCGATACAGTCGATACGACTCATACGCTCTTACAGCGTCGGGGTCCGCCTGCGCGACGGCTGCCCATTGCGTCGGGCCTTATAGGCACCTGGAACGTCTGCCCTGCCAACGAACGTGCAAAACAGCTTTCTGCGGCCCTTGGCACAACGTCTGACCAGCTCGTTATTCGTGCTGGCGCTCGCGGGCTGCGCCGGTGCGCTGACCACGACCAATTCGAGTTTGCTGCGGCCTCGGCCACCGTTGCCCGGCGAACTTCAAGCCCGACTGGCCACAACCGGCCCTCCCGCTCGCCAGCGCGCTCTGGCGACCAACATCGCTCTGGCGTCAAGCTTCGGCGACGACGCCGGTTCAACAGGAGACGCGTCGATCGA
>JBQTIL010000028.1:0-51664 GCA_052388175.1 Planctomycetaceae bacterium | reverse complement strand
GGTGTGTTCTGCCGCCCCTTGTCGCACTCGCTCCGTTACCATCGACCTAAATCATTGGGTGGGGTCGCGCGCCCCTGTGGGGCGCGACGGAAGTTTCACAGGAAGGGCGATTTGGGTCAATGCCTCGTCGCCCCATGTACGTCGGCCTTTCGAGGCTGACGGTCTGGCGCACCCCGGCGGGCTTTTGGGTTGTAGCGGGCGCCTGCTCGAAAGACGTCACCAGACAGGGGCCCCGCCCCAATATCCTTTGGCTTTCGGCGGCCCCCTGCGGGTATAATCTTGAGACGCCGGCGCCGCCTTCGGGGTATCATCTTCAGGCGCCCGTTTTCCCTCCCTGCGGCGATCCACGCGAAAGGCCTGCTGTGAGCATCGAGACCCAGACGGAACCGCTGGTGCAAGAACCTGCCGTGCGCACCCCGCCGGCGGGCCCGTTGAGCGAGAAGGTTCGCTCGCTGCGCATCTCGCACACGCCGCATAAAGAGCGCTCGGGCTCGGTCTTTCCGTGGCTCGTGTGCCTGCTGTTGGCCGGCACGAGCGGGTATTTCGCGTGGATGTTGTACGGCCCGGGGCGCGCCGCGGCCGTCGAGTCGGCAGCGGCTGCGAGCGCCGCGCCCGGCGTGGCCTCGGGGGCGGCCGCGCCACAGGCGCCCGTCGCCGAGAGCGGCGGCGTGGCGCTTGAAGCGAAGGGCTACATCATCCCCACGCACCAGATTCTGTTGAGCCCCAAGGTCAACGGAATGGTCAAGTACCTGCGGGTCCGCAAGCCGAGTCAGCCTGCGGGCGAGGGAACGCCCCTGATCGAAGGGATGCGCGTCGAAAAAGACGACGTGCTGGCCGAGCTCGAATCGACCGATTACGAAGCTGACGTGGCCCGCGCCAAGGCGGCCCTCCTTTCTGCCGAGCTGCGGCTGCAGATGGAACGGAAGAACGTTCCCAACGAGATTGAGCGGGCCCAGGCCGAGCTGAACGAAGCGATGACCAACCGCGATTACCAGAAAACGGTGCTCGAACGCAACAAGTCGCTCGTCAAAACGTCGGCCGTCAGCCCCATCGAGCTGCAGAAGTCGCAGAGCGAATTCGACGCGTCCGAGCATCGCATCCAGCGGCTCGAGCGGGCCCTCGACCTGATCAGCGGCCCGCAGGCCGAGCGCATCAAGGTGGCCGAGGCTGACGTGAATTCGGCGCGGGCCGAGCTGATCAAGGCCGAATGGCGGCTGGGGAACTGCCTCATCATCGCGCCCGTCTCAGGCACGATCCTCAAGAAGAACGTCGAAGAGGGGAACATCGTCAACCCGGTGGCGTTCAACGGGTCGTACAGCGTGTGCGACATGGCCGACCTGTCGGACCTCGAAATCGACCTGAGCATTCAAGAGCGCGACGTGTCGCGGGTGTACAAGGGGCAACGGTGCGTGGTGCGGGCCGAGGCGTACCCCGAGAGGGCCTACGAAGGTTACGTCTCGCGGCTGATGCCGATCGCCGACCGGGCGAAAGGGGCGGTGCCGGTGCGGGTGAAGGTGAAGGTGCCCGATGATGAAGAAGGGGTGTACCTGAAACCCGAGATGGGGGCGGTGGTGTCGTTTTATGGGAAGGATTCCCGGTAGACTCCGACGCACAGGCGGGAGCACGAATCATCGAAGGACGAATGACGAAACCCGAATTCCAAAAGAATGCCGAATGTCCGAATGACTAATGCCGAATCAAGCACGCCAACTCGCCTCGTTCGAACCGATGTTCGTGATTCGGGCTTCGTCATTCGTCATTGATTAGACATTCGGATTTCGGCATTCGTCATTTTCCGCGTCGCTCCTTGCTGTCCGGCTGCTGCGTCAGCCTGCTATCGCCGATTGATTCACGACCGTACAAGTTCCAGCACGCTCCACAGGCTCGGGTCATACGCGAACGGAAACTCCGGCCCGACCGTCAGAAACTGGCCCCCCAGCTCGGCATCGCGCAGAAAGTAATAAAACCCGAGCCGCGGCTGGGCCTCGGGGTCGTAACCGTAAAGCGCTTTGGCCGGCAGCCAGGCGTCGAGTCGGTAGCCCCCGGCGGTCACCTGCGAGGCCACCTGCACGTCGGCGGGGTCGCACAACGGCCCGTTCTCTTTGGCCCGCGCGATGGCCAGCGGCACGGCGACAGGCTCTTTCTTGCCGCGGCCCCCGCCCGTGGGGAGCAGGCAGAAGGAATGACAGAACCGGCTGGCCCGGTGAATGGTTTGTGTCGAGCGGGTGTCGACCCACACCTGCAAGCCGTCGCAAAGGTCGGGCGTCGCGGGGTCGCACTGCAGAGGCTGCTTTTTGCCCCGCACTTCGAGGCTGACCCCCAGCCCCGAATTGTTCCACGCCAGCCGCACGTCGCCGAACGGCTGCGCGTCGTCGAGCGCCCCGAGATCGGGCAGCCGGCAGGAGTCGGGGAGTGCGAGCAGGTTCTTTCCCCCGCGCGGCAGCTTCGCCTCGTACCGCAGCGGGAACGAGTAACGGAACAGAAATCGGTGCGGCAGCAGGTCGGGCATGAATAGAGGCTAGGGGTTAGGGGTTTGGGGATAGGGATTAGGGGTTACGGGTGGGGCGAGCGGCCAGCGTCAGCCGGCCGGTAGCGTCAAACGGCGATCTTCAGGGATAACGGAACAGCGCCCCGCGAGCAACAAAGAATGTCGGGCGAACAGCGCACGTAAGGCGAGCGGCGGGCGTCAGCCGGCCGGTGTGTGTCACGTCGCACTCGCCGCCGCGAGGTAGTCGCGCGTCGAAACGAGCTTCGCGTACCCGAATTTCAGAGCGGCCATGAAGGCGGCGTGTACTTCGGCCGCAGGGACGACTTTGCCGGCGAACTCCTGATCGCGCGTGGCACGCGCATCGTGAACCACGACGCAGGCGTAGCCCAGGTCACTGGCCGCCCGCACGCCGGCGTCGACGCACATGTGGCTCATGGCCCCGCAGATCACCACTTCCTCGACTCCGTGGCGGTCGAGAATTTCCTTCAGGTCGGTCTCGCGGAACGAATTGACATTCTGCTTCAGCACGACCGGCTCTCCCTCGAGGCCCCGCACCTTGGGATGAATCTGCGCGCCGGCCGACCTGGGCGTGAAAAACGGCGCATCGGCCGTGGGGAATTCGTGGCGGACATGAACGACAAGGTCGCCGGCGGCGCGGGCCGCCGCGAGCAGCCCGGCGGCGTTCTCTGCGGCCGCCTCAATTCCGGCGAGTGGCCACTTTCCGCCGGGAAAATAGTCGTTTTGAATGTCGATCAGAATCAGCGCGCGCCTGGGCATCGGGAACACCGTTGGAAAAACTGGCAAGGCCCCGTCGGGATTCGACCGGGCCTCGATCATGCGCTGAACCTGGCGGGGGACGCTAGGCCAGTGCTCCAACAGTTAGCTCGTCGACCAGAGCGAGGCGGAACGATCGAGCGGGTGCGCGGCGCGCTGTGCGCGGTGGCATCGCGTCGTAGGTGCGGTCGTCCAATTGCCTCCCGTGTCTTGATTTTTGCGCGCCGCCCCACTGTTTGAAGAAGAATGGAACTCCGTAGGCTGCACACAGGTCGCGGATATTGATGACCCACGAGCGATCCATCGGCCGGGCGCCCCGGCCGCTCTCACCGCCAACGATCACCCAATCGATGCCGGTAAAGTCGACTCGGCCAAGGTCTTCGAGCAGTGGCTCGATCGACAGGAAGCGGACGGCGGCCGGGGCTTGTCGCAGTTCGTCGATGCGCGGCAGGCCGTGTTTACGGTTTTCGACGCTGACACCCCACCAGATGTGGTCAAGCCGCGACGCGAATCGCAGCGGCCGCTTAAGCATTTCGCGCAGCCGCTCGGCCCGTTTCGTCAGAATCTGATACGTGTGCCAATTGGCCAGCTCCATCACTCTTACGACTTGCTCAATATACGAATCGGGGACTGCTTCGTGGAACAAGTCACTCATCGAATTCACGAAGACCGTTTTTGACGCGGACCACTTCAGCGGCTCGGCGAGTTTTTCGGGGACGAGCCGCAGGTCAAAACCTTGCTCGTAGGGATGGCCTGGTACCCCACGAAAGCGTTCTGCGAAAGTTTCAGCGTAGCAGTGTTTGCAACCAGGGCTGATCTTCGTGCAGCCTCGCACGGGGTTCCAGGTCGCGTCGGTCCACTCGATCGCAGAGATTTCCGACATCACGGCTCCTTCCGGTATTTGCGGAAAATGTCGCCGACGATTTTTGCGCCGATCTTGTTGGGCGAGGCGAAGTAAAGGTAGTAGACGACGGCGCCTGTCGAATTCCGCATCGGGACAGGCTTCGGAACATATTGAAAGCCGGCAACATCCTGAAGGCGCTTGCGGAATGCTTCGGCGATGGCGTCGTTTGTTCGCTTCTCTTCAAAGTCGCCGAAAAGGCCGCGCTGTGTCCTTCGCACTGCCCGACACCAGGAATCGTCTCCCCAGACAGCGTTCATGCGATCAACCTCTGCCGGCCGCACCCTATCGGGATCTCGCAGGAACATGTTCATGTTCGCGTCCATAATCATGAAATTGTAAAAGATTTCGACCGAGCGCATGTGGCCCGCAGTTGTCAACACTTTCCAGTCGACCTCGAGCTTGTACGGGTCGAGAAGGCAAAGGGCGCGAGCGAAATCCTCGTAACGGCACCGCGGAAAAACCTTGTTGAGCAATACCTCGTTGCAGTCATCATGGTAGACATGCACCTCCGGACGGCCACCTGCTAATTTCTCGAGTCGGCCGGCCCGAGTGTGGTCGAGGTCAATGAAATGGAACTCGGAAAACGCTGGCTCAACGCGCAACGCATTGACAGGGCTTCCCGGAATGAGTTCGCCAGTCGACTTGGAAATGTGTGCCCCGGCACCGGCAAAGGCATCAATGTAAACGACACGCCGAATCATCCGCTGTTTTGCCAGCACGGTCATGTACGCGCCGGCATAATCCCTCAAAATCTCGAGCTTGGCCACGCTCCACGGACCAATTTCGTCGAGTTCGCGCTTGGCCATTGACTATCCCGATGGAAATCAAATTCATGAGAACGCCTCGACCAGCATGATACCAAGCCAACCGCACTGAACAAAAGATCATTCCAGATCGTCGCCCTCTGCTGTGAACCTATCGACGGCCCTCGGTGCCCTGCGTCAATCGGTCACCATGATGCGCGCGCCCGATTTGGAAATCCGGGCTACAACTGCAAAAATCGACTGTTGGACACCGAATGCTGCCATTAGTTGACGGCCAATGACATGCAGCCGACGAGTGCGCCTGTCACAACTTTTGCTTCACAAGTCATCGCCGCCGGTATCCGCATCCGCGGGGCCCGCACGCACAACCTGCGCCAGATCGACCTCGATATCCCCCGCCACAAACTCGTCGTCATCACCGGGGTCAGTGGCAGCGGAAAAAGCTCGCTCGCGTTCGATACCGTGTTCGCCTTCGGCCAGCGGCGGTATCTCGAAACCCTCTCGTCCTCGGCCCGGCGGTTTCTCGATCAGGCGCCGACGCCCGAGGTCGACGAAATCGCCGGCCTGCCGCCGACCTTGGCGGTCGAGCAGCGCGCGGGTGCCGCGCAGCCGCGCAGCACGCTGGCCACAATCACCCAGATTCACGACTATCTGAGACTCTTGTACGCCCGGGCCGGCACATTGCACTGCCCGAATTGCGGGCGGCCCGTCGCGCAGCAGTCGCCGCAAGAGATCGTCGCGGGAATTCTCGGGCTCGAAGCGGGCCGCAGGGTGATGCTGTTGGCGCCGCTTGTGCGAGGCCGGCGGGGAAAGCATCGCGAGGTGCTCGAGCGGGTGGGGCGCGACGGGTTCGTGCGGGTGCGCATCGACGGCACAGTGTACGACGCGGCCGCCCCCCCGGAGCTCAATCAGGCCCGCGCGCACACGATCGAAGCGGTCGTCGACCGGATCGTGGTCAAAGAGGGGTTGCGCGCGAGGCTGCAAGAATCGGTCGAGCTGGCGCTGCGGCACGGCGAGGGGCAATGCGTCGTCTCGCACGAAGAAGGGGGAGCGTGGCACGACCGGTTGTTCAGCGAGCGGCTGTCGTGCCCCAACTGCGAGCTGAGCTTTCCCGACGTCGAACCACGGACATTCAGCTTTTTCAATCCGCACGGAGCGTGCCCGACGTGCCAGGGGCTGGGGCGAATCGTGGCTGAAAGCGAAGCGCGCGCGGAAGGAGGCAGGATTGACACACCATCTGCTCCCCTCCCCCTTGACGGGGGAGGGGTCGAGGGCGGGGGTGCTTTTCAGCGTCGAATCTCGGCTCGCCGGGACTCGCCCCCCCCACCCGAGCCCTCCCCCCGGAAGGGGGGGAGGGAGAATCGAAAAGGCGCCCCACGAGGGGGGAAGGGAGCGAAAGCGCGAGAATTTGCGAGCGCGGTCGATTCCAATGCCTTGCTGAGGGGGGAAGAGAATGCCGCGACGTGCCCTGATTGCAACGGCGCGCGGCTCGGCCCGGTGGGGCGCGCGGTGCGCGTCGCCGGCATTACGTTGCCCGAATTGACGGCGCAGACCGTAACCACTGCGAAGGAAAGCATGGCAAAGATTCTCGCGGCGCCGGCCGCGGGGGTCGTGGCGGCGGTTGTCGCGCGCGTGGTTCCGGAAGTCATCGGGCGGCTATCGTGCCTCGAACAACTCGGGCTGGCGTACCTGACGCTCGACCGGCCGGTGTCGACGCTTTCAGGGGGAGAGCTGCAGCGGGCGCGGCTGGCGGCGTGTTTGGGATCGGGGCTGCGGAACGTCTGTTACGTGCTCGACGAACCGACCATGGGCCTGCACCCGCGCGACTCGCAGCGGCTGTTTGAAACGCTCCGCGCGCTGCGCGACCAGGGGAACAGCGTGCTGGTTGTCGAACACGATCTGGACATCATCCGGCAGGCCGACCATGTGATCGACATGGGGCCCGGCGCGGGGGTCGAGGGCGGGAGCGTCGTCGTCGCGGGAACGCCCGACGAAATCGCCCATAGCGACGAGTCGTTGACCGGCCGGTATCTGCGCGGGGTCGCCCCGGCGCCTGCCGGCAATGGCGATATGGTGAGCGCTTTGCCAGCGGCGCATCGCGACTGGGTGGTCGTGACCGGCGCGAAGGCCCGCAACCTGCAAGAAGTCACCGCGCGGTTTCCGCTGGGGGCCATCTCGTGCGTCACGGGGGTCAGCGGGTCGGGAAAAAGCTCGCTGGTCGCCGAGACGCTCGCGCCGCTCGTGGCGCAGGCGCTCGCAGCGCGGGGGCGGCGTGCGCGCAACATCGCCGCGGGGCAGACAAATCTGCCGCCAGAGCTCGCACCGCTCGACCAGGAGGCTCGCATTTCGGGCATCGACGAGATTGAGCGCCTGGTGCCGATCGATCAATCGCCTTTGGGGCGGAATGCGCGATCGAACCCGGCCACGGCCTCGGGCCTGTGGGACGCGATACGGCGATTATTTGCGCGCACGCGCGACGCCCGCGTGCGAGGGTTTCGCGCGAGCCGGTTCAGTTTCAACGCAGCCGGCGGCCGCTGCCCCGAGTGTCGCGGGCTGGGAACGCGCCGCATCGGCATGCACGTCTTGCCCGACGTCGAGGTGGTCTGCCCCCTCTGCCGGGGGGCCCGGTTCGACCGCCAGACGCTGGAAATCAAGTTCCGGGGGCTGTCGGTGGCCGACGCGCTGGCGCTGCGCATCGACGAAGCCGCGAAGTTTTTTGCGAACATCGCGCACGTGCATCGAACGCTCGCTGTGTTTCTGGAAGTCGGGCTGGGTTATCTCACGCTCGGTCAGCCGGCGGCGACCCTTTCGGGGGGCGAGGCGCAGCGCATTCGGCTGGCGACCGAGCTCAGCCGGCATTCACCCCAGCGCACGCTTTACCTTCTCGACGAACCCACAACGGGGCTGCACGCGGCCGACGTCGAGCGGCTGATGCATTTGCTGCGCCGACTCGTGAGCCAGGGGAATACCGTGATTGTCGTCGAGCATCAGCTCGAGCTCATTGCCGCGGCCGATTGGGTGGTCGACCTGGGGCCCGAAGGAGGCGCCGGGGGAGGGCGCGTCATTGCCATGGGAACCCCGGCCGACGTCGCCCTGATACCCGGAAGTCACACCGGCCGGGCGCTCGCCGGGCGCCCAAGTCGACTGAATACCGCGTGGTGAGCCGCATTGCCCTGTTCGGTGGGAAGGAGAGAGGCCTTTTCGGGGAAGCGAAACCGGCAGTGTTCGAGGCAATTGCCCGATTGTGCGACGAACCAGCCGGGTTGTTGTGGCGATTCACGTGACAATCGTCGACAATGCAGAAGTACGCCTCGCCGCCATGCTCCTCTGCAAAGTTGGCCCCGAGTAGTGTCTGACGCGCCTACGGCCGCCCTGCGCAGCCGACTTTGCAGCCAGGAGCCGAGCCGATGTCGAAGCACCGCTTGAAGTGTATGAACTCGCAATGCGCGTACGTCGGGATGATGGATGCGACATCCGACGCGCCGTTCGTCAAACAGCATTTTCTCGACAAGCAGTCGGCGAAGCGGAAGCGAGATGGCGCCACCGCGGCCCCCGAACGGATGCAGGTGCGTTGCCCCAAGTGCGGCGCGCGGTGGCGGCTGCGTTCTGATCAGTTGCACTGAACAGGCGCGCTGCCGGAATGTGCCGCCCGCGGGGCAGCCGGCCCACAGTGCTCAGACCAAAGCCGCCTCTTCTCGCCGGAACCGCGCGGTGCCGGCCTCGCCGAACGGGGACGATGCGGGCGGGCCGGTCAAGCGCCTGTCGGCCGAAACGGTGCGTCAGCGCTTCGCTGGACGCACCGTACGCTGCCGTGGCTTGTCGATCAAAAGTCGAACCCGAACCGCATGCCGTAGATGTCGGCGGTGCTCTTGCCGAATTCCGGGTTGTCGAGAAACGATTTGATGTAGTTGAGGGTGATGCGGGTGTAGGGGTTCCAGTACCAGTTGAGGCCGAAGGTCAATTCGTGCAGCCGGCCGCCGAGAATGCCTTTGTCGTTGAGATTGATGTACGACCAGCGGGCGGCAAGCTCCCATGCGCCGATGCCGGGGTCGCCGGGCGAATTGGGTCCTTTCATGAAATTCGTATTGGGAATCACGCGGTCGAAGACGGCGGTGCGGCGCTGGAATAGCGAGTCGAGCCGCTGGAAGGGGCGGTAGTCGTCGGTCAGAAAAAAGCTGGCGTACGCGTAGATCGACTGGAAGCCGGGGCTGGGGCCGTCCAGCCGCGAGACGGCCGTGTAGACGTATTCCGACTGAATCGAAAATCGGTTCAGCACGAGGGCCGCTTCCAAGCCGAAGAGCTGCCAGTGGTCGGCCGGTATCGCGCCCGTGTTGACGAAGAAGGGCACGTTCAACGGGTTGCCGGCGTCGCGCATGCGAATTTCGGGCTGGGCGCGAAACGTGACGCTTTCTTCTCCGGCGGCCCGGTAGCTGTAGTCGGCGCCCAGGTGCAGGTAGTAGCGGCCGTCGGAGGGTTCGTCGTACCAGGGCATCCAGGTGAGGCGGCCGGTGCCGGCCCAGGCCCCCTGGGTGGCGACGTTGTCGCCGAAGCCGTCGGTGAACGAGCGGAAGACGCCGGCCGACCAGGTGATGTCGCCGTCTGGGGTATTGTCGTAGAACATGATGCCGTTCCTGCGGGCGGGGTCGAAGGCCTGATCGCCCAGGGCGCGTTCCATGAAGGTGGTGAAGCGGTTGGAGGTGATCCGCTCGAGGCCAAAGGGCTCGAAGAACCGGCCGACCTTCACGGTGCCCAGATAGGGCACCTTTCGCCAGCCGACCCAGTTGTCGAGAAACGCGGGCCGCTCGATGAACGCGAAATCGAACTCGATGCGATACTCGGTGTACTCGTAGAATTCGCCATAGGCGCCGAGCCGGGCGCGGCGGAAGTCGGCGCCGTCCTGCATGTCGCCGACCGTTTCGCGGTTGAGGTCCGACTGGCCGAACCAGACGTAATCGGTCTGAACCTGCCCTGTCCAGAGAACGGTGGGCTTCATCGCGGCCTTGCAGGCCTTGTCGCGGTCGGCTGCTTTCGACTTTTCGTAGTTTTCTTCGAGCTTGCGGATACGGGTGGCGAAATCGTCGGCGAGCTGGCGCAGGGCGTTTTGTTCAAGTTCGTCGCAGTCGGGCGGGCCCTCTTCACCGGCGACCTGGCGGTACGGGTCGAGGGGCGGGTCGGCTGCCGGCTGCAAGAAAACAGCGGGCGCAGCCTCCTGGCGCGCTTCAAGCTCGCGGATCCGCTCTTCGGCGGCCTGCAACCGGCGGACGAGCGCGTCGAGATCGACCGACTGCGGCGTTTCCTCCGCAATCGCCGGCGCGAGAGACACGGTGAGAAGAGCGCTGACGAGCGGAGCGTACAGCCGCTTCCAGCGACGCATGGTGGCCTACCCAGGTGGACGCCTCAACCAGACCGAACCGGCGCCACCTGAAATGCCCCCCAGCGATTGCTGGCGCGGTACCTCCCGTCTATTCATCGGATCAAACAATATGCCGACTTTAGCGGTTGTAGCGCCCGGGATGAGTTTCCCAAAGTTTTCAGGAGCGAAATGACTCGGCCGGGGAGGTGAACGCCCCTCAGTGAGCAATGGCCGCCGTAGGATTCTATGGCGGGGGAATCTGGTGGGTCGTTATGAGGGAGAAACCGCCATGTCCCAGGGGTCTCGAGTTGTCTCGCGAACGTCACTGTTGATTCTGTCTTTCGTGCTGGTACACGCAGCGCTCTCGGGAAGAATTCATCCGGCGCTGGCCGTCAGCTACGTGCTGCTCGGGGCGACCGGACTCATCGCCTACGTCGGCTGCAAGTGGGTGGCGCTATGCCGGAATCGGCGGCTCGTCCGCAAGCTGCTGATCGTGTGGGCCTGCCGCAGCGCCGCGGCCACGTGTCAGCCGTATTGATGTAGGGTGCATCCAGCGAAGCGCCGAGGCACCGTTCGGTCGATCGGCCCTTAGCGTTCGGACGCAGCCCGATCACGGCGCGAAACGCTGGCGTGAACTCCATTTCGTTGTGATAGACAGCTCTGCCTCGGTGCGACTCGCTGCGCTCGGCGCACCCTACCTCGGCGCACCCTACGCAGATGTAGGGTGCATCCAGCGAAGCGCAGTGGCACCGATCGGTCGATCGGCCCTTAGCGTTCGGACGCAGCCCGATCACGGCGCGAAACGCTGGCGTGAACTCCATTTCGTTGTGACAGACAGCTCTGCCTCGGTGCGACTCGCTACGCTCGGCGCACCCTACCAAGTCAACTACCCGGTCAGCCGTTCATCAGGCGCGCCGCGCCCCGGCCCAACAGGTCGGCGGCGACGGCGGCGCCCAGCTTTTCGGCGTCGGCCGGGCTGGCGACACCACGCGCCGTCAGGCGCTCGCTGCCCTCGGGGTTCAGCACGACCGCTTCGAGAACGAGGCCCGCTGTCTCGAGCCGCGTGGCGGCGCCAACCGGCGCATGGCAACCGGCGCGCAGATGCGCGAGCAGCGATCTTTCGGCAGTGACGAGCGAGCGTGTGGGGGCGTGGTCGATCTGGGCCAGCAAATCGCGCACCGTCGCGCTGTCGGTGCGGCACTCGACCCCCAGCGCCCCCTGCCCCACGGCGGGAAACATATCCGGGGGCGCAAGTCGGCACGAGAGGCGCGCCGCGAGGTTCAGGCGCGTGAGGCCGGCGACGGCCAGCACGATCGCGTCGTAATGGCCCAGGTCGAGCTTGCGCAGGCGGGTTTCGACGTTGCCGCGGATTTCGAGCAATTGCAGGTCGGGCCGCAGGTGCTTCAGTTGGGCCTGTCTCCGCAGGCTGCCGGTCCCCACGCGGGCGCCAGAGGGCAGCGCCTCGAGGCCGGCGGCCGACGGCGCGCCGGGTGGCAGAATCAGCGCGTCGTCGGTCTGTTCACGCTCGGGCACAGCGGCCAGGCACAGGCCGGGCGCAGGTTCCGTGGGGAGGTCTTTGAGGCTGTGTACGGCGAGATCGGCGCGGCCGTCGAACACGGCCTTTTGGACTTCGCGGGTGAAGACCCCCACCCCGCCCATCGACTTGAGCGCGCCGGCCTGGTCGATGTCGCCCGTGGTGACGACCTCAACAATTTCGACGACGGCGCCCGGCGACTGGGCGCGAACGAGCGCGGCGACGTGGTTCGCCTGCCAGAGCGCCAGCGCGCTTTGGCGCGAGGCGATGCGCAGCGGGCGTGGGGTCGCGGGGTTCACGAGCCGGTCTCGACGCTGCCCGAGGCCGCGCTCGTGACCAGCCCCTCGGCGGCGAGGGTCTTGCGGAGGTCTTCGTCGAGTCGGTCGGAAGTCGGCCGCTGCTGAGGCGGCGTCAACACGCCGCACGAGAAGATGAATTGGGCGGCCTGATCGACGGTCACGTTCAGGTCGATGACCTGGCTGCGGGGGATCATGATGGTGAAGCCGCCTGCGGGCATGGGCGACGTGGGGACGAGCACCGTGAGCAAAGGCTCTCCGACGGCGTTGATGCAATCGAGCATTCCCTCGCCCGTGACGAAGCCGACCGTCCACGACCCGGTTCGCGGGTACTCCAGCGCCACAACCCGTTTGAACTCGACCTCGCGGTCGCTGAGAACGAAGTCGGTCACCTGCTTGACGGTGGAATAAACGTTGCGGACAAGAGGCAATTGCGTGAGCACCGACTCGATCCGGTGTACGATCCACGAACCGATGCGCGCGGTGACGAATCGCCCCAGAAAGTACAGGCCCACGATCACGAGCAGCAGCGCCAACACCGTCAACTGCGAGGTGAGCGCCGAATGGCGGGCCATTTCCATGTACAGGCCGATCGCCGTCTTGGGGGGCACCTCAGGCCGCACGTGCTCGAAAATCCATTCGTAGTTCGTCAGGGGGACGTATTCGGTCGGGGGCGTCGCCCCGCCCATCGGCACGTAAACCTTGTCGGCATACTCGGCCGAATCGAGCTGGGCGGCCGTCAGCGGCTGGCCCGACTCGCGCACCTGGCGGCCTATTTCCGGCAAGACGCGGTAGCTTCGCCGCCAGCCGGGCAGCTCCGGAAACAAGGGCGCTGCAACCTCTTCAAGCTCGGCGGGATTGCGAATATCTTCGATCGCGGTCGCATAGGCGTACCGCACGACCGTGTTGACCGGCTGAATCACGTACGCGTAGAAACCGCTGGCCAGCCACAGCAGGATTAACAGGGTCACGATCGGCGGCAGGACGATCGCCAGCCCGCGCAGAAAAAAGTACGTCGCGGTGCGACGCTTGGTGGACCGGGAAGTTGGCGAGACGGGAGGCATAGGTTCCGCACGCAGCAGACCGGGGGACCGACTCAACGACGACCGAGGCCCCGCGCGACCACGGCTACGATCACACCGGCAGCCCCCGCCTGCTTCAAAACGCGCGCCGCTTCGTGGGCCGTGGTTCCCGTGGTCATCACGTCGTCGGCCAGAAGCACCCTGGCGCCAGCGAAGGCATTCTGGGCGGTTATCGCGAAGGCCCGCCGCAGATTGACGCGCCGTTCAGAAGGACCCAGCCGCGCCTGCAGCGGCGTCCGCCGCACCTTGCGAAGTATATGCCCCTCGACAGCGACTTGCAATCTCTTCGCCCATTCACGCGCCAGCACGTGGGCGGCGGAATGCGGGTGCGCGAGTCGGCGAGTCCAATGCCCGGGCACAGGCACCACCACATCCACCTGCGCGGCCTGGAGCGTGGTGCGTTCCAGCGTCCAGGTCAGTTCGGCGAGGCCCGCCACCACCGGCTCGGCGCCCTGTTGCTTCGCCCGCAGGCAGGCGGTGCGCAAGAGCCCGTCGTACACGCCCAGCCGCACGACCCGCTCGAACGCGAAACTCTCGTTGCGGCAGTACATGCAGCGACGATGCGGGTCGAGGTGCGGGCCCACGGTCGCGCCGCACCTGACGCAGGCCGGCCCGTGCGATTTCTCCAGCTCGGCGCGGCACGTTTCACAGAAAGGGGGCGGCGGCTGCTCTGGAGGGGCGAACTCGGCATCGCACAATCGGCACGCCGGGGGGTAGACGAAGTCGGCGGCGGCGCGCGCCAGCCCGCCCAACCAGACGGGTATCCGCAAATGCGATGACAACACGCTCTGGCCTCGCACAGACGACCTCGGCAGCCCAACCCGTTATAGTCTCAGGCACTACGGCAATGCCACTGACGACTTCGCGCAACAAGGTCTACTGGCATGACGCTCGATTCGAACAAGCCTACCCAGGTTCGCTGGCTCGTCTTCACACTGGCCTCGGGCATGTCGTTTCTCTTGTACCTGCACCGCTATACGTGGGGCATACTGCGCGTCGAATTGGGGCGCGAATTTGGCTGGGACAACACCACCCTGGGCTGGCTCGACAGCGCCTTCATGGTCAGTTACGCGGCCGGGCAGATTCCCGGCGGAATGCTGGGAGACTGGTTCGGCCCCCGCAACGTCCTGGCGTCGATGGCGCTGGTCTGGTCGCTGACCATGGGGGGCATGGCGCTCGCACAGGGGTTCCTTTCGATGGCCTGGGTGCGGGTGCTGTTCGGTCTCGCGCAGGCCGGCTGCTACCCCAACCTGGGAAAAGTCACCAAGACGTGGTTTCCCCCCGAAGAGCGCACGACGGTGCAGGGATTTGTCGCGTCGTTTTTCGGGCGGCTGGGGGGGGCGGCGTCGTTCATTCTCTTCGGCACCCTGATGATCGGCGTGTGGAAGCTGCCCTGGCGCGCGGCCCTGGGCTGGCTCACGATTCTGGGGGGCGCCTTCGTCGCGTTGTTTCTGCTGGCCTTTCGCAACAGCCCGCGGCAACATCCGTGGGCCAATGCGGCCGAGGCCGACCTGGTCACCCGCAACGACCCGCTGGCGGCCGTCGTCAGCCGCACGGTGATTGACTGGCAACTCGTCTTCCGCAGCCGGTATGTGTGGGCGCTGTTGTTTCAGCAGTTCACGTGCGCCTTTGTCGACAACCTGTTTGCGCATCAGTTGCCCAAATTTCTGGAAGATGTCAAACATTTGAAGATGGAATCGACCGGCTGGCTGGCGGCGATGCCTCTGTTGGGTGGGGCGGTGGGGGGGATGCTGGCGGGCGGGTTTTTGCAAACCTGGTTGATCCGCCGCACGGGCAACCGCCGGTTTTCGCGCAGCGCCATCGGGTTGACGGGCAACCTCATGGCGGGGGTGTGCCTGTTCGTGAGTCTGCTGTTGGATGAGGCGGGGGCGATTGTGGCGATGTTTGTGTGCCTCAAGTTCTTCGCCGACTGGGCCCAGCCGGCCGTGTGGGGCACGACCACCGACATGGGGGGCCGCAACGCCGCCACCCTGTTCGCGCTGGTCAACACCTCGGGCTCGGTGGCGGGTTTTGTCGCGGGCCCGGTGATGGGGGGCACGATCGACTTTTTCGGCCGCGGTTCGACCGACAACTCGGCCGGCTGGACCGCCTTATTCGTGGGGATCGGGTTCGTGTACCTGGCCTCGGCGCTGTCGTGGCTGTTTGTCGATTGCACGCAGTCGATCGACCCGGCCGATCAGGCCGCGCCGGCCGCGGCAGGGCGTTGATTTTCGCTTGAGCCCGCCCTAAGATCGGCAACGGCAGAAAACACGCCGCGCGCCGGCCAATCAGGCGCCGCCAGTCTGGCTTGGGAGTCTGCGCTCATGGGTTACGAGACGGGTGAGGGGATCACCAGCGTTCTGCAGGAGAGTCGCCGGTTCGCCCCTTCCGCCGAATTTACGGCACAGGCGCTCATCAAGAGCGACGCCCAGTACGAAGAGATGTGGCTGCGGGCGAAAGACGACCCGGCCGGCTTCTGGGGCGACCTCGCCGGCAACCTCACCTGGTTCCGCAAGTGGGACAAGGTTCTCGAAGGGCGGATGCCCGATACGAAATGGTTCGTGGGGGGCCGCCTCAACGCCTCGTACAACTGCCTCGACCGGCACCTGACGACGTGGCGCAAGAACAAGGCCGCCATCGTCTGGGAGGGCGAGCCGGGCGATTCGCGCGTGCTGACGTATCAAGACCTGCACCGCGAGGTGTGCAAGTTCGCCAACGTGCTGAAGAAGCTGGGGGTTCGCACGGGCGATCGCGTCACGCTGTACATGCCGATGATCCCCGAACTGGTCATCGCCATGCTGGCCTGCGCGCGCATCGGCGCGCCGCATTCGATCATCTTCGGGGGGTTCAGCGCCGACGCCGTCGCCGAGCGCAATAACGACGCGCAGGCGAAGGTGGTGGTCACGGCCGACGGCGGGTGGCGGCGCGGCAAAGAAGTCGAGTTGAAAAACTCGGTCGACGTCAGCCTCGAAAAATCGCCGTCGATCGAGCGCGCCGTCGTCGTCCGACGCACGGGCACCCCGGTGCACATGGAACCGGGCCGCGACTACTGGTGGCACGACCTGATGGCCGAAGCCGGCGGCGATTGCGACCCGGTCGAGGTCGATAGCGAACATCCCCTGTTCATCCTCTACACCTCAGGCAGCACGGGAAAGCCCAAGGGGGTGCTGCACACCACCGCCGGCTATTCGCTGGCGACGATGATGACGGCCCGGTGGGTGTTTGACCTGAAAGAGGAAGACACCTACTGGTGCACGGCCGACATCGGCTGGGTCACCGGGCACAGCTATGTGGTTTACGGCATGCTCGCCAACGGCGCGACGTCGGTCATGTACGAAGGGGCCCCCAACTGGCCCGACGAAGGGCGGTTCTGGGAGATTATCGAGAAATACCGCGTGAGCATTTTCTACACGGCCCCCACCGCGATCCGCGCGTTTATCAAATGGGGCGACGAGTGGCCGGCGAAATGCGACTTGAGCAGCCTCAGGCTCTTGGGCTCGGTCGGCGAGCCGATCAACCCCGAAGCGTGGATGTGGTACCACCGCGTGATCGGGGGGGAACGCTGCCCGATTGTCGACACGTGGTGGCAGACCGAGACCGGCGCGATCATGATCAGCCCGCTGCCGGGGATGACCGTCACCAAGCCGGGAAGCTGCACGCGGCCCATGCCGGGCATCGTGCCTGATATCGTCACCAAAGACGGCCAGAGCCAGCCGGCCAACGCCGGGGGATTGTTGGTGATGCGGCAGCCCTGGCCCTCAATGCTCCGCACGCTGTACGGCGATCACGACCGGTTCGTGCGTACGTATTTCAGCGAAGTTCCGGGGTGCTATTTCGCGGGCGACGGCGCGCGGCGCGACGAAGACGGCTATTTCTGGGTGATGGGCCGGGTCGACGACGTGTTGAACGTGGCCGGCCATCGCCTGAGCACGATGGAAATCGAAAGCGCGCTGGTGTCGCACCCGCAGGTGGCCGAGGCGGCGGTCGTCGGCTTCCCGCACGATCTCAAAGGTGAAGGCATCTGCTGTTTCGTGACGCTGACCGGGGGCGACGGCGACGATGCGCTCAAACAGCACCTCAAAGAGCACGTGCGAAAGCAGATCGGGGCGCTCGCCAGCCCCGATATGATCCGATTCAGCAACCTGCTGCCGAAAACGCGGTCGGGAAAAATCATGCGGCGGCTGTTGCGCGACATTGCCGCTGGCCGCGAAAAAGTCGGCGACACAACCACACTCGAAGATTACAGCGTGCTGGCGAAGCTCCGCGCCAGCGAAGAATAACCGTTGCGGGGCGAGGCGATGAGTCGGCGACAGGCGACTTGGTAGTGGGGGCCAACTCAGTTGTTACCGGCGGGTTCACAGCGGGTCACAGGAACGCGTCGGCATGGGACTGACGAGGATTCGGTGCGACTGGAAACTGATGCCGCCCCCCGCGCGGCGCTGCGGCCCCCAGGATTTCGCCCGCTCGCTGCTCGGTGAGCTGCATGCGGTGCAGGAGACTGAGGTCGGGGCCTGGGTGAAATGCGCCAGCTCCGACGAGAGCGTCGCCCAGGTGATCGAGCTGGCCTATTACGCCAGCCTGCTGGAAGAAGAAGGCCGCGCGCCGCGGTTTCGCGTGGTGTTCGGCGTCGAAAAAGAAGACCGGCTCCCCTTTCCGCCGGTCGCGCGCTTCGACCCGCCTCTGCCCATTGGCGACGTGTGGGACCTGGTCAAGATCGCCCCGGCGTTTTCGCGGCGAAATGTGGCGCTGTGGCTGGCCGATTGGAGCGGCGCGGCGGGCCAGGCCACGATGGAGTGCCGCGGGCTCTTGAATTTCGGCGCCGCGTCGCAGCGCATCATGGTCGGCTACCCCGACCCGCTGGCATCGGCCACCCGCACCGTGCTCGACCAGCCGACGTACCTGAAACTGTCGATCGAAGGCAGCGGGCACCTGCGCGCGAGCTTCGGGTTGTTGTGGGAGCAGACCCTGAAAGGAGGGCAGATCCGCCCCACGATCACCTTTTCGATGACGCCCCCCTTGCCCCCGGTGTTTCTCGACATCGAGCGAATCATCCGCCGCCGGTGCGCCGAACGGTACCCCGACCTGCGGCTGGCCGACTACGTGCTTCAAAATGCGCGCGAAATCACGCATCTGTGGACGCGCATTCTCGAACAGGTGATTGCGGCCCAGCATGGCGGGGCGCTAATCGTCCTGCCCGATGCCACCACGTCGCTGGCGGCCATCCGCCGACGGTACAACATCGCCGACGGCGTTCCGGTGTACCTCGATCTGGGGGCCGTGCTGGTCGAATTTTCGGCCTCGTGCGCGCGGCTCGCGGCGCTCAGAAGCGCCATGTCGGCCGGCGCCCAGCCTGTGGCGCTCGACGAGCTGCACGAGCTGCAGAACGAATGGTTCGTGCGCCGCAACGCCCTGTATGCCGCGGTCAACACGATCGCCGGGCTGACAGAAGTCGACGGCTGCGTGGTGCTCGACCGCGGGCTGCGGGTGCACCTGTTCGGGGGAAAGATCCGCAATGCGCGCCCCGACCATCCGTCGGCCCCTTTGCGCCCCTTGCGCGACTGGTACCAACCCGACGAATCGCTTGACTCCAGCCTCGCCCGTCTGGGCACGCGCAACCAGTCGGCGTGCGGCTTCTGCCGCGAATACCCTCACGCACTGGCGTTCGTCGTCTCGCAGGACGGCGACTTGCGCGTGTATTGCAGCGACACCGATTGCGCTTACGCCTTCGAGGCGCTGGCGGCCTGTTAGCGGACAGAAGTCAGAAGACAGAGGTCAGAAGTCAGAAGTTGGAGGGCAGAGGGCGGGGCTGGCCCTCGCGCCCGTCTGTCGGCTATTATGTCGGCCGCAGGCCAGGTCGCCAGGCCGTTTCACCCGGAAGACTCAGGAGGAAACCACGATGTATGGATGCAGGTCGTTGCGATGGATCTTTCCCTGGGCCGCGCTCTCGGCGTTCGCCCTGTTGCCGGCCGGTTGCGAACAGCGGCAGATGGCGCCGGTGAAAACCTCTCCAACGGCCGGTGGCGGCGACCACGATCACGGCCACCAACATCACGCGCACGGCGAAAAAGGCCCGCACGGCGGCGGTCTGATCGCCATCGGCGGGCACTCGGCTCACGTTGAGGTCGTCGTCGACCCAGGCACCGGTAAAATCACCGCCTGGGTGCTCGACGACGAAGCCGAACAGCCTCTGCCCATCAAGGTCGCGAAGCTCGAAATTTCATTCGCGATCGAGCACGAGCACGAGGGAGATGAAAAGGACGACGGCCACGACGAAGGGCTTGAAGCCGGCGCGGTCACGCTTCTGGCCGTAGGCGCCGGGGCCGACGGCGCGGCGCAATTCGAGGGGCAGTCAGACGACCTGAAGGGGGCCGAAGAGTTCCACGCCGTGCTCCTGGCGATCGTTGTCGGCGGCCAGAAGTACGAGAACATCGAGTTCGATTACCCGGAAGGGAACGAACACCTCGACCATTGATTATTCGCCTGTCGGCCAGGTTAGCAGCCTGGTGAAAAAGGTTGAAAAAGGTGTCTGGAACTCTCCGCACCCGCGAAAATCCCTTGGAATCTGAATGTTCACAAAGTTCCAGACACCTTTTTCGACACGCCGTTAGGGCGCCGGGTCAGCTCGGCGCCAAACGCCTGTCTGCGGAGCCGCGCCTGTGGCCGCATTGACGCCGGGGCAACTCGTCAAAAAGAAATGCGTTCCCTGCGAAGGGGGCGTTCCGGTCATCAAGGGCCGGGCCGCGCGAGAGCTCGCAGCCGGGCTTTCGGGCTGGCGCCTCACGCGGCGGGGCCGGTGCATCCGCAAAGACTGGCTCATGCGCGACTTCGCCGCCGCGATGCAATTTCTGCGGCGAGTCGGGAAACTGGCTGAAGACGAATGGCATCACCCCGACCTGCACCTCGAGGGCTTCCGCAAGGTTTGGATCGAACTTACCACTCATGCCATCGGCGGACTGTCTGAAAACGACTTCATTCTGGCCGCAAAAATCGACCGTCTGCCGGTCGCGTTGAAAAAACCGAAGTAGACTTGAGACAAGGCGCCCGCGCCGGTCCCGGTGTAATGCCTAACGCAAATGGGACATGACCCGGGGTGCCACGGCCAGCGACTACCGGGAGTCGGCCGTGCGAGCGTCCGGACAACTCCGTGAGAAATCGAGTCGCCTTAAGGAAGCGGATTTCTGAATCACGACACTAGCGACCAGCGGGCTCGGCCTGCGGCGCCTGAGGCCACGAAAGCCAACTCGAGCACCGCTCGTCGCCAAACCCGAATTCGCGTCGTCGGTCTGAGATTTTTTTGTTCGCATCTCGCATCGTCTTCGCTCGCATGCCCGACCCGGTCGACTATCACGAGCCGCCCGCTGTACCCGCGCCCATCGACGTCGGGTACGACCCGGGCCTCGATTTTTCGCTGCTGAACCCGCTCACGGTCTTGCAGCACCCCGTGCTGCTGCTGGGGCACCCCGTGGCGCTGTTGTTCGCGGGCCTCTGGGTCTGGATGCTGATCCATTGCGCGCGGCACGACCCCGAGCGCGGGCTGTGGCTGTGGATCCTGTTCATCGGCAGCATCCCCGCCGCGGTGATCTACTTTCTGATTCGCTGGCTGCCCGGCGCCCGCATTTCGGCAGGGTCATCGCTGCTCGCACGCTGGACGAAGGGGCGGCAGATTCCGCGGCTCGAGGCCGCCGCGCGAAATATCGGCAACCCGCACCAGTTCGTCGAGCTGGGCGAGGCGTATCGCGAAACGGGCAAGGCCGGCCGGGCGGCCGACGCGTTCCGCCAGGCGCTCGCCAAAGACGCAGAGAGCCTGCCCGCCTTGTGGGGGGCGGCACAGGTTGAGATGCAACTGCAGGATTTCGCTTCGGCGCGGGGGCATCTCGAGCAGATTCTGGCCAAAGACAGCGGGTACAAATTCGGCGACGTGTCGCTCGCGTATTGCCGGGCGCTGTGCGCAACGCAACAAACCGACCTCGCGCGCGAGAAACTCGCGCAGCACCTGAAACG
Source organism: Planctomycetaceae bacterium (assembly GCA_052388175.1). Lineage (GTDB taxonomy): Bacteria > Planctomycetota > Planctomycetia > Planctomycetales > Planctomycetaceae > SIAF01. The sequence goes on along the minus strand of JBQTIL010000028.1, from coordinate 30,468 downwards.
CTGGACGCACCCCGAGGCCTACGTGCTGCTGGCGACGATTCTGATCGAACAGGGCGACCATGCGGCGGCCCGCCACAATCTCGAATCGACGATTCTCGACCTGCGGGGCGGCCCGGCGTTTTTCGCCCGCCAGAACCGGGGGTGGGCCCGCAAGGCGAAGCGGCTCCTGGCGAAATTGCCGCGGTCGGCGTAAGTCGGCAATTCGAGACTGACGGCTCCAGCGTTAGGGCACCGAAAAGCACACGAGAGTCCACAGCGCCGCCACGCCGCAACCAAAGTACAGGAACACAGATCGACACTCATCAGCGGCGATCAGTGCGGATCAGCGTTCCGTCTTCGTCGATACAGGAACCGCCGGGAAAAAAGAATCGGCACAGGGAGACGCCGAGACACGGAGATTCTGAGGGTACCGTCCCTTCTCTGCGTCTCCGTGTCTCCGTGTTTAGGTTTGCCGGCACGCAAACGGACGAACGCGCGACCGACAGCTTTCATGCGGGTTGCCTGGAGCGTGCCAGAAGCCGTCGCGCCTGTACCTGCAGAATGGCGACGAAGTCGCCCAGCAGCACCAACGATTCGTATTCGACCCGTTCGTCGCGAGTCAGCTCTCCTTCGTTGCATTTACGGGCCAGCACGCTCACGCGCGCGCGCAGCTTTGCATCGGCCTTCAGGCCCATCAGTTTGCGCGCGGCCTGATCATTCAACGAAGACGTGACGGGCCGGAAGATACGCTCAATGGTACGTCCGTTTGTCTTCTTCATGCTTGCAGTATATCGCTGAAATGCCATCAGGGGAGTGCAGCAACGATTTTTGTCAGGCATTCAAGCGACGTTCCAGCCTCACAAGCGGGATGCCGCGCCGCAGACCGACACCCGCCAGCCTCGAAAAGGCTGACGGACAGCGCAGTCGCCTAATTTCTTAGGTTTTGTCTTGACGGCCGCCGCCGCCCCCGGTACATTCACCTAATCATTTAGGTGTGTGCCCCGAGACGCAGGCGACAGGAGGTGCGGCGTGGCGGAACCGTCTCCCAGCGGGCGCGAGCTCGAAATCTTGAAGGTGCTGTGGGAGCTGGGGAGCGCCAGCGTCCGCGAAGTGTACGAGCGGATGTGCCCCGGCGAAGAGCTCGCATTCAATACCGTGCAGACGCTCTTGCGCATCATGGACGACAAGGGGCTCGTCACGCACGCAGCCCGCGGCCGCACCTTCGTCTATTCTCCAGCGTACAGCCGCGAGCAAGAAACGGCCCGTTTTCTCGACAAAGTCTTCGACGGGGCGCTCGACCAGTTCGTCGCCAGCCTGCTGCGGTCGCGGCGGGTGACGGGGCGCGAGCTGGCCGAGGTCGAGCGACTGCTGGCCGACGCGCGGCGTAAACGCCGCGGCTAAATGGTGCGACTTCTGACATCTAACCTCTGCCCTCTGCTGTCGAGGCTCCCATGTCATTCATCGAACGAACCGCTGAATGGTTGCTGCACGCCGGAGTCGCCGGTTTCGCCCTGTTGATGATCGGCAGCATCGCAGTCGTCTGCTGCCGGCAGCCGGTGCGCCGCATCCGGCTCATCACGCTGACGCTGGCCGCCTGCCTCGTGGCGCCGCTGGTGGCGCTCGTCCCGGGCCTTCCCAAATGGTCGCTCCGTCTTCCCCCCCTTAGCAAGGGGGGGCCCGGGGGGGTCGCGGCACTCCCCGCGCCGACTGAGCAGACGGATCGAATTTCCGATCTGGGATTGCCGACTGCGGATTTGAACGGGGCGCACGAGGCGGCAACTTTGTCTCCCCCCCTTGGCAAGGGGGGGCCTGGGGGGGTTGCGGCGCGCGGCACGTCGACTGAGCAGGCGGAAGGAATTGCCGATCTCGGATTGCGGATTGCGGATCGCGAAAAGGCAGGCGAGGCAGAAAACTTCCCCGCCACATTCCGTGATGAGGGAGAAATCGCGCCGTCTTCTCCCCCCCTTAGCAAGGGGGGGCTCGGGGGGGTCGCGGCATTCGGCACGCCGACCGAGCAGGCGGAACCAATCGCCAGTCCCCAATTCGAAATCCGCAATTTCCTCCCCATCATCTACATCACGGGCATCGCCCTGCTCTCGGCGTGGTGGCTGGCGGGTCTCGTGGCGCTGTGCCGCGTGTTGCGCGGCGCCCGGCCCGCGCCCGAGTGGTGCCGGCAAATGCTGCGCGAGCTGGCCGGCCCGCAGAGCGATCGGGCCCGCCTCGTCGTCTCTCAGCGCATCACGCAACCGTTCACCTGCACCTGGCGGCAACCGGTGATCGTGCTCCCCGCGGAACTCGTGGCGGGCGATCGAGCGTGCCGCGCAACAGATCGTAACGGCCATGAATTGCCGTGCGCCGCCGACGGGCGGCAACTCGGCCGGCCCCAGCGACGCGCTGCGCCGCTCACCTGGGTGCTGGCGCACGAATGGTCGCACGTGGCCCGGGGCGACGCGCGGCTCTGGACGTTCGCCGGGCTGGTGCGCGTCGCGTGCTGGTATCAGCCGCTGGTGTGGTGGCTGCGGCGCGAGCTGCGGCTGTGTCAGGACTATCTGGCCGACGCGGCCGCGGCGGGAACTTCGCCCTCCGACCTGTATGCCGAGTTCCTCGCGACGCGGGCCCTGGGTCGGCCGCTGGCGCTGGGGCTGGGGATCACGGCGGGCCGGTCGGACCTGTACAGGAGAATCAAAATGTTGGTGAAGACACGTCGCGTGATGGAGAGACGTTGCCCGTGGTCGTGGACGGCGGCGGTGTTCTCGGTCGCCCTGGGACTGGTGCTGGCCACGGCGATGTTTGGCGAGCGGCCGGCTGCCGTGAAAGCATCGCCTGCGTCCCTTACCGACATCGAAGAAGGAAAGTCGAGCGCTCCAGAGGTCGAAGATCTGGTCTCCCCTGCCCTCCTTGCAGAGAGAGATGCAGGCGCACAGGACGATATCTTCGACGTTCCCATCGCGACCGACCCCGCGAACGCGGAAAAGCAGAAGCTGGTCGAGGGGCTGCTTGCAACGCTCGCAGCGCCGCAATGGGGCCGAGTGAGCTATTCGGAGCATGTCACGACAAACTGGCCGGGCGGAAAGATAACGACTTCGTCTTTCGGTCCCAGTGACCTGTATTTTTCGGGTGACGCAATGCTCAGGCGTCACAAAATCATCGGTGGTGTGACTCGGCATCTATATCGAGACGACCGCGTCCTCGCGCTCGAAGAGCCGTCCGCGGACGGATATCTGGATCCCGAGGTGGACTTTAGCGACGAGCCTCAAACAGCCATCCCTACGAGGCTGCGCGTTCGCCTCCTGGAAAGGACCGTCGGAAAGCCTCTGGGGCATTTCCTTTTACGCTTCGGAGACCTCGCAATCCGCGAGTTCCTGAAGGGCAATGCTGCGAAAGTGTTCTGGGCGAAGGCCCATCGAATCAACGGAATCACGACCCAAGGTCTGGAATGGACACTGTCGACAAAGCGCGCACAGCGAATCGTTCCGCAGGTCGACGGCACGCCGTGGACAGGTGGTTCGCTGAGATTCTACGTCGCCCCGCAACTCGGCCATGCCGTCGTGCAGATCGAGTACATCGACCGCACTGGCACGCGGCTGCAGATCGACTACAACGACTTGCGCCCCGCCGGGCCTCAGCTCCCCTTTGTGCCTGGTGACATCGTCCTGCAGGTCTTTCCGGACCCAGAGCGGAAAGAGAATCTGCAGTTCGTGCAATTGGTGAAAATTGAGAGCTTCGAAGTCCCGGTCCAGGATGAAGTCGAGGGGTGGCTGATACTGGAGTTCCCGGCGGGAACGCACGTTCTCGACGAGCGATCGCACCGCGGCGACGTCCTCGATGCGCGGGGGAGTGTCGTGAGCTACGACAAGGCGAGGTACCCAAATCGCGAGTTCATCACCAGGGTCGCCTACCCATTCAGCCTTCCCGCGGACCAACTCGGAGAGATGGACCGCGATGTGCTGACGCGCGAGGAGTGGGAACAGAAAAAGGCGGCGATCAACGCCCCGCGGCACGGAAACAAACCTGCTGGACAGTCGCAACGGCCCAATGACGAGGATTCAATTGTACCGCGCTATAGCACCTGGGCCGACCTGGCCGCCGCTGCGTCGAGCTCTCAACCGGCCGCGACAGATTCCGTGGTGTCGCATTCCCGGCCGGACACGAAGCCGGTTGCTGGCGCAGCCGCGTCCGAAAAGCAGGCCACGCGGAAACAGGACCTGCGCTACAACGGCGAGAGCTTTGGCGAGTGGCGCAAAGAGTTGCTGAACGAACTGTCGCCCAACGGCCGCATCAAGGCGCTCGAAGCGCTCGGGGCATTCGGCGCCAATGGTTACGGCGAGGAAGCCGCGGCGGCGATTGTCGAGGTGCTGAAAAGCGATGAAGCGCAGCGCGATATGACTCTGCACGAGAACGGTTGCCGAGCGCTGAGCCGCTGCGGCGCGGCTGGAATCGCCGGCCTGGAAGCGCAGCTTTCGAGCAGATCGGCCGAATGTCGAAAGAACGCAGTCTGGATAGGGCTCCATCGTCTGGCTGAAAAATCCGATGCCGTGGTCCCCGCGCTGTTGAAAGCGGCCAAAGACCAAAACCGCGACGTTCGCGCGCTGGCCTGCGGCACACTGGCGCGACTTCATCCGACCGCCGATGGGGTGTATGAGGTCTTGGCCACCGCCATGCACGAAGACAACCAGATACGATACCGGATCGTCGACGGGCTCGCGCAATCCGCTCCCTCAGCCATCGAACGTTGCGCGCCGCTGCTTCTGGGCGCGCTGGAGAGCGGGTCTTTGGAGGAGCGCTACACTGCGGCCTTAGCGCTCGCGATGCGCGGGCCACCCGATGAGGAGATTCCAGAGAGAGTGACACGGTGCCTTCTCGACACGCACATTGATGCGCGCAGCAACTTCGTGATGCGACTTCGCGAACGAGGCGAGAACGGCGAGAGGTTTGTCGCGTCGATCGCGGTGCCTGTGCTGGTGGCAATCCTCGAGGCCGAATCAACGTATAGCGGCGGCAACGGCAGTACCCAGGTTTGGGCACTTGAAGCACTTCGATACATGCCGCTCGATGCCGCGGGCAAGGGGTTGTCGGTGCTGACGAAAGCCGTCGAAGGCAAATTGCCGGGTGATACCGGACAAATGCGACTGGCGGCCCTCGACGCACTGGCGATGTACGGCTCGGCCGCGAAAGAGGCCCTCCCAGCGCTGATCCGCCTGCGGGGCGCCGCCGAGCCGCCAAACAATCGGGCGTGGGCAGGCGAGTTCAGCCCGGCCACCTGGCGCTCACGCCTCGAGGCGGCAATCCTGAAGATCAGCGGAAAAGAGTAAGTCGTGCAGGCGTGGCAATCCACCAGGCCGTGTGGTGCGCCGGGCTTTGCGCGGTGCGAACCGTACCAGAGAGACCGTCACTCCCTTCATCCGTCCCCGTATCTCCCTATCCCCCCATCCCCAACCCTTCCCCCGCAAGGGGGGAAGGGAGTTTTCTTGTAGGAAGAGAGGGAGAGCTCTCGTTGGGAAGGGGATTCTCCATGGAGATCGGAAAGCACAAGCGACGAATGACGCTCGCCAGGCTCCGTTTCCTCTGTTGACTCCTGTCTTCTGCCGCCGGCTGAGTTCTGCCGGACGACTCGAATCACGAAGACCTGACAGGAGCAAACAGAGGCAACGGAGAACTGATGGCGGCTTGCAGTGCGAGAGCGAGTAGGGTGCGCCGAGCGCAGCGAGTCGCACCGTGACCAACTATCCTCCTTCTGACGGGCGAGCCGCGCAATGGATTTAACCGCCGCTCGCGTAGGTCGGCCTTTTCCAGCCTGACATTCTGCCATTCCGGCCGCGATTGGCGGGTCGGTCAGGCTCGAACGCCGCGCGTTCGTTTGGGCCATGTGTTCCGACACGGCGCTCTTGAGTCGAACAGAAGCACGCAGAGGACGCAGAGAGTCGCTCGTTTTCTGCGGTCTCTGCGGACTCCTGTTTGACTTTCCGTTTTGCCATTCGGCCGCAGGTGAAACCCGGCGAATCTTGAGGCCGAAACAAGATTTCGGCGAGTTGGGTGCGCCGAGCGCAGCGAGTCGTACCGTGACCGAACGAAAACCCAGTTCCCCGCGCGTTACGGGCTGGCCTCGACGTAAAACAGCGGCTCGCCGAACCGGTCGATTCCGAACGCGGCGATTTTTCGCTGCACGTCGGGCCGCAGCAGAAAATCGGCGAACTGCCGGGCGGCACTCTGGTTGACCTGCGGGTGCTGTTCGCGATTGACGACCATCAATTGTCTCCGGCAATCTGCCGAGACATTAGCCCTCCCCCAGCGGGAAACATTGGTATCGGCACAATACACGAACTCGCGGCGAGAGGCGTGTGGTCCCTCCCTTCCCCCCTTGTGGGGGAAGCGGCCGGAGATGGGGGGGGCGAGTGTGATTTAACGTTGGAACACACCCCCACCCCCAACCGTCGAGGGGGAGGGGAGCAGAGGATATGCAGATACCAAGGCCCACTGGGAAAGGGAGCGTCGCTTTCCGGCGATCAAGGCGCTGTGAATCATGCCGGCATGGTACTGTCGGCAGCGCTTCGGTGCCAACAATTGCATCGCCGCGACATGCACGGTAGAAGGAAGAAATCGAGCACAGTTCATGCGCCGCTGTTTCAATCTGGCCCAACCCCAAAAAAATGCCTCAATCGTTTCGAGTCGCCGCGGTTGCCGACGTGCCGCCGGGCACGGCCAAGGAAGTGATGGCCGGCGACCAGGTGGTGGCGCTGTTCAACGTCGAAGGGACGTTTCACGCGCTCGACGGCGTCTGTCCTCATGCCGGCGGGCCGCTCGGTGAGGGAACCTTGCGCGGCGGGGTCGTCACCTGTCCCTGGCACGGATGGCAGTTCGACGTGACGACGGGCAAGAACTGCCTGAACCCGAAGCTCGGCCATGTGTCGTACCCCGTCCGGGTCGAAGCGGGAGAGGTGCTGGTCGAGTTGCCGTGATAAAGACCGACTTCGATGACCGAACCATCGGTAACTCTGATCAATGAGTTCATCGACGCAGTTGTGCTCAACCGTTCCCGTGCGGAACTAATGCTCGCCGCGGATCCCGAATTGATTCGTGCACGGGGATTGCATCAGGGGACAGCTTTACATTTTCTGGCGATCGAAGGGTACGCCGAGGGCGTTCAGTTCCTGGCGGAACACGGGGCCGATGTGAACGCTCTCAACGAGTTTGGTGATCCTCCGCTGATCGATGTCGCGACGTTGGGGAATGACGCCATCGCGGAGATACTCTTGCGCTGGGGCGCTGATCCGAACGCCTGCTCGCCCACGCGCGATAACGCGCTGCATTGCGCCGTCCGGTCGGGAAATGCGCGACTGGTCGCTATTCTGCTCGAAGCGGGGGCCGATCCTCATTACACGACTGACATCGAGGAAACGGTTCTTGACGCATTGCCCGACGGGCCCGCGGAACGCGAGGCCGTATTGGCCGTGCTGACTCCGCACGGCATCGAGCGGCCGGGAGGCACGCTTTGAGTTAAGCACGAAAGTAGAGCGTGGGAAAGGCGAATGGAATCGAGGTTGCCAGGCGTCAGGAAAACGCTTCGTTGCCCGCAGGCCCTTCAATACTCAGCCATCAGTCCGACGGGCACCAGAAGTTCCTTCATTTCGTGTAACGTTTTCGTTGGCAGCGACTCGTGGCGGACCGGGACGACGACCCCACCGTACCCGGCCGCCTGAACGTGCACCCAGGCCCGGCCAACTTTTGCGTACATCGTCGGTCGTTCGTGATTGGCACCCGTCCTGAATTCATATTCGATAACGGCCATGCCGTTCGCATCGGTCGTGGCGCTGTCCCCGTCCCGGACGTGACTGTTCGGATCGTACAGGTCCCGCTCCGTTTCGAGAGATGTCAGGTCGAGCAGAGGCGGCGCGTGGAAAATCGCGACATGGGCATTTGAAATCGGTTTGCTCCGGGCTGCATCGAAAACGACGACTCGCACCGGAACTTGGATCGACCCGCTGGCAGCCCATTGGGACGTCGGGAAAAAAAGAGCCGCCAGCGCCGCGACAATCGCAGCGACTGCCAGCGCCTCGAAAAGCGTCGGCCTTCGAAAACGCCGTCGTATGAACCCGTCGGACGTTTCCATTGACCACCTTTGGCGACCGAAAAACGCAAAAGCCAGCCGTTACTGCGATTGTGCGGCATGTTGCGCAGTGCCGCAAGACCCGTGCACGTCGAGCGAAAGCCCGGCGTCTCAGGAATGCCATTGACACGTTTTGGCTGCCCGGCTTATTTAGCCCCCCGGCGTTCGCGACTTTCAGCAGTACGTGGCCGAATTTCAGCGCGATTTCGCCGATCTTGCCCCCCGGCGGCCGACGTCACGTGAGGGGCAGGGACAGCCTGAATTCGACTTGTCAGACGCTGGAAAGCCTGACGTACTTGGCGGTCTTGCCCGGAGCGGAACTCGCCAGAGTTCCGTGGGGCACGTTCGTAGCAAAGCTCGCCAGAGAGTTTCGGTCTGGGCGGGGATGGCCATCGGAAGTCTGGCGATTTCCGCTACCACCATCAGAGCCTTGAGCCGCGATTCCAGGGACGGAACATGCCATGCAGCTCGATGGAACGGTTGACGTGCCGGTGGGGACATGGGGTTGTTGCGCTGGGCGCGCTGATGCTTGCGCTGGTTGCCGCCGGCCTGGCCTGCGCGATCGCCCCGTGGTATGCCGCGGCGCCGATCCCCGTGGAACTGTGGCTCGAAGCGCCGGCCGACACGGAGATCTCTCTCGTGTGGGACGGAACCGACGCGACGGCGGTGCCCTTTGTGCCCCGGCTGATTCCGGGTGAAGAACGAACGGAGTTGTGGCTGGCCGAAGCTCCGCCCCGGGCCGACTATCGGTTCTCGATTCATTTCACGTCGCCCGTGACCGACGGCACGCTGAAAGAGCTTGTGCTGGTCGACGTCAGAGACCTGAAAACTCCGTACCTGAGGGTTGGGGGCGAGGGCCTTCGGCGACAGGTTTCGGCCGAGGGGATCGAGCTTGCGCCGACCGATGGCGGGCTCTCGCTCACATGCGCGAGCGGCGCGCGGCTCACTCTGCCGGAATCGGTCGGCGGGCCGCAGGCGCCCGACGCGGGATTGTATTTCAAGGTCTGGCTGCTCGCGGCGGGGCTGGGGCTGTTGGGGGCGCTTTCCGTCTGGTCGATCGTGCGGCAGGGGCGGGCGGCGCTCGAGCTGTCGGACGAACGCCATGCGGATCGCATTCCGCGGCAAAGCCAGGCGCCGATCTGGGTCGCGTTTGCGGGCGGGCTCGCGTTTCATCTGTCGGTCATCGCCAGCCTGCCGGCGCTCTACAACCCGTTCGACCCGCTGATGTACTTTCACAAAGCGACGTTCCTCGTCGAAAAGGGGACTTACGTCACCGAGACGCCGTTCTGGGAACTGGATCGTTTGCCGGGGTACCCGCTGTTGATCGCGGCGTGCATCAAACTGTGGGGGTACAGCCTGCGGGCCGTGGCGCTCACGCAGGGGGCGTTGCTGGGAACGGCTTTGCTGGCGCTGGCCGTGGCGCTCAGGCGCTGGGTCTCTCCGTGGTGGACGGCCGCGGCCATCGTGGTGCTCCTGGTCAGCCCGTCGGGATTGCAACATTCGTACGGGATCGGCACCGAAGGGGCCTTCGCCCCGCTGGCGGCCTTGGCATTGGCGGCGTTTTTCGAACACGTGGGGGCGCCGCCGCGGTGGGCATTCTTGTGGCTCGTGCTCTACAGCCTCGCCACGACCGTGGCGACATTCATCAGGCCCAACGGCATCGTGCTGCTGACGGCGGCAATGGTCGCCTACGGACCGGCGGTAATCCGCCTGGCGCGCGAAGAGGTGGGCTGGTTTCCGCGGCTCAAGCGAATGGCCCTGTGTACGCTGTGTTATTCTCTGCCGGCCGTGCTGCTGGCCGCGGGTATGGGGGCCTGGGCGATGCGGAATTACCGGCAACACGGGTTTGCGGCCCCGACGTCGATGGTCGGCGTGTCGCTGGTCGAGGGGCAGACGCAGGCTGGCACGTTCGACGCGCGGGCCCTGGCGAGCGACGTGCTGTATCGCAAGTACCTGGTGGAAAAGCAGAGCCACAAGTACGCGTATTGCGGCTGGAACGTTCGCGGCACGCTCAACAACGAAATGACCGAGAATGGAACGCAGATCCCGCCCGATATCATCTCGCGGCTCGATCGCCAGATGCGGCAGATCGCCGCGCGGTCGGATGCATTGTCTCCGTGGCAGTTGAAAGCGGCCGGGTTCGTGCGGTCACTGTGGTGGGGCTTCGATCTGCCGTCCGGGTGCAGCTATTCGCGTAACACGATCAGGGCGGCCCCGCGCTATTTCGGCAATCATGCCAGCGCCACCTCGGCCTGGAAGAACTTCTGCGGCCGCGCGGCGCTCAGAAGGTTCGGCAAAGAGCTGCCGCTTGCGGACCTCGATTACCAGGATTTCGCGACGCACTGGCCGATGCGTTTCATTCAGTCGATCGGCTGGGGAACGTGGCACCGCAACGTCTTTCAGGCGCTGCTCGTCACGGGAATCATCTGGGGCGTGTTCATCTTGAGGCACAACGCGCCAGCGCTCGCGGCCCCCTTGCTGGTGTACGTTGCCAACATCGTGCTCAACGCGTGGCTCTTGAACGTGCAGGGCCGGTACATTCTGTCGCTCGAATTCTGCCTGGCGTTTCAAACGGCGATCGGGGCGCACCTGTTGACGAAGTTTCTGCGGGAACGCCGGCAGGCCGGCGGCGCCGAGGCTCGCGCAGGCGATGGCGCCCGGTCCGAAATCTCAGACGTCGCTCGTTCGCGGCGCGCCGCGTGACCAGCGAGTGACGTTGCTGCATGGCCCGTTTTGGACCCGCAGCCACTTGCCGCCGGAGGCGTCGTCCGCCGCTGGCGGATTCGACCCCCGGGAAGCGGGCCGCGGGCGAACTTATTCGCAGGTGAGCGCCGGCTGGGGCTGCGGTTCCGAGGGGGTTTCGCCTTCGGAATCTTCGGCGTCTTCGGCAGGGCCTTGCGGGCGGACGGCCAGTTCGAATTCTTGTGGGTCGTCGCGTAGCGGGCCGAGCCGTTTTCGCGCGGCAAGATCGTAGCGGTCGCCGGCGTAGAGGCGGTCGAACCGCGGCTGCGCCTCGTCTTGCGACCGCTGCCGGTCGTAAACGCAGGCTTGGTGCTGGCCCACCACCTCGACGTCGTTGCCATGCACGACCAGGGCGGTGTCTTCGTCGAGGCCGACGCCGACCAGATCGGGGTGCGCGGCCTTGAGCGAGGCCATGTCAGGAAATCGGTTGCGCGAGCTGAAGAAGGGGTCGACGGCGGCGCCGGGCAAAAACCCGAACCCGTCTTCGTATCCCTCGGCCATGACGGGCTTGTTCGACAAGGGGTTTCCGCGGACGAGAAACGAGGCTTGAATTGACGCGCCGGCGGCCGACCCCCCGATCGCGCCGCCGCGGGCCAGCAGTTTGTGAAGCAACTTTTCGGCGGCGGTGTCGAGAAACGCGTCGACCAGCCGCCATTGCCGCCCGCCGGTGAACCAGACGCCGCCGGCCTGCGTGAGAAGGGCGAGCAGGGCGGGGTCGTCGGCTTCGGCCGGGGTGCGGGGATGAATGCGGGTGACCTTTTTCGCACCGGCGGCCGAAAGCCAGGCGGTCGCTTCGGGCTGCGGGGGAGGCTGGTCTCCGGCAGCGGTCGTGACGACCACAATCGGCGCGTCGACACCGCCGGCCCCCTTGATGAAGCGATCGGCCGCCTCGACGGGGGTCTTCCCCCCGCCGACCAGCACCAGGGTTCCTTTGATTCCGTCGGCAACGGCCTCGGGCGCGTCGAACCGGGATCGCTGGCGCGTACGAGACGCCGCGGCGCGGCGCCAAGCCACCAGATCAAGCTCGTCGCCCGCTTCGAGCACCATGCGGCGCGGCGGATGGTCTTCCAAAGGCGCCAGGCAGACGATCGCCTGCGATTCTGATTCGCGAACGACTTCGAGCCGGCGGCCGGTAATGATGACGGCTGCGTGTTCGTCGATCCCCAGGCCGACCAGGTCGGGGTTGTCTCGCAGCACGCCCTGGAGCCGCTCTTCGCGGCGGCGCTTCAGAAAATGCTGGTCGATGACGGTCCCCGGAACGAAACCAAAGCCTGGACCCACCTGCGCGCGGGTGTTGCCCCCAAGAATCATGACGGGAGACATAACGGCTGCGCCGGCGGAAGTCCCCCCGACGGCGCCCCCGCGCTCGAGAACCTTGTGCACGGCCTGCTCGACGGCCGTCCCGCGGTAGGCATCGATGAGGCGGTCTTGATGCCCGCCAGTAAACCAGACACCGGTGGCCCGGGCGAGAGACTTTGAGAACTCGGGGTCGTCGGCCGTGTCACGGTCGCGGGTGTGCAGAATGGTGAACTCGGCGTGGGGCAGGCGTCGCCAGTAGCCCAGCCGGGCGTCAATATCGGGCGCGTCGGCGAACTCACTGGCTGTGGTGATGATGACCAGCCGCGCCTGGTTTCCCCCGGCCAATTGCACAAACCGGCTGAGCATTGGTTCCGAGAGCTTGCCGCCGCCGCAGATGAACAGCGACCCGGGGCCGGTGGCGTAATTTGGGGCCAACAAGGGGGGGGCGGGCGAGGCTGGTTCGTCGGCGGAGAGCCCGGCACGCAGTGCGAGGCCCAGCACGGCTGAGCACGTGGTCAGCACGCCGACTTGAATCGCACGTCCTTGTCTGGTCGACGTTGATTGTTGGTTCCGCATGTCCCCTGATCCCTTCAGAACTGCGAAATCTGCCTGCCTTCCCTCCAAACCTCCTGTCCTCTTATCGGCGATCCTTCAGATCAATGATTGTTTGTGATTCCCAAGGGAACTGTAGGTCGTGAGCGAATCTTCGGCAAGATCAAATCCTCCTTAGTGTTGCGTCGACGACGCCGGCCGGATCGCGGCTGAGGCGGCTGGCGCGCCAATAACGGCTTTACCGTTTTCACCGTGCATCGCGGCAAACGGCCCGTCGACGGCGGCGCTCGGCACAACGGCCTGCGAACGCTGCGAGATCTGCTGCTCGATAAAGGCCAGCGCCGGTTCAACCTGGTCGGCCTGCAAGAGAATCAGATCGCCCGTGCGGACCCGGTCGAGCCCCGCCTCGATCGCCCGAAATTCGCCGCGCGTTTCAAAAATGGTGGCTGCCCGCGAGGCGCGCGCCAGCCCCTGCCGCATCAGGTTGACCACTTCGCCGTCGGGCCGGCCTCGCGTGCACTTGTCTTCGTAGATAATCACTTCATCGAAGCCGTTGCCGATGATTTCGGCCTGCCGCACGATGTCGCTGTCGCGGCGGTCTCCGGCGGCGGTGTAGACGACAAGGCGGCGGTCGTGCGGCATGCGGCTGATGGCGTCGATCAGGGCGATCAGGGCATCGGCGTTGTGGCCGTAGTCGACGACCACGGTCGCACCGCAATAGTTCAGCACGTTGAAGCGGGCGGGGGTCTGGCGGGGACTGTTGGCAAACGTCGTCAGCCCCGATCGAATCGCTTCGCTGGGAACACCTACGGCCCACGCGGCCGCGGCCGCGGCCAGAACGTTATCGACCTGGAACCCGATGCGCCCGCCATGCGTCAGGGGGATGGAACTCAAAAGCGCCAAGCGCGCTTCCCAGGCGCCTTCTGCCTGAAAGATGGCATCGTGATGGGCGAAGAGGGCGCGGCCGCCTCTGGCGCGATGGGCCGCGATCAGCGGGTGGGCGCCGTCGCGGGCGAAGAAAATCACCGAACCGGGGCAGTAAGGGGCCATGGCCACGGTCAGGGGGTCGGCGGCGTTCAAGACGGCGTAGCCGGTCGGGGCCACGTTCTCGATGATCGTGCGTTTGACGGCCGCGAGTTTCTCGGGCGTATCGACGCCCGCCAGGCCCAGATGGTCGCCTTCGCCGATATTGGTGACAACCGCCGCATCGCACTGGTCGAACCCCAGCCCTTCGCGCAGAATTCCACCGCGGGCCGTTTCGAGAACGGCGGCATCGACGGCGGGGTTCAGCAGAACGTTTCTGGCACTTTTGGGGCCGCTGCAATCGTCGCAGTCGATGCGGCGGCCATCGATGTAGATGCCGTCAGTGCAGGTCATGCCCACCCGCTTGCCCGTGCCTTTGAGTATATGGGAGATGAGGCGAGTCGTGGTGGTTTTGCCGTTGGTACCCGTGACGGCCACGACGGGAACGCGCCCATTGCTGCCTTCAGGAAACATCGTTCCGACGATCGCCTCGCCCACGGGCCTCGGCCGGCCGGCCGAGGGTTCGAGATGCATGCGCAGGCCCGGGGCCGCGTTGACTTCGACGACGACGCCCTGCTGTTCTTCGAGCGGGCGGGACACGTCGAGGCAGACGAAGTCGACGCCGGCGATGTCGAGACCGACGACGCGGGCGGCATCGACGGCGCGGGCCGCCAGGTCGGGGTGCAATTGATCGGTCACGTCGGTGGCCGCCCCGCCGGTGCTCAGATTGGCGTTGCGCCTGAGCACGACCGTGGCGCCGGCGGCCGGTATCGAGGCCGGCGTGTACCCCTGCTCGGCCAGCACCGCGACGCCGATCGCGTCGAGGCGCAGTTTGCTGAGCGAGGTGGCGTGGTCTTCACCGCGCCTGGGGTCGGAATTCACCAGGTCGACCAGTTGCTCGACCGTCAGCACGCCGTCACCCACGACCAGCGGCGGTTCGCGGCGGGCCGCCGCAATGACCTGATCGCCGATCACCAGCAGCCGGTGATCGAACCCCGGCGCAAACCGCTCGACGATGATCGAAGACCCTTCCTGGCGGGCGGCTTCAAACGCCGCCGTGACCTGTTCGCGCGTCGTCAGGTTGACGGCGACGCCGCGCCCCTGGTTGCCGTATTGCGGCTTGACCACGACGGGCCCGCCGAGCTCGCAGGCGGTCGCCCAGGCCTCGTCGGCATCTTTGACGGGCCGACCTTCGGGCACGGGCACCCCGACGGCCTTCAACAGCCGCTTGGTGAGTTCTTTGTCCTGGGCGATCGATTCGGCAATGGCGCTCGTGCGGTCGGTCTCGGCGGCCAGAATGCGATGTTGCCGCGACCCCCACCCCATCTGCACCAGGCTGCCTTCGTTGAGCCGGCAGGCGGGAATGCCGCGCGCCTTCGCGGCGCGGACAATCGACCCGGTACTGGGGCCCAGCCGCACCTGCTGGTCGAGCGAACGCAGACGGCGGAGCTCTTCAATGGCGTCGTACGGGCGGTCGAACACGGCGGCCTCGACGAGGCGCCTGGCGGCTGCGACGGCCTCGCGCCCCACCTCTTCTTCGCGATACTCGACCACCACCTTGTACACGCCCGGTTCGCCGGTCGGGGTCGTCTTGCTGAACGCGACGGCCGACCCGGCGAGGTTCTCGAGCGTGAAGGTGGCCCGTTCGAGAATGTGGGCCAGGGTGCCCGCCCCCAGGGCGTCGACCTTGTCGGTGCCGGCGCAGGTCTGGCAGGTGGCGGCGTACACCGAGGGGAGCCATTCGCGCAGCCGCGTTTCAAAGCCCGGAATCTCGCGCACGGGAAATTTCCGTTCGCCGAGGTCGATGGTCAACTCGAGCGCCAGGCACCGCGCCCAGACGTTTGGTCCGCGCAAGGTGCGCGTCTGACGAATCTCCATGAATGCTTCCTTACGTCTCTGCCCAAATCAGGTTGGTTGTTGCCCCGCCTTGAAAGCGGCCGCGAAATCAATTCTGGCGCGCCGCGCCCGCCTCGACGGGCCGCGCCGCGCCTCTCTCGTCTGAAACCCCCGCCAGATCTTCACCCGCCGCCAGCGACTGCACGACGGCCAACGCCGAACCGACGACGTCGTCGGTCGTCTGAATGACTACCAATTCTCCCGGGCCGGCCGATTCGAGCGCCGCGGCGATCGCCCGGTCGTGCGCCGCCATTTCGATCACCTCGCTGACCCGGCCCCCGTGAATCAGCCCCTGCTTGAACAGGCCCGTCAGCTCTCCCGCGGCCCGGTCGGCGGCTGAGATGTCTTCGTACAGAATGACGCGATCAAACGCCGCGGCAAGCTGTTCGCCCTGCCGCACGATGTCGGCATTGCGCCGCGCATCGCCGGCCGAATAGACGATCGTCCGCCGTTCGTGGGGGAACAGATCGAGCGCGTGCACGAGCGCCTTGAGGGCCGAGGTATTGTGGCAATCGTCGATGATGACGGTCGCCCCGCGGTAGTCGAAACGGTTGAACCGCCCGGGGTTGTCGGCCGAGTCGCCCTGGAAGGTCAGCAACCCCTGGCGAATGACGTCGAATGGCACGTTGAGGGCCCAGGCCGATGCGACGGCTGCCAGGGCGTTCTCGACCTGAAACGGCGCCCGGCCCTGGTGCGTCAGGGGAAGGTCGGCGACGGCCGCCACTCGCGATTCGCTGGCACCTTGAGCGCACACGATCTGGCCCTCTTTGACGACCGCCACCCGTTTGCCCAGGGCGCGATGTGCCGCCACGACCGAGCAGGCCGGGTTGAGACTGAAAAAGGTCACTGCGCCGGCCGAGAGCGACTGCATTTCGGCCACCAGCGAATCGTCGGCCTTGAGGACCGCCATTCCCGTGGGAAGCACCACGTCGACCCCGCACCGCTTGACCGCAAACATCTGTTCGGCCGAATCGACGTACGAGAGGCCCAGGTGATCGGCTTCGTCGATGTTGGTGACGACGGCGACGTCGCACTTGTCGAAACCCAGCCCCTCGCGCAGAATTCCGCCGCGCGCCGCCTCGAACACCGCCGCTTCGACGGTGGGGTTCATCAGCACTTTGCGGGCACTGCGCGGGCCGCTGCAATCGCCCGTTTCGATCACGCGCCCGCCGACGTCGATGCCGTCGGTGGTCGTCGTGCCCACCACGCGGCCGGCCAGGCGCAGCAGATGAGCCGTCAGCCGCGCGACGGTCGTTTTGCCGTTGGTGCCGGTGATACACACGATCGGAACCCGCCCGGTTTCCCCTTCAGGAAACAACGTATCGACAATCGCCTCACCCACCGGCCGGGGCGACCCGGCGGAAGGCTTGAGATGCGGCAAC
Source organism: Planctomycetaceae bacterium (assembly GCA_052388175.1). Lineage (GTDB taxonomy): Bacteria > Planctomycetota > Planctomycetia > Planctomycetales > Planctomycetaceae > SIAF01. Next base: position 13,491 of record JBQTIL010000028.1, on the reverse strand, counting down.
AGCCCCGGGCTGGCGTTCACCTCGACCACCACGCCTCCTTGCGCTTCGAGCGGCCGGGTGATGTCTTCGAGCACCAGGTCGAGCCCGGCGATGTCGAGCCCCACGATCTGCGCTGCCAGCACCGCGTGCGCCGCGATCGTGGGGTGCACGTCGTCGGTCACGTCGTCGGCCAGGATGTCGTGCCGCTGCACCAGCACCGAGGCGCCGTTCGGTGGAACCGATTCGGGCACATACCCCTGTCGTTCGAGCTGGGCGAGCACGATGGGGGTGAATTCGATGGGGCTTAAGGGGCACGTTTCATTGGTGCCTCTGCGCGGGTCGGAATTCAACTGGTCGTCAATCAGTTGGGTGACCGTGCGGCAGCCGTCGCCGACAACAGACGCGGCCTCGCCCCGGCACGCGGCGACCAGGCGCTTTCCGACGACCAGCAACCGATGCTCTGTTCCCGGGGCGTATTTCTCAACGAGAACCCCCGACCCTTCCCGCAGGGCCACGTCGTACGCCGACTCGACCTCGGCCTGCTCGGTGAGGTTGATGAATACGCCGCGGGCGTGATTGGCGTCGCGGGGCTTGACGACCACGGGCGGGCCGATTTCGAGCGCGGCCTGCCAGGCGTCGGCGGCGTCGGTCGCGGCGCGGCCTTCGGGCACGGGCACTCCTCCTGCGCGCAAGAGCGTTTTGGTCAATTCTTTGTCTTGCGCGATCGACTCGGCGATGGCGCTGGTGCGGTCGGTTTCGGCCGTCCAGATGCGGCGCTGTTTGACGCCCTGCCCGAGCTGCACGAGGCTGCCGGCGTTGAGCCGCCGCGACGGAATGCCCCGCGACTCGGCCGCCGCGACGATCGCCTGCGTGCTGGGCCCCAGGCAGACGCGGTCGGCCAGTTCGCGCAGCCGCTTCACCTCGGCCTCGACATGGCAGGGTTGATCGTGCAATGCGGCCATCACGAGATCGCGGGCGGCGTACAGACAGGCCCGCGCGACCTGCTCGTCGCGATATCGCATGACGACCTTGAAAACCCCTTCTTCGGAAGTTTCGCGGGCCTTGCCGAACCCGACGTTGGTGCCCGCCAGGGTTTGCAGCTCGAGCGTGACGTGTTCGAGAATGTGGGCCGGGTAGGTGCCATCTCGCAGGCGCTGGAAGAAGCCTCCCCGTTCGCCGTAGCTGCAGCGGTGTTCGATCATCGTAGGCAGCCACGACATCAACCGGTCGTTGAACCCGGGAACCGAGGTCGAGGCGCAGTCTTTCAGGTTCTGGAGGTCCACCCAGGCTTCGAGAACAGGATGGCGCGACCAGATGTTGGGACCACGCAGCGTCAGTATTCTCCGGATTTCCATTGATTCAGGCTTTTGCCGCAAACTGGGGTAGGGCAGCTTATCCGACCTCGCGGGGGCGAGCCGGGGTGCCCCACAGGCGCGACCCGCTCACAGTGGCGGGCCCCGGGGGCGGTGCTCGCAAGGTCACGGACGGCGGGCCACAATTCCTGGCGCAAGCCGGCAAAAAACGCGGCCGGGGAAGGAAAGGCCGCCTGAGGCGTTCAGGCCGGCCGGATGGGCCAGGTGGTCGCAAAGCTGCCCATCACAGCGCACTTCAGGTCGCACTGGAGTCATACCGCACGGCACATAGAAACGGCCCCGGGGTGGGACCGCGATGACAAAATCCGAGGTGAGACGTCAGGAGCGATTTTCCCTCACGCTCGGTGAGGTCCATCCGTGAAGCTCTCGAAGGCACCGCAGGTTTCGACACGCCGGCGGGATTGTGGCGGGGGTTGAGCTGACTCAACATCACGAAGGCTGCCGAATTGTTCTGCCGAATCGTTCGGTAAAACAACTCCCTTGAAGTACTTCTCAAGGGCATGGCGGTGTATTCTAATGGGGCACACCGAGAAAGTACACGAAAAAAACACGCGGGGAAGGCCGCCCGCGAGCTTTCAGGAGCTGCCGGTCTTTGAACGTCTTTGTTCCAGGATGGTCGGGCCTGCCTGCGCCAATGCAGGCCGCCATAGAGTCGCAACTTCATTCAGGTGAATCAGTTGCGGCGGTCTTGCAGACAGATCTCGACCCTGAACTGCGGTTCGGCCTGCGGCTGGTCGTGTTGACCGACCGGCGGCTCGTGTCGTTGAATCCGGCGGCGCCGACTGCTCTCGACGTATGGGACTTGCCGGACGTGCGGCAGCTCAATCTGTACGATCGCGGCGGGCTGGGAACGCTGGAAGCCATCAGCCCTGACCGGCGTCTGGCGGTGTGGTACTTCACCGTCGCTCAGGCGGGCGCCGCGCGCGATCTGGTCGATACGTTTGAAGACCTCAAGTTGGGAGTGCACCAGCAGCGCCCGCAACAGACGGAGGACCAGGCACCTGAAGCGGAAGAGCACGAGGTCGCCGCCCGCGTCGGTTCGCTGTTTCGACTGTTTCGGTTCGCGCGTGGAAACTACCGCTCGCTGGCATTCGGAATCGCGCTGACCTTGTGTACGACAGCGGCCGGGCTCGTTCCACCTTACCTCATCGGGCCGATCGTCGACGAGACCCTCAATCCGTACCAGTCTGACGTGACCGAAATTCTGGAAAACGAGGGGCCGACGGCCGACCAGAAATCTGCCGCGCTCGAACAATTGCGCGACAACAGCCGCGGGTCGTTTCAAAAGGTCGCCTGGTATCTGGCCGGGTTCGCCCTGGCGGCCGTGGCGGCCTGGGGGTTCGGGTGGGCGCAGGGCTGGGTGCTGGCCTGCCTCAGCGAGCGCATCAGCGCCAATCTGCGCAATACGACCTATGAACACCTGCAGCGTCTGTCGCTCGATTTTTTCAGCGCGAAGCGCACGGGCGACCTCGTCGCGCGCATCTCAAGCGACACCGACCGCATCTGCAATTTCCTGGCTGACAACCTGACCGACTTCATCACCAACGGCCTGATGGTCGTGGGTACCACGATCATTCTGTTCCGAATGGACCTCCCCTTGGCGATAGCGGCGCTGTGCACCTTTCCGCTGGTGGGCTGGCTGACGTTCAGGCTGCGCGAGAGTCTGACGCACGGGTTTCTGCACGGCAGCCGCGCGTGGGGCGAAATGACCAGCATTCTGGCCGACACGATTCCCGGCGTGCGGGTGGTCAAGGCGTTTGCGCAGGAGCAGCGCGAGGTCGAGCGGTTTCGCGCGGCCAACATGCGCATCGTGACGGCCAACAACCGCGTCAACGCCATCTGGACGTTTTTCTGGCCGCTGGTCGCGCTGCTGACGAACGTTGGTCTCCTGGTCGTCTGGGCGGTGGGGGCCTGGCGCGTGTACAACCAGCAGGTGACGGTGGGCGCGCTGATGTCGTTTCTCACTTATGTCGGGCGGGTCTACATTCAGCTCGAACAGATGAGCCGCATGGCCACCAGCACCCAGCGGGCCGCCGCCGGCGCACAGCGCGTATTCGAGATTCTCGATCGCGTCCCGAGCGTCCCCGAACCGGCGCACCCCGTGCACCCGGGCAAGTTGCGGGGTGAGGTCGAGCTGCGGCACCTGAGCTTCCGGTACGGCAACCGGCAGGTGCTCGACAATGTCAGCCTGTCGATTCAACCCGGCGAGATGATCGGCCTGGTGGGGACGACGGGGGCGGGCAAAAGCACCCTGGTCAACCTCGTCTGTCGCTTCTACGACGTGACCGAGGGGGCGGTGCTCGCCGACGGACACGACGTGCGCTCGTTTCCGGTCAGCGAATACCGGCAGAACATCGGCATCGTGCTGCAGGAGCCGTTTCTGTTTTTCGGCACGATCGCCGACAACATCGCCTACGGCCGCCCGCAGGCGACGCGGGCCGAGATTGTGGCGGCCGCCCGCGCGGCGCGGGCCCACGAATTCATTCTGCAGCTTCCCGACGGGTACGATTCGATTGTGGGCGAACGGGGCCAGACGCTCTCGGGAGGCGAGCGGCAACGGATTTCGATTGCGCGGGCCTTGTTGATCGACCCGCGGATTCTGATTCTCGACGAGGCCACCTCGTCGGTCGATACGCAAACCGAGCGGCAGATTCAGGAGGCCCTCGACAATCTCGTTCGCGGACGCACCACCATCGCCATCGCCCACCGGTTGAGCACGCTGCGCAAGGCCGACCGGCTGGTGGTGCTCGAGCGCGGCCGAATCGTCGAAATCGGCAACCACGATGAACTGCTGGCCGTGGGCGGTGTGTACGCCCGGCTGTACCAGGCCCAGATGCAGCACGGCCAGGACTTTGGCAGCCCACCCGTCGCCGAAGAGGCCGCGGCCGTGTCAGCGGCGGGGTCGGCGCTGGCCGAGGAGGATGACGAGTGATGGGGGGGAATTGCGGATTTCCGATTGCGGAATGCGGATTTCAGGCGGACGTGCCCCCGGCACCGGAAGACGGCGCTCCAGGTGCTGCGATCCGCAATCCGCAATCTCCAATCTGCAATCTCCGGAGGCATTGCGGTGCCTGACGCGTCTCCATTTCACCTCACTCTCGATTCGTTCGGCCGGCTCGTTCTCACGCTGCCGTCGGGCGAAAACCACGTTGGCGTTGTTCCGGTGCGGGCGTTTCCATTTTCGCAACCGGCCGGCTGGGTTGTGTTCTGCGACGAGAACGGGCGCGAGGTCTATTGCCTGCAGGAACCAGCGCAACTGACCGACGACTCGCGCCGATTGCTCGAAGAAGAGCTGGCGCGGCGCGAGTTTGTGCCGCAGATCGAGCGCATCGCCGACGTAACGCCTGGGGCCGAACCGACCGAATGGAACGTCGTCACTGACCGGGGCAGCGCGAGGTTCCGCCTGGTCAGCGAAGACCACATCCGGCGGATCGGCGAACACGCGGCGCTAATCACCGATTCGCACGGCGTGCGGTACCTGATCGCCGACCTGCAAGCCCTCGACGCGCACAGCCGGCGGCTTTTGCGACGGTATCTGTAGCAAGTGGCTGGGCGACGCGAGCGCAGCGCGTAGCGCTTGCAGACCGCAACTACGCGCTCGAACAGATCCAGCCGCCCCCCAACACGCGGTCTTGCTCGTACAACACAACCGCCTGGCCCGGCGCCACACCGAATTGCGGCTCTGAGAACGCAACCCGAATCTGATCGGGGCCGAATTGCTCGACGTGCACCCTCGCGGGCGTGTGCTGGTAGCGGATTCTGGCCGTGCAGTCGAACGATTGGGGAGGATTGTCGACGAGCCAGTTGAGGCGGTTGGCGGTCAGCCTATCGCGCGAAAGCTCTTCCCGCGTGCCGACGACCACGCGCCGCGCGCGGGGCTCGACCGCCACCACGTATCGCGGCTCTCCAAACGCCACCCCCAACCCGCGTCGCTGGCCGATGGTGTAGTGTTCGTACCCGGCATGGCGGCCCACGACGCGGCCGGCCGTATCGACCAAGTCGCCGGTGGTGTCGATCGCGCCCCGATGCCGGCGAATGAACCCGGCGTAATCCTGATCGGGGACGAAACAGATTTCCTGGCTGTCGGGTTTGTCGGCCACGCGCAGGCGGGCGTCGCGCGCGAGGTCGCGAATCTCGTTCTTGTTGTAATCGCCGACGGGGAACATGACGCGGGCCAAAAGATCGCGGGGCAACCCGAACAGCACGTACGACTGATCTTTGCTTGAATCCACCCCACGCACCAGGGCCGGGGCGCTTTCGCCCGGCGCATCGACCAGACGCGCGTAATGTCCGCTGGCGATATAGTCGGCGCCGACCTGCCGCGCGAACTCCCACAGCTTGCCGAACTTCAGCCAGTTGTTGCACATCACGCAGGGGTTGGGGGTCCGGCCGGCGAGGTATTCGTCGGCGAAATAATCTTTGATGCGGCCGAACGCCTCGCGGAAGTTGAGCGCGTGGAAGGGAATGTCGAGCTGGTCGGCGACGCGCCGCGCGTCGGCCGCGTCGCTCGCGCTGCAACACCCCTGGCGATGGGCGGCGGAATTGACGATCGGCAGCCCCGGGGCCGCGGTCGCGCAGGCCGATTCTTCGGCCGCCCCCGAGCGCATGAACAGGCCGATCACTTCATGGCCCGAGGCGCGCAGCAGGTGCGCGGCTACGGAGCTGTCGACTCCGCCGCTCATCGCAAGCACGACGCGCGCGGGCATGGCCTGGTTTTCTCTGAACCACCGGAATGAACAACGCGGCCCTTAACTTTAGGGACACCGCTCGGCGAAACCAAGTTCTATCACATTTCTGCCTGAATCGGGGTCACGGTGCGACTCGCTGCGCTCGGCGCACCCTACGATAACTACGATAAGTCGGCGGGGTTGAGGCGGACCCTGCCATTACTCATTCGACGGTTGGTGCGGCTCGGCCGATATTGTGCGGGCCGGCCCAAGGCCACCCATTTGCCGCACGGCTTCGTAAATCACGGCGGTCGCTGCGCTGGCCAGGTTCAAGCTGCGCACCTGATCGTGCATGGGCAGCTTCAGGTTGCGCTCAGGGATCTCGCCAATGATCGACGCCGGCAGGCCCCGTGTTTCGCTGCCGAACACCAGCACGTCGCCCGGTTGAAACGCCGCGTGCCACACGAGGCGCTTGGCAGTTTTCGTAAGCTGCCAGAACGGTCGGCCGGCGAGGCGCTCGCGCAACTCGTTCCAGCTTTCGACGGCTTCCCAGTCGACCAGGGGCCAGTAGTCCATTCCCGCGCGGCGCAGGTGTCTTTCATCGAGCCGAAAGCCCAGCGGGCGAACGAGCCACAGCTTCGCGCCGACGGCGGCGCACGTCCGGCCGATGTTGCCCGTGTTCTGCGGAATATCGGGCTGGTGCAGCACGATGTGCAATAGCGGTTGGGGCGTAGGCAAATCGGGCATGTTGCCGATTGTGGCGTGAAGACGGCGGTTCTCCAAGCCTAATGGCGCGGCCGGTCAATTTACGTGGATAAACCCCGCCGGTCGCCGGTGAAATCGCAAAGTGCGTCGCAAACCCGGTTACGCGAACAACCGAATGACCACCCGCAGCACCCAGTCGACGATAAACAGGCCCGCCAGCACCAGCGCCCCGTGTCGGCCGAGGTTTTCGCTCAGGGGCGCTTCGTTGCGACGACAGATCGCGACCAGTCGATAGGGTACCTGGGCGACCAGCGTCAGGCCGATCAGCCAGCCCAGGTGGTGCTGCGCGAATGAATCGCCAATGCGGCCATGCATGAAATGCACGATCGATCGTGTGAGGCCGCAAACCGGGCAACCCGCGCCAAACAATTGGCGGGTCAGGCACAATTCGGGGAGCGTTCCGTCGGGGAAAGCCTTGAACGCGATGCCGGCGCGATTGGGCGTGACTTCGAGCGTGAGCGCCAGAAAAATGGCACCCAACGCCAGCCCCAAAACCTGCCAGTGCCGCGCGGCGGAAATCGGCGCTCGTTCGATGACAGCACTCATCAGGCCCCCCTCGCTTGCGGCCATTGTACACACTGCAGTGCCGGCCGCACGACCAAACGCGGTGCGGCTGGGTGGAACGCCTTCAGCAGAAACGCCGCAATCCGAAATCGAATATCCGAAATCCCCGCCCCCCCATCCCCAGCCCTTCCCCCGCGAGGGGGGCAGGGAGCGAATGCGCGCGCTCGGCGCGCGTCGTCACGGTGCGACTCGCTTCGCTCGGCGCACCCTACACGGCTCGGCGCACCCGACACGGCTCGGGTGGCACGCCCTGAAAGGGCGTGGCGAACGTCACTTACTTGCCGTCATACCCACATCCTTGACCGAGACGTCCGCTTTGTGTGATTTCGTTGGACTCCGCCATTGCTGCCACGCCCTTCCCTTCGGTCAGGGCGTGCCACCCAACCGTACCCTATTCCGGCAGATCGACCTTGATGTTCAACTCTTTCAGTTGCTTCGCATCGACCTGCGAAGGGGCGCCGCTCAACAGGTCGGCGGCCCGTTGCGTCTTGGGGAAGGCGATCACGTCGCGAATGTTGTCGCAACCGGTGAACAGCATCACCCAGCGGTCGAGCCCCAGCGCAATGCCGCCGTGCGGCGGAGCGCCGTAGCGCAGGGCTTCCAGAAGGAACGAAAACCGCCGCTCGGCCTCGTCGGCGGGAATTCCCAGCAGGTCGAACACTTTCTGCTGAACGGCCGGGTCGTGAATACGCACGCTGCCGCTGGCGCCTTCGTAACCGTTGATGACCAGGTCGTACGACGTGGCGCGAATTCTTGCCGGGTCGGTTTCGAAATACGGCACGTCTTCGGGAACCGGGTTGCAGAACGGATGATGTTCGGCGTCCCACCGCTTTTCGTCTTCGTTCCACGTAACCAGCGGAAAGTCGAGCACCCAGGCAAAGTGCATCTGGGCGGGGTCGAACAGTTTCAGCTCTTTTCCGAGGCGGGCGCGCAGGGCCCCGAGGGCGGCGGTCACCACCGCAGGTTTGTCGGCCACCAGAAACAGAAGGTCGCCCGGTTGTGCGCCAAACCGCTCGACGATTGCCTTCTGCTCGGCTTCGCCGAAGAACTTGGCGATCGGCGAATCGAGCCCCGTTTCGGTGACCCGAAAGAAGGCCAGCCCCTTCGCCTTGAAATCACCCACGAAGACGGTCAGCTCGTCGATCTGCTTGCGGCTGTATTTCGCCGCGGCCTGTTTGGCGTTCAGGCCGCGCACCTGGCCTCCGGCCGCGACGGCATTCTTGAAGACGCCGAAACCGCACCCGGCCGCCACGTCGCTGACGTCTTTCAGTTCCATGCCGAACCGCAGGTCGGGTTTGTCGGAGCCGTATTTCTCGAGGGCCTCGGCGTAACTCAGCCGCGGGAGGGGGAGCGAGATTTTTTCGCCGCGCAGCTCGTGCATCAGGAAAGCGACGAGACCATCGATTATCTGCAAGATGTCTTCGCGTTCGACGAAAGCCATTTCGACGTCGACCTGCGTGAACTCGGGCTGGCGGTCGGCCCGCAGATCTTCGTCGCGGAAGCAGCGTGCGATCTGAACGTAGCGGTCGTAGCCGGCCACCATCAGAATCTGTTTGTAGAGCTGCGGCGACTGGGGCAGTGCATAAAAACAGCCCGGGTGCACGCGGCTGGGCACGAGATAGTCGCGGGCCCCCTCGGGCGTGCTGCGCCCGAGCATGGGGGTCTCGATATCGAGGAAATCGTGCCGATCGAAATAGTCGCGAATCAGTTTCGTCAGGCGATGCCGATAGACCATCAATTCCTGCAATCTCGGGCGCCGCAGGTCAAGAAAGCGAAATTTAAGCCGCAGTTCTTCATTGGGCGGGTTGGTCGTCGAAGGCTCGAAGGGCACGACGCGGCTCTTGTTGAGAACCTCCAGGCGTGTCGCGCGGACGTCGATTTCGCCCGTGGGCAACTTCGGGTTGACGTCTTTCTCGGCCCGCGCCACGACGTTGCCTGTGACGCGCAGCACGTCTTCATTGCGCACGCCACCCGCCAGGCCGTGCGTCTCGGGGCATTGCTGCGGATCGAACACCACCTGCACCTTGCCGTAACGGTCGCGCAAATCGACGAACACCAGCCCGCCATGGTCGCGGCGGCTGTCGACCCAGCCGCAAACGGTAACCGGCGCGCCGACGTGCGACTGCCGAAGCTCTCCGCAGGTGTGGGTCCGCAACACGGCTGATCCTCTGGTTTTTTCTCGCGTTTTTCTGCCGGGACGGCGAATTTGCGGCTAGAAGATAGGCGATTGACCTGGGGGCGACAAGCTGGCGTTTACTTCGCGGCGTGCTGAAAAACGGACGCAGGCGCCCTCGCGAAATGCGCTGGTCGGGCGATTTCAGCCATCTCAGGTGGCCAGTTCCCGCTTTTTCAACAGCTTGGGGGGGAATTGGGCAATGCAAGACTGAGACAGCGATTCGCTTTCCCGGGTTCGGCTTGAACAGAGGGCCGACCTTCGAGGCTGAGCCGCAGCGTTTCTCGGCATGGCCACTCTCGGAAGGCTGACCTGCAACGGTCGACCCACGAAAGGCAGACGAACTTCGCGCACCCGGCGTTCGCGACTATCCTCTGGCGTCACCTGGCCAATAACGACAACGATTGTGCCGCGCATGTCCGCCCTCGCCTCACTCACGCGCCATTTCGAGCTGATCGCCCTGTTGGCGCGGAAGGAATGGCACATTCGGTATCGCTCGGCCAAGCTGGGGTACGCCTGGGCCGTCTTGCAGCCCTTTCTGCTGATGGTGGTGATGCTGACGGTGATGTCGTTTCTGGGTCAAAGCGAACGGCAAGGATGGGGCCACACCCAGCCCTATTCGTTGTTTCTATTGACCGGCCTGTTTCCCTGGCACTTCGCTTCAGTGGCCTTGAGCAGCGCGACGCCGTCGTTTTCGAACAGCCGCAAGCTGATCTTGCTGGCAGGTTTTCCGCGCGGTGTGCTGCCGTTGGGGGTGGTCGCCGCGCACCTCGTCAACCTGCTGGCGACTCTACCGCTGTTGATTCCCTTTTATCTGTACTACGAGACGACGCCCTCGTACTGGCTGCTGGCTCTGCCGGTGCCGATCGCGCTACAGACGGCGATACTGGCCGGTATGTCGCTCATTGCCGCCCTGGCCTGCGTGCGGTTTACCGACACGTTTTTTCTGGTGCAGGCGCTATTATTGCCGTGGTACTTCGCGACCCCCATCTTCTACCCGCGAACGGGGGCTCAGGGGTTGGCCGGCTGGCTGTGGCTGAACCCGCTCACAGGCGTGATGGAACTCTATCGGCTGTGCCTCATGCCCGGCTGGCCCGCCGATGACGCGCTGACGAGTCTGCTGGTTGCCTCGGGCTGGGCGGTGCTACTGACAATTTTCGCCTGGTGGCTGTTGCGGCGCGTCGAATCGACGATTGCCGACTGGCTCTGAGACTCACCGCGATTCCGTGCGCACACGCCCGGATTATTCACACGCCGATTCGTAGCATAGGCATCTTGCCTGTGCTGCCCAGCCACAGGCTGGAAGACGTGGGTGTGCAAGCCGCGGTCAGTCGGAACCTCGCGCCGACGCTCGGCGAATGAGCCATTGCAGGCGAATACGCTCGGCAACGGGGACCTGTTCCCAGCAGGCCTGGCAGACGTGCACGCTCGTCGGCCCATCGCCGCCGTCGAGAAAGACGGCCGTTCGCAGGTCGAGTTCGGCCCGACATGACCAGCAGATATGGTCGATATCTTCGCCGAAAGAATCTGCGGTTGGGCCGTCGTCTGGTCCGAGTTGAAAGATGTGCTTGGCCATGTTTCCTACAGTCTGCACACAGATAGCGGGTGCACTCAAGAGCGATACGGTATTCAGCTCTCGCGGGCCGCATTCGGCCGGGGGTTAAAGCGGTCGTGCCGCGTTTGGCAGCCTGTTGAAAAATGGCGACACGGCCCCGCGCGGCGTACAATGACGGCATGAACCGATCGATTCCGCGGCGGATGGACGGCGGCGCAATGGCTGCGGCTGCCATTCTGGCGAACCTGGTGGTCGCCTGCGGGGCCGGTCTGGCCGCCCCCGCGCCTTCGCCAAACGAAATCTGCGTCGATCAGGTAGCCGTCAGGAAAGGGCCGCGTCTGCTGGGGGCAGTGCTCGGCCGGCGTGCCGACGGGACGCTGGTGGTGGCCGTGTCGCGCGCCTGGCTGCGGGGCGCCCATCCGCGATTCTTCGAACGGGCGCTGGCCGACGAACGGGAACGATCGGCAAAGGCGCTGCGGCAGGCGCGCGATCGCATCGACGACTGGCTGGCCCGCCGGTCAGCCGAGGGGCGTTTGAGTTCGTTTCTGAATGACGAGCGTGAGCGCCTCGCCAAACGAACGGCAGAACCCGACGTGGCGGCAGGCGCCGAGCCGGCGCAGTTTCTGCTGCTCGAACTGGCGGCGACGGATGTGGAATGGGTGCGGCTGGCCCCTGTGGATCGTCGGCTGGTGGCCCTGATTGCGTGGGATGAAAACCTGGCGAACGTCGAAACTCGCTCGCTCGCGAGCCTGCAGGGAGAACTGCGGAAGAACGGGGTGAACCCGACCGTCGAGCCGGTGGGACTGGGGGAACGGTTGCCGCCGCTCGTTCAGGATGACGACGAATGGGGGGCGCGGCTGGCCCTGGTCGAGTATCAGTATCTCAAGACGGTCGATTTTCAGGGGTCGGGAGACGCCGTTTTTCGCACCGGCGACGACGCACCCGGCCCAAATATGGCGGCGATTCTGGTCGGCGTATTCCGGTCGCAACTCTTGGGCCAGATTGCGGAGCTGCTCGAAGAGCCCGGGACAGCCCCCCGCGCAGCCAAGCCGTCGGAAAAATGGCTCGAGTCGGCCGTGCGGCAGGCGCGGGCCGAATCAGTCGCCGGGTTTCGCGTGACACGCGTCACGCCCGATCTGACGGCCCGGCGGGTCGAAGTTGAGACGCGATTTGTCGCCCGGCTTTCGTCGGGCGACTGGAAAACGATCTGGCGACACGTCGAGACGGCTGACGCCTCGAAACCCGACAAAGACCTGGAGGACCAACTGGCCAACGACCCGCGTATTGGCGAGGCGCTCAAACTGGTTCAGGCGCTGGCGCCAGGGGCGGGCGAAGACCCGGTGCGGCAGGCGTTGCGTTTCGGCGCGGCGACCACGCAGGCGCAGAGAGCGGCCGACGCGCGGTTCTACAAGTTTCGCGACCGCTATCTGCGGCGCCTCGAAGGGCCGCCTTTGATCGGGTGGAATGAACCGTGAGGCTGAACCGGCTGGCGGCAGTACCGACAAGGCCCAAACGAATACAGCATGGCCGCACAGGAGAACGCCGAGGGCGCCGAGATTTTCGCCGAAGATCTTCTCTGCGGTTTGAAATCCACGGCTCGTCACATCCAAACAGATTCATCCGACTTGGTTGCGGCTCGGCCGCGCTGTACTGCAACCCTTCAGAATTTTGTTGCGGCGACAACATTCTGCAGGTTGCCGTTGGTAGACGAATGGACGACAGACGGCCTGGGTGGGGATTAGCGGCGGTCAGTGCTGATGAGTATTCCTCTCGAAACGCAGCGCTGATGCGGTGTTCAACGCGGCATCACGCGGTTGTGCGATGATTCTTCGTGCTCTTTGTGTCCTTGGTGGTTGCGTCGGCGGAATCAACCACGAAGGGCACAAAGAGCACCAAGCGAGACAGGCCGCCCGCCTGCTGGTTAACTCCTCTGCGGCCTTTGCGATCTCCTGTTCAAGGCTGTTCCATTTGGTGCGGCCGAAAGCCGCGCTGCACGGCAAGCGCTCAGAGTTTTGTCGCGGCAACAACGTTTTTGTCGGCGTCGAAACCCAACTCATTGGCACATCCTTGTTGCGTTCAAAAGAATGATTCAACCACGAATCAACCAAATCACGTTCCTTCTTCGTCGGTACGCGACAACCGCGGGGATAAACAGGATCGATACAAGGAGACGCCGAGACGCGGAGATTCTGAGGGAACCGTCTCTGTGTCTCCGGGTCTCCCTGTTTCTGTCGTAGGTGAAACCCGGCGAATGTTGTTGCCGAAACAAGAATTCAGACGTTTGCAGTGCAGAGATTTTCGCCGAAGATCTTCTCTGCAACACATTCCTCGGACTGAGGGTTTCGGCTGGGATGCTCCAGAATCCAATCGGGCCGAGAAGACTTGACCACGGACCACACGGAAACACACGGAAAC
>JBQTIL010000027.1:0-44992 GCA_052388175.1 Planctomycetaceae bacterium | reverse complement strand
GCGAGCTGCACGCGACGCGCGACGAAACGAAGGCGAAAGAAAACGTTCTGGAACGGTTCGGCAACCCGGCAACCATCGCCCTCAAACTCTGGTCCGATGCCATGTGGGAGAAGATCATGTCGCAGCGAATGATGCTGGCCGCCCTGGTCGTGGTGATGCTCGCGAGCGCCGGTTCGACGGGATTGACGTGGGTTCTGTTCCGCGAGGCGCAGCAGGCGACCGAAGCGATGCTCGCGCAGAGCCGCGCGGCGAATGAGGCGTTGGCGGCGGCCAGCCGCGCGGCCAACGAGTCGCTGATCGAGCAGAACCAGAAGACGAACGAAGCGCTGCTCGCGCGGCTGGCCGCGCTCGGCCCCGCGGGGGATTCGGCAAAGTCGATGGAGTGGAACCCGGTGAAGGTGCGGCTGGTCTCTGAAAGGCTTGGAACGCCGGCCAGCGGTTTCGAGGTGAAGCTCTCCGGAAGTCTTCTGGACACAGGCAAGTCGATGACGCTCAGGCGAACTACCGGAGCAGATGGGATCGCCGATTTCGGCTTGGTTCGACCTGGAGGCCACCATGTTCACGTGACCACCCCTTGGGGAGAATCCAGCGATGGGCGATACGTGACGGTGCTCCCCGGCGAAGGCCAGACAGTTGAGATGCATTGTCCGCCGCCCCTCGAGGAGGCGGACATCGCTTTATCCATCGATTGGCCCAAAGATCTCGGCGACCACGGCCTGTGGTTTGTCTGCGACTTTATCCGACCGGCACGAGAATTCGCCGGGCAGGTGTGGACCTGCTTCGGAGATCAAGGTCGGCAGTTCGTCGCGGTCGACCCCGCAGGAAAGCTCTTCAATTTCAATCGAACGACGTTTCTCGAATCGTCCGAGAAACAATCGCGACGATGGTCATCCCGCCGTAACGCTCAACCGGCTTTCAATGAAGATGAGTTTTTCAATGGCGTGGAGACCGCCAGTCCCCGTTTCGGCATATACAGGTTGGTGCTTGGCCCGCCTCCGTCTCGGCATCCGGTCATTGGATTGCCTGACCTCGCACGACTATCGCGCTTGCGCTGGCCGGCGGGAAGTTATCGAATCGGCTCGATCGTCGTCGGCCAAGAATCAGACGCTAACCCGAAACCGTTGTTCCCCAGCAACATGTTGCAGTTGCAGTTACAGTACCTCGACGGCATTGCCCTGCATTCGGATGACGGCGATCATGCGCTTGTTACTGTGCTCCCAAAACAATGGGGATTTGGCCGTCGGGCGAGCAGGCGCGACGGCAGTGGTGTGCCCCCGGCGGAGTGGGTCGATACTCCGAAGATGACCGCCATCGCCGGCCGGCTCAACGAATGGCGGCTCTCTCCTCCTGACCCGCTGGTGGAATTGGTGCGCGAGGCATTGGTCGAACAATCATCGAAACCCGCGGCTGGCAACAACTGATGTCGGCCCCGCCAGCAACACCCCCGGCTTTTTTCCCCGACCCTTTTCCAAATGCGCGCACATTCCTCTGCGCGCCCGAAATCCCGCGCGGTAAAATTGAGGCCATTAACTTCATTTTGAGCCAGGGTGTGAAAAGCTTGTAGGGTGTGACCAGCGCAGCGCAGTCACACCGCGCAATAGGAGTTCAACCAGAACGGTGTGACTCGCTACGCTCGGCACACCCTACGGGCCAAGGTATCTGCCGGAATGGCCCATGCGACGGGGTTCACCCAAAACAGTGCGGCGGAGATCTTCGGAGATCTTCGTGAAAACCCGCGGAAAATGACCGTTTCTTTCCCCCGGGCCGCCTGTCAGATTGGCGGCAATGCCGTCCCCGCCGCGTCGACGCGATTGCGACCATCATTCCTGCGGCTGACGCCGCAGCCGCGGAGTGGCGAAATTGTCCCGGCCTGGGACGCGAGCCCCGCGCCGAAAGTGCCGCAAAACCGGAAGCGGGAGCTTGGGCACGAAGACTGTTGAGCCAGACACAGTCTGCCGTGTTCCGGGGTCGCTGGCCCGCACGGCAATGTGTGCGGGTCGGCGACCCGCACTACGACGCGCGCCGAGCCGTCGCTACAACGCACCCGGCCTGGCCAGGGCGGCTCGCGCCTCACTCACGAACTCGGCTGCCTCCGCATCTTCGCCGTACAGCTCGATCAGACCCGACCAGATGGCGCGGGCTTCGTCGCTCTTCCCCTCGGCTGCGAGTCGCTTCGCGCGGGCCAGCGCCTGCTGCAGCAATTCGTGCCGCGAGTTGGCTTCGGGTTGTTGCGTACGCAGCTCATCGAGCAGCCGGCTTGCCAGGTCGCGCACTTTCGCGTGCTCGTCGCTCGCCGAAAGAAACGCCTGGAGCGCGACCAAAATCCGTTCGGCCCGCGCGACGTCGCCGATCTCGCGATAGTGCTGCGCGAGCTGCAGGAAGCGCTCAGGCTCGGAATCCGCGTTGCCCCCTTTGCCGCGCCGCGCGCCCCGCGAAGGCCGGGTCAGCTCGTACAGTTCGATCTGCTGCAGATACGGGGCCACCTTGTCTTTCCAGGCCGCAGAATCGCGTGCGACAAGCGGCCCGAAGTATTCCTTTTTCGCCCGCAGCCATTCGGGGCCGGCCGGCTGTTCCAGGAGCGCCACGCCGGCGGCAAACGCCTCGTCGGGCGCGACCGTGCGCGGCCAGAACCACCAGACTCCTCCGGCGATCACCGCCAGCAACAGCCCCACCAGCACGAACGTGTTGTTGAACAGGGCCGAGAGCCAGTTGCCCCCTTGCAGCTCGGCCAACTGCTCGCGCATCAGGCTCTGCATCAACGTTGCCGGGCCCGAGCGGGCTGCACCCGACTTCGCCGCCACCCGTTCCGACTGCGAGACGGCGACCGTCGTGTCGGCGTCGCCGGGCAGTTCCGACGAATCGGCCAGCGTGATGCCGGCCGAACTGGCCAGAAAATCTTCGTGCCGCAAAAGCTGCTCGAGGTGCCGCTGCAGAACCAGCGCATCGGGGTAGCGCTTGGCCGGGTCCTTTTCGAGCAGCTTGCAGATGGTCTCTTCGACGCGCGGCGGCAGGTCGTGAACGATCAGCCGCGGGCGGTCGAACAGGCCGAACTTGTGTTTCTGAATCACCTCGACCGCCGTCGCGCCCGAAAACGGCGTGCGGCCGGTGACCATCGCGTACAGCACGGCCCCCAGCGAATACAGGTCGCTCTGTTTCGTGGCCCGCTTCCCTTGCGCCTGTTCGGGCGACATGTACTCGGCCGTGCCGATGATTCCCCCGGTCACCGTCAGCCGCTGGCTGGCGAAGACCTGGGCGACGCCGAAGTCGGTCAATTTGACGAACCCGTCAGGCGTCAAGAGCAGGTTCGAAGGCTTCAGGTCGCGATGGATGATTCCCGTGTCGTGGGCCGACTTGAGCGCCCGACAGACTTCGATCGAGATTTCGACCGCGCGCTTCCAAGGCAGCCGCCGGTCGCGGCGCATGAGCGCGAGCAGCGTCTCTCCCTCAACGAACTCCATCGCGTAGTAGTAATTGCCGTTGTCTTCGCCGCTGTCGTACAACTCGACGATGTGCGGGTTGGCGACCTTCCGCATGGCGTCGATTTCGCGATTGAAGCGCTCGACAAAGCCCGCCTCGCGGGCCAGCGACGCCGTCAGCACCTTGACGGCGGCCTTCGCCCCTGTTTCGCCGTGCTCGGCCAGATACACGTCGCCCATGCCACCCGAACCGAGAAGGGTGATGACCTTCCAGGGGCCAATGCGTTCTGGGGGGGGCGCTACGGGCATCGCTCCATCATACTGGCGATGCGCTGCAATGTGCCAAGCAGGTTCGTCTGTTCCCACTCGGGAAGGGCCCGCAACCGCTCGCGAAACGTCTCACACAAGGGCGACGGGGCCGAGGCGAACAGTTGCTTACCCGCGTCGGTGAGGCTCACGCGAACGGTGCGGCGGTCGTCGGCATCGCGCTCGCGGCACACCAGCCCCCGTTCGAGCAGACGGTCGACAATGCCCGTGACGGTCGCGGCCCCGGCGTGGATCTGGCTCGCCAGCTTCCCGACCGATACAGGCTGCCCGCGCTCGATTTCCACCAGCGTCGCCAGTTGGGGGCCGGTGAGCCCGTGCCGCTGGAGCAGATCGCGGGAATGCAGGTCGGCGGCCCGACTGATCTGCCGCAGGGCGGCGGCGATGCCAATTTCGAGCGCCAGGTTCCTGTTCATAACACCATGTAAGACTTGATCTTCTGAAAATTCAACCGGCGGCATTTCGTTAGCACATACATTGTTTGAGCCGAAAGAGTTTTCGTGCGGCGGGCGGACGCCAGTCTTTCGCGTTTTTCACCAGTTTTGACCATTTCTCATGTTGACATCATTTCGTGGACAAAATAATATCCCCCCTCGCAAACCGCAATGAGGATTCGGGGGGAAACCGGTTACCGGCCCGAAACAATTGTCAGCGGCGGCCCCAGAACAAATGGGCCGCCATTCCCGGTGGGAACCGGACGTGTGTCAGCCGATCGGATCGGCGACCTGATGCAGGGAGGACAACGCGATGCTCGTTTTGACGCGAAAGCTCAACGAGGCGATTTGGCTGGGTGATGCGATTCGCATCACGGTGATTGACGTGAAGGGAAGCAAAGTTCGCCTGGGGATCGAGGCGCCGCAAGAAGTCTCCATCCGCCGCGGCGAACTGCCGGCGCCCGATTCGTTCGGCTGCCACGCCGAACCCGGCGTCACCGCACCCCGCTCGCTGGCTTGTATCGCCCGCTGATGCGCATCGGGCCACCAGCCCGCTGACGCAATGCCGGCGTAGAACCGTGCGTTTCGGCGGCGGCCAACTTCCGTCAGGGCCGATTGCCAGCCACTTGACCCGGGAACGGCGTCAATGCGGTTGGACAAGCGGCGCGTGCGCCGCGTCTCCTTCAACGATTTGCGCCGGGGCGACAACCTGCGGCACGCCGATCGGCGCGGGAACTCCCGCGGCGGTCATGCCACTGTAAGTCGGCAGGCCACCGGGCGCCGTCGCGTAGACCCCTTGAGGTGGCGCGGCGACCCAGGCCCCCGGGGAGGCCTGTTGACGCTGCAACTGGGCGATCCGCGACTGAATCTCGGGCTGCGACCAATTGGTGTAGAGCGACCGGCGATACATGCCGATGGCACGGTCGGGCTGTTGGGTATCCTGATAAAGCTGGCCAAGCTGGCCAGTGGCGACCGGGTCGTTAGGCTTGATGCGCAACGCATTCTGCAAAAGCTGCTCGCTGCCGCGCGTATCGCCCAATTCGCGTTTCAGCCACGCCAGCTCGACGAAAGGTTCCGAAGAATAGGGTTGCTGTGCGACCCACCCCTGCAGCAAGTCAACCGCCTCGGCAGAACGTCCCTGCTCTTTGAGCAACAGGGCCAGGCCGTGGTACGAAGGTTGATGCCCGGGATCGATCTGCACGGCCCGGCGGTAAGTCTGCTCGGCAGCGCCCAGGTCGCCTTGCCGCTTCATGGCCGTTGCGAGATTGTGGACGTAATCGGGGTTCCAGGGGTCATTGGCGGCCGCCCGCTGGAATTCGTCGCGGGCCGCGGTGTAGTTCCCCTGCTGGTACAGCGCCATGCCCATCTGATTGTTGAGGCCGCCGTTCATCGAATTGCAGCCGGCCAGCGCCAGGCATGCCCCGATGACCAGCGACACGCGGCCGCGACCCACGAATTTCAGCGTCTTGAGACGGTGAGTGCGCATCCGGGAATTCAGTAGAGCGAGGGAAGTTTGGGCGAAAAGCCGAACAGCGCTGTGGCGCGGCCTCCGACCCGGATCGCCGGCGGCCCGAAACAAGGGGCGGAAACATACCGCCCCCCGCCGGTTGCCGCAAGATCAATTGACACAGCGAACGCAGTGACGCAGGTCGGTTACCCGGCGCACTCTGCCACTCGATTCGGCGGGACGGGGGCCAAGAGAAGTCTGGTCAGGAATTCCTCGTAAAGCGCAGCGAACTGGCAGAATGCCTCAAGGAATTTCAGCAAATCACCTGCCCCGGCGGACCGGGGCCGAGGCAGGCGTTGGGCGTGATGCCATTACTTCTTGTCTGCCGCAGACTTTCCAGATTTGCTGCTGGCCTTGGCTGCCGACGGCAATGGCTTGAGATTCAGGTCGTCGCGCAACTTTTCCGTTTCAGCCGCTGCTGCATCAAGCTCTTCAATCAACTCCACGCAGCAATCGCAGACGACTGTCGTATCTTTGTCGGCCTTCGCCAGGTGTTGGTCAAGCTCATCGCATTTGACGATCACTTTGGCGTGCCGTTCCTTGATTCTGTCGATGCGCTTCGCCACTTCCGGTTTCGACGCGTTGGTCTCCTTGATCTTGTCGAGGGCTTTGTTCGCTGCATCGACATTTCGACGAACGGCAGCCACCTGTTGCTTCGCAGACTGCGGGTTCACCGGCTCTTCACACCGGGCTTCGTAGTACAACATCTGCGAGTAGTCGCGGGCATGGCGCTGATACGTCTGCGCCTGGCCATGTCGGAAAGCGTTGCCGCTGATTTTTGCATCGGCGCTGAATTGAGCGAACACCGCTGAGCCGATCAGGGCTACGGACGATACAAAAGTGGTGCAGAAGACAGATTTCATCTGATTGTCCTTCCAAGAAGGTGAATTTGAGATTCCAGCCGCAGGAAACGCGCGTGCGCGAGACGCCCCGTCAACGGAGCGCGCCGAGACAGTTCGCCGGTGGGACGAGCCGGAAAACCTGCCGACTCGCTTGCGCAACCGGCGAACGCGTCGGCTTCGACGCTGCTCGTTGGGGCGCACCGGGCTGCTCAAATCAGAAAAATCTGATGAGCAATGAGTATGTCGGGAACGGGCAAATTCGGATTGCGACACACCTCATTGGGCGGCGGCCACCTCTGCAATGTCGGCGCGTCGAAATTTGCCTTGACGAATACTCCCGCACGTTCGTCGACCGTAATTTCCTGTAGCGCTACCATCGCCACAGACTCGGCGGTGACGACGCGCATGCAGCAATGCGGCGAAAACACCGTACTGGGCATGCCGACGCCTTCAGATGCTATCGATTTCCGTGCGTGCCGGGCGGTAGCGCGCGGCGAATCGTTTTTCTGGCAGGATGGGCACGCCACAAAAGGCTGGCCCTCAGCAGCCTGAGAGCAACAGGGCACAACCGGTTCGCCACAGGCCGAACCAGTCACATTCTGTGCACGACAGGCGCAGCGAATGCGCGGCAAACCGCCAATGATCGTGAGCGGGAGTAATGCCCACCCCACGGCAGTGCAGAATCGCCGGCTTTTAAGTCGAATGATGTGCAGTGGCTCACCCCACATA
Organism: Planctomycetaceae bacterium; assembly: GCA_052388175.1. Lineage (GTDB taxonomy): Bacteria > Planctomycetota > Planctomycetia > Planctomycetales > Planctomycetaceae > SIAF01. The sequence goes on along the minus strand of JBQTIL010000027.1, from coordinate 37,740 downwards.
GGCCACGGTACAAGATGAATCGTAGCTCTCTGGCGGCATCGAAGCAACACAAGCCTGGTCGCTGCCAAAACGATCACTCGGTGCGAGGTTCAGTGTGACGTTTTATTTGCGGTGCGACTTCGCTGCGCTCGTCTACTCCGCCGCCTGCCCCCCAGACAATCCGGCGCTAATCTGCCGACGAGGAATCGGCGGCGGGCCTTTCTAAGGCGTGAAAAGAGGCGAACGGTTTCGTCTTGACGAGTTTGGCGCGGTGTGCAAAATACCGCGACCTTTCCCCCCGTTTCCAATGCCGGCACAGCAAAGGAGTGCATCCGCCGTGCGAAATCTCATTTTGACCGCGGTTGGTCTGGTTAGTCTGTCGGGTCTCTCGTACTTCATGGGGACCGCGACCGGCCAGGGCCAGAATTCACCGGCTCAGGACGTGCCTCACAAAGTCGGCCTGATCGACATGGGTCAGGTCTTCAACGAATACAAGAAGCTGACGCAACTGAAGCAGGACTACACCGTCGAGCAGCAGGAGGCCGAGGCGAAGGCCAAGCAGTTCGTCGAAAAGCTGCAATCGAAGCAGCAGGAAATCAAGGAATTCGTGGAAGGGAGCCCCGAGTACACCAGGATCGAGAAGCAACTGGCGGCGCTCGCCACCGAATTCGAAACGTTCAAGAAGATCACGCAGCGTGACCTGATGCGCAAGGAAGCCAAAATGTTTCAAACCGTGTACCTGGAAGTGCAGGACGTGGTCGAGCGGGTCGCCAAGAAAAACGGCTACACGCTGGTGTTGCGGTTCAGCCGCGACGAGCTCAACACGGGCGACCCGCAGAAGATGATTCAGGGGCTCAACCGCCAGGTGGTCTATTCGCGCTCGCAAGACGACATGACGCAGGTCGTATTGAAGTACCTCAACAGCAAATACAGCGACGCGGCCGCGAACGGCGATGCCGGCGCAGCGCCTCCGCGATCGGCGGCGGCGCCGAAGAAAGCCAGCCAGGTACGGCGCGTCGGCGGAGGCGACGAGTAACCGGCAACAAGCGCGTTGACTCTGGCGATCGACTGGCTGTTGACCACCCCTGCGGAGGCTGCATGAGCGAAAGGCCGCAACGCACCATCGCCCGCGCCGTTTCGCTTTCGGGCATCGGATTTCTCACCGGGGCAGAGATCGACCTCACGTTTCTGCCCGCCCCCCCGGGGCACGGTGTCGCGTTCGTCCGCAGTGACCGATTCTATGCGCCCCCCATTCCCGCGCTCGTCGAGTACACGATCCCCCGGCAGCGCCGCACGGCCATTCAGCGCTGCGGCGTGGCCGTCGAAATGATCGAACACGTGATGGCGGCCCTCGCCGGCCTGCAGATCGACAACTGTCTCGTGCAGCTTACCGGGGCCGAGCCCCCCGGTTGCGACGGATCGAGCCGGCTGTTCGCTGAAAGGCTGAGCGAAGCCCGAATCGTCGAACAAGATGCGTCCAGACGCTGCTTGTGTGTTTCACGGTGCGTGGGGGCCGGGGGCGCAGATGTCGGGCAGATGATTGAGGCCCGCCCGGCCGAGTCGACGTCGCTTTCGATCGGTTATGCGCTCGATTACGGCCCTGGCTCGCCCATCGTGGCCCAGTCGTATCGCGTGACGGTGACGCCCGAATCGTTCTTGAACGAGATCGCGTTCGCCCGCACCTTTGTTCTCGAGCATGAGGCGCGGGCGCTACGGGCCCAGGGCTACGGGCAACGCACCACCCCTCGCGACCTGCTGATTTTCGGCCCCGACGGACCTATTGAAAACGAATTGCGCGCGCCGGACGAATGCGCGCGACACAAAATTCTCGATTGCATCGGCGACCTGGCGCTATTGGGCTGCGACCTCCAAGGCGAGGTCATCGCCTGCCGTAGCGGACATCAGCTCAACGCCGAGCTGGTGCGTCGCCTGAAGTTCGCGCATTCGAGCGACCTTTGGCCCGCTGCGGCCGGAAAGGCGGCCTGACAGGCATTAAAGCGCGCGGTGGACCCGAGTTAGAAGGCGTTTGTCATGTCGGTGCAAATTTCGAATCTGGCGCAGGTCGACCCGCGGGCGCGGCTGGGATGCGAGGTCGAGATCGGGCCCTACTGTCTTGTCGGTCCGGATGTCACTTTGGGAGACGGCTGCCGGCTTGACAGCCACGTTGTCATCGTCGGTCACGTCGAAGTCGGTCGCGGAAATCGCTTTTTTTCTCACTGCGTCATCGGCGGCGAACCGCAGGATTACAGTTACCGCGGTTCCCCCACGCGGGTCGCAATCGGCGACGAGAATACGTTTCGCGAAGGGGTGACCGTCAACCGCGGGGCCGAAAAGGAAGACCACGTCACCAAGATCGGCTCGCGCAATCTGCTCCTGGCCAACTGCCACGTGGCCCACAATTGCCACGTTTATGACAACGTCGTGCTGGTGAACGGGGTGCTGCTGGGCGGCCACGTTCACGTGCACGACGGCGCGATCGTCTCAGGAAACGCCGTCGTCCATCACTTCGCCACATTGGGCACGCTGTCGTTCGTCAGCGGCGGGTGCCGCGTTCCGTTTGATATTCCTCCCTACATGCTCTCGGCTGGCAGCGACGACCCGAAAATCGTTTCGGTCAACACGGTGGGAATGCAGCGGCGCGGAATCGCCCATTCGACGATTGCAGTGATCCGCCAGGCCCATCGCTGGCTTTTTCGTGAACACAAGCGGCTCGACCTCGTGCGCGACCTGTTCGCGCGCGAATTGCCGGGGTGCTTTCCCATCGAACTCATGCGGCTGCTTGATTTCGTGGGCCGTCAGCAGGCTGGCCACCAGGGACGCCAGGGAGAAGTCCGCCGGCAGAAACCCGCCGAGCCCGCCGAAACAGGCCGGCTGCGGAGGGCCGCATGACGCCCCTCAAGGTGGCCGTCATCGGGACCGGGGCGCTGGGCCGGCACCATGCCCGAATTCTGGCCGCGATCGACGGGGTGCAGCTCGCCTTCGTCGTCGAAATCGACGAAGAGCGCGGGCGGCAGGTGGCGCAGCAGTCTGGCGCTACGTGGGTCAATCGGCATCAACCGATCATCGATCAGGTGGCTGCGGTCGTCGTCGCTTCGCCGACGCGCAGTCATTGCGAAATTGCGGCCGACTTTTTGTCGCGCGGTCGCGACGTGCTGGTCGAAAAGCCGATCGCGGCGAACGTGGCCGAGGCGGCCCGACTGGCGACGCTGGCCCGCGAGAATCAGGTCATTCTGCAGGTCGGGCATATCGAGCGGTTCAATCCGGCGCTGACGGCGGCCAGGGCCCATCTCAGCGAGCCGCGGTACATTCGGGCCGAGCGCTACAGCCCCTACGCCTTTCGTTCCATCGACATCGGGGTCGTGCATGACGTGATGATTCACGATATCGACCTCGTACTGAGTCTGGCCCGATCGACGGTCGATCGCGTCGAGGCGTTCGGCGCGTCGATCATGGGAGAGAATGAAGACTGCGTGCAGGCCCGCGTCTACTTTGCCAACGGGTGCATCGCCGATCTGGCGGCCAGCCGCGTCAGCCCGGTCGCGCGCCGCGATATGCAGGTCTGGTCGGCCGAGGGCTGTGTGCACCTCGATTTTGCCGCGCGGGAAGCGACCGTCTACTCGCGAACTCCGACGTTGTTGTACGGCGTTTCTCCGCTGGACCGCGCGCGAGAGCGGGGCACGAACCTCGAAGCGCTGCGGGCGGAAGTGTTCGGCACCTATTTGCACGTCAATAAACCTTCGGTCACCCCCTGCGACCCTCTGACAGAAGAGTTGCGGTCGTTTGTCGAATGCGTACGCACGCGGCGCGCACCCGTCGTCGGGGGGGACGAAGCCCTCGCGGCGATGGATGTCGCTGACCAGGTGCTCGGCAGGGTAGCCGCACATCGCTGGGACGAGTCGCCATCAGGCCGTGTCGGGCCGTTCTTGAAGCAGGTCGCGGCGCAGAAGCTCGCCGGTTAGTGACGCTTGCAACTCCGCTTGGACGGGTGGCGGCGCCCACATGCGAAGAAATCTTCGCATGTTCTTCATTTAGCCCACTTTAACGGCAAGAGCTTGATTCTCGCCTCGCGACCGCCGATAATACGGGACTCACGCGACGGATTGGGACCAACGCGACAACGAAATTGTGATGAGTTGTGGAGACATGAAGAAGACCGAACTCGGCGAGTTCCGGGCCCTGCTCGAAGAAATGCAACGTCGCCTGCGGGGCGACGTGAATCAATTGACAAAAGAGGCGCTGGGAACCGACCGTCACGACGGCGGAAGCGAATCGAAAAGCCCGACGCACATGGCGGAACTGGGTAGTGATGCGTTTGAGCAGGAGTTCGCGCTGTCGCTGGTTGCGAACGAACAGGAAACGCTCACGGAGATTTCCGCGGCTTTGCAGCGCATCAAAGACGGGACGTTCGGGCAATGCGAGTTGTGTCTGAAAGATGGCAAATCGCCGTCTCAGGCGGCGATTCCCAAGGCCCGGCTGAGGGCGATTCCGTACACCCGCAATTGCGTCGAGTGCGAGCGGATCAAGGAAGACCGCTGAGCCGCCGCCACGAACAGTCGCTTTTCGCTCGAGCGCGCGTTTCGCCGGCCTGATCGTCAGGGTTTGCGCGGCGCCCCGCGGTCGTTCGCAGAGGTTCCAAAACCAACAGTGACGACTGCATCACGCACGCGTTGGCGGCAGATCGGTCTGGTCGGCGCGATTGGCGTCCTGGCGATTCTTGCGGCGGTCTACCTGGTTGCCGGTTTCCACGGGCTTTTGTTCGGGTCCGCCGGCGACCTGCAACGCCGCTGGGTAGAGCAGGGGTATGTGGCGCGGGGAATCAACCCGTATGACGTCTTTGCCGCGCACGTCGCTGGCGACGACTTCGCGCACGGGGCCGCACCTAATCGGTCGGCCGATATCGATCCCCGGTTGGGGCTGCCCCGCCAGCTTGGCTATCCTCCGTGGAGCTTTCTGGCGGCCCGATTCCTGGTTGTGACTGGGTCGTTCTCGAAAACCAGGCTCTTATTCGCAGCGGCCAATGCGGCGAGCCTGGTGCTGATTGCGGTCTGGGCCTGTCGGCAGGGCGCTGAGTTCGGGTTTGCCGGCCGTTGTCTCCTTCCCGCGGCGGCTCTGGCGATGTTCGCCAACGCCGTCACGCTGCGCCTGGGTCAATTTGGAATTCTGATCAACGTGTTATTGATCGGCGCCGTCGCCCTCGCGCGGGCCGGCCGCCAGGTTCCCGCTGGAGCGCTTCTGGGAATCGCGGCGCTCAAACCGCAACTCTCGGCTCCCTTCGGGCTGATGTTTTTGGCGCGACGCCAGTGGTGGGCCGCGGGAGCGGCATTGGCTTACATCATTGTCGCGAGCCTGTATGTGGGGGCGCAGGTCGGCACAAACCCGCTCGTCATGCTGGCGCAGATGCAGGAGTTTCTGAAGTCGGAGTACTGGAATGACGTGCACATGGGGCTGTTTCACCCATTGACCGAGTGGGGCGTGCCGCGGGAAGCGGTCGGGGCGGGCGGTCTGGTGATCGGCGCGATCGCGAGCTTCTGGCTGATGTCTCGGTATCGCGAGCAGCCTGATCTTGTGGTGATGTCGATTGCCGCCGTCGTGGCCCAGTTGTGGACTTACCATCGGCGGTTCGACCAGACGGGCCTCTTGTTTCTGCTGACGGCCCTCGGGAAGCAGGCGTTGCGCGAACGCACAGCGACGGTGACGGCCGCCTTTGTTCTGGTCGGGCTGTCGCTGTGGACGCCGCACCGCGACGTCGACTGGCAGGGAATACTGCCCCTTCTGCAATACGGCATCTGGATCTTCGGTCTGATCGTATTATTGTCTACGACTTCTGAGACGCCGCCATCGGGCCCGCACCACCCCTCGTCTTGAGCTGGCGACTCGCTGCGGATCGTCCCTCGAAAAACTACGTGTGAGAAAAACGGAAATGACCGGCCCAGCCGCCGCCAGCGATCAAACCCCAATGCGCGGTGCCTCGTTGAATCGGGTTCCCCCGGGGCGGTACTGGCTGTTCGGGTTGCTTGCCGGCGGCGCCCTGCTGTGGGACTTATGGTCCAAATCAACGGTCTTCGAGCGCCTGGGTTACCCCTGGCAGCGCAGCGATTGGGAATGGGGCGGAAAGCTGCTGTGGGGCGACTTCCACGTGCAGTTGTTCACGACCTTCAACCAGGGGGCCCTCTTCGGAATCGGCCAGGGCTGGACGTGGCTCTTCGCCGCGTTGAGCCTCACGGCAGTCGGCGGGATCATCTACTGGCTGTTCGTCAGAGGCGAAGCGAAAAGCCTCTGGCTGACGTTCACCCTGGCGCTGATCTTCGCCGGGGCACTCGGCAATTTGTATGACCGGCTGTACCTGCACGGCTGCACACACCCGGCGACGGGCGCGCCGTTGACGGGCGTGCGTGACTTCATCAAGTGCGACATTCCCTTTATTCGCTGGAACTGGCCGCTCGCGTTTGAATTGATGCCCCGCTACGAGTGGCCCGTCTTCAACTTCGCCGACAGCTATCTTGTCGCCGGGGCGATTCTGCTGACCTTGTATTCACTTTTCGCCCCGCGCCCCAGCGAGCCCGATCGTCGGGGGGGCTGAGCGCAAGTCTGCTCGAGGCAGCGCCAGCTCGGGCATCGTCGCCGATCGCGTGCCGGGCAATGGCGGGTTGTCTTCGGCGCGAAACGTGAATACGGCCGAGAATTTGGTCTCGGCGGTGGTGTTGCGTCCGGCCGCGTGGAATGTGCGACAGTGAAAGAAGAGGGCGTCGCCGGGCTCGAGCGGCGCCGGCACCTGGCGCGCGATCAGCGCCGCGTTTTCGGGAAGCTCCGGTCGCAGAAACAATTCTCCGTCGAGCCGATCGCGGTCGAACTCCATCCGATGGGTGCCCGGGATCAGATTCAAGCACCCGTTTTCAGGCGTTTCACGACCCAAAGCCAGCCACACGCTCACCAGCTCCGGACGCCGGAACGACCAGTAACGAATGTCCTGATGCCAACCGGTCTGACTGCTGAATCGCGGTTGTTTCGTCATCACGCAATTGTGGTGCGCTCTGGGCATGACGACAGCGGGCCCCAGCAACTGCTGCAACCGATCGTTCAGCGGACGATGCAAGACCCAGCGATCAAAAGCCGGGTCGCGCCCGTAGACTTCCTTGAGGCGACGAATCGTGTCTCCCCCTGCGACCGACCGCGAAACGGGCGCGCCGGGGTAATGCAGGTCGGCTTCATATTCAACCGGCCCCGCGCCCGAGGCGAGCGCCGCGCGAGTGGCTGCGAGCAGCCCCTGCCGCATTTCGGGGTCTGCCAGGCCGTGCGAAACCACGAAACCGTCGCGCGCAAACTGCTCCAGCTCGACGCTCGAAAAGCCCGTTCCGGGCGACTGCAACGACCGAGCCGCTTGTGCGAATGTTAGGGACATGGCCAGGTGAAAAATCCGTTTCTTTGTTTCAAGGCGCCGCGCGGATCGCGCGCCTGCACATGCGTTTGAAAGTGACCTCGAGCGTGTATCGTCGCACGCTTCCGCGCGGCCTGCAAGCCGCGCAATGTTGGCACAATCAACCTGTGCGCTACCACGAAACCGGGCATGTCGCGAGACGTCGGGTGACCCGCCTTTATTTGGTGAATTGCCCCGCCCCGCGCCGATGAATGAGACGCCCAAGGCCCCTCACCTGCGACGCCACGCCAGGAATTTGGCGACATTGCCGCCGCTAACCGATGTGCCCAGCATGAGTGCCCAGTCGCAGTTTGCCGCTGATCTCGTCGACGAGCTACGACTGCGTCGCTGGGCCCGTGAGCGTTACGCACCACCCGACCGGCGCGACCCCGCGTGGCCGCCGATCGTATTGGATGAAATGGGCCGAATTGACGCCGAACGGAACGAGGCGGCACGCTACGCCCCGACCGGCCAGCGGATCGTTCCTCTGCCACCCGAAAACGACTGGCGGCTGCACCCCCCGCACGATCAATTGGCCGGAGTGCCGATGCTGATTCGCGTGCCCGCGGTTTGACCCCTTACTCGAGCGCCTGGCGCAGGTCGGCGATCAGGTCGTCGGGGTGCTCGATGCCCACCGAAACGCGCAGCGTCTTGTCGGTGATGCCGGCGGCGCGGCGGGCTTCAAGCGTCATCGACGCGTGGCTCATCGTTTCCGGGTGCTCCATCAGCGATTCGACCCCTCCCAGCGATTCGGCCATCGCGAACAGCTTCGTCGACGTCATGACCCGCTCGGCCTTCGCCCCACCCCCTTTCACGTCGAAGCTCAGCATGCCGCCGAAACCCGTCATCTGCCGCCGCGCCAGCGCATGCTGCGGATGATCGGGCAGGCCCGGGTAGTACACGCGCTCGACCTGTCGATGCTCGCAGAGCATTTTTGCGAGTGCCATGGCGCCGCGCTGGTGGGCCTCCATCCGGGGGCCCAGCGTCTTGACCCCGCGCAACACCAGCCAGGCATCAAAGGGCGCGCACGCCAGCCCGAGGGCGTTGACGATGTAACCGATTCGCTCGGCATGCGCTTGCGTGCGCGTGATGACGGCGCCCCCGACGACGTCAGAATGGCCGTTGAGGTACTTCGTCGTCGAATGCAAGACAATATCCACCCCCAGCTCAAACGGCCGCTGGAAGTAGGGAGACAGGAACGTATTGTCGGCGATGGTGATGGCCTTGGCCGATCCGGCGACGTCGACGATGGCCCGGATGTCGACCAGGTTCAAAAGCGGGTTGCTGGGGGTCTCGATCCAGATGCATTTCGTTTCTGGAGTCAGCGCTTTGCGGATGTTGCTCACATCCTGCATGTTGACGAACGAGAACTTCAGCCCGTAGTCGGTAAAGGGAGAGATAAACAGGCGGTACGTGCCGCCGTAGATGTCGTGCCCGGCGATAATATGGTCGCCCGGCTTGAACAGGTGCATCGTGGCGGTGATGGCCGCCATGCCGGTGCAGGTGGCGCGGCAGTCGAGGCCCCCTTCGAGTGCCGTCAGGTTCTCTTCGAGGGCCCGGCGGGTGGGGTTGCCGCTGCGGGTATAGTCGAATCCCTTGGTCTTCCCGAGCGCTTCGAAGCGAAACGTCGACGTGGGGTAAATCGGGGTGATGCAACTGTTGAACGTGTCGTCTTTGGCGACGCCGACGTGGACGCAACGGGTTTCAAAGCGCTGCTGGGAGTAGTCGTGGCTCATAGAACGTCAATCATTGGTAAAGGCTTGCCGCACCCGCCTCGCGGCGAAGGGCAGCCGCGTCTTCCGGGGTTTCGTGGCGTGATTGGCACGATCCTCTGCCGCGCCAGCGGCATCGAACCTATTGACGCGCCAACCAGGCGAAGGTTCGGTTAGAATGGCGCATCGGACGCCGACTGGCAAGTGACTGCGAAATTGCTGCTGCTCACCGCAAATGCAAATCTCGTTGGATCAGCAGATCGTCGTGCAGCATTGCGACGAGTGCGCCGTCGACTACACCGTAATCCGGGGTAGCATCTTCGACGAAGGCAATCCCTTTGGCCTCTATTTGATCGCCCTTCACGGCCACTGTTCCCAAGGGAAGCTCGGTCATCTTGCCATTGGAGTTCGTGCTCAGGCGGATGCGGACGATGCAAAGTCGGCCGCAGCCATCCAGATCATCGGCATGCCGGATCAATCCTGCTTTTCGTTCACGGATTGGGACGATTCGCCGTGGAAGGACGAAAGCTACTTGGGCGTCATGTACGGCAGGGAGTCGGCATTGGCCAGTTCGTTGAAGCCGTTGTTCCTGCACGTAGCGGAACATGTGGTCAATGATTTGCCAGGCGTGCGAGACTACTTTTCGTAGTCGACGACAGGCCGGCATCTCTGTCCGCTGAGGCGCATCCTGGCACCGGAGCGATTCGAGGACGAGAACCGCCGCATTGCCGATTGTCTGGAGAACAAGCCTGGCCGCGAGAAAGCTCAAAAATCTCAAAAGAAAGGAGCCGTGCGGACGTCACCTTGGTTTTGGGCCTGTTGAGCTTCTTTGCGGCCCTCTTGGCCTACCCGCTGAAGAGCACCGTCGAGAGATACCGTTCGCCGCTGTCGGGCAGCACCACGACAATCGTCCTGCCCTTCGATTCGGGTCGCGCAGCGACTTTCAAGGCGGCCGCCATGGCGGCGCCGCAACTGATTCCCGAGATGATTCCCTCTTCCTTGGCAATCCGCCGCGCCATCTCGAACGACTCGTCGTCGGTGACCGTCAGCACTTCGTCGACAATCGATCGGTCGAGAATATCGGGAACAAAGCCGGCTCCGATTCCCTGAATCTTGTGCCGTCCCGGCGGCTTGCCTGAAAGCACCGCGCTTTCGACCGGTTCGACCGCCACCGAGTGCAGCGGCTTTTTCTTCTCCTGCTCAAAGTACTTCGACACGCCGGTAATCGTTCCGCCGGTGCCTACCCCCGAAACCAGAATATCGACGTTGCCGTTCGTGTCGTTCCAGATTTCAGGACCGGTGGTCTTGAAGTGAATTTCGGGGTTGGCCGGGTTCTTGAACTGCTGCGGAATGTAGTATTCGGGGTTTTTCGCCAGTTCTTCGGCCTTGGCGATGGCCCCCCGCATTCCTTCGGCGCCCGGCGTCAGAATCAGTTCCGCCCCGAAGGCCTTGAGTATCTGCCGACGCTCCATCGACATCGTCTCCGGCATTGTCAACGTCAGGGGATATCCCTTGGCGGCGCACACAAACGCCAGGGCGATGCCGGTGTTGCCGCTGGTCGGCTCGACGACCCGCATGCCGGGCTTCAGCTTGCCCTTCTTTTCGGCGTCCCAGATCATCGCGGCGCCGATGCGGCACTTGACGCTGTACGCCGGGTTGCGCCCTTCGACCTTGGCCAGCACCGTCGCTCCCAGCCCTTTGGTCAGGTGGTTGATCTTGACCAGCGGCGTGCGTCCGATCGACTCGGCATTGTCACTGAAAACGGGCATCGAACAGACTCCCTTCGAAAGACACCTTCGGGGCCATCAACTCTCCGGGGGCATTATTGAAAAATCCCCCGCGCGAGGCAATGCTCGTTGAAAATTCCGAATTTCAAAGCGCGACGACGCATTGGTTGCGAACAAGGCGACAACTCTCGTCACGTTCGAACGAGGCCGTCGCGCTTGGCCAGCCGTTTCGCCAGCCGCACCCCCGATTGCAGCGCTCCTTCCATGTAACCAACGAAGGCATAGCAGCAATGTTCGCCTGCGAAGTGCAACCGCCCCAGCCCCTCCTGCAACCGCGGCCCGATCGGGAGCACCTGCCCGGGCGCGGGGAACGAATAGCTGCCCCGCGCGAACGCATCGTTGTGCCAGTTGATTTGCCGCCCTGTGACGAATTGCTCGCGAATCTTGGGGAGCGCCAGTTCCAGCGCCGCCAGATAGTTCGCGTCGCGATCGTTCAGCGGCCAATCCTGCCCCCGATCAGCCGCCAACCCGCTCGAAAATGCCGTCAGGCACACGCCCCCTTCTTCGGGGTAGTTGCTGGTCGCCTCGTAGGTCAGGGTAATCGGCCCGTCGCTCAGCGACCTGGCTGACAAGCCGTCGGGCTCCCAGAATCGCGATTTGACCACGGCGAGGTATTTGCCGCACGTTCCCATTTGAGGCGTGAGTTCGGCGGGCAGGGGCGGATCGAATGCGATCCGATTCCAGACGGTGGGCGGTACGGCCAACACCACATCGGCAGCCTCGAGTGTGCGGCCATCTGAGAGCGTGATGGTCGCACGCCGGTCGTCGGTGCGAATGGCCGTCGCGGCGGGCCCCAAAATGAACCGTTCGGCCCCGATTTCGTCGGCGATTTCTTCGGGAAGCTGCTGGTTGCCTCCGTCGCAGCGCAGGGCGTCTGTCTGCGTCCAGAATTTCTCTATGCCACCCCCTTTGATCATGGCCAGGTTCGCCAGGTAGCTTTGCCATGCCGGAATGACGCCGTTCATGGCGGTCAACTGCACGCTGATTGCGCGGCGCCCGCGGTCTGAGATCGTAAGCGACGCGATCCATTGCGCCATTGACCGCGCATCCAGATCTTTTGCTCCGGGCGACTTCCAGGGCTCGTAGGCGTCGACCCGCTCAGCATCGGCGTTCATCTTCACCACGCCTTGCCGCAGCTCCTGCCAGAGCGATTTCGCGTCAGAGTCCGAAAGTCTCTGGCCCCCCAGAATAATTGGCGCCAGCGCATCATGGTCGTGTGGAACTTCAATCAGACTCAGGCCGAATCGCTCGGCATACGCGGCCCATACCGGGTGGTTAAGGCCGATCAGCTCGCCGCCGGCCTCTACCGTCTTGTTCTTGATGAGACGGTCAAGCGTGTGGACGCGACCTCCCAGGCGGGGGCGCGGCTCGACCACCGTGACGTCGTACCCGACGCTCTTCAATTCAAGAGCCGCGCTCAACCCAGCCAGGCCGGCGCCGACCACCACGACGCGCCCCCCCTGCCGCGGCTGGGCCCGCGCGGTTCCATCGGCACTCAACAGCATGCCGGCGGCGCCTGCCAGCGTGGCTTTGAGCACCTCGCGCCGCGACAGACCACCGCTGGGGTCGCCGAAGCGGCGTTCGAGACGGGCGAAGAGGTTCATGGAGGAATTCCGAGGTCAATTTGCTTCGGCGCGGATCAGAAATCGCCTCATTACCGAGCGTTCCGGAACAACGAACCAATAAGCGGCGCCATTCTACCGGTTCTCGGTTCACGCCAACAGCATCGTCGCTTATTGGCTGATCAGCACCTGTCGATACTGCCGCAGATGAGAGAAGGCCGGGGGATCGCCTGCCATCGAATGCATGATGCGCGACCCGCAGTGCGGGCCGGCGAAACGAGTGGTCAGGCCATCTCGCGAACGACGACGCGGGTTCCCTCGACCGAAATGATCTCAACGGGTCTTCCGGCGGAAATGAACGGGCCGTCACTCACCACATCGACGAACTGGTCGCCGATTTGCGCCTTTCCGGCCGGGCGCAATACGGTCGTCGTCGTTCCCTGACGGCCGACGAGCGCCTGGTCGCGTTCCAGCACGGGGTTCACGGGTGTCGAGGCGCTCAGTTCCGGGCGCAGCCGAGGCCCCCCGCGGGAATCCGCCGCGCCGGGTGGAGTCAGAATCATCTCGTTAAACCAGGGAATGGCCGGCAGATAACGGCTGACGAGCGCCGCGAGCACGACGGTCCCCACGATCGCGCCGCTCAGCGAGCCCAGCGACTTGGCCAGCGCGCCCAGATCGCTTTCAGACGCGGGAATGACGAAGGTCTGGCTGGCGAGCACAAGCGAGGCCAGACACAACAGCACTCCTGAGACGCCAAAGACACCGAACCCGGGCAACACGAAAATCTCAATCGCCAGACAGCCGGTGCCCAACAGAAACAAAACCACCTCGAGCCACCCCGCCGTCCCCCCCAGGAACCGGCTCCAGAAAAACACGCCGAAGCAGACGCACGACAGTATTCCGAACAGCCCGCTCGGAAAATGCAGTTCGAAATAGATGAACATGATTCCGGCGAAAAAGATCAGCGTCGTGGCCAGGGTGGTGTTGAGCCCGTAGATCAGCGAATCGATCCAGGTGCGCGCCGAAACGGCCACCTCGACGTCGTTCGGCACTCCCAGCCGCCACTTGAGCTCTTCAAAATCGCGCACCGGCGTTTCGGCCAGTTGCAACTCGTGGGCGCGACGGCCGTTGACGGTCAGCAGCCGGTCAGACCCCGCATCGGGGACCAGGCGGCCCTTGTTCCATTGGCCGTTGGAATTGTGGATTTCGTCGTCGGTCATGAACCAGACCTGGCCGTTGTCGCGATGTGTCACCTGGTACACGTTCAGGTCTTTGTCGGCCATCGCCTCGGCCAGAGCCGCGGGCCGATGCTTGCGGTCGGCCAGGGTTTTCAGATTCGAGCGCAGCGGCCCCAGGATTTTCTGAGGGGCGAACTCAAAGCGCCCATCCTTCTGCATTTCAATGGGGCCGGCGTCGCCGATCTGCGCTTCAGGTCGCAGGTAGATTTCGTCACACCCCAGCGCAATCACGGCTGCGCCGCTGTAGGCCATTTTCGGCACCCAGGCCACTGTGCGGATTTTTCGCGTTTCGAGATCGGCAATGGCGTAAGCGATATCGAGAGATTCCCGCAGGTAACCTCCCGGCGAATCGATTTCGAAGATCAGCAGGTTGACGCCTGCGGCAGCCGCCCGCTCGATCTGCCGCTGCACGAACTGCGAAAGCATCGGGTCGATCATTTCGTCCACACGGATCAACATGGCGCGGGGCGCGTCGCCGGCCGTCGGGTTTTCGCGCAGGGCTTCTCGCGGCAACCCGTACAACGTCGCCAGTTCGTCTCGCGACCGGGCAGTGTGCATGGCCAGAATGTTGTACGCCCGGGCCCTTTCACCCGAAAAGACACCGGGTGAGCCGACCTCCTTGATGGTTTTCACGTCGAGAATCTGCACGCGTGTGCGTGCCAGGTCGGCCAGACCCGATTCGGTAACAACCCGTGTCTCGCGCGCGGCGTTCGGGGGTTCACCCGTTTCGACCTGAACCCACTGCACTTTCGATTGCCGGTCGAGCATCCCCAGAACGAGGGCTTCGCTGATCTGCCGATTGTGTCGGCGGTTCGCCAGGTTCACGACAAAGTTCCGCTGGTCGGCGTCGAGCGGCGTCCCCAGGCTGATATCTCCCAGGGAGGCATCCGGGTGCATGATGATTTCCGAGCAGGCCAGCGCCAGCACGACATGGTTGCCGGTTACCGGGGCCGGAACCCACGCGACGGTCGTCAGGGCCGGCAGATCGTTGGCCAGGAACCGCGCCAAACCCTGCACCTGATGGAATGGGCTCGAACCGGGCGAGATTTCGAGTACCAGTATTCCTTTGCGCTTCTCGCGTTGCGCACGGGCCTGCAACCCCAGGGCGGCCCGGTTGACGCGACTGGCGACGGCGTCATCCACCGTGTCGGAAAGCGTCAGGAATTGCCCGATCGACGCTGGACCGCTGTCGGCCGCCGGTGGAATCGCATCCTCGGCGCTCGCGAACGGACGGTGGCCTGTGTGCCACAACAACCCGCACAGCGCGAGCAGGAACCACGAGAGAACAGCCTCTCGCGATTCGGACACGTCCCATTGTCGCATGGTCGCCGCTCCGAAAGCGTGCGCTTTCGGCTCCTCATGGGGCGAGCCCCGAACGCCCTGCAAACCAAATCCTTCTCGTGCAACCCACGTGTCACTATTCTATCGGGCGCGCGAACGGCGAGTCAAATTGCATGGCGGCCTGTCGCCGCTTTCCCCGCAAGGCGAATCGGCATTCAGCAATTCTTCACGATCGGACGGTCATCCACAACATCTCCAGGGCGATGATGCCGATCGCGCCCAGCGCGACATTGACGGCCGCCGTTCGGTCGACAGGCGGCGCGTCGGTCCCTATTCCAAAATTCGGCCCCAATCGATTCCAAAGCCAAAGGCCCGCTGCGACGGCAGAGGCGCCGTAACTGAGCAGGGCAGCGCGCGGGGCCCCTTCGCGCAGCAGCACATCTGCATCGCCGACCGGGTAAGCACTGCCTCCCAGCAGGTACGCGCCGTTGGCGATCAGGCAGAAGCCGGCGAAGAATCGCCAGAGCCACGCGCGTGTCCAGTTCAGACGCCGCGCGATCCACCACAGGCCCGCGGGCAGCAGGGCGCCCCACAGGGGGCCGCCCCAGGCGACGAATTGCGGATGCGGATTCGGGGCGACGTCGGTTCGAGAGATTTCCAGGGGGCGCAGCACCACGGCCGTCACGCGTCCCCCCGAAACCCAGGCGTGCAGCACGTGCCCCGACTCATGGACAATCTGCATTCCCCACCAACCGCCGGCAAACGTCGCGGCGATCAACAGGGCCTGCCAGGGGCGGTCTATTCTTCGAGCCACAAGTCGAATGACTTCGGTTTTTGTGACCGCACGGGACCGGCGTCATTGTTGCGGGTGACGGGAAGCTCCTCGCGGGACTTCTGTTGCGACGCATTTCGCGCGCGCGGAACGATTCGCAACAGGCGGGGCGACTCGGTCGGCTGCTTCGCCGCGGGCTCATCGTCTGTTTCCGGTGGTACCAGGAAGGGCGCACCAGCCGGGACGAGTTGCGGGTCGGTCGATACAGGCTGCTGTTGCGCCGGAGCCGCCGTCTCAGAATCTGGTTTGGGGCGAATGGGTGTGCTCGGTTCGTGCTCGTCGTAGGGCCGCGCCGGAGCCGCCGTCGGCTGCTTCCCTTCGGCGCGCAGATAAACGTAGGGGAGCGCGGCGGCAGCCAGTTCGGGGTGCTCATGATAGTCGGCAAATGAGTGGTTCGGCCCCGCGAACTGCGCCGCGTCGAGGTCGGTGACCTTGGCGTGCAGGCCGTTCATCGCCAGTCGATCCTGGGTCGTCAACCCGTTGCGCCCCAGGGCTTGGCCACCCCATCCTTTGCGTAGCGGGTAGATTGCCAATGTGGCGTCGCGCGAATTGCGCAACAGCAATACGCGTTCAGGCGGAAACAGCGCCTGACCGTACCGCTGGCCGGGGTTCAACCAGTCGCGATCGATGGCCGCCGCGATCAGCACGGCCCGCAGGTGCTGTGGCGCCGTCGAACCGGGGGCAAGTGTCTGGCCGTCTTCAAGCGTGCCGCCCCCGAGAAGGTGCAGAGCCGCGACCGTGGCCCGCGCGCCGTGGCTGTGGCCCAGAACGCACACGGGCTGTTCCGGTGGCAACTCCGAGATGAGGCGCGCCAGATAGTACGAGTGGGCGGCGCTTTTTCGGCCCAGTACGGCAATGTCGACTGGAAAGAGAAAAGGCATATTTCCGTCGCTGGGCCACGTGAAAAACACGACCTGCAATGACGCCGCAGGATCGGCCGACCGCACCCAGCGGTTGATCTTTCGGCTTTCGTTCACTACGTCGCGCCACCAGTTGTAGCTGCCGTGCACGATGAAGCAGACCGGCACGTCGGGACGGAAAGACGCCGTGAACGCATCCCTCCCCATTTCGCGCAGTTCGCGGTCGGACGTACGATGGAAGAAGTTCAGGCAGCGCGTATCGCCGCCCTTTCCGCGGCAATTGCGGCTGCTGACGATCCAATAATCGCAATTCTCGATCGGCGCCGAAGTAACGACCGTTCCGGGCGAGGCGGGTGCCCCCTGAGTCGCGAGCGGATTGGAAGGGGGCGCCTGCAACGGTGCCGCCGTCGGAACCGATTGGGCAGACTCATCCGCCAGCGGTGGCTCAACGGGTGGGCTGGGAGAATCTGGCGCATCGGCCCACGCCAGCGCGCAGAGAAACAGCAGCCCTAACCCGGCCAATCCTATTCGGCAAAACATCCGCACGGCGTAATCCGGGGTGCAATACATACAAAACGTCCTCAACGGCGATCAGACGACACCCTGCAGGAGGGGCAGGGAAATGGTTGTCAACCTGTCGAGACGTCGTGGACTCTGGCAGGACGGCAGTTCACGAAGGCCCGCCCGGTTTCATACCGCAGGGCGCCTCGCTGAAGCTAATCGTAACACACTGCCGCGAGAGTGAAGGCAAGACCGGCCGGCAATGCGGCTTGCAAAGAAACTCGACTGTCACCGATACCCGATCGAGCGCCTGCGAAGAGTCGGCTTGAGGTGTGGTTTGTGCCGACCACGAAAACTCGCGCGATCGGTGAATGTGTATCGCTTCAACGCTTCCCTCGCAGCGCCCCGGCGTGGTACTTTCGTCCGTTGTATGACAGCCTCGCCCGGCTACTCCGCTGCTGAACGTCGCGCTGTCGAAAGTCTGATCGACCTGGCTTTGGCCGAAGACTTGTCGACCGCAGGAGATGTGACGACTCTGGCGCTGATCGACGACCAACAACCAGGCACTGTCCACATCGTGGCGCGCGAGTCGGGAGTCGTGGCGGGGCTGCCCGTCGTCGGGCAGGTCTTTGAACGACTCGACCCGGCGGTGGTTGTAGAATCGCGGGTGGCTGATAGCGCCCGAATCGAGCGGGGGCAAGCCGTCGCCCGCCTGACCGGGCCGTTGCGTTCGCTGTTGATCGGCGAGCGGACTGCACTGAACTTTCTGACGCATCTGAGCGGCGTGGCGACCGCCACCTCTCGGCTCGTTGCAAAGATCGCCGGAACCCGCGCGTCAATTTACGACACCCGCAAGACGCTGCCCGGCTGGCGGGCGCTCGAGAAATACGCCGTACGTGCGGGTGGCGGCCACAACCATCGCCAGGGCCTGTATGACATGGTTCTGATCAAAGACAATCATCGGGCCGGGTGGCTGGCGCGGGGTTCGGATCGCACGATTGCCGCGGCCGTAAGGCAGGCCCGCGCATCCGCTCCCTCGGACATGCCGGTCGAGGTTGAAGTCGAGACGCTGGAACAATTGGCCGATGCGCTGTCTGCCCGACCCAGCATCGTCATGCTCGACAACATGACCTGCGATCAGATGCGGCGCGCCGTGGCGTTGCGAGATGCGACGGCCCCGGAAGTCGAGCTCGAGGCCTCGGGCTCTATCACGCTCGAATCGGTTGCCGAGGTGGCCCGCAGCGGGGTCGAGCGCATCAGCGTCGGCGCGATCACGCATTCGGCCACCGCGCTCGATCTCGCATTCGACTGGGCGGGCTCGACGGGCACGACACACGATCATTGATTAACCGGGTGGGTTCCATCTTCTTCTCATTTGAGACTCACATGCCAGATTCGGACCATGAAATTCAACAGCTTTTGTCGGAGTTTTCTGCCTGGTTCACGCTGCCGGTTCAATGGGGCGACCAGGATGCGATGCGGCACGTCAATAACGCGTTGTATTTCCGGTGGTTCGAGTCGGCGCGGAACGCTTACGCCAACCGGCTGGGAATGCCCAATATGATGGACGAGCAGGGGATCGGGTTCATCATGGCGGCCACGTCGTGTAACTTTCGCCGGCAGCTTAGCTTTCCTGACACGGTACATGCCGGCGCGCGCGTCACCCGCATCGGCCGCACCAGCCTCACGATGGAATACCGCGTGGTCAGCGAATCTCTCTGCGCGGTCGCCGCCGATGGAGACTCGACCCTGGTCATGTTCGACTACGCCGCCCAGAAACCGGTGCTGGTCTCACCGGAACTGCGCCGCACGATCGAGCAGATCGAGGGGCGCGCGTTCGACTGAGTGGCTCTCATGCACATCGCCCTGATTACGGCAGGTGGCGCGGGGATGTTCTGCGGGTCGTGCATGCACGACAACACCCTCGCCCGGGCCCTGGTCGGCCTGGGGCACGAAGTCAGCCTCATCCCCTGTTATACCCCGCTGCGTCTCGACGAACGCGACGTCAGCCTGCACCGCGTGTTTCTGGGCGGCGTCAACATGTACCTCGACGCGCTCGTGCCCTTCTGGTCGCGGCTGCCGCGCTGGTCGGTGCGCTGGCTCGACAGCCCCGCGGTCTTGCGGTTGGTCAGCCGCGTTGCCGTCAGTTCGAACGCCCGCGACCTGGGAAAACTCACCGTCTCGCTTCTGGCAGGAGCCCACGGGCCGCAGCGCGAAGAGATTGACGAGTTGGTCGCGTTCATTTCGCGCGAACTGAAACCCGATTGCGTCTGCTTCAGCAACGCGCTGATGTCGGGCGCGCTCGCGCCGTTGAAGCGCGCCTTTTGCGGGCCGGTATTCTGTCTGCTGCAGGGTGACGACATTTTCCTCGACGATCTGCCGGCCCCGTACCGCGGCCAGGCGCTCGAACTGATTTCGCAGCAAGCCCGGCAATTCGACGGTTGCCTGGTGCATTCGGTCTACTATCGCAGTTTCATGTCGGAGTACCTCAAGTTGCCCGCAGGGCGGTTTCACGTTGTCCCTCTGGGCATCGACCTGGCGGGCCACGACGGCCAGCCGAAACCGCGGGCCGGCGACCCGTTCGTCGTCGGGTTTTTCGCCCGGATCTGCCCCGAGAAGGGGTTGCATCGGCTGCTGGAGGCGTTTCGAATACTGCACGCTCGGCAGCCGGCCACGCGCCTCGTCGCCGGCGGCTATCTGGGAGCGCGCGATCGCAAGTATTTCCGTCAGCTTGCGGCCTCGGCTGGCGACCTGGGAGACGCGTTCCACTACGCGGGCAGCCCCCACACGCTGGAAGAGAAAGTCGCACTGCTGAAATCGTTCGATGTGTTGTCGGTGCCCACCGAGTACCGCGAGCCCAAGGGGCTGTACGTGCTCGAATCTCTGGCCAACGGTGTGCCCGTTGTGCAACCGGCGCACGGGGCGTTTCCCGAGATGCTTCAAGCGACCGGCGGCGGTCTTCTGGTTCCGCCGGGCGATGCCGGCGCACTGGCCAGGGCACTCGAAAAACTGGTGCTCGCCCCGCAGGAATGTTTCACCCTGGCACAGCGTGGGCATGCGGGCATTCGTCTGAATTTCGGCGCCGAGGCGATGGCCGAAGCGACGGCCCGCGTATTTGTTGCCGCCGGTCAACAGATTGTCGCCGCCGCGTGTTGACCCTCTGCAACCTGTGACCTATGGTTGCACACCCTCTGTAAATTCGCCTCCCGGCAGGACCATTGCAATCGGAACAACCTCCCCGACGGTGCGCATCCCCTGCGCGCTGGCCCTTGCAGGAGTGACGACATCGCCATGCTTCACGGCTCACTGCTATTGGTGGACGACGACAAAACGATCCTCGAGGCGATAGCCGACTACCTGCGCAGCATCGGCCACCGGGTTGAAACGGCGCGAAGCTGTAAAGAGGCCTGTGTCCGAGTCGGTGAGTATCGATTCGACGTGGTCTTGTGCGATGTCAATCTGCCGGATGACGACGGCTTCCGCGTGCTCGAGGTGACGCGGCAGCGTTCGCCCGAAACAGCCGTCATTCTGATCACCGGCTTTGGAACGATCGAAAGCGCCGTCGAAGCGATTCGCCTGGGGGCCTTTGATTACCTGTCGAAGCCGCTGATCGACGACGAATTGAACTTCTCGGTGCAACGGGCGCTCGGCCAGAGGCAAATCATCGAAGAGAACAAGCATCTGCGGGCGCAGCTCGATCAGAGGTTCGGGCTCGGGAACATCATCGGCCACGACTACAAGATGGTGCGGATGTTCGATCTGATCGAGAGCGTGGCTGACACCCGTACCACGGTGCTGATTCTGGGAGAGAGTGGCACCGGCAAAACGATGACGGCCCGCGCCATTCATCAGCTCAGTTCACGGCGCGACAAGGCATTTGTCGAAGTCGCCTGCGGCGCGCTGCCCGATACGTTGCTCGAAAGCGAATTGTTCGGGCACGTAGCCGGCAGCTTTACCGGAGCGGTGCACGACAAGCAGGGGAAATTTCTGCAGGCCGATCGCGGCACGATTTTTCTCGATGAGATTGCCACCGCGTCGCCCAGCCTGCAGGTGAAGTTATTGCGCGTCTTGCAGGATCGTGAGTTCGAGCCTGTGGGCGGATCCAAGACCCACAAAGTCGACATTCGCCTGATTCTGGCCACAAACGCCGATCTCGAGCAGAAGGTGGCGCAAGGCGCTTTCCGCCAGGACCTGTACTACCGCATTAATGTCATCACGCTGACGCAGCCCGCGTTGCGCGAGCGCATCGGCGATATTCCCCTCTTGTTGCAGCACTTTCTCGCAGAATACTGCAAGCAATCCAGCAAGAAGATCGCCGGTTTTACGGAGCAGGCCGTACAACTGCTGCAGCGATACCCCTGGCCCGGCAACGTGCGCGAGCTGGTCAATCTGGTCGAACGGGCCGTGGTGCTGAGTAAGCGAGGGGTGATTGGCGTGGAAGACCTGCCCGAGTCGGTTCGCCTCGGAGGAACGCTGCCCGACGCGCTGCAAAACCGCGCCGGCATCCCCAATCTCAAGGCCGCGCTCGCCAATCCTGAGCGGCAGATTCTGCTCGAAGCGCTGGAAAACAACGGGTGGAATCGCCAGAACACCGCTGAGATGCTGGGGATCAACCGCACGACCCTCTACAAGAAAATGAAAAAGTTCGGAATTCAGTTTGAGAAGCAACTGAACCCGTAGGCCATTCGGCCGTTCATGCGGGCAGCCGCCGGCGGCGTCAGTTGGTCGCGGGGCCCATCCTGAGATTCGATTTGGGGCGACCGGCGGCTATCGATGACAGGCCGGCAAGCCGGTCGCAGGTCGGCGATCACCGGCCCGCCGCATCAATTGCGGTGGCGTCTGCCACAGCCGCGGCTGACGAGGGCTTGGGACGGGCGAAACAAACTGGTCACGGCGCCCTAAGCCGGTAAACGACCCGCACCAGCCCCGACTTTCTGAGCATCCGCCGCACCCACTCGGCCTGCGCCTGCCGCCAGGCATCGCGCGCGTTTCGGTCGAGCTTGAGCGCCTCGAATCGCGCATGAATCAGCGCGCACTCTGATCGAACCGACGGGGGCCAATCTGAGGCGTCGCGTTCGCACCACGTCAAGACGTCGACGATCAGTTCCGACAATGAGCGCGTCGACATGGCTGCTGAACCTGTGGATGTGCCGGGGAGAGGAAGCGAACGTGCGTATTCTGCCCGAGCCGCGGGGCGGTATCCAGTCAGTCGCCGAACCGGCCCTGCCACCAAAGGGGCCGCTGCGGGGAGTTCGGTTCTCTGCGACTCCGCGCAAGTCTTGGCCCTGCAAGATGATGGCTACCCTGCCCTGCGCTGCCCGTCGCGCACCTCGACTTCGGGCGCATGAGCCGGCAGCCGGGTCACTTCGATCCCGTGGTCGGCGAACAGCCGCACCAGGTGGGGGTGGCAGGTCAAGACGATCACCTGTCGCCCGCTGGAGGCGAATTCGCACAATGTTTCGACGGCCGCCTCGGCACGGTGCTCGTCAAAATTGACGAACACGTCATCGAGGATCACGGGCAGCGACACTCCCTGACGGGCCAGTTCGTCGACCACGGCCAACCGAACCGCCAGAAACAACTGTTCGCGCGTGCCATGGCTGAGAATGGCCGGGTTCAACTGGCGACCCCCCTCGTCTTCGACAACGAGCCGACGCTCGCCCAGCGGTGTCCAAACGCGGCGAAAGCGCCCGCAGGTCAGGCGGCTGAGAAGCTGCGAGGCGCGCACCAGGGCGGCAGGCTGATGCCGGCGCTCATATTCGTTGCGCAGCGAACTTGCCGATTGCGCGGCGGTTTCGATGGCGGCCCACTCGCAGGCGGCGGCGCGCAGCCGTTCGTGAACCTGAGCCAGATCGCACCGCACTCGGGCCGACGTTCGATCCTGCTCCAGCGCTTCCTTATTGCGCTCATCGGCGGCCAGCCGCTCGCGTGCTTCGTGCAGGTCGCGGTCGAGATCCGTCGCCTCCTGCTCAAGCGTACTGATGCAGGCGCTGTTTGATTCGGCGTCGTAGTTCAGCAGATCGACTTCGACCAGCGCCAGGTCTTGATGCCCGGCACAAACGGCGTCCAGTTCGCGCCGCAGGACCTGCGACTGTGCTTCCAGCGTCTCGCGCATGCCGACGAGCCGCGCCCGCTCGGCGAACTCTGCCCCGGTTGCCGCGCCTCCCTGAACCAGCAGGGCATTGCACTCGAGCTTCCATTCGTCGAGTTGCGATTGCAGCGCCGTCGTTTCGGCCAGCAGTGACTTCAACCGCGATTTCAGCTCTTTGCGTTTTGTTCGTTCTCGAGACAAGACGGCAAGGCGCCGCTCCCAAAGGTCAAGGGCAGCCAGCGGCCGCTCTTCGTCGAAATCGAGTTCGGGCACCGTTTGGGCGAATGCGGCGATTCGCCGGCGAAAGCCGTCCCAAACCGCCTCCAGTGACCGCACCTCGTCACGCCGCCGCGCGCAGCGCCTTCGGCAATCATCGGACTCGACCAGACGCTGCCAGATGTCGAGTGCCAGGCGGGGCGACAATTCGGCCGCCAGACCATGCTCCTGCAACCGCCCGCACCACGCCTCTTTTGCCGTACGAGCTTCTCGGCGGGCGATCTCGAGTTTCTGCTGAGCCATCCGAAGCCGCCCCCGCAATGCTCGCAAAGATCGCTCGTGCCGGGCGAGGTCGGCCAGTTCGGCCACTCGTTCGGCGGCAAGCCGCAGGTATTCGGCGCTGTCAGGTATGTCGGTCGGCCGGGCGGAAATCGATGCACTGCCCGCGACCGGCGCAATTCCGGATCGATCGCCCTCGACCAGCCGGTGAATGGCCCCGCGCACCTCGCGAAGCTCAAGCAGAGCGGCGGCCAGTTGCTGATCGGCTTCCGCCAGGCGCTGGCGGGCGTCTCCGGCATGCTGCGCCCGCAGTCCCCAGGCCAGCCCCCCGCAGGTGATTCCGAGCAGCATGTAAATTGCGCCGACGATGCCGCTGGTGGCGACGCCGGTGATCGCGCCCCAGCCGGCCAGAACGATGCCCATAAAGAAGAACACAGCCAGCACGACGTGCACCCACGTGGGCAGCGCCAGGTGTTGCGACAGCCGCGAGTGTTCTTCGTGCAGGTTGAATTGCCTTTGGCTGAGTTCCGCTTCACGAATCTGCAGCTTCGTGAGATGCTGCGCCTGACGTTGCCGTTCGCGGGCCTGCGCGAGCGCCGCTTCGATTGACGCGCCTTCCAATTTGTGCAGACATTCAGCCAGCGAGTCGCGCAGTTCGCGATGGGCGACCGAAAGCCGGCGCACCTTGCGCCGCAATGCCCCACGGCGCGCCTGGGCCGCCAGCAGAGATTGTCGCGCTCCTGCCAGCCGCTGCCAGGCGGCCGGCGACAGGTCGAGGCCGGCCAGCCGCTCTTCGTTCCAATCGGCACCCAATGCCTCCAGGCGCGTGGCCAGGCCGCCCTCAGCGTCGTTTGCGGCACTCTGCGCCGCACCATAACGCTCGTGCAATTCCACGAGCCACCCGCGCTGCTCGACGAATGATCGCATCGTTGCCGCGTGCGATGCGAGCGCCGCCTGGTGCGTTGTCGATCGCAGCTCGCGCCGCAGGCCCCCGATCTCGGTCAGCAGTTCATCACGCTTGAACTCTCCCTGCCGCAATTGCTGGGCGATACGTTCCAACCGTTCGACGCCTCGCTCGGGAAACCCACGGATCACCGGCAACTCGCGCAATCGGGCGGCCATCTCGCGGCCCTGGTGCCAGGGGGCCCAGGCCTGCTGCAGAAACATGTGGCCACGCAATTGCTCTCGAACGCCGGCCTGACGTTTCAAAAGATCGGCGATTTCAAGCTTCAGTCGATCGCGGCTCGCACACAGCGCGGCATGGCGTCGGCGCTGTTCGTCGAGACCTCGCAATTCAGCCAGCAGTTGATCTTGCTGCTCGAACAGCCGTACGAGTTCGCCATCGTGCTGAAACGGGTTGACCAGGCGGTGCCGTTCGGTTTGCGCCCGCGTCGTCACATCCAGCAGCCGCCGCCCGTCGGGCCCCAGTGACAGGCCGTAAATGTGTCTGGCTGCCTCTTCGCCCGACAGGGCGCGAAGCTCCATCAGCTCCCGCAGGTCGATCGAAAACAGAGTGTTGAATAATCCCTGGTCGATGCCGTCCAGCAGGTCCCGCAGCAGATCTTCCGCCGGTCGATCGCTCTCTTCGCCCAGCAGGCTGACCGTGCCGCGGAGCCCCGCGGGCGCCGAGCGATGCACCAGATGTTGCCCCAACGCAGGATCGTCGATCAGCAGCGAGCCGGCGCACGCCGACTTCGGCACGTCGCCGTCAGACTCGCTTGCCCCGCGCTCGTCGAAGCCGAACAGCACGCCGCGAATGAATCGTACCAGCGTCGACTTGCCTGCCTCATTCGGGCCGTAAAAGACATTCGGCCCCTCAGCCTGCAAGGGAAGACTTAGATCACGCCACACGCCACAACGATCCACCCGAATTTCCACCAATTTCATGGCGAACGCTCCTGCCCAGCGGCGAACCAGTCCTGCCCGACGCGTCGCGCCTCCTGCACTACGAACCTGTCGTCCAATTCATCCAATATCGTTGAAAGCTGGCGCTCCCAGGGCCCGTCGGCCAGCGACGACCCCGCCAGACACTTTTGCAGTGACCAGGCCGGCTCTACGGCCGCCCCCTGCACGCGACGATCGAATTCCAGTGCGAGCGCGTCGCCGTCGGCTGCCGGGCCGCTGGTGCCGCGCGGCAAATGCATTCGCAGCGCCTGTGTGAAGATTTGCAGACCATCAACTGCAGTTTGGGAATGCAGTTTGTCGAGCAGGCGATCGCGGGCTTCCGGGTCGGCCAGCAGGGCCGTGAGCGGGCCCTCGCCGAAGATATCCCAAGCGGGCAGCCAGAGCCGGTCTGTCGTATAACGAGGCGCGCGCCGCAGAGCAACTCGCATGGCTTCAAGCAGGTCGGACTGCGTGGTATCGGCCGCGACGTTCAATTCGAAGTGTTCATAGCGGACGGGCGCTGTCGGCACGAACGTGCTGGTGAACTCGCCGCCGGCCGACACCTCAACCAGCGTACAGCCGCGGGGGCCCGTCTCCAATGGCCGCACGGCCTGCGTCGGGCCGGGGTCGTGCAGCAATCTCTGTTCGCGCTCGTGCGTTCGCGAGTGAGGCGCCCCTCCCACAGCCCAATAGTGGGCGTCAGCGTAGTCGCCCGCAGGGCCAGCCGCCGCCCGCGACTCGATGAACTCCATCGGGTCCCCGCCGTGCTCGCCGGCAGAGTGCAAGACGATCGAACACGGGGCCGAACCGCCCAGCGGATGATTGGGTTGTCGTTCAGATTGCGGGGGCGCAAGCGGGTCGGGCGGGCTCGCCGTGCGCACAGTTGCCAGCAGGCGGCCACGGCGCGACAGCGGCGTTTCGGCATCAGCATCGAGGCCCAGTCGTACAACCTGGCCCGGGCATTGGAAACCATCGGGCCAACCGGCCCAAGGGTCGCTCGTGCCCGCCACGACAACAGTACAAATATCGTGCGCGTCGAGCCGCTCGAGCCCCCGCGCAAGCGCAGCACACCCGCGGAGGCTGCCGTCGCGCTGATCGAAGCTGTCGCCGGCAAGCAGCAGGCCGTCGACTTGCCTGGCGACGCATGTCTCGACAAGTTGTTCAAAAGCGGCCAGCGTGGCATCTTCGACAAGCGATCTCAACTCGTCCGGAAGCGACGTAAGGCCGTGGAGTTGATGGTCGAGCAGCAACCGCGCCGCATGAACGAAACGAAACGGCTCCATAATTGAGAGCGGCCTCCATACCGGCCCGGAACGCCAGCCGCCAGGCGGCTTCCTGCGTGTGCGAAGTAGTGTACCGGTTTGCAATGGTCGCGCAAACCCCGAACGGGCATTCGAGGTGGATTCTGAAACGCCCGCAAACAGGCGTTTTGGCTGGATTACGGGGGCGACTGACCGCCGTTCGCCCGCATCATTGGCACAAGGGTGTCTGCCGCTTGCGCTTCAGAGCGCGAGTCGACGCGCCGCGCGGGTGGCCGTGGCCGCGTTGCCCCCCTGTGTCTTCGGCCAGACGATTGTTGCTCATAGCCGGTCCCGGCACTATGCTGATTCCGGTCGCCGACACTTCCCGAGTGACTGCCGAGTTCTTGCAGGGGTGGGCCATGATCTGTGCGTGTCGCTGGCGAATGAGCCGCGCGGTTTTTGTGCTGGCTGCTTTTGTTGCTTCTGGAACATCGGTCGTCGGTGACGAGTCAGACACGCTCCTGCGCCAAGTCATCGAAAAGGTGAGCCCGGCAGTCGTCACTGTTGAGGTTCCCAGCGGCCAGGGAAGTGGATTTCTTGTCGACGAGAAGGGCCTGGTTGTCACGAACCTGCACGTCGTCAGCGGTGCATCTGAAGCCAAGGTCATTTTCAGTGATAAGAGCACAAGCGCTGTTTCTGGCTTTACGGCGGTCTCGGTGGGCCGAGACCTGGCGGTCCTGAAGCTGAAATCTGTCAAGGGCAAGACGGCGTTTCTGAGAATTGCGAAGGACGATCCTGCGGCTGGCGAGCGGGTAGTCGCCTTCGGATCGCCGAAATCACTTCGCGGCACCGTAGCCGACGGAATTGTGAGCGCTGTCCGGTCCGGCAGCGAGGTCCGCGATGTTCTCAATGGCAGCGCGGGTCGAGACGTATACGCTCAGTTACTCGGGTTCGATCTCGATGCAACCTGGATCCAGACCACCGCACCAATTTCCGCAGGTAATAGCGGCGGCCCGCTCGTGAATAAAAAAGGGGAAGTGATTGGCATCACGACCTGGACCCGTGCCGATGCGCAAAACCTCAACTTTGCGATTTCCGCGCAGCACGTAAGAGAGTTGCTCGCAAGAGCTGACACCGACGTACGACCGCTGCGCAATCTGCCAGAATCAAATTTCCGCGGCAATCTTCCTGGGAAGGCGGACGGCCAACGAACCCTGGACTATTGGAATGCTCGCGCAAAGATCGATGCAGATCGAATAGGCAAGCTGAGAAAGCTGAATTCCTTGAAGACACCCGCGGAGATCGCGCGGTTTGGAGGCGGTTTCTCCAAGGCTGCCGCAGCCTACGCGTTGGAAGCCAGTAGACTCGATATCTCGGGAGTCGATGAGAGGCTCGTCGATGCCACAAATGCACACGTCATTCTCGTGCGCAACCTGGGAAGCGCGTGGTCCGCAGAAGTTGACGCCATTAAAGCGAAGGATGAGCGCACCGCGACCAAGCAAAGAAAAAGAATTGAAGAGCTAACGGGCGAAATTGACGACGTGTATCATGCGCGATTTGCCGATCTGCGTCAGGAGCTTTCGGAGCGCTACGGTCTAAGGTTTCCACATTATCAAGGTTCTCCGCTGCCCGTCGATAAGAAAACCGAAACAACTGCGCCGACGGTGGCCGCGTCAACGTTGAAAATTGCCCAAGACCTCTTAAAGCTTGGAAGACGGGAAGCGGCTCGTCGCTACCTCGAAGAAGTGGCCAATGAGTATCCCGGGTCGGATGAAGCGAACGAGGCGAATAAGATTTTGGAGATGCTCGACAAAGACTGACATTGGGCGCCTCGCCTTTCGCCAGCGGCAACGGCGAGATCGCGTTGAGTGACGGCCGCAGACGCCCCTGAGAAGTTTTCTACGCCGCTTGCAGGTGCCGCTGCCATCGGCCGATAATGCGGGGCATGGATCGAAACGTCTGGCGAGGCAAGCGGACCGCCGTCGGTCTGTGTGCGCTCGCGTGCCTGGGCGCCGCTCTGGGCCTGTGGGTCTTCAGCGAACGTCCCGAAACGAATCAGTTGCTCTCGGCCCTGTCGCGCGTCGGCCTGGTGACGGCTGCCGTGTGGCTCGCATGGCCGCGTGAGGGCGAGACCATCGTCTGGGAAAGGCTGCTGCCCGTGGCGGCCGGCATCGTGATTTTGGCCGCGATTGCCCCGCGGCTGCTCCCGTACGCTCTGCCGCTGGCAGCGGCCGTCGCGATCGTCGCCTTCTTCTTGCGTCCGCGCTCGAGGACCCGGCGCTAGTGTTAGTTCGGCCGCTGCGGCGCCTTTTCGGCTGACACCGTACGGGTCGGCGGCGCCGGGGCCGTCCTTTCCGCCGATAGCGGAGTCGCCGTTTGCGGCTGGCCGCCGGGATTTGCCAGTCGAGCCGGTTCGCGTGGACCGTGAGAATGCCCGTCGGAATCGACCGCGCGTTCGAGCAGCCGCTTTTGCGCCGAGGCATAGACTTCGGCGGTCAAAGACATCACTTGCTGCTTCCGCAATTCAGGCACTCCCTCCATCGTTTCGGCGATTTGTTCGACCCAATCCGGGCGATGAGTCATCGCCAGCGAAATCATCTTGAGAAACAGGCTGATTTCGGTGAACGTCCGGTCGGTGAGTGTCACGGCCAGAGGTGAGAAGATCTTCGAAACGACGTCAACCGTTTGTGAGGGAAATGAGACCCACAGGTTGGCGCGGTGGGTGCAGTACATCGTGCCGTCGGCTTCTTTGATGAAGCTCGTCTGCAACAACAGCAGCGACCGGGCGGCGATCGGTTTGGAAAACAGGGGGCTTTTGTATTCGCCGTCGCAGAATACCAATTGCTGCTCGGGGCCGGCGTGAACCACCTCCAGTTTACCGATCGAGCCGTCGCCGGTGTCGGCTTCGTAGTCGAAGCGCCCGGTCTGCCACATCTGAAGCTTTGAGATTTTCATCGCCCGCCAGATGCTGACGGCCACGTCGGGATGCGCCACGAAGTATCCATACACGTCGGGCTCGACGGGAAAAGAGACCTTGGGCAACCGTCTGAAGAAGCTCACCGATTTCAACAGCCCGGCCACGCGGTGCTGATTCTCAGGCGAAAGCTTGTCGAGCGGCAGGGCCGCATGGGCTGACTTCCGCGCCGCCGATGTCGAGCTTCCGCGAAGTTCCGCGTCATGAAGGTCGGCCGCCGCGGCGTCGCTGCGCGCCGCCGGGCGCGGGAACCATTTGTTTCCGGCGCGCACGATGTCCGAGATCGTTGCCGCCGGCTCTCCGGCGGGCGCATTTCCGCCCTGGGGACCCTCGGCGTACAACTCGGCTCGCGAAATCAAGATCAGGCCCGCCACGCAAAGGGCGCGCGGCAGGCTTCGTGAAGTCCAAACCCGACGAAACCGCTCCATGCCAACCTTTCCCCCCAGAATGCCAGGCCCAGGTAGATTCGCAGCAGGCAGTCGAACGCTGATGTGCGGGGAATCGAATACCGGTTAGATCGACCGACGCAGAAATCAGTCACCAGTTGAATCGCGCCAAAGTCTGCCGAATGTTCCGGCGATGCATGCTCTCTGTAAATCTGGGGGTCATGCGATATTGGGGAGGCACGCGAGCAGAGGCATTTGTCAACGCGTCGCGTGCCGGGTCAGTTCGCCAACTCACTTGTGTCAAACAGGCCCGCTCAGGCAAACTGTCGGACATGTGGTCACTTGCTGACGGTGTCATCGGTCATTCGACGACGGCCGGCACCCAGCCTGCTTGCGCGAAACCACGCCGCGCACCCGCCGCACCGGTCGCGGTCGCAGTTGGTCTCGGCATTCTCACTGATCACCTCTGCCCCCTGGCTTTGCCGATCTGGATCGCCATTGGGCTCGTTGCGTTTGCCGGCTGGTACGTGAATTTCAGAATGCAACGACGGTGGGCATCGGCCTGCCTGCTGTTGGCGGTATTCTTGGCGGGCGCCGGATGGCATCACCGGCACTGGTCGCTCGCATCGCCCGACCATGTGGTGCGGTACGCCGTGGCGCGACCAGCGCCGATTCGAATTCTTGGCCGAATCGTCGATCGCCCCCACACAATTCCGCCTCGCCCTCAGGAACTGCCCGTCGCGATTCCCCAGCTTGACCGCACGATCTGCACGCTCGACTGCCGGGCCCTGGTGTCTGGCGCAATACGCATTCCGGTTTCCGGATGGACCCGCCTGGAGGTGAGCGGGCACCCGCTGCACGCAGGCGCCGGTGACGACGTCGACGTGGTGGGGCTGCTTTCCCGTCCTGCCGACGTCGACAACCCCGGCGGATTCGACTACCGCCGCTACCTGCGGAATTCACAGCTATTGACCGTTCTGCGGTGCAACGAACCCGATGACGTGCGGGTCGAGCTGGCCGGGGGCAGCGGATGGCGGCGCTGGCAGGGCGCATTGCGTGCGCAGGCTGAACAATTGATGCGAGCGACACTCAGCGCGCAAACAGCGCCGGTCGGGCAGGCGCTACTGTTGGGAACGCGCCACGACGTTCCCGAAGAACAGCGACGGGCGTTTGCCGAAAGCGGCACGATGCACGTGCTCGCAATCTCCGGAGCCAACGTCGGAATTCTCGCGGGCCTCTTGTGGATGGTCGCCCAGGCCATCGGTTTGGGGCGCTCGGCAACCGTCGGGGTCGTCTTGTCGGGCATTCTGGGATACGCCTTCCTGGCCGACTCGCAACCTCCTGTGGTGCGGGCCGTGTTGATGTTTGTCGCGGTTCTGGCCGGGCGCCCCTGGTACCGGCACGCCACTCCGGTCAACGCTCTGGGCCTGGCAGCACTCGGCGTGCTCCTCTGGAACCCAACCTCGCTGTTCGACCTGGGTGCGCAACTCTCGTTTCTCGCAGTGGGAGCGCTCATCTGGGCCCCCACCTGGCTCCCTTTGCGGTGGATCGCGCCTCGTCGCTTTTCCGAACCTTCGCTCCGGTTGACGCCGCGATGGCTGAGTCTGTTGCACGATGGCGGTCGCTGGGTGCTCGTGGCGCAAGGCACCCTGGCGGCCATCTGGCTGTTCACCCTGCCGTTGACCATCGCCCGGTTCCATTTGATTTCGCCCGTGGGGTTTGTCGTGAATGTCGTGCTGGCGCCCGTGATCGTCGCCGTGTTGTGGAGCGGCTATGCCGCGCTGATCGTGGGCTTGCTCGCGCCGGCCACCGCCGGCCTGTTCGCCGGCGTTTACGATGTGGGGCTCTCGCTGATGCTGTGGATCATCGAGAAATCGGCGGGAACGGCCGGCGGACATTTCTATCTGGCGGGTCCGGGCGAGGGGTGGCTTATAGGCTACTACGTGTGCCTGCTGGCGGTCGTCTGGGGTTTCCCTGGCAGCCGCTGGCGCTGGTGGGGCTTCCGGGCTTTGGGTGTGTGGATGGTCTGCGGCCTGGGGCTGGCGCTATGGCCCAGCGCTCCGCGCGAGCTGCGTTGCACGTTTCTGTCGGTCGGCCATGGCCTGGCCGTCGTGGTCGAGACGCCCGGCGGTCGTACGCTGGTGTACGACGCAGGCCAGATGCAAGATGGTGCTCGCGCCGCCGACATCGTGCAACAGGCATTGTGGGCCGAGCACAACGATCGCGTCGATGCCCTGGTCGTCTCTCACGCCGACATCGACCATTTCAACGGCGTTCCTGGTCTGGTGCGCACCGCGCGCGTGCAGACGGCATTTGCACACCCGAGCCTGCTGGATTTCGAGCAGCAGGCCGTGCGCGGATTGTGTGACGCGATCTCCCGCGAACGTGTCCCACTGCGCCTCGTATGGGCCGGCGACCGCCTGCAAATAGAAGATGGCGTCATCATCCGCGTGCTGCATCCTGCCGCGGGCCCCGGCGCGACGATCGACAACGCGAACAGCCTGGTGCTGGAAATTGAGTATGCCGGCCGCCGGATCCTGCTGACCGGCGACCTCGAACAACAGGGGCTGAAGCGGCTTCTCGAGCTGCCGCCCCGCCACGTCGATGTGCTGCTGGCGCCGCACCACGGCAGCCTGAACGCCAACACGAGTGAATTGGCTCATTGGGCCACGCCGACTCATGTCGTCGTCAGCGGCGATCGCAACGATCCGTACGAGCGGCTGCGGCCGGTTTACGGCCACGGAACCACCGTGCTTTCGACCGCCATGCAGGGCGCGGTGACCTGCGTGATTTCGCCCGAGGGAGGGCTCAAATGCAAACCGTTCCGATAGGCGGCCTCTCACAGAGATCGTCGGGCCGCGTCGATTGCGACCCCGCAGTTCTCAGCACGCGAGTGGTCGTTGAAGCCGCTGCGCGTCGTGTTATACTGACGCCGCCGATCAGCCCGTCGGCACCACGCGGCAGTAGAGCGTTGGTTCGTCGGCAACCGCCGAATAGTGCCGCACTCTCCGATTCTTTTTTGGCCGGCCCTTGGGGCGACGTGGGAATTCTCGCAGTAGTATTCACCCGCGCATTCGCATCCGGCCGCATCGGCCGGTGCGCCCACGTGCCTCAACAGTGGCAGGAGCATCGTGCAAATCGCTTTTGTTTCCTACGAAACCCCCTTCGCCCCCTGCGGCGGGATCGCCGCCGTGCTGGGGCGACTTCCCGCGCGGGTGCGATCGGCGTCGCACCTCGAAACGATCGTCGTCACACCGTTTCATCACCGCATCGAGAAGATGGCGAATCTCGGGCGCAGCCACGAGGGAACGTTCGGCGCTCCGTTCGAAGGCCGCACGGTGATCGTGCACATCTATCGCCATGATGAAAACAAGGTCCCCGTCTATTTTCTGCTTCCCGACGATCGGCGGTTTTTCGCCGGGCAGAGGCACCCCTACGACGTGCCCGCAGACGACCTGCTTCGCGATGCGTTATTCTTTGGCGCCGCAACGTCTTTAGCCCTGCACGTCATCGACCCCGGCAAGCGCTGGACGCTGCTGCTGCAGGATTGGGAAGGGGCGGCGGCGCTCCTGGCGGCGGCGGGGCACCCGGGCCGCCCGCGCGCCTTCGTGACCCTGCACAACAGTTACGATGCCTGTGCCTCCGACGGCCGGCTGGCAGCCGTCGGCATCGAGCCGGCCGCCTGCCCTGGCGAGACGATTCTGCAGCGGGCCCTGCCCCTCGCGGAATTGCCGGTATTCACCGTTTCGGAACAGTTCGCGCATGACCTGGTTGAAGAGACGTTGCAGGCACAGGTTCTGGCGCCGCAATTGCAACTGACCTTGCGCCCGCGGCTCGTGGGAATCGACAACGGGCCATTCGTCGATCTGGCCCTCGATGAAAAATCGCTTTCTGCCGCTGAGTCGGGCAATTATGAACCGCTGGCCCGCTGGAAGGCCGAGAATCGCCGAACATTTTTGGGCGCGCTGGCCGCGCTGCAACCTTCCGACGAAAGGCCGCTCTGGGGAGATCTCGGGCGGTTCGAACAGGACGAAGCGCCGTGGTTCGTGATGGCCGGGCGAGACGACTCGCGGCAAAAAGGTTACGACGTGGCCTCGAATGCGGTTGAACTGTTTCTGGAGCGGGGCGGACGCGCCCGGTTTCTGTTTTTTCCGATTCCGGGTGATGAAGGCCGCGCCGGGCTCCGGTTTCTGCAGGAGCTCGCCGAGCGGTATCCGCACAGCGTGCTGGCGTTTCCATTTCTATTCCGCGAGGGGTTTCTGGGGGCCCTCCGCGGGGCGACGGCCGGCGTCATGCCGTCGCTGTACGAGCCGTTCGGAATGGCGAATGAGTTTTACCTCAACGGAACCCTGGGTATCGGGCGTGCAAGCGGCGGCATTGTGCAGCAAATCGTGCCCTGGCAGGCAGCAGCGTCTTACAACCCTGCGGTGCAGGCACGGGCCTCGCGCTGGCATGCGGCTGACGCCCCCCCAACGGGAATCCTGTTCCGCGAAAAAGACGGCCTCCCCTCAGAGGCTGACGACTGGCGGTTGATCAACGCGGCGGAATATCAGCAGAGCGGGGCCGGGTTCGATCGCGTGCACGACCGCAGCCGCTGCGACCTCTTTCGATCGTTGGCCGACGAGCTGCACCACGCGCTGCAGGACGCCTGCAACATCGCGGCTGACCCGCAACTCTATTTCCGCATGCTCTGCGCAGGCGTCAATCACATCCGCCGCACCTTCTCGTGGGACCGGGCAGCGCAACAGTATTTACGGCATGTTGTATGACGATTCGACCAGCGACCCTCTACCTGCTCAATCCGTATCAGCGGCGGGGGGTCGGCCGGCAATTGATGCGGGCCGTCGTGCAGGAACTGGCGAATGCGAGATACGAATCGCTCGTGGTTTGGGTCCTGACGAAGAACCCGGCGTGCGGGTTCTATGTGAAGCTCGGAGGAGAAGTCCTGGCCAGGAAATGGGCCGTGGTGGGGGGCGCGACGCTTGAAAAGACTGCATTTTTCTGGAAGTCGCTGAAAATGGTTGGCCGCGAGGCCTGATGGAAGAGTTCGGGTTGTAGGTCGCGCAGGCTGCTCTCTGGACTGGGGCGGCAGTTTGTCGATACCTTATTCCAGTAGAGGCACAGGGAGAGCATGGGGCGCCGTTGGTCTGGTTGGATTAGGGGATGAATGCTGCCTGAGAATTTGGACTGAAGTTCATTAAGATTGGCGGGGCAGCTCCGGCACACGATATGCTCCACATGCAACGACGCACTAGAATGTCAGACGGGGCATCCGGGTCGCTGGAAAGGGTGTGGCATGGCGTGGCGTGAGTCGCTCTTAATCCGCTGCGGGGCCGGGGCCTGTAGCGGCATTCCGCTGGGTTTGTGGCTGCGGGTTTTGTACGAAAACCGCTTCGCAGTCGACCCTGCCTATTGGGGTCGCGCCGCCACGATTTTGCTGGGAACGCCCCCCAACACGCTCTTCGGCTGGCTCGATCGGTTGCTCTACGGTCGTCGCGTCGCAGAAGCCGCCGTGCATCCGCCGGTTTTTGTGCTGGGCATTTGGCGCAGCGGCACGACCCACCTGCACAACCTGCTCACGCAGGATGCGCGGTTTGCGTATCCCAACAATTTCCAGGTGCTTTATCCGCATTCTTTCTTGTCGGGTGAGTGGTTTGCAGCGCACATTGTGGGGGCGATATTCCCCAGCAAGCGTCCGCAAGACAACATGGCCATCGACATTCGCGGCCCGCAGGAAGACGAATTTGCGGTGTCGTGTCTGACCGGTCGCGGCTTTCCCATGGGCTGGGTTTTTCCCCGCCGGGCCGAGCACTACGATCGGTACATCACCTTTCGTGACGCGGCGCCGCATGAGCTGGCCGATTGGAAGCGCGCGATGAGCAAGTTTGTCCGCAAGTTGACCGTCAAATACGACCGGCCGCTCGTGCTCAAGTCGCCGGGTCACACGGGGCGCATCCGGCTGCTGCTCGAGCTGTTTCCCGACGCGCGGTTCGTGCACATTCATCGCGACCCGTTTTGCGTCTTCCGATCGATGCAGCACCTGCTGCGAGCGGTGCACCCGTGGTTTTCCGTGCAGTCGCCGTCAGAGCATGACCTCGACGAACGCATCATCCGCCTGTATCGCGAAATCTACGATGTATTTCTCGAAGAGCGGTCGCTCATTCCGGCGGGGCGGTTCCACGAGATCAGCTTCGCAGACCTCGAAGCCGACCCGATGGGCGAAATGCGAGGCGTCTACCGCGCTCTCGGTATCCCTGACTTCGAGAGCGTTGAGCCGACTCTAAGGCAGTACGTCGAGTCGCTGGCCGGCTACCGCAAGAACTCGCACCCGCCGATGGCGCGCGACCTGAAGCGGCGGCTGGCGCGTGAGTGGCGGCGCTGCTTCGACGAATGGGGTTACCCCTCGGCCGACGAGCGCCTGCCGGCACGTTCGGCCGGGTGAGCGTGCGTGCAGCGCACGCCTTATTCGTCTTCACTTTTGTGCGACCGCAACCAGCCGTTCGGCTTCGTGGTTGTACATAGCGCCCGCCAGGCTGCCATAGAGCGTCACGTCGCTGAAACCGGCGCGGCGCAGAAGCGACTCCAGCTCACGGCCGGAATAAACGCGAATCGTGAGCCGAAACTCGCAACAGCCGCCGGCGCTCGCGACGATCCAGCGATTGTCGATGTGCGACCAGCCGCTGCGAATCGTGCGTTCCTCCAGAAGATAGGCCGTTCCCTGAAGATTCGATTGCCAGGTGCGCGGCTGGAACGTGCGCGCCAGCACCTCTTTGCCAACGAGATCGATCAGAAAGCGGCTGCCCGGTTTCAGTGAATCAAACACGTTCTGAAGCACTCGCAGCTCTTCTTCGTCGGATTCAAAAAAACCGAACGAAGTGAACAGATTGATTGCGCCGTCGAACGCGGTCTCTCGACGAAAGCTCTCCATTCCGCACTGCACGAATTCGACCGCCAAGCCTTCCTTTGCAGCCTGGCGCCGGGCGCGATTCAAATAGGATTCGGTGCGGTCGACCCCGGTGACAGCGAGGCCGCGGCGGGCCAACTCGACGGCATGCCTTCCGACACCGCAACAGAGATCAAGTACGCTCGCGCCGGGACCAGTCCCCAGGAGATTCAGTGCCTGATCGACTTCCCGCCGCGCAACATCGCCACATCGCTCGTCTGTAAACAGAAACGTGCCAATCGCTTCCCAGAACGTGTCGTCGTCGTGCCAGTACTTTGTCATTTGGTCCCCTCCTCGCTGAGTGGGATGACACGTGTTCGCCCGACGGGTTCGACAGAAATCGGGATCTCGCATTTCTCGACCGCGAAGGTGATAGCGTGATCTGAGCACGTCAACCACTCCGCGTGACACCTCGGCTCATCGCCCCGCCGGTGCGGGTCCATAACGGGCTTTGCGCGCCGGACGCGATGGGTTAGACCATCGGTGGACGAAGTCGAGCGACTTCGAGATCGCAAGCTCAAGGAGGAGCGTGAGATGGCCACGGGTGCTGTGCAGGACAC
>JBQTIL010000026.1:0-32245 GCA_052388175.1 Planctomycetaceae bacterium | reverse complement strand
CAGGGCAAGGCCGTCTACACCGGCACGGTGGACAAGGGCACCATGAAGGGGAAGGTCAAGTACGGCGACGCACTCGCCGGCACGTGGACCGCCAAGCGGGAGATCGA
Source organism: Planctomycetaceae bacterium (assembly GCA_052388175.1). Classification (GTDB taxonomy): domain Bacteria; phylum Planctomycetota; class Planctomycetia; order Planctomycetales; family Planctomycetaceae; genus SIAF01. Next base: position 32,138 of record JBQTIL010000026.1, on the reverse strand, counting down.
CGTCACCGGAATATGGAAGGGGGCAGTGGATGTCGGCGGCCAGACGGGCGAGCCAGTCTTCACGCTCAAGCAGAGCGGCGGCAAGATCACCGGCAAGTACAAGGGGTCTTTCGGGGAGCACGACCTGACCGGCAAGCTCAAGGAAGTAAAGATCGAGTTCGAGTTCTCCACCGACCAGGGCAAGATCGTCTACACCGGCACGGTCGACGGGGACGCCATGAAGGGAACGACCAAGTACGGCGATTTTTCCGGGACATGGACCGCCAAGCGGGAGGCGGACAAGAAGTAGCGGCGAAACTCCCGCCGCGTTTAGGAATCCCGCGGCAGTCTTCCGGCCCATTACTCCGCTCGGCGTCGGCGAGAAGGATAGTTTGCCCGCGGACGCGGCCGGTTTGTCATGGTCGGGCACAAATTTCACGCCGGACTCAGGGAACTTATGAATTCGGTTGTTTGTCGGCCTCTAAGCAGGACGAGTGTCATCATGAGCAAAACCAAGTCGGCCGTGTTCTGCCTGGTTGTGTTATGTGCTTCCAAGTTGGCGGCCCAGCGAGGCGAGGACCCGAAACCCGCCAACGTTGAAGTTACAGGTACCTGGATGGGAACAGTCGACATCGGAGGTCAAAACGGAAAGCCAGTCTTTACGTTTAAACAACAAGAGGACACGGTCGCAGGAACGTATCGGGGGTACTTGGGTGAATATGAAGTGACAGGCAAAGTTACTGCCGACAAGATCGTGTTCGCGTTCACGACCGATCACGGCAGGGTTATCTACACCGGCATCGGGACGTGGACAGCCAAGCGGGAGGAGGACAAGTCCGAGCCGGCCAAAGAGTCGGCGGCGCCGCGCGCCGCCGAGTTCGCTTGCACGGAGGATGTCATCTACGGCCGCAAGCACGGGCTCGCACTGACGATGGACGTTTTCGCCCCCACGGAGAGGGCCAACGGCCGCGGAATCATCTTTTGCGTCTCCGGTGGCTGGTCCTCATCCAAGGAGTCGATTAACTCGTTGATCATTGCAATTTTCTTCAAGGAGTTCCTCGAGCGTGGGTACACGGTCTTCGCCGTCGTCCACGGCAGCCAGCCGAAATTCACCATCCCCGAGGTGCTCGAGGATATGCACCGGGCGGTGAGGTTCATCCGAGCCAATGCGAAGAATTACGGCGTCGATCCGCACAAACTCGGCATTTGCGGCGGCTCGGCCGGCGGCCACCTCTCGCTTATGCAGGGCACGGCTCCCCGGGCGGGCAACCCGGATGCAACCGATCCCGTGGAGCGCGAGTCGTCGAAGGTAGCCGCAGTCGCTTGCTTCTTCCCGCCCACCGACTTCCTCAATTATGGAACTGAGGGGGAGGTCGCCCTGGGGACCGGTATCCTGAGCGATCTCAAGGCTCCCTTCGATTTCCACGAGTTCGACAGCAAGTCCAAATCGTTTGTCCCGGTTACTGACGAGGCGAACCGCCGCGCGATCGGTAAGCAGATCTCGCCGGTATATTCGGTGACGAAGGATGCCGCGCCCACCCTCATTATCCACGGCGACGCCGACAAACTGGTGCCGATCCAGCAGGCGATGCTGATGGTCGCTCGGCTGAACGAGGCCGGCGTCATGGCGGAGCTGGTCGTCAAGAAGGGCCAGGCGCACGGCTGGTTGGGCATTGACAAGGATGTCGCGACATTCGCCGATTGGTTCGATAAGCACTTGTTGGAAAACAAGTAACTTGCACTCAGCGTTTTTTTCGGTCCGATTAGCGAGATGAGGAGACCGTTGATGATGGGAGAGAGTGATGAACATTTTGCAACGGAGCATCTTTTGCGTCTGCGCCTGTTCAGCTTATGCGGCTGTGGCGGCGGCCGACGACGCTCACGTCATAACGCCGGCTGCGTTTAAGAATCCCGCAGCAGTCTTTCGGCCTGTAACGACCTTCGGTGTCGGCGAGAAGGATAGTTTACCGGGGGACGCGCCCGAGCGGCTTGAGAAAGCCTATCGAGAGCTCGGCTACGGGGGAGTGATGGTGGCGCCCACAGCTCCGCTGCCAACGGCTGGCGGGTCCTCGGGCCCAAACCTGGCCTCGCTACGGCACAGCATTGGTCTTCCGCAGACCCGCCCGGCGGGGAGTTCGCCCTGGGTGATGATCGCACCTCCAGGGACAAGCGGTGGAATTGGAGGTTTCAATCGCTCGTTCTTCCCATCTCCGGATCGCGCGCGGTCCCCAGACTACTTGAGTGAGGCCTATTTTGGCGGCTTTGAGCGCGTGCTCGAATACTCTCAGCAAAACGGCCGAAAGGTGGTGTTCTACGACGAAGTCGGATTCCCGTCCGGTATGGCGAACCACACGGCGCCAGAGATGCTCACCCGACAGGTTCTGCGGAAAACAGAACAGACCATCGACGGGCCGACTGAGCAGCCAGTTGCGATTGCGGATGTCGGCTCACTCGTGGCGGTTGTAGCGATGAACACTGCCACGCGGAGCCGAGTGAACCTGATGCCGCTCGTTCATGAGAACGAACTGATGTGGAAGGCCCCGGCGGGAAACTGGAAGCTGATGGTGTTCCACTCGGTCAGGACCAAACCGCGAGGCGCAGGCGTTGACTACCACGGTGCCGTGAACTACCTCGACCCCGTCGCCGTTCAGTGGTTCGTGGACACGGTGTACGAGCCGCACGCTCGGAAACTCGGCCGGTACTTCGGCAACACGCTGAATATGACATTCTTCGACGACGTGGGGATCTGGCCTGACGAAAATACCTGGACGGCGAAATTCAATGAGTGTTTCGAGGCCTATATCGGGAAGGATCCCGCGGTTTACTACCCGGCATTGTGGGAAGACATCGGTCCCGAGACGGAGGCCGCACGGGTGGCGTTCTTCGACACCCGAGCGGAGTTGCTGGCCGACGGATTTCCGAAGATCGTCACCGAATGGGGCGCGAAAAACAACGTTGAGGTGTCAGGCCATTGCCCCGGCAATTACGACCTCCAACCGGTGGATATGAACGGAGACCCGTTCAAGTTCTATCGCGCGCAACCAGTTCCCATGGCCGACGTCATCTTCGGGTACCCGCACGGACGAGACGGTTTCAAGCTGATCAGCGACGGCGCAGACCTCTACGATAAACCCGTCGTCGCCGCAGAAACCTTCGGCCCCTTCGCACCGGCGGGACATGTCGAGGGATATCGGCGCGTGATGGAACTATATATCCGCGGAATCACGCGGCTGGTAGGGGCCAGCGGTGGCCGTGGCGCACCGGGCGTCGGCGGACCCGCCACTTTTGCAGAATGGGCTGGTCGCAACTCACAGATGCTTCAGGGTGGGCGCCGTGTGTCCGAAATCGCCATCTTTTACCCGATTGTAGATTTGCAGGCCTATTATCGCTTCGATGCACCGGAGTTCACCAAAGAAATGCGGTCGGGGACCTTTGTGCCCCACCACGCAGACTTCGCAGCGATCGGTGAGATGCTGCTCAATGAAGCGCATCGTGACTTTACTTTCCTCCATCCGGATGTGCTGTTGAGTGCGAGGGTCAAGCTCCACGGCCCATCGCTGAAACTGGACAACCCGGTGAATTGGCAGTCTTGGCGCGTATTGATTCTCCCAGGGCAGAAGGTCATTTCGCTCAGAGCACTCGAAAAGATCAAGGCCTACTATGACGGCGGGGGCGTAATTCTTGCCACCTCACAACTGCCATCGAAAGCCGCTGAACTGGCGGGAAGCGAGGAAGGAACTTTGGCAAACGACCGGAAAGTGCAGGGCTTGGTGAAATCGATTTTCGGACTCGATCCTGTGGAGGCGATGCCGGGTGGTGTCTCGCCGGTTCAGCGCAACGCGGCCGGGGGTGCATCGGTATTCATTTGCGTACCAACCAGCGCAGTCCTCGGGCAAACACTTGACAAGCTGGGAGTGACCGCGACTGTCCGATTCGACGGTAATCCCATACCGTCGAGCGGAGGTGGTGTATTCTCGTATGTGCACAAGGTGAAAGAGGGCCGTCAGATTTACTTTTTCGCCAATTCCAGCAACGACGAGGTCGATACGACGGCGGAAGTGCGAGGTCGAATCAGGCCCGAGCTTTGGGACCCAATGACCGGCGAAGTCCGACCGTTGCAGGCGGATTACGTGCGCGACGGCGGAGAGGAATACACCCGATTCCCCTTAAAATTGAATGCGGTCTCCGCGACATTCGTTGTCGGCTCGTGACCATCGGCCGAAACCGATAAGAATCGCTTGTTACGAGAAGCCGGGGTGCCAGATGGGAGATACCATTCAGTCACGACCCACGGACGGGAACGACGCGGGAATCACACGACGAATCCGCCGGCGCGACGTCCTCAGAGGTGGTGCCTTGGTGGGGATCAGCTCGCTGCACTCTGGATTCTTGGCCGGAGCCGGAGAAGGTACGCAACGGTCGACGACTCCCGTTGTGGTCACTGACCCGAACGCGGTTGTCGAGACGACTGCCGGCAAGGTCCGGGGATTCATCAGCAACTCTGTCTTCACGTTCAAGGGCATCCCCTATGGTGCACCGACGGGAGGGGCGGCTCGGTTTCAGCCCCCCTCAAAACCGGAGCCATGGGGCGGGGTCCGCAGCGCACTGAGCTACGGGCCGATTTGCCCGGTCGGCTACTCCCTGGCGACTGGCAATTCACTCCTGGGTGACGAGGATCGCTTCCTCCTTTACCGCGGCTCAAACGCCACTCCGCAAGGTGAGGACTGTCTACGAGGTCGCGATTCCCCCACCTTAACTTTGCCTATCTTGACAGAGGGAATTTCGAGAATTGACGCGCGGTGTAGTACAGTACCGGCGCGCGCCGATCGACCGGGGGGACGGTCCGAAAACCCAGACCGAAAGGGGGCCCCATGAGGTCCCTCAGTGTCAAATTCTTGTCACGGCGCGGTGGGTGTCGACACAAGTTGTTTCGCCACAATAAGAAACGGGCTTTCGACCATCGGATGGCGAATTCGTTCTCGGGGCCAAGTGTTTCGTTTTCGCGCACTTCTTGCGGCTACCCAGGGGTCGCGTGGCTCAAAAGGGAAAGGTCCGACGTGGTCCCCAACGGTGTAGTCCAGACGCAGCATTCTTCACTGCTTTGGTGTTGATTGAATCGCCAGGAAGCCCTCCAGATTCCGCTCCAGTTGCCTGGAATGAGAAATCGAAAAAAAAATCCTATACGTGCGCACGCGCAAGTAACACTCAAAGACATTACCAGGCGCGCACACGTGTAGAATTTTTTTTCGCGAGCAACTGTCTGCCAAAAAATCGCTCAGTGACGCCTTCCGCGTGTCACTGAGGCACTTCGCTGTCACTGAACCCACCTTCTGCAGGGTCATCTGTGGGATGCGAAAAGATCTCGCGGGTCATTTCGTCTGTAAGGACAGCCAGACGGCCTCCACCAGTGAGGCGTGCAGTGACAGCTGGAGTGTCACTGACGATGCCGTAGCGCGTCCCGAGACGTGTCAGTGACGTCTGATCAGTGATGCCGTCGCAGGGCATGTTTAGTTGGTCGAACAGGTCGTATCTCATTGCAACCAATTGGGCAACCCGCCCATCGGAACCTCGAGCTGGCCTCCAGTAGGCCGCTATTGCCGTCCTGACATATTTCCAGGACTCCCTTTCGGGGACCTGCTTGCCTTGAATGTAGCGCTTGAATTCCTCCTCCAGCAAACTTGCCAGCGAGGCGCGCACCTGCCCAGTTTCGCTCGGATTGCCGTTCATGATCGTGACACTTTTCGAAAGTACTGGCCTGGTGAATAATCGGTGAACCGCCGCCTTCACCCGCTTGGCATCTCGGGAGTCCGCCCCCAAACCCTCTGCGTCGGCGGCGTGCATCGGAAGCTGCTGCATCAGGGTGGCCCAGAGCACACTCAATGCTGCCTGTACGGCTCGCAGTTGCTTCAATTCGCTGCTCTCGGCATCGCTGGCATTCCTGCAGGAGTCCATCAGCGACGCCGGCGTGAAGGTCACGAACTCCTGCCGGCTGACGGCTCGTCCCCAAGCTTCCGACCACACCTTTCCATCCAGCGTGCGATACCGCAGGTCAAACGTTTTCGGCACTTCGTCGAAGACGATCTCACGAACGGTAGGCCCCTCCTCATCGTCCAATTCCTTCTGGTCGAGCCGGGCCTGCGCATCCGTAAGCAGCCGGTCGAGAGTTGCTTCAATATCGACTGCCGGGGCGTCAATTTCCCCTTCGGCGTGCTGCCCGGGCTTTGCGGCGATGTACTTGCCAAGTTTCTTGATCGCGGTCTTCTGGCTGCTTCCGGCTGACGTGACGTCCAACCTGACGAGGGCGTGTTCTCCATCCATCAGTTTCAATGTGAGTGCAATCTTGCCGCTGGGCGTTTTGCGCTCGCCGATAGGAACCAGACGATACCCGTTGGTAAGCGCCACCGCCCCAGGCGTAGCAGTTGCCTCTTTTGGTTTGAATTTCGACCCGGCGCTGGCCTTGGCCGCGATGCGTTTCAGTTCCTGGTCCCACCAAGCTTGCGTCGTATGCTTCGGTTCCACGGCACCATGTCGGTAGCGCCAAGCCATAGACACGGAAACGATTTCCTGTGACGTGGCGCGCGACAGGTGCATTCGGCAGCCGATTGCCCAAGTGTAAGCCGAGGGAGAGCCGTCGCCCATTTCGCAGGTCCGATCCCAAATGGCCCTGAATAAAGGGTCACTCGCCAGCAACCCGGCGAGCACGTTGCCCAGTGCAGCGGTGTCCACAGGGCCCGACGGGATAGTGAAACTCCCCTGCGAGGCTCCATCCAGTTCCGCCGAGTTGAACTCCGGCGCCTCGAAAGGCGCGAAGTCCTCCGGCAGATACAACCGCTCGGGGCAGTAGTCCAGCACGCGAACAGCGCGTGGCGGGTCGTAGTTGTGGTTGAGAGTTCCGGCTGGGCGCAAGACGCGGGCCAGATCGTGCGTAGAATCCAACGCGTAACCGCGTGACATGGCCTTCTGTTTCAGAAGCCGTTGCCAGCTTGCCAGGAACCGCGCGGCTCTCTCGCGGTCATCATTGCTGCTGAACAGCCACGGCTCTTTAAGGAGCCAATAGGGGTGTAAGCCGCTGCCGGTTTCAAGGAGCAGCGAATAGGCCAACGGCATTAGCCTCAGCAGTTCGATGGCGATAGCAGCGGTTTCCGGATAACACTTGCCGTTCTCCTTCTTGCCGAAATCCACATCGGCATACAGGCCCGGAATGGCGATCACGCTGTCTGCCCCGCCGCGTGCGCTCGGGTGTCGCTGCTGTCCGGCCTGAAGACCTACGCCGAAATAAATATTGCGGATTTGTAACCACTGTTCCGTAATCCGTGCCGCCTCGCCAATACTAGTGCACCAGACGGCGAACGTGTCCGGCAAGAAGGAAGAGATTACCAGCTTGCCAGGGAGCGGGTCGTGGCCGTAAACCACGTCGAAAAACTCGGTGGGCGTCAAGATTTGGGTGGTGGCCATAGTCCTCTTCTCCCGTTGCTCACGATCCCGTGACCGATGACATCGCAGTACGTCGTTTCCTCAATAAAACTGAATAACGTTCGGCGGCGCACGCGGTCGACGAAGGGACCTGGCGGCCGGGCTTACTGATCGCCGCGCCAAGAATGCCTCGAGCGCCGCCTGTGAAATCCGGTAGCGCGGGCGTCCGACTGGATTTGCCGCAATGTTCACGGCGGCCAATTCGCCGCGCCTGATAAAGCCGATGACTTTTTCAGGCGAGACGCCGAGCAGTCGGCCGACGGCTGGAGGAGTGTAGAAGGCGGCAAAGGAGGCTACCGGGCGCATGGGCCCTCCTTGCCATGGCCCTCGGTTTCAGGGACCCGCACGATGAGGGGCTCGATCTCGGCCCAGACGAAGCGTATGGAGCCATCTGGCAAGAGATAGTGCGGCAACCGGCGGTTGCGCGCGAGCCGCTCCGCTTTACCGGGCGGCCAAGTCAGCCGTTTGTCGAGTTCTGACGCAACAATGAACATGCCGTGTGTCCCCTTGAGTTGTTTGGGAACAGCACGGCACACGTATGTTTTCGGACGTTCTCGTATGTTTTGTTATGTTTTGCGATGCCTGGTACGCCGCTTCTTTACCTGACCTCCAAGCTCCGGGACAATCGTCGCGCTTCGGCCAAATGCGAATTGATCTTGGGCAGTCAGAATCGCGCCCTCTCGCTGATTTTCGAGGTCCTGCTGTAGAATCTGGAGCTTATTCCACCAATCGATAAGCGCCGCCTTATCAACGATAGGCTGGCCACCCTGGGCTGGTTTGGGTATCGGGCCGCCGAAACGCTCGTTAAGTCGTTTGACCTTCGTGCGATTTTCTTTCGAGACGTCCATTCCAAGTACGGCCAGGATTTCGCGCCATGAAGTTAGGAGCTTCATTGGTGCAGGCGGCACTCCAGAAGCTGTCATTGGCCTGTTCGCGCCGGGCGCGGACAGCCTAGCACAGTGCACTACCCGACGAATCGTCGAGAATGCCTGGCGCAATCGGTTGCCGTATTCTTGCTCGGCATCTTCGGCGTAGCTGCAAACGGGTTCCAAAAAATCGATTAGATCGGTTAACGGTGCCGGATCGATGCGAACATCGTCACACCAGAGACAGAGAAGATCTGTGTGAGCGCTGAGTTTTGCAAGCGAAGCCCCCTCGGCATCGCCTTCACTGCGGCAGACCGCGATCCAGTACGCCGTGACGTGCGTGATCCAATCGAAGCACAACGCCTCTACCAGCTTCGGATTGGCTCGGAGTCGGTCAATCCATTCTCGCGTCGGTTGATAGTCGCGCAGGTCCTTCGCCGCCTCGAGGTAGCGGGTTGCCATATCGGGAAGAAACGCCGAAAGCCAACGCGATTCATCGTCGAGCATGGCGCTCAGCACCGTCGTCACTTCGTCGGCCATCGTCTCGGTCTGCAGCATGAACACCTGGACGACGGCGGGCCATTGTGCCGGTGGAGCGGTGAACTCAAACGGGGAGTCCAGTTTGAACATTTCCCAAATCCACCGACGGCGCGCCTTGGGGTTCGAACGGAACCAATCCTTGCACTTTTGCAGCAGCGCTGCGGCATCTGGATTGGTCATGCGAGGCACCGGAAGGTCTTGAGACAATTGTCGTGTCCAATACACGGGTCGCCGTCGAACGCGTGTTGGCCAGCGGGGGCAATTCGGCTCAATACCGAACCTGGGTGCGCCGGCCGCGCTCCGATTTTACTTGGCCATTGGCTTCTTCGGAAACAGCCAGGCCCGCACATGGTCGACCACCTTGCGGAGCCGCTCGTCGGCCACCCGCTCGCGGTATCGTCCCGGCATATCGTCGCTCGCGGGAAGATGTCCCATGATCGCGTTCGTGGCAACCTGATCGCAGCTGTCGCTGGCGATCGTGGCAAACACGTGGCGCAAGGCATAAAAACTCAGCCCCTTGCGCTTCAGCTTCAGTTCCGTGAGCAACTTACTGAACTGCAATCCAAGGCTATCGATCGGTCCTCCCTCGTCGCTAATGTGTGTCCAACGGCGTCCACTTGGCATGACGAAAACAAGGTCGGCATCTGCAGGATCCTTCGGTTCCGGACGGACCATCAACGCCTTGCGGATGGCCGTCACGGTCTCCGGCCAAAGGGGAACGCGTCGCGGGACACCGGTCTTGACCCGGGGGTAGATAATTAGACCGGCGTCGAGATCCACCGCCGACTTCGGCAGATTGGCCAGATCGGTCTGGCCGAACCCGCAGTTGATCGCCACCAAAATCATGGCCTGCATCACGTCGTCGGCACCCTCCAGCATCCTGCGGATTTCAACCGCCTCAAACATCCGTGCCGGGCGACCGGATGCGGCTTTCCTGATACTCTCGCGCTTCACCTTGAACAGAGGGCCGAACCGCACCGGCGCCTCGATTTTCCCGACGTCGTATGCGTACTTAAAGACGATCCGGGTCAGGCGGATTGCATTCGACAGGCCGACCAGCCCGCGAGTCTTGCTGATGCTCGCCCGCAACGCCGCGAAGTCGTCGGCCGAGAAATCGCTCACCAGCCTGTTCTTGCCGAACATTCCGATCAGCGTGTCGGTGGTGCGCTTGTAGTCGCCGAACGTGCGCGGTGACAGCTCTCCCGAATCCACGAGCATCTTCTTGGCGGTCAGGAACTCGTTGCACAGATCGGCCAAGGTGAACCCACCAGATTTCGACCGTGGGATACGGCCGGCCAACAGATCGTCCTTCTGGTCGAGCCAGAGGTTGAGGGCAGCCTCCTTGTCGGTCCCGAAATAGTGACGCGTCCCCTTTATCGTCCTGCACCAGCGCCCCGAGGCGCCGTGATACCAGAGGGGGAAATCCTTTGACTTCGCCTTCCGCTTTTCCTTCAGAGCAGCGGTCGCTGGCGGGCGCGTGCCAACCGGCTCTGCTGCCGGCGCCACAGGATCGAAAACCGACAAACGGGGTCCGGCAGTGGACGGTTCAGCGCGGCAATCGCTAAGCTGTTTCACGTGTCACCTCATGCTGAAAGGGATAGGTGCCACCAGACACCCGGCGGTTCCAGCCGCGCGGGTGTCACTTATCACGCTTAGCTTAGCATGGTGTCAAATGGAGTGTCAATTGACCGGCCCAGAACACGCGACGTCAATTTCACGCGTAAATCACCGCGTTAAATTGGCATGTCAGGCGGAAGATTAACGGATATTTAATCCGTTCTACAGGCACGCCCGTCACGCCGGCTTGTCTTTCAACCCGTAGAATTTCACCGCGTTGTCGTGGAACAGCTTGCGCTGGTCGGCCGCGCTCATCCCCATGTCGCGGGAGATTTCCTTGAGCGCCTCGACCCATCGTTTTAACGTGGCCGTTTGCAGGCACACCGGCCAGTCGCCCGCGAACATCCGGCGGTCGGGGCCGAACGTTTCCATGGTGAACCGCATGTTGGGGGCCAGGTCGGCCGGTTTCCAGTCTTTGCGGGCCGTTGCGATGATGCCCGAAATTTTGCACACCACGTTATCGCGCTGGGCCAGCGCCCGCATGCCATCCATCCACGTGCGCCGCAGTTTTTCGTCTGTCTCCTGCACGCTCATGTTGCCACAGTGATCGACGATAAACCGCGTCCTGGGGCACTGGGCCACCAACTTCTCGCCGTCGGTCAGCTCGTTGGGCCTCAGGCACAGGTCGAACCTCATCCCGAGATCTCCCAGAAGCTGTACCCCCTTGACGAACCTGGGGTCGAGACAATACCCCCGCGGCGTCCGATCAATGTGCAGAACTTCGCGCACTCCCTTGATGTAAGGGCTGTCTTTGTACTTTGTGATGTAGTCGGCGAAACCGTCGCTGGCGAGCCGGCCCGAAATCACCCCCGCCACCATTGGGTTGTCGGGCCGCCGACACAGATCGATCACATACTCGGCCTCCTGCACGTGGTATTCCGGGGGGAGGGCGATTTCCATGTACACCGTCTTCACGACGTTCAACTCCTGCACGGCCGCGAGATACTCTTGCATCCGCAGCCCCTCGGCCGGCATCTCTCGTTCGTTGACCCACCACACGCGGAACTTCGTCAGGTCGACCAGGTGCTGGTGCGTATCGACGACGGGAATCGGGTCGCTGGCGGTCACTTCTTTCTCCGAAGCGTGCAAAGCGGCGGCTTGAAACGTCGGGCCCAGCCCCTGCGCGGCAGCAACCGCGGCGGCCGAGCCCAGCGCACGGGCGACAAATGTTCGACGATTCAAATCTTGCGACATTCTGAGGCACTCGCGGGGAACAGACGGAATCAAAAGTGCCGCCTATCGTAGCCGCGAGCCGCCAGCATCGCCAGTAGATTGCGCCCGATCGGAACAAGCGTCTGGCGCGTCAGCAGGAAAGTACCGCGCGACGAGTCGGCGTCTGCAGTGCCAGCTCGCCAGGGCGATCATCGCGTTGGCCGATGCCGCGACAAGCTGCGTTGGCGATAGAGGCACTAGCGCAGCCCAATCGATGACCAGCTTCAGCGCAAGAAGAATGGCAGCGCTAGGAGCGCGTTGAAAAAGGTGTCTGGAACTTTGTGAACATTCAGATTCCAAGGGATTTTCGCGGGTGCGGAGAGTTCCAGACACCTTTTTCAAAAGACTGCCAGGTGATACACGACGCACAACACCAAAAACTCCCGGAAATGCTGACGCCGCTCGTCCATAATCCGATTCTACCGCTCTGCGCGTTGGTTCGCATCGACTAACCCGGGCGGGTAGAATAACGCCCCGTCGTGTCATCGCGTCCGCTCATTGAGTGACACACCGTGTTTCCCGCTATTTTGCCACGAGGAGTTGCCTCAATGCCCTCCCGACGTTCCACACGCCGCGATTTCCTCAAGAATTCTTCGCTCGCGGCCCTGGCCGGGGCCACTCTTCCGTACGGCTGGGTCAGCCGCGCCGCGTTCAGTTTCAACGCCGCCGTCGAGCGCCCGGTTGTGGGTTGCATCGGCACAGGCGACCGCTGGCACGGCGTCGGCCCGCAGGCCATGAAATTCGGCGACGTCGCCGCAGTCTGCGATGTCGACGTGTATCACGTGCGCGCGGCTGAGAACGTCGCCCGCAAGAACCAGGGAAAAAGCGGCGCCACGGTGCGGATGTATGAAGACTATCGCAAGCTGCTCGAGCGCAAAGACATCGACGTGGTGACCATCGTCACCTGCGACCACTGGCATACGAAAATCGCCATCGAGGCCATGCAGGCGGGCAAAGACGTGTACTGTGAAAAACCGCTGACGCTCACCATCGAAGAAGGCAAGCAGATCATCCGGGCGCTCGGGCAGACGAAGCGCGTGTTTCAGGTGGGCACCCAGCAGCGCAGCGAGATGGGGAACGACCAGATTCCGCAGTTCTTCCTGACGGCCGTCGCCCTCGTGCGTGCCGGGCGAATCGGCAAGGTGCAGAAAGTGACGTGCGGCATCAACCCGGCCCCGACGAGCGAGGCGATTCCCGCGGCCGATGTTCCCCCGGGGCTCAACTGGGACATGTGGCTGGGCCAGGCGCCGCGGGTTGATTTCCGTTCCGGCAAATTCGGCAACCAGGCCGCATACCCCGAATCGAGGCTGCACTACGAATTCCGCTGGTGGTATGAATACTCCGGCGGCAAGATGACCGATTGGGGCGCCCACCACGTCGACATCGCCCAATGGGCCATCGGCATGGAGAACTCCGGGCCGGTTTCGGTGCAGGGAACGGCCGAGCACCCCTGCCCCATGAAAGACGGCTACCCCACTCTCGACGACCGCTACAACGTGGCGACGAAATTCAACGTCACGTGCCAGTTTCCCAACGGCGTCGAAATGCTCATTACCAGCGAAGGAGACAACGGCATTCTGTTCGAGGGGACCGAAGGGCGGCTGTTCGTCAATCGCGGCAAGATCACCGGCAAACCGGCCGAAGACTTGAAAGACAACCCGCTGCCCGAGGGCGCCCTCGTTCAGCTCTACAAAGGCAAAGACCCGGGCGAGACGCGCGAAAAGAATGCGATGGCCCACATGCGGAATTTTTTCGAGTGCATCAAAGACCGCACGCAGCCCATTTCCGACGTCTATACGCACCACCGGGCGATGACCACCTGCCACCTGGCGAACATCGCCATCCGCCTCGATCGGCGCATCGAGTGGGACCCCGAGCAGCAGCAGATCGTAGGAGACCGGCAGGCTCAGAGCTTTCAAGCCCGCGAACAGCGCAAGGGATACGAGATCGTGGTGTGATCCCCGCAACACCGACCCGAAGCGCCAGCCAGGCCCGACGACGCTTTCGTCATTCGGGCTTCGTCATTGATTTGTCATTCGGATTTCGACATCCGACATTTCCCCCCGGTGCGCTGCACCTGTCGGCCCTTCGACATTCTTGATTCGACATGGGTCAATCCGCCAATTCGTCACAACTCACGGCCGCGATCTCGATCGTAAGTCAAAAAAAGCACCCCGGCCGCACGGCGGCCGAGGCGCTTTGTGTCTCTTTCACTTTTCGACTCTTCGACTCTTCGACTCTTCGACTCTTCGACCCGGTGGCTTCTATTTACAGCTTCACCTGCCCGCGCTGGGCGATGGTGATATCAGGCAGCTCGGGGCCATCGACCGGCTCGGGCGACTTCCGCGCCACCCAGCGACCGACGGGGCGTGAGTCGGCATTTTTCGTCGGCTTCCAGCCGGTGGAACGCGCCGCCGCCGTCTGCGGCTCATCATCGGCGCCGGGCACGCGCAGCGTCGTGCGCTTACGCGGAATGGTCGGCTCGTCGTTGTTCGATTCGCGCTTGTCGAAATCCGCTTCTTCGTCATCCAGCGGCCGCGGGGTGGGCTGCGACGCGGCCGGCTTGGGCGCCACTGCGGCCTTCCGCGTGTCTTTCGGCCGAATCGCCAGTGTGTCGGTTGTGGGCTGCAAGGCGGTCGTGGTCGACGGGGCCGCCAGGGGCGCGCCGTACGCCAGTGTGCTGCCGAACGGAACCACTTTCATCACCGTCACCGGGCGCTGCGTGACGACTTCTTCGGCCACCATCCGCACGGTGTTGACCGCGACCTTGCGGGTCGTGGTGATGGGCACCACGCGGGCCACCTGATAGTTGATCGTCTGCGTGCCGCGCACGGCCACCTGCCGCGTCACGGGAATCTGCTGTGCCACGACGTTGGGTACATACATCCGCTGGGGGATGTAGTCGGGGGTGAAGGCCATGCGCACCGAGTACTGCGTGCGGTTCAAAAACCCGAACAGGTCGGGCCGGCCGTCGAACTGGCAGGGGTGCATCTTCGGGCGGTAGTGCCACTGCGTCGCCCAGCGGCCGCAATCGCGCTGCACCGTGTGGTATTCGGTGACCGGCTGATACGAAACGGTGGGAACTTCAGCCGTCTTGTTCTCGACGACCTGGCGATATTCGGTCACCGGCTGTTCGACGTATTTGGTCTCGACGATCGGCTTCTGCACGACCTGCCGCACCTCGCGATACTCGGTCACCGGCACGGTCTGATAAGCGGGCTGCACGCACACCGGGGGCGGGCAGCAGCAGCAACAGAATGGATTGAACCATTGGGCGTGGGCCGTGTTGCCGGCGGCGGCCAGCGTCAGCACGCCGGCCCATGTCAGCACGCGCGAATACGAGAGATGCATTGGGTCTTGTCCTCGAGAGGGGTTCAGGGGGACGTGAGCCACGGCTGAGAGAACGCATCCCCCTGCGGGAAACGGGGGTCCGGGATGAGCTGCGGGAGCTGCGAAGGAGCCCGGGTGTTCTCGCCCTCCGTGATTGCGGGCGGCGATTTATCTGAATCGACAGCCGGGGTCAAGATCGGGCTTCGACCGGCGTTGCAAGAGTTACAATCTGCCGCATTTTCCCGAGAAGCGCAGCCGCTTTCGTCCACGTCTGCGGTTCGAGTTGGCCGGGCGTTGCAGTTGCCAATCCGGGTAGGCACTGATGCCTGTCGGCGAATCGCTGAAACACCGGGCGAGCGGGAAGAAAACGATGGGCCGCAAGAAGGCTCAAGAAGCACAGAATTCTTGTTGAGACTCTTGAGCCTCTTTGTGGCTGATACTCTCAATCTCCACAGACGCAATCAACCGGCGGCCAGCTCGATCTGCGAAACGGCAGCTTCCAATGCAGACCGGAGGACCTTGGGAACCACGTAGAAACCAGCCGGTCCCAAGGCGCCCCTCATCGCCGCACTCAAACCGCCAGTTCTGTTTGAGGCGGCCGCTGCGTAGAATAGTGGTCATACGGCAACGAACGGCAACCTTCTGCGAAACTGAGGATGGCGGCCATGTTTTCACCCACCAGGGCGATCACCGATCGATTGCTGAATTACGCGCGGGGCCTGCGCTTTCCGAAGCTGCTCGTGCTCACGCTCGTCCTGTTCGCCATCGACTTTGTAGTCCCCGACTTTATTCCGTTTGCAGACGAAGTGCTCTTAGGCCTGGTGGCCGCCCTGCTGGCGACGATCCGCAAGTCGCGCCGCGAACAGCCGGCGGTCGTCGAAGCGCCGCGCCTCGAGCAGGTGCGGTAAGGGCGATTGCCTTCGGTCAGAAGTAGAAGTAGGGTGCGTCCAGCGGAGCGCAGACGCACCGCGCGCTGACGCCATCTTCAACGGTGCGACGGCGCTTCGTTAGTCGCACCCGACCCTTCGTGGGTCAGTCGGCGCGTTGCGGCCCAGGACCTGGCGAGCTTCCCCCATCGACCTTCGACAAGAGCTTGTGCAACAGATTGACGTCGCGCGTTTCGAGCGGCATGCGGCTGATTACCCGCCGGAACCGCATCAGGTAGCTTTCCATCGTGCTGGCCGGTTTCGTTCGCAATCGTGCGAGCGCCTGGTGCAGGTGCGCGTAGAAATGCTCCAATTCGGCATGCGTCGCCAGGTTCCACCGCGGCTCGCGCTCGGCCGGCGCCAGCGACGCCTGATGCAACGCGTAACAGTAAATCTGCACGGCCTGCGCGAGGTTCAACGCGTGTTCTTCGGCTACCGTGGGGATCGTCGTCTGAATTGAGCACAGCGCCAGCTCTGAGTTCGTAAGGCCCGACGATTCGCGGCCGAACACGAGCGCGACCGGCTGGTCGGCCGCCCGGTCGCGAACCTGCCGCGCAACGTCTTCCGGAGTGAAGATCGGGTAATGGACGCGGCGGGTGCGGCGCGTGGTTCCCGCAGAAAACACTGTATCGGCGAGCGCCTGCGCCAGGGTTTCGACGACCCTGAGCCTGCGGACAATCTTGCCGGCGTTATGCGCCAGCCCGTAGGCTTCATCCGACTGCGGGTCGCAGACGGGCGCGACAACGTACAATTCCGAAAGGCCCATTGTCAGCATGGCCCGCGCGGCTGACCCGACGTTCCCCGGGTATTCGGGCTGCACCAGCACCACGCGGACATTGGCGGGAAAAGGCATGGCAGAGGTCAATGGCTGCGGAGTTCAACAGCGAAAGAGTTGAAGAGTGGCGAAGGCTCGCAACTTGAACTCTTCTGCTTTTCAACTCAGCAACTCAAGCGTTGGCGACGAGCAGCTTTCGCATCGTCTCCTGCCGGTGCTCGAAACCCTGTTCGAGGTATTCGAGAATCTTGCTGCGCGGAACCAAAAGCCCCAGCAGGCCCGTGGGAGGCTCGAATTCGATCCGCACGCTGACCTGCGTTTCGTCGTTCGCATCGGTCGCCAGCGTATCATCCTGCACCCAGCGGCCGAAGAACCCCTTCAACTGCTTTTCGCAGATGCGCGAATGCGCTTCGAACGAAACGATCTCGTGCAGAAAATTCAGCACCTGGCCGAACGCCTGAATCTTGAACTCCAGCCGGCTCCCCAGCTCGAATTTCTCAGGCGCCTGGACGATCGACAGCCCCATCTCCGGGGGCACCAGCTTGACGCGATTGGCCGGTCGCGCCAGAAAATCGAACACCTGATTCTGCGGGCAGGGGAGCGTGAAGCTTGTTTCGAAGAGGGCCATGGGCCGATGATAACCAACCGGCCCCCGCCTGGCGACCGTTATCCATCATGCTTCGCTTCGACCCCGACCTGCTAAGACATTGCTGGTTCCTCGCAGGGCCGACGGCGGTCGGCAAGACCGCCATCTCTCTCGAGCTGGCCGGGCGCCTCGGGGCCGAAATCGTCGCGCTCGACTCGATGACCCTCTACCGCGGCATGGATCTCGGCACGGCCAAGCCCGATCTCGCGGCGCGCCAGCGCGTGCCGCACCACCTGCTCGACATTCTCGACCCTGCGGATGAATTCAGCGTAGCGGAATACGTCGCCGCCGCCCGGGACGTCTGCTCTGAAATCGTGTCGCGCGGGCAGACGCCGTTGTTCGTGGGAGGAACGGGGCTCTATCTGCGCGGCATCTTGCGGGGCGTGTTTCAGGGGCCCCCGGCCGATTGGGCGATCCGCCGCCGCTGGCAGGACCTGGCCCACGAGCAGGGGGCCGCCGCGCTGCACGCGCAGCTCGACCGGGTCGACCCGACCCTGGCCCGGAAACTTCACCCGAACGACATCCGCCGGGTGATTCGCGGGCTGGAGGTGCACGAACTCACGGGTCAACCGCTCTCGGAATTGCAGCGGCAACCCCCCTTGCCCGAGGCCGAGCGCCCCCGGCACGTCTACTGGCTGGCCCCGCCGCGGGCGTGGCTGCATGCCCGCATCGACCAGCGCGTTTGCGAAATGTTCCAAAGCGGGCTGGTCGACGAAGTGCGCCGGTTGCTCGCTTCTCCCCGACCGCTCGGCCGTACCGCCCGCCAGGCCCTGGGCTACAAGGAAGTATTCGACCATCTCGAACGGGGGGTGCCCTTGGAATCGACTGTGGCGCTGATCCAGACCCGCACGCGGCAATTCGCCAAGCGGCAGCACACCTGGTTCCGGCATCTTGTCGAGTGCCAACCGGTCCCCTTGAGCGGCGACGAATCGGCAGTGCAAATCGCCGACAGACTGCTGCCAGCACCTCAGCCGCTCTGAGGAGCCACCAAAAAAGCACGGTGCGACAAGCGAAGCGCTGTCGCACCGTCGAATCTGGCATCCGGCGGTCAACTGCCCCGGCCGCTTCAGAGCGGCCGGGGCAGTGCACTCAGGCCTCAGGCTGCCCGGATTTTTCTGCGCGCGTCACGAGAATCGTCGCGACAATGCCGCCGAAAAGAACGGCCATGTCGGCCACGTTGAAAACGCCCGTCCGCAAAGGGCCGACGCCAACGATCAGAAAATCGGTGACCAGCCCCTGGTTGGCGATGCGGTCGATCAGGTTGCCGATCCCGCCGGCCAGCATGCAGGCGCTCGCTGCGAAGAGCCCCGCCGACATGTCACGCCGCGCCACCATGAACGCCACAATCGCCAGGAGCAGAAATGAGTTGAACCCGATGAACACCCAGGGCCTGATGGTTTGCGGCAACCGCCCGCCCAACCCCAGAAAGCCCCCGGGGTTGAGCGCGTATTCGAGGCGGATGGTGTCAGCCAGATACGAGCGTGCCGGCGCATCACGCAGCGCCTGCGTGGCCAGCCTCTTCGTCGCCTGATCGCAGCCGACGCACGACGAAAGAATGGCAAACCCCAGCAGCAGGCGGAACGCCTGCGAACGCATCAGTGACATCGACGAGACTCCGTTCCTGCCTGCGGCCGAAGACCGACATACCGACACCATCCGTGATGCGGCTGTCACAACGCTTTGCCCGGCGTGTCGGCGCATTATCGGCCGACTGCTCTCGAGTGTAAAGTACGCTTTTCGCAGAGGCTTCGTTGCGAGGGAATGCCCCGGCCGCTCCACAGCGGCCGAACCCCTCTTGCGTCGCAACGTGACCGGCCGCTATAAACCCGCCCCTCTCTCTCGCATTTCTCTCAATTCGCCCTCTCCGACGCCCGGTCTTTCTTCTCGCGGAAAGCCTCCATGCGGCCTTTGTCTGCGCCCCTGCCGCCGTATCGCCTTGCCGGCCTGGCCCTGCTGTGGGCGCTGGCCGGCTGCGCGAACAGCCCCTTCCGTATGCCGACCGGTTCGCAGGCGCTGCGGGCGCCCCCGTCACCCATGGCGTCGCGCTTTCAGGAGCTCAACACCCGGGCCCTTGGGCTCGATGCCGACAACCAGAACCTGCACGCCCAATTGGCCCAGCAACAGCGGCAGATGAGCCAGTTGCACGCGGCATTACAAAAATCACAGCAGGAAGTGGTTCAGCTTCGCGGACAATTGCACGAGTCGCCGGGTGAGGTGATCGCGAGACGCGGCGTCGCGGCACGTTCGGCCTCGTATGCCGGGCCTCTCACCGCAGTCAACATTCCCGGCGCCGAGGTCGTCTCCGACGGCGATCTGATCCGCATCCGTATCGAGAGCGCCCAACTGTTTTCGGCCGGCAAAGCCGACGTGAAACCCGACGTGGCGGCAACCCTCGACCGCATCGCCCAGGCCCTGCAAGCAGACTACGCCGGGCGGATGGTGGGAATCGAAGGGCACACCGACAGCGACCCGATCACGAAGAGCCAGTGGAAAAATAATCACGAGCTGGCCGTCGCCCGCTCGGTGGCCCTGTTCCAGGCGCTGAAATCGCGCGGCGTGCCGGAAGGCCGGCTGTTCGTCGCCGGCTACGGCCCGAACCGCCCGTTGTCTCCCAACGAAAATAAGGCCCGCAATCGCCGCGTGGAGATCGTCGTGTACCCCGAGTCGGCGTAACAGCGTTCCCTATTTCACATCGGGCCAGCGCGAGCGACCCCAGCGGACAAACCACGATCGATACGCGGCACACAACACGGGACACGCCGCCCCGGCGATCGCCAAAGTCACCACGTCGCCATCAACCCTTCCTAACATCAAGCGACGGAGCGCGGCTGCGGAGATCAGCAGCATGAACCCTGCCGGTCCGCCGATGAGCGACAGCACGTGGGCGACCGCGAGTACGCGGACCCACCACGGATAGTCGTACACCGGTTGGTTTTCATCCTCCCCCTCCGGCTCGCCACTGGTCTCGTACGCCTCATCGGTCTCGTCCCTTTCTTCATCGACCGGCCCGTCACCTTCGCTCATGATTCGCTCTCACGAGGCGCGGTTTGCGAGAATACTTCGGGATCATTGTACATTCCGGCCGAATCGAGAGGATCACATTGTCGCGTTTCCGGCCGAGGCCAGGCCACTTCAATAGTGCGCAGACTCGCGGGGCGCCCGGAAGTATCATGGCGGCCGTGTGCAGACGGGGGCGGCGACAGGCCGAGACATCTCTGACAAACCGAAAGGAGTGCTGACGATGCCCAAGTTCATGAGCAGCCACAGCGTACCGGCAGGAACCATGAAGCGCGAACAGGTCGACCAGATGGCGCAGGCCGCCCAAAGCGACACGGTCGTGCGGCCTTACCGCAGCTTCCTCAATCTGGCCGAAGGCAGGGCCGTCTGCGTGATGGAAGCGCCCAACAAAGAAGCGCTGGCGGCGTGGTTCAAAAAGATGAACATGCCCTGCGACTACATCATTCCCGTGGAGCTCGAAGGCGAGCGGGGTACCGTCAAGAATGCCTGACTCGGCGGCGCTCAGCCGACCGATTCAAACGGCCCCACGATCGAACCGTCGGCAAGCACCGCCTTCGGCCCCACCACGGCATGCGGGCCGAGGCGGCAACTGCCGCCGATCTTCGCGGAGCCTGTGATCGACGTGAAGGGCTCGATGATCGTATCTGCGCCGATCTGGGCCCGCAGGTCGATGTACGTCTGGGCCGGGTCGACGATCGTCACCCCGTCACTCATCAGTTGTTCGTGAAACCGCTGCTGCAGCGCCTTGTGCACCTCGGCCAGTTGCCCGCGGGTGTTGACCCCCAGGGCTTCGACAATATCGAGCCGGCGGCTGGCGATGACGCGATGCCCGGCGTCGCGGATGATCGCGCAGCAGTCGGTCAGGTAGTATTCCCGCTGTTGATTGTTGGGCTGCAGGCGATCGAGCGCTTCGAACAGCCGCCGGCAGTCGAAAACGTAACACCCGACATTGATCTCGCGAATCGACTGCTCGGCGGGCGTCGCGTCTTTCTGCTCGACAATCTTCACGAATTCTCCGCGGACGTCGCGCACGATGCGCCCCAGCCCGAAATTGTTTTCGGTCTCGGCCGTGCCGATCACGCACGCGGCCGCTTCGCGGCGGTAATCGTCGAGCAGCGCGGCAAACGAGGCCGAACGCATCAACGGGGCGTCGCCCGTCAGAACCAGCACCGGGCCGTCGTGCGACTTGAGGTTTTCGCGGCACATCATCACGGCGTGCCCGGTTCCCTTCTGCTCGGCCTGCACGGCGAACTCGACGCCGGGCGAACCGGCGAGGGCCGATTTCACCATTTCGGCCTCATGCCCCACGATCACGACCAGCCGACCGACACCCGCGGTGCGGGCCGAATCGAGCACATAGTCGATCATGGGCCGGCCGCAGACTTCATGCAGCACCTTGGGGAGCGCCGATTTCATCCGCGTGCTCTTGCCGGCGGCCAGAACCACGGCGACGGGGGAAGACATTTGAGGGAATTGCGGGTTTTCGATTTGTGAATCGCGGATTTTGGTCTTAGTCGAACCCTTTGGCCGCCAGCCAGCGTTCGGCGTCGAGGGCCGCCATGCAGCCGCTGCCCGCGGCGGTGATGGCCTGTCGGTAATAATCGTCGGCTACGTCTCCCGCGGCGAACACCCCTTCGACGCTGGTATAGGTGCGCTGCGGGGTCGTCCACTGGATATACCCCTTGTCGTTGAGCCGGAGCTGGCCTTTCAGGAAGTCGGCGTTGGGGGTGTGGCCGATGGCGGCGAAATAACCGCTGGCTAAAAGCTCTGTGGTCTGGCCGTCGCCTGATGCGCTTTTGACGCGAACGCCGGTCACGCCCGCATTGTCGTTACCCAGCACTTCGTCGACCAAGCTGTTCCACTTCACCTCGATCTTCAAATTCTTGAGCGCCCGCTCCGACATGATCTTGCTGGCCCGGAACGCATCGCGGCGATGCACGATGTACACCTTGCTGCCGAACTTCGTGAGATACGTCGCCTCCTCCATGGCGCTATCGCCCCCGCCCACGACGACGAGAGGCTTGTTGCGGAAGCGCGGCAGGGCGCCGTCGCAGACGGCGCAGGCCGAGACGCCGTTGTTCTTGAAACGGTCTTCGGAGGGAAGCCCGAGATAGTTCGCCCGCGCGCCGGTTGCCACGATGACGGCCAGCGCCTCGACCTGCTGCCCCAACAGCGACTTGAGCACGAAGGGATGCGTCGAGAAAGCAACGTCAACCACGTCGTCGGTCACGACGCGGGCGCCGAAGTTGATCGCCTGCTGCCGCATCAGCTCCATCAGCTCGGGGCCGCTGACTCCGTGCCCGCGATGCTCGGCCATGTATTGCCGGCGCTCGGGGGCAATCGCCGCGTCGAGATAGCCCCCCAGGTTCGCGACGGGGAACCCGGGATAGTTTTCGACCTCGGTGGTCAACGCCAACTGCCCGAGAGGCAACGTCCCCTGTTGCTGATTCTCAGGAGTGACCGCCCCCTCGAAGACCAGGGGTTTGAGGTTGGCCCGCGCGGTATAAATGGCCGCGGCCCATCCGGCAGGCCCCGACCCGATGATGACGACGTGTTCCGCCACAAGCTGCTCCTCGAGGTGGGTAGGTGTTACTCAAGTGCCCGTGCGGCGCATGACACGTCGCGCGGCATCGGCTACGGCGAATGATGGGAACTGCCGGGCGAAAATCAAGCCCGCGTGCGACGGTGATCTGCGTCTCCGCGATTCGCCTCGCGACCTTGCGGCAGTCATGGGGGACGGTTAAGTTCCAGGCAGGTTTGCGGTTCGCGCGACAGTCGGCGAATCGACGTTCCCGAGAGCACTTGAAGCCCGCACTGCCCGATGTCTATCGCCAGCGATCAGGTTTTGATTCGGGTCGGGCACAGCCCCGACCCCGACGACGCATTCATGTTCCACGCGCTGGCCAACGACCGGATCGACACCGGCCGATACGTCTTCCGACACACGCTGCAGGATATCGAAACGCTGAATCGCCGCGCCCAGCGCGGGGAACTCGAACTGACGGCCGTCAGCTTGCACGGCTATGCCTACGTCACCGACAAATACGCGCTGTGCTCGTGCGGCGCCAGCATGGGTGACGGGTACGGCCCGATGGTTGTCGCCCGCCAGCCAGGCGAGATCGCCGGTCTCAAAGGCCGGCGGATCGCCGTGCCCGGCACATTGACCACCGCATTCCTGGCACTGAAGCTGCTTCTGGGCGACGCCTTCGAGTACGAGGTGCATCCGTTCGACGAGATCTTGAACCTCGTGGAGGCCGGCCGGGTCGACGCAGGCCTCATCATCCACGAAGGGCAACTCACCTATGGCGATCAGGGGCTCTCACTGATTGTCGATCTCGGCCAATGGTGGCACGAGGAAACGGGCCTGCCGCTGCCCTTGGGGGGCAACGCCATTCGCCGTGATTTGGGCGCGACGGCCATGCGCGAGGTCACGGGGCTGTTGAAAGAGAGCATCGAGTACGGCCTCGCTCATCGGCAGGAAGCGCTGGCACATGCCGAGCAGTACGGCCGCGACCTCGACCGGCAGCGGACGGACCGGTTTGTCGGCATGTACGTCAACGACTGGACGCTCGACTTCGGTACGCGCGGGCGCGAGGCGGTCGCCGAGCTGTTGAATCGCGCGTACCGGGCGCGAATCATTCCTCGGCCCGTGGACCTGGAATTTATCTGAAGGTCTTCAAGCCGCGCGGCCGCCGCGATCGAAGTTTGCGAGCCGGCATTTGCCCATGCGCACTTTGCACCTGACTCCCGCGCACCGCTACCTCGTGCGGTTTCACCCCAAGCGAATCGCGCACGTGTTTACCGACGTGCTGATCGTGGGGAGCGGCATCGCGGGCTTACGCTCGCTGTTGGAAGTTCCCCAGGCCCTCAATGTGGTGGTGATCAGCAAAGACCTGCTGGCCCAGTCGAACAGCGCCTATGCGCAAGGGGGCATCGCCGGGGCGATCGACCCCGTCGACGATTTTTCGAGCCACGCAGCCGACACGATGGCGGCCGGCAAGGGGCTGTGCGACCCGGCGATCGTCGAAATGGTCGTGCAGGAGGCTCCGGCGCGTATTCGCGAATTGATCGAATGGGGCGCACGCTTCGACCTCGAAAACGGTGAACTGGCTCTCACGCAGGAAGGGGGCCACAGCCACCGCCGCATCGTACACGCCCTGGGAGACGCCACGGGGAAAGAAGTCATGCGGGCCCTGATCGCCCGTGCGCGGGCCCTGTCGCACGCCGAATTCTGGGAGCAGACGTTTATCATCGACCTCTTGACGCACGAAGGGGCCTGCCGCGGCGCCGTCGTCTGGAACCGCGAACATGGCAAGACGATGGTCTGGGCCAAGCAGACGATTCTGGCGACCGGGGGCGCGGGGCAGATTTATCGCGAGACGACCAACCCTCCTATCGCAACGGCCGACGGGCACGCCGTTGCGTTTCGCGCGGGCGCCGAGCTGCGCGACATGGAATTCATGCAATTCCACCCGACGGTGCTGTACATCGCCGGCAGCTCAAGACACTTGATCTCGGAAGCGGTTCGCGGCGAGGGGGCCTATCTGCGCGATGGCGCCGGTGAGCGGTTCATGGGAGATTACTCGCCTCAGATGGAACTGGCCCCGCGCGACGAAGTCAGCCACGCGATCGTGCGGCAGATGGAAAAAACCAGGCACCCGTGCGTGTACCTCGATTTGTCGCACCTCGATGCGAAGCGCGTGCGCGAGCGCTTTCCGCACATCGGGCGGGTGTGCGCCGAGTTCGGGCTCGACATCACCCGCGACCTGATCCCGGTTCGGCCGGGGGCGCATTACATGGTCGGCGGCGCCGCCGTCGACCAGGACGGGCGAACCACTGTTCCGGGCCTGTGGGCCGCCGGCGAGGTCACCTCGAGCGGCCTGCACGGCGCCAATCGCCTGGCGTCGAACAGCCTGCTCGAAGGGCTCGTTTTCGGGCGCCGCGCGGGCGCCCTGGCCTCGGCGCTCGCGGCCCAGGCGGGCGACCGCTTTAGCGCCCTGCCTTTGATCAGCGACTGGCCGCACATCGAACGCCCCGACGACGACCAGCTCAATCTGATCGACCTGCGCAATTCGCTGGGGGCCGAAATGTGGCGGAACGTAGGAATTCAACGCGACCGTGCGGGGCTCGAATCGGCCGAGAGGCAGGTCGAATTCTGGAAGCGGTACGTCGCGGCCCGCGAGTTTTCTGATCCGCACGGTTGGGAACTGCAGAACATGCTGCTCGTGTCGCGGCTGATGATCGCCGGGGCTCTCGCCCGCACCGAAAGCCGCGGGACCCACTTCCGGCGCGATTTTCCGGCGCCCGACCCGGCGCTGGCAGAGCACATTGCGATCTCGTCGACACGTGGAGAGGCGGCCTTTTGAGGCGCCCCCGGCTTACAGCGAGACTTCCTGCCGTTTGAGGCGCGACCGGGCCCGCGACAGAGTGGGGCCGATGGAATTCTCGGGGATGCCCAGAAGAGCTGCGATCTCGCGATACGTACGGCCGTGCAAGTGAAACTCACGGACGACGCGCGCCTCGGCTTCAGGCAGACCCTGCAGCATCCGCTGCACCTCGTCGCGGTCATCGATGCGCTCTACCTCGCGACGCTCACCGCCAGCCTGCTCGACAACCCCCTGATGGGCTTGCACGTGACCCAGGGCCTCGGCCATCCGGCGACGCGCCATTTCCCTCACGATGACGCGCCGCGCCACGACCGCGAGATAGGTTGCCAGCGAGCAATTGCCGCGGAACTGCCGCAAGACGGCGAAGTCGCGGTCGCAGAGCGTGACGAACACTTCGGCGCACAGATCGTCAACGTCTTCGAGCGCGAGCCGCACGCTGCGCGCATGAGCCGAGTGATTCACCACGTGGATGAACAACCCCAGAAACCGATCGACGAAATCGTTCCAACTTCCAGGGTCGCCGGCCAGACAGCGTTTCAGCAGGTCGCGATCAATTTCGGTGAGCGCCACAAACCAACTCGTCGTGAGGAAAGGATTGTCGCCGGGGTCTCAGCGACCCCAATGCCCTCCTGCGCTTCCGATTCACCCGGCATCCGAAACCGGGTTAACCCCCCTGCCTTGCCCTCGGCCTGCCAGGCGCCCCCGAATTGCGGACGCGAGCGGACGAAAACAACTGATCCACTCTCATTTTACGCAGATGCCCATTTGAGGCAATACGTGTCTCTCGGCCGTTGCGCTGACGCGCAACGTCTCTGCCGGCAGCGGGTTAGATGGTCGGCCGCGTCATACCCGGGCGAATCCGCTCTCGGAATGACTGTCGTGCTTGAGCTGCAAGTCGTCTCCGTCTGCCCGGTACTCGCCCGGTTCGTCGTCGGCTTCGGGCATTTCGTCCGGCAATGGGACCGGAAACGCATTACTCGCCTCGGGGGGTTTCGGCCGCGCCTGGGCGACCGGCCTGGCCTTGCGCGACCGCTCGCCCGAGTCGTCACACTGAAACTGAAACGCGACATCGGCGACGGTGATCTCATCCCCCGGCGACAATTCGGTCTCAACGACCCGATGCCCATTCACACGGATGCCGTTCATGCTCCCCAGATCGCGGAGCACAAATCGCTCTCCCGCCTGCACGATACAGCAATGCCGGCGCGAGACTTTCGTGCTCTTGAGCAGAGAAACATCGCATTCCTGATGACGGCCGATCAGCACAATCGGCTTGTCGATCGGAATGGGGTTCCCCCCCTCCGTGGGGACCAGACTGGCGGCCATAGTTGGCTCCCGGAGTCTCTGACGTACCCGCAACTTGGTCTCTTAATCATAAGCATCGGCTCCCCCAATAGGAAACAATTTCTATGAAAACCTCAGAAATACCGCGAAAACGAGGGACTGCAAAGCCATTCTGACGACAACAAAGTTGCGCATCTGATTATGAACACTCAACTTCCGTCGACGACGGCGCATTCCTCACGTTGGGAGCCCTGCTCTCCAGTTTGTAACCCCCACATCCTTCGGATTCGACCAACGGGGAGTACCCCTCTTTCAGCCGCCGCGAGACGGTGCGATGAAAACGCGCCGTCAGACAGACGGCCGCAACCGCCAAGCCGACGATCAACCCCACCCAGACCCCCTGCGCTCCGCATTCTTGCTTGATTCCCAGTAAGTACCCCAGCGGCAGCCCGAGTCCCCAATACGCGCCAAACGTGATGGCCATTGGGAAGGCCGTATCTTTGAGGCCCCGCAAGGCGCCGGCGGCCGTCACCTGCAATCCGTCAAACACCTGAAAGATTGCCGCCATCACCAACAGAACCGCGGCCACCGACTGCACTGCGGCGTCGGAGGTGTAAATCGAGGCGATCGACCGCGGCAGAAGCGCCATGACGGTCGCCGCCAGCGACATGAAGCACACCGCCAGTATCGACCCCACGACGGCCGAGCGCCGTGCGGCATTGAGGTCGCGCGCTCCGCACGCCTGACCGACGCGCACCGTCACGGCAGTGGCGACGCCCAAAGGCACCATGAACGTGATCGAAGCGACGTTGAGCGCGATCTGATGCCCCGCAACCACTTCTGGCCCGAACCGCCCCAGCAAGAGCGCCACGGCGGCAAACAGCCCCCCTTCCATAAGGAGGCTGAAGCCGATCGGCCCGCCCAGACGCACCAGCCGCCACAGCCCGGCGCGATCGGGCCACTCGAATCGCGCAAAAGCTCCGAATCGATGAAAATACGAGTGCCGGGCAATCCACAATGCAAGACCCGCCAGCATCAGCCATAGCGTCAGCGCGGTCGCCACCCCACAACCGACGGCGCCCAGGCGCGGCAGGCCCAGGTGCCCGTACATGAAAACGTAGTTGCCGACGATGTTGCAGACGAGCCCCGCCAGGCTCACCCACAAGATGGGGCGCGTCATCGAGACGGCCTCGCTGTAGCACCTGAGCACCGTGAAGGCGCTAAAGGCCGGCAGGCCCCACGATACGGCGTGCACATAACCCACGGCTGTGGGAATGATACTCGCCTCGACCTTGAACCAACCGAGGGCCGGGGTCGCGCTGCGGATCGCCAGAAACGACGCCAGGCTGACGATCTGGCTCAGCCACAGCCCCTGCCGCACATGCAGGCCGATCGCCCGGTAATCGCCGGCGCCGAAATCGTGCGCGACAATGGGCGAGATCGACATCAACATTCCCATGCCGAACACGATCACAGGCATCCACAGACTGCCCCCCAGAGCCACAGCCGCGAGATCGTTTGGAGACAGCCGCCCGGCCATCACCGCGTCGACCGTACTCATCGAAATCTGCGCAAGCTGCGCTCCGATCACCGGCCCGCCCAAAAGCAAGAGGGCCCGGGCTTCGCGGCGGCCCTCGGCGACCGCTCGCGCCAGCGCGGCAGAAGCAGGTCTCACCGAGTTTACGGGGGCGGAATTCGGCATGGCACGCCGCGAGACACCCGTCGCGCCCCACGGGTTCGCGCCCTTGGGATCGCCACGGCCCTATTCGACAGCTTCCGGCGGCAGGTCGTCGGCCTCGGGGGCGATCAAACCGGGAATCGTCTGGGAAGGGAACAACGGGTCGACCTGGTCTGTTCCCGTCAATTGCCGCAGATAGTACGCGATCAGAGGGCGGGCGCGAGTTTCGGGGTCGGCTTCAAGCGCTTCTTCGAAGAGCTGCTGCGCCTGCGTCAGGGCGCCCCGCTCGAGTTGCGCGAGGGCCGCCTGCAGCTTAAATCGCGCGATGGTCTGCGGGCGAGCGTACAGGTAGATGCTGGCGGTCTGCACGGCCCCCCAGGGAAAAGTCAGGCCGGCCCCCAGTGGAGAAAGGCTGGCGGCGGCCGACCGCAGGGCCGCCGCGTCGACCCGCTCGACCCCTTCCTGCAAGACTTCTGCGACCCGCAGATATTCGCCGCCGCACAATCGCGCGACCGCCACGATTTCGGGCCAGTCGGTCAGCCCCAACGACTGCCGCGACATTTCGGCCAGCAATTCCGCAGCGCGACCGGCGTCTTCCAGGCGACCCGATTCGATCAACAGCCGCACCCGCACTTGTTCCGCGACCGGATTATCGACCAGTTCCGACGCGGCGGCGTCGAGCTCTTTGAGCGCCTCCAGCACGCGGCCGCGCGACGCCGCCACCTGCGACCGTTCGAGCCGCCTCGCATCTTCTGAGGGAAGCTGCGCCAGCTCTTCGTCAATGCGGGCGAGGGCCTGCCGCAACGCGGCCGCCTCGTCATCAAATAACTGTCGCTGCTGGGGGTCGATTCGCGGGTCGCGTGCCCAGAGAGCGGTGAGCGCCTCGATGTGCCTGAACCAGAGATCGAAGCGCTGCCCTCCGCGATAGAGCTGAATCAACCCCAGATGGGCCGTTTCGTTATCAGGGTCGGCCGTCAGCGCCTGGCTGTAAGCCGCGACCGCCTGCAGGTACCGCGTCTCGGTAATCGACGAAGCCTCGTACACCGGCACGATTCCCAGCGCTTCAAACTGCATCAGCGCCTGGTACGCCTGGCCCAGCGCCAGATAGCCCCGGGCCGAACTGGGGTCGACCGAAAGCCCGGTTTGCGCCAGGCGAATGGCCAAATGCGCGAGCGCCACGGGCGCGCCGTCGTATTCGGCCGGCAGCCCTCCCAGCGACGCCAGCCGCACCAGGTGCACCGCCTCTTGAATCTGCGGAGGCACGTCTTGACGTTGCGACCAGAAATACCGCTGGTAGAACGAGGGAGGCCGGGCCCAGTCGCCGCGCGGCTCGACCATCTCAGGCTCGCCGCGAAACGCGCGCTCGGCAAACGACGGGCGATGCTCGACCAGAAAATCGCGCAGGGCCGGGTTCGCGAGATCGCGGCGGTACAAAACCGCCGCGCTCGATCCCAGGCTGGCCAATTGCCACTGCGTTTCGTCCTGTATCAGCGCCCTCAGCCACACGTATTCGGAAGGAGGAACCGCGCTCAGGTTCGGCACGATGTGCGTGATGTCGTGCTCGCCGAAGCTCAACTTCCACTGCGTCATCCGCTGGTCGGCAGTGGCCGCGTCGGGCGCAAGAGCTCGCGGCAATTGCAATGCTTCGCGAGTCTGAACGTGTTCCAACAGCAGGTTGCGGGCGGGGTCGAGCGAATAGTAGACGCCCACGCGGCTGTCGACAAACACCCGCTCGCCGATCCAGATCAGCTTGTCGCCCTGGGTCAGCAGAAAATTGAACGGACGATGGTCGAAGCTTTTGTCGCCCTTGAGTTGGTTCGCGAGGTCGTCGAGCGAGGCGGCCAGCATCGGGTCGAGGCCGAAGCCCGTGCGCGACGATGTGGCGCCGCGCAGCCGCCCCGTGCCCGCAAACAGCGCGACAGCCGCAAAAGCGAGCACGGTCAGGCCGCGGCCGCCGCGCGAAAACGCCAGCTCGGCGGCCCCCGTCGAATAGGTTTGCCGGAAGTTCGCCTCATACCAGGCCTGCCCGGTCAGTGTGGCCACTACGCCCGAAACCAGGCTGGCGGCGGCCAGCTCATGCTGCGAGAGCAGGGCGAACGCGAGAAAACCGGCCACCAGAAAGAGATGCCCCAGATTCAACCGGCGCACATTCAGCAACAGCGTTACGAGGCACAGGCCCGTGATCGCCAGGGCCGCAACGGCCGCCAGGTCGAGGTTCCGCCAGAACGCGGGTGTCGTGAGGGGAAAGTAGATCAACGCCGAACCGCCCGGCACAATCGGCGTTCCCAGGTAGGCCCCGCTGACGTATTCCCGCAGCGCGGGGTACTCGATTCCATACGCGTGCCACGGAGCCAACAGCGACTGGCCCAGAAACGGGTGCACCAGCAGGCCCAGCACGCACCCCACGACGACGCGCCAGAGCTGCTTACGGTCGATCGCAGTGAGCGCGGTCTGCAGATTGAGCAGGCTGCCCAGCGAATCGCCCGCCGCATACAGCGCCAGCGCCGCCAACCCCAGAAAAGCCCGTGAATCAAAGTTACCCCAGACGATGAATAGCGGAACCAGCAGCCAAATTCGTCGCTTGTCGGCGGATGGGTGTTGCCAGGAATGCACGATCGACAGCACGGTCGCAACTCCCACCAATGTCACCAGCGTCGGCTGAAACAACAGCCGCTCATGGCACGCCAACAGTGCGAGCGCCCCGCAAATCGAGCCCCACCAGGTGGGTAGCCCGGGTCGACTGATCTGCCCGATCATCCAGAAGAGCCAGCCTGCTAAAAGCGCCTTGACCAGCGACATTCCGAGGAACCCACCTGCGGCATGCACGCCGGCCGCCAGCAGGTCGAAGGCCCACGACAGGTTGATCCACGGCCGGTCGTTGGCCGTGTACGAGAAGACGTCGTTGGCCGGAGGGAGCCAGCCGTGGCCCGCGAGATACTCGCCCGTCCGTACGTGCACGAGGGCCGCCGTCTCGGCGATGTATGTGCTGGCCATCAGAAACGCCAGAAGCACCACGGCCCAGCGGAGCATCACGTCGCCGCGAATGGCCTCTTCTTCGACCAGCTCGGGAGTCAGCGGCTCGTAGGCTTCAAAGTCGCCGGCGGTTTCCGGATCGCGCCCAGGTTCCAGGGGCTGGACTGAGGCCGGGCCAGGTGCCGGTACCGGGGCCGCGGGCGCGTCGGATGACAAGGCCGAGGGTTTTCTTTGCTTTCTTTTCGACACGAAGGCGTCTCGCCGGGTGACAGGCGGACCTAACTCAACGAACAGCCTTTTGAAAAAGGTAACTCGTCAGCCAAAACCAGTTCGTCTTTATGAAATCGCTAAAGACGTGTATGACGGTCGTTGTTGATCATTGGCAGGGATGCCTTTTCGATGACGGCGCTCGCTGTTCCACTGGGACCGGATTT
>JBQTIL010000025.1:0-50032 GCA_052388175.1 Planctomycetaceae bacterium | reverse complement strand
CCGCCTGCTTGGCCGAAGAATTTTCGCAACATGCCCCTCACCGGACGCTCCCTCGGAAATTCCGAACCCTCCTTAAACGCCTGCTCCGCATCGCAGTCTGAGGAAATAGCAAAGTCAGAAAGTGCAGTATGGAAATAAGAACTGTTTTATCACGAGCCGCGCCGTGAAGCGATTCCTATTGATATCGCAGATGTCGGCGGATCGCCAGTCACCCCAGCAGCTTGTGGCTGATTTCGAGCACGGCCGCGACGTGCCGCTCGATATGATCCTTCACCGCCTGCGGGTTTGAATCGTAGCCCAGGCGGCGGGCCAGAAACGCGAACTCTTCGGTTTCATCGGGGGGGAGCGTCAGGTCTTTGGCATTGCCGCGCACGATGCGCAGGGCGCCGATCAATTGTCGCTGAAAGTTGTACGCCTCGCGCAGGTTACCGGCGTCGTCGCGGGTGAGAATTCCGGCTTGGGCCAGAACGGCGATGGCCTCGAGCGTGTTGGTTGAGCGCAAGGCCGGCAGGCGGTTTCCGTGCGTGATTTGCAGCCCCTGCACGAGATACTCGATATCGACCAGCCCGCCGGGGCTCAGCTTGGCATTGAAGGTGCCCGGCGTGACCAACTGCCGTATCTGCCGCTCGCGCATGCCGCGCATCGCCGGCACGTCGAACGGCTCGCCCGTGTAAATCAGTTCGTCGCGCAACGTGACCAGGCGCTGCCCCAGTTCGGGGTCGCCGGCGATAGGCCGGAGCTTGACCAGGGCCTGCCGCTCGTAAGGCCACGCGGCGCCGGCAGGCCCGAAATAGGCCCGCAACGCATCGAGCGAGACGGCCAGGCTGCCCGCGCGGCCGTAGGGCCGCAGCCGCAGGTCGATTTCGAAGATCCCCTCGCGGCGTGCGCGAATGGCGTGCGTCACCTGCTCGACGAGCTTGACGTAGAATTCGGTGGTGGCGATTTTCTGCGGGCCCGTCGTCCGCCCTTCCCCTTCATAAACAAACAACAGTTCGATGTCGGAGGCGAAGCCGAGTTCCCGGCCGCCGCACTTGCCCAGCGCCAGCACGCTGTACAGAGAGGGCCGGCCGTCTTTCAAGAGCGGTCGGCCGTACTGACTGCTCAGTTCGCGTTGGCACAGGTCGACCGCGGCGGCGACCACCACCTCGGCCACGTCGGTCAATTCTTCCGAAAACCGGCTGAACTCGCGGATATGCCCCAGAATGTGCCGCATATCGACTCGAAACATCTCGCGGTCTTTGAAGTCGTTGAGGGCCGCCCGTTTGGCGGCAGGGTCTGCCGCCGGCGCGAGGCATTCACGCAGGTCGGCTTCGAGCGTCGCGCGGGTGCGCGGCGCCGCCAGCGCATCGACGTCGCGGACGACGGGAAACAGGTTGGCGTGCTGCATCCGCAGAAAGTCGTTCCACAGAAAATCGCTGACCCCCAGCAACTGCCCGAGCGCGTCGAGCACGTTCATCTTTTCCAGCGAAGCGATTTCGTCGGTCCAGTCGGAGCGGGTGAACAATTGCGATATGAAATCGCGAAAGCGCAAGAGGGCTGCCTCGGGGTTGGGCGACCGAGGCAGCACGTGCGTGAAGTGTTTGATCAGCACGGTGGCCGCCTGCAGCTCGCGCAACTTTTGCGGTTCGGTGATTTTCTGGCCCCGCGCATCGGCGACGTACACAGTGTCATGCACGTGGTCACCTTCGGAGGACACGGCGACGCGCGCGATATACACGCCCGACAATGCCAGCGCGTTGGTCAGTTCATACAGAAAGCCGACGGTGTCGCGCGTCGTGATGTGCAGGACGGTAAACTGGTCTGACGTGTCGTTGTCGATCGTCAGGTCGACGGGGTACAGGGGCCGCAACGCGTCGCCGGCGGTCTGCCGCAAGGTGCCGGCCACGCGCCGCGCGAGCGCCCCTTGCGCTTCGGCATGCTGGCCGGCGCGCAACTGGGCCAAAAGCCCTTTCAGCTCGTCGGTGTAGCGCGTCCAGACGTCGTCGACGATTTCGGATCCCGTAGGGCGCACCGTGAAGACGTCGACGATCTTCTGCCGAAAGTCGTCGCCTCCGGGTGTCGCCCGGTCGGCGGCCGCGTCAGGCCGGTTCAACGGGCGGCGATAAGGTTGCCGTCGCCAGGCCTGCCGGTTTTGCCGCCGCGGCGTTTCATCAGGAACCGAAACGGCCTCGTAGGTGAACACCTGACCGTCGACGATGTCGAACCCGTGCACCAGCAGCAATCCACAAATCAGCGACAGTTCGGCGGGGTAGTCGTACCCGACGATCGTCACGCGGTGCAGCCCGTCGACCGGCGCCGTTTCGACGATCACGGGAACCGACTCGCTGATGCGCTCGGCCAGGGCCGCATGGTGTTCGATATCGGCCTCGCTGAACGTTGCCGCGTAGTCGCGCTCGAGCCGCGACAGGTGTTTCTGCAAGCCCGGGTTCTCTTCGGGTTCGCGTTGCTGGCGGGCCTTGTCTCGCTCGCCCAGATACCGGTCGTAGACGGCTCGCACCGCCTCGCAATGCTTTCTGTAGTGCGTCAGAAAGTGGCGACTGTCGCCGAAGTCGAGCCGTCGGGCCAGATAGGCCAGCTCGAGCTCTTCGCGCGGAAGCTCGTGAGTCTGCTTGTTGTGCATCAACTGCAGGGCGTGCTCGATCGTCCGCAGAAAGCAGTAGCCGTCGGTCAGCAGCCGGTATTCGTCGGCGTGCAGAAAACCACAGTCGGCCAGCCTGACGAGCGCGTCGAGCGTGTTGAAGCTGCGGACGGCCGGCTGCTGGCCGCCATGAATGAGCTGCAGGTACTGCACGAGAAATTCGACGTCGCGGATCGAACCCTGCCCAAGCTTCACTTCGCCCCACGACTTCCCCTTCTTCTGCAGCCCCTCTTCGATTTTCAACTTCATCCGCCGAACGCTGTCGCGCACCGCCTCGGGGGGCGTGTTGTACAGGCAGGCCTCGGCCCGCTTGAGAAAGCTGTTACCCAGGTCGCCGTCTCCCGCGATCACGCGCGCCTTGAGCAGCGACTGTTTTTCCCACAATCGGGCGTGATGGTGAAGGTAGGCCAGGTGAGCGTCGATCGATGAGACGAGGTCTCCTGCCCGGCCCCAGGGTCGCAAGCGCATGTCAACCCGGTACATGAACCCGGCTTCCGACATGCCGGTCAGCCCCTTGATCAACCGTTGGCCGACGCGCCAATGCGCTTGCGAACCTGATTCCGCCAGAAACAACAGGTCGATGTCGGAGCTGTAATTCAGCTCTTCGCCCCCCAGCTTGCCCATGGCAATTACCACGAACCCCTGCTGCGACAGGCCCGCATCGGAATAAGCGTGGGAAAGGCACGAGCGCACGAGGGCATCGGCCAACAGCGACAATTGCACGGTGACGCGCCTGAGGTCAAGCAGGCCCAGAAAGTCGCAGGTACCGATGCGCAACAACTCCCACCGTTGAAAGCGGCGCAGCGCATTCAGTTGTTGCTCGGGGTCGGTCAACCCCACCATTGTTCCCTGGGCTTCGATGTAAAGCTGCTGGACGCTTTTGAGCTCGGCCAGGCGTTTGTGCTGCGTGAGGCGTTCGAGGTACGCCGGGTTCGCCAGCAGAATTTCTGTGAGAAACTGGCTGCCCACAAACAGCCGCACGAGAATCTCGACGGCCCGCGGGTTCTGCGCCAGGGCGCGAAAGGCGGCCGGCCGGTCGTGTACGCTCGACGCAAACCGCTCGAAATTCACCAGGGCCTGATCGGGCTGGGCCGTGTCGGAGAGGGCCAGCAGCAAGACCGGCAGACATTGTGCCAACAGATCGGGCCCCTCGCCCTCACCCGCAATGCGCCGCAATCGCTCGACGGCCGATGCCGCATCGGCGAAGCCGACCGGCGCGGCCAATTCGAGGGCCCTGGCTTCCGAAGTCTCGCGGCTAAGCAGAGGGCGAAGTTCTGCGACAGACGCACTCATGCCCCGCATGTTCCGCGAACCACCCGGGGTTTGCAATAACAGGCGAGCGATCAGATCGTGGCGGAATCGCCGGGGCTGCCGGCAGCATTTGACGCGCCGTCTGACGCAACATCTCGGGGGCGGAGCGGGCCAACACGAAAACCGCAATTGGAGCAAAACCGGGTTTCGCCTAACATGGCGGCTGCCAGCGGCGTAGTCAGTTGGCGAACAACCGCCCGATGCGCTCCATGCTTCCCGTAATCGCCGGATGCCTGGCATCCGGTTTCGTGGTCTCAACGGCTGTAACGGCCGTGATGAGGCGCTTTGCGCCGCGCTGGGGCCTGGTCGACCATCCCAATGCCCGGAAAGTGCACGTGGTCCCCACACCGTTGGGTGGCGGCCTGGGAATTCTTCTTGGCGTCGTCGTACCGCTGGCGCTTCTGCAAGTGGGCGCTATCTGGGTCGCTGGGCAGGGAACGACACCGGCGTGGGTGCCATCAGAGCTGGCCTTGCACCTACCTGGCATCGTCAAGCGGTCGGGCGAGTTGTGGAGCATCGTGCTGGCCGGAATTCTCATTTCTTCGCTGGGACTGATCGACGATCGCCGCGCGCTGCCCTGGAGACCCAAGTTGCTGGTGCAGTTTGCCGTCGCGATCGGCCTGGCGGCCGGGGGCGTAAGGGCCACGGTATTTGTTGATTCACCGTTCGTCGGCTGGATGCTGTCGGTTTTGTGGATCATCGTGCTCACCAACGCGATGAATTTTCTCGACAACATGGACGGCCTGGCAGGGGGCATTGGTCTGATCGCGTCACTTGTTTTTGCGCTGATCATGCTCACGGGCACGCAGACTCCGCATTGGTTTGTGGCGGGCTTTCTGTTGATTCTTGCGGGGTCTCTCGCCGGATTTCTGGTACACAATTGGCCTCCGGCCCGCATCTTCATGGGCGATACGGGAAGCTGCCTTACGGGATTGTGGCTGGCGTGCCTGACACTGGTGGGAACGTTTTATGATTACGAAGAGCTCACCGCGCCGCACGTGATGCTCGCCCCCTTCTGCGTGCTGGCGGTACCGCTATACGACTTCTGCTCGGTCATGCTCATCCGCCTGTCGCAACACCGCAGCCCGTTTCACGCCGACAAATCACACTTTTCACATCGGCTCGTCGAAATGGGCTTCACGCGGGCACAAGCCGTGCTGACGATTCATCTGATCACGTTGACGACGGGCCTGGGAGGGCTCTTGTTGTATCAGGTCACCGGGCTGACCGGCGCGATTCTGGTGGTGGCGCTGGTCGGCTGCCTGCTGGCAGTCATCGCGATTCTCGAGACGGTCGGGCGTGCCTCACGAACCGAGCAGCAGCCCGAACCACCGGTCGGGCCGTTCCCCGCTCCTCCCGGAAGGAAAGTCGTGTGAGGGGCTGGATCGATTCCCTGGCGACGGTGCTGACTGGCGCCATCGTTCTGTGCCGCCTGCTGACGCCTGCCGAGGGAGTCGTGGCGGGCGAAAACCTGTGGATCGCCCAACTGAGCCTGTGCGCGCTGTTGATTGCAATTCTGGCGGCGTACCAGGCCGGCGAGGCGCGCTGGCGGGTGGATCTGGCCGATGCCTGTGTGTTCGTGTTGCTGGCGTCGCACGCGGCGTCGGCCATCGGCAACTGGTCGCAGCTTGACCTGCGGGCGGCGTGCAACTTGGTATGCGAGTGGAGCGGTCTGGCCGCCACCTGGGTTCTGTTGCGCCGATCGCTCGAACGGGGCCTTGGCGCACGTCAAATGCTGCTGGTGCATCTCGCCGCCGGACTGGCCTTGGGCGGCCTGGGAATCTGGCAGCATTTTGTCGAGATCCCCGAAACGCGCCGGATGGTCGAAGCCTGGGATCGCGAATCGCACCGGTTGGAGGGCGAAGCGCCCGCCACTGACGCGCGCGGCGCTGCAGAACAGCGTCGCGCCCTCGCGCGCCTGCGCCGCCAAGCGGCCGAAATGGGAATGCCTGTCAGCGAGGGAGAGCGCCAGGCGTGGCTGGATCGCGTCACGCATAGCAGTGAGCCCTACGGCTTTTTCGCGCTGGCCAATACTTTTGCCGGAGTTCTCTTATGCGCTCTGCTGCTGTCGATCTCGGCGCTCGTCGCACTATGGCGCGGGGGCCGGTCGAAACGGGCCTTAGCGGCAGGCGCGGCAGTCGCCCTGCTGGCCTATGTTCTGTTGCTGACAAAGAGCCGAACGGCATTCGTCGGCCTGATCGCCGGCGGCGGCCTGGTTGCTGTCTTGGCGCTGGCCTGGCCCTTGCGGCGCCGGTCGGTGTTGCTGTGGTGCGGCGTGGGGCTGGCCCTGATGCTGGCGTTGGGCGCTCTGGCCGCTTTAACGGGTGGGCTCGATCGGCTTGTCTTCTCGCAGTCTCTGAAATCACTCCGCTATCGTGGAGAATACTGGCGCGGCACGTGGGCCATGATGACGGCCGATATGTGGCGATCGGTCACCGGAGCAGGCCCGGGAAATTTCCAGTCGACTTATCTGCAGTTCAAAGTGCCTGAGTCGAGCGAGAGCATTGCCGACCCGCACAATCTCGCCCTCGATGTGTGGGCCAATGCGGGCCTGGCCGGCGTCGTGGGGCTGGTGGCGCTGTGCGCCGCAGGGCTGCGCCCGGTGTGGCGCCCAATGGCAGCGGGGTCAGGCCCTGAGCGCTCGAGCGGTGCCCAGGAAGCCGCGTTGCCCAGGGCCATTCCCTCGAAAGCCAAAACCCGAAAAAACCGGTCAGCGTCGCGCAGCTTGCCGTTTCGCATTGATCCGCTTTTTGTGGGGGGGGCACTGGCGTTTGCCTTCACCTATTTCGTCGGCGGCGGGTTGGATGCGCGACTCCCGGGCGTAGCCCTCGGGTGGATCGCCGCCACGGCCTTCTGGCAGTGGCTTTTGTCCGTCGAATTGCCGCCAACGGCAGCCGCGATCGCACTGACCGGGCTGTTGGTGCATCTGTTGGGGGCAGGGGGGATCGAGATGCCCGCAATCGTTCAGACGGTGCTGTACCTGGTCGCCTGGTCGACTGTCGTGTCACCATTGTCGAGCGGTTTGGGCTTTGTGGTGGGCCGGCGCGCGATTGCGCTCGCCGGGTTGGGGGCCCTGGCGCTGTTTTTGGCCGTCTGGCACTGGGGGCTCTCGCCCGTTGTCTCAGCGCAGGCCCATCTCTTGCACGGCGATGCGCTGCTGGCGGAAAGCCAGTCGTTTGAGAGCGTCGAGCGCGAGTATCGGGGGGCTGCTACGGCCGACCCCCTGGGGCACGAGGCTTACGAACGGCTGGCTGGCCTTTGGTTTCGCCGCTGGGAGGGGGGCAGCGGCGGGCAGGATCGTGCCGAACCGGGCCGCGACGCCTTCGAGCAGATCATTTACTGGTCGCGCCGGGCGATCGAGCGGTTTCCCAGGAACATCGCGGCGCGGCGAATCATCGCCGAAGCGTATCAGGCGCGCTGGAAGAGCACCCACGACTCTGCCGATGCACGTCGCGCCGCCGACGCCTTTGAAGAGGCGGTCGAGTTGTACCCGAATCATTCCGGTCTGCAGGCGGAATGCGCTTTGGCCTTGTGGTCGGCCGAGGAACCGGCGTCCGCGCAGGTGTTTGCTGCCCGCGCTCTCGAATTGGACGAAATCAATCAGGCGCTCGGGCACCGCGACAAGCTGCTGCCCGTCGCCCGCGTGAATCGCTTGCGACGAATCGTGTCGGGCGACGAGGCGTGAACCGCTACCACGGCTTGAGCTTCCAGCCCAGAATGAAACCCAGCCCCAGGCACACGAGCGCCACGGTTTCGGGCTGTTCGCGGCTGTACTCGTGCAGGTAGGCCAGAAAATCGTCGGCGGGTCGCATTGGCCTGTCGGCCGTTCGCACGCGCGGGTCGGCAGAGCGAACGGAAATGCTTTCGGGGTGGTGCATATCGGCCTCTCCTGATTACGAGAAAGGTTGGTCTCCATCGGACTCATGCGCGGCGTTTGAACCATTACGGGCTTCGGCGAGTCGTTCGAGCGAGCTCTTGATCCACGCCACGTTCTGGCGCAGCTCGTCCCAGGAACGCGCGAGCCCCGCGTGACGGCGACGCCAGCGGACCATTCCCATGCCAACGATCGCAACGGCCGCCAGCAAACCACCCGTGGCTGAAATCAAGCAGGCCTGACCCGTGCTGAAACGAGAGTTCTCGGCCAGCAACCAACCCAGGGCGAGCAGCCCGACGACCATGCCGCTCAGGCCCAGTGCCAGGCCGGCGACGATGGTGGCCACGGTCGTCAGCAGCCTGGCTCGACAGTCATGCAGTTCGACGGCGAACAGCCGCCCTTGCAATTCCAAAAGCTTTACGAGGTCGTGCAGAAACGCCGCGACGTGCTGCGTCACGGGCAGAGCGCGCGGAACGGCCGTGTCAGAAGGGCGATTCATCGTCGTTTTATCCACCAGGCGAGTGCTACGCCCAGAATGACGGCGGCTGCGAGCGCTAGGCCCGGGTTGAGGCTGATGGCTCGTTCGACCCGGCGTCGTTGGCGTTCGACAACCAAGCCGATCCGGCCGTTCGCTGCCGGTTCAACTGGCTCCGCAGACTGCGGTTGGGCGGAGGTCGCCGCGTCGAAATAAGTGGCGATGCGGTTAATCATTGCGGTTTTGTGAGGCGGCCGTCGCCGAGCCTGAAGGGGCCGCAGGCTGTTGAAACCAGCGAATCAATTGCCGCTCAAGGAGCGAGAACCCCGTTTGGAGCATCATTCCGGCCGCCATGTTCACGACCGGCGCGAGCATCCGCGACGGACTGACCACCGCCGCACCGCGCGTGCTGCCCGCGGCGGGGGCAATGTTGATTTCCATGTCTTGCGATTTGACCAGGCGAGCCAACTCTTGCGGATCGGCCCGAACGACTTTGGGCCGCCGCGGAACGAAATAGAATCCCGCCGCCGCCGCGACACCCAGGCTGATCCACGGATGGCGTCGCACATGGTGCTTCCAATCGAGCAACTCTCGCGCTTGCCCCATAATCGACTGCGCATCGGCCGCGAGATCGTCAACGTCGGTGTCGATTTCA
Organism: Planctomycetaceae bacterium; assembly: GCA_052388175.1. GTDB lineage: Bacteria > Planctomycetota > Planctomycetia > Planctomycetales > Planctomycetaceae > SIAF01. Next base: position 41,079 of record JBQTIL010000025.1, on the reverse strand, counting down.
CAGCGAACCTGCCGCATCTGCCATTGCAGGGCTTCGGCGGTTAGCAGGGGATCGTGCATGTCCGGGCAATCCGAGGCGACCAGTGAAAGGGAACGGTACAACCTTCTCGAACTGGCCTGGGTCAGGTTGGCAGATGCCGGGCGACGGCTTCGGGCAACGATTTCTCGAAGAACCGGGCGATTTGTCGGCGCAGCGAGTCGTCGCGCTCGAAGGCGCGATGCATCGGTTCACACAGCGCATGCCCGACCACCACCCCCACGCCGACCCCTGCGGCGAACAATGCCAGCATTGACGACAGGGGGTACTCGTCGACAAATTCTTCCAGAGACGGAGCGCCGTTGGCAACCTGAGTTCGCCGTTGTTGGATTTGCGAAGGGTTGGCGCGCATTGCGAGCCTCCTTGATCGAGCGGAATGAGAACGGGTTTGGGGAGAGTTACGCCCGACGCGTCAGTCCGACGAGCAACCCGACGAACAGACCGGCGCCGAAGCACACCAATGCCGATTCAACGGGCCGACGGCGGACCATTGCCTCGGCCTCTTCGTAACCCTGTCGCATCGACTCTGAGACGTATTCAGTCCCTTCCTGGATCCTCTCAGAGGCCTGTTGTGCGAAATACCGCGCGCCGTCACCCGCCTGTTCTGCCATCGACGCGCCGCCGGCCGCCAATTCATCGAGATAGCGCCTGATGCTCTCGCGGGCGTCGCCCGTCTTGCGCTGAATCAGGCCTACCAGTTGTTCGACGTCGCCACTGAATTGCTTCAGGTCGTCGTTGGTAAGCTGGCCCCATCTGCTGCGCAACTTGCCTTTCACTTCGTTCCAGTTTCCCTGCAGGGTCTGTTCGTTGACCATCGCCAGCTCCTTGTTCTGTTGTCGTTCTACGGCGGGCAGTCAGCCTGCCGATCTCTTTGGACTCCGGCGACCAACGAAGCAAAGCGAATGCCGGAGCGACCGCCAGCCAGCATTGGCAGTCTCGCCGCCGGCTCCCGCGCAGGCACCAGACGCAAAGAAGCGGCGTATTTCTCTGACGATATTTGTCGGACCGCCAAAGTCGACTCGATCGGTTGGGCCATGGTCGCCGCGCGATCAGGCTGCCGGTCGGCGAGCCACGGGCTGACGGCCGCGCGGCCGTGGGGGCATTTTTCGAAAGAGAGCAAACGATTCTGTGCAGCACGCACCTGCCATTGAATGACAGGCGCTTTGCAGGCCCGCCGGCTCAAATTTGCCCGGTGAGCTCGTGCCTGCAACGGCCACAACACGGCCGGTGGGAAAGTGCGGGCTCCCGGGCAGTTGCCGTTAATCTTCCTCAAGCATATATAGAGAGGTGTGTTACGTCGTATCGACAGGCCGGGCGGCCGTTGCCGTGCGATCGAACGAAGGGGACTGCGAATTGACCGGCATATCGCCGAGCTTAGAATAACCGTCCAATTTCCGCTTTTCGCTCCGGGGGCAATGCCATCAGGGCAAAGTGGAAATGGTCAGCCAGTGATTACCGCCGATTATCCGTATTCAATTACAGACCAATGAAACGGCAAGCCGGCCTTCGGGGAGAGGACTGATCTATGCGCATCGGGGTTGTGCTGGTGGGCTTTTGTGCGATCGTCGGCTCGATCTACTTTGTCACCTGGCTGCTGCACGAGCAGCCCAAGTCGAAGCAGGAGCTGATGGAGGAAATCAAGGCGAAGTCGATACCGGTAGACGACGACCTGACCCCGGCGCGCGAAGGGGCGCAGCCCGTAGCTGTATTTGATCAGACGGAATTCGAGTTCGGCAACATGGAGGTGGGCGAAGAGCGGTCGCACGAGTTCACAATTCGCAACGAAGGAGAGGCGCCACTGAAAATCAAGCAAGGGCGAACTGAGTGCAAATGCACGATCAGCGACCTCGACAAGCTGAAGGAGATTCCGGCGGGAGGTTCAGCGACCGTGACGCTGACCTGGAAGCCGGTGGCCGAAGCCGAATCGTTCGTCAAAGGGGCAGAAGTGCTGACCAACGATCCGCAGCGACCTTCCATTGTGTTGCGGATTCAGGGGCATGTGCTTGCGACTCTGATGGCCGCGCCCGAAGGCGACTGGCACTTTCCCGAAGTCGCCGAATCTGGAGAGACGCCGCTTCAGCATATCATCGGATCGCCGGTGCACGAGTCGTTCAATGTGGTGGAGATCGTGTGTGCGAACCCGGCGGTGAAGGCTGAGGCCGTGCCGCTCAGCAAGATTGAAGCGCTGCAGTCGCGCCTCAAATCAGGCTATGCCATCCAGGTGCGGTTGCAACCGCTGTTGCCCGTGGGAGTCTTCCGTATACCGCTGACGATCAAGACTGACCTGCCCCGAGATGAAGAGAGCAACGCAGAAATCACGGTTTATTTGTCGGGGAACCGCCGCGGTCCGTTGCGCATCATGGGACGCGAATGGGTCGAAGAGCAGTCATCGCTGCTGTTGGGGAACTTTTCGGCCCAGGAAGGCAAAAAAGTGAAGCTGTTGCTGATTGTTCCGCAAGACCCGCCCGGCGGCCTGCAGTTTTCTGAGATGGAGCGCGATCCTCCTGAATTGAATGTCGCGTTGGAACGTGACGAAACGTACAAAGGCGCGGGGGGTAAGCGCTATCATCTGCTGGTCGCATATCCGGCGAAGAGCCCGCGGACCTTGCGCGGCGAATTCAACCCCGGCCGCATCAAACTCAACACCAACCATCCCCAGGCGCCGACGCTTCAACTGAGCGTGTTCTTCAACGCGCATTGAACCGATTTGCGGGCGCCACGAAAGGATCGATACGGATGTCGATACGTGTTGTCGTTCCTGCGACCATCGTGCTGGCCCTCGTAGCGGCGTCGGCGTACCTGTTGAACCGCAATCTGGCGTCGGCAGAGAAGCCTGCGAAGGTGCAAACTCAGCCACCGGCATTCGGGCCGTTGTTGGCAGGCTGGACCAGGCCCGAGGCCGTTCTCGTTCTTTCGGGCGAGCAGCACGGGTATATCGAGCCGTGCGGCTGTTCGCTGAATCAACTGGGGGGCCTGTCGCGGCGCGCCGACCTGGTTCGGCAGATCAGGGAACGGGGCTGGCCGGTGTTGCCGCTCGATGTGGGGGGCCTGGTGAACAACCCCACGCGGCGGCAGGCCAAGTTGAAATTGGCCATGGCGCTCAAGTGCCTGAGAGACATGGGCTATGCCGGAATAGCGCTCGGCCGCGAAGAACTGTTGATCGGCATCGAGCTTCTGACGTACGGAGAACCTGATCGCCCCCCGTTTCTGGCGTCAAATCTGGTGTTGTTCGGCTCGCCCCCCGATAGCGGGCTGCACCAATCGTTCCGCGTTGTGGCGGTGGGTAAGGTGAAGATCGGCGTGACGGCGGTCTTCGGCAACTCGCTGAAGGTGCCGGGGTTCGAGCAGAATCCTCAGGATCTCGAGATCCTCGACCCGGTCGCCTCGCTGACAAAGGCGCTGGCGGCACTCGAGGCCGAAAAACCCGACCTGCGGGTGCTGCTGTCACACGCCAGGCTCGACGAAACCAAAGAGCTGGCTGCGAAGTTTCCGCAGTTCGACCTGATTGTGAGCGCGGGTGGTTCGGAAGACGGCGAGACACGCCTGCGGACCCTCGAGCGGGCCCTGCTGGTCACTCCCGGCCAGAAGGGCAAGCACGTTGGAGTCGTCGGTTTCTACCCCGATCGCGCCGATCAGCGATTGAGGTTCGAGCAGGTGGCGCTCGACGAAACGCGATTCAAAGACACCCCCGCGATCCAGCAGCATATGCGCGAATACCAGGAAACTCTGCAGGTGCACGACCTCGTCGCGCGGGACGCGGCGATCGACAGCCCCTGGAACGCACAGCTCACCCAGCCGAACCAATACGTGGGGGCCAGGGTCTGCGGTGAATGCCACACCCGGGCCTACAAGAAATGGCTCGAGACGCCTCATGCCCATGCCACCGAGGCGATCAAGTTCGGGAGAAAAGCGGCGAATGGAAAATACAGCGACGCGTTCATCGGCCGCATTTTCGACCCCGAATGCGTCAATTGCCACGTCACCGGGTGGAGCCCCGATGCGAAGGTCGTGTCGCGGTACAATTCGGGATTCGAAAGTGAGCGGGCGACGCCGCATTTGACCGGCCAGCAATGTGAAAACTGTCACGGCCCGGGCGGACGTCACACCGAACTCGAGCGGCGGTTCAAGAACGAACCGAATCTCGCGCAGGAAGTCGAGAAACTCCGCGACCTGGCCCACATTCCGCTCGACCAGGCCGCCGTCAAAGCCTGCGTCAAATGCCACGACGGCGACAACGACCCCCACTTTAAGACTGACGGCGACGTGTTCGAAGAATACTGGGACAAAATCAAGCATCCCTGGCGCGACTGAATCGGGCCCAACAGAACGGCGCGAGCTCGGCCGGGCGTTCACCCGAGCGAATCCAGGCCGACAACAGCTTGCCGGTGCCCGGCGCCAGCAGCACCCCGTTGCGAAAGTGCCCGCATGCCAGCCAGAGGTTCGGGGTATTGGTCGACCGGTCGATGACCGGCAACCCATCGGGCGTACCAGGACGCAGGCCGCACCACGCGCGCTCGAACCGAACGTCTCTTAAAGCCGGTATGAGGTCCCCAGCCGTCTTGGCGAAGCGCGCGCTGACGGCCGGGTCGGGCGTCAAACTGTCTGATTCAACGACGTCGCCACCGGCGATGATTTCTCCTGATTTCAGTTGCACGACCAGGCAGCCGCCGGCCACGGAACCGGCCAGTAGCGGCGGAAGCGGGGCGGTCGCGATGAGTTGCCCGCGGACGGGCCGCAGGGGGTACAGATCCTGCGCAGCGGCCTCAACCCAGGCCCGCGACCACCCCGTGGCGGCGACGACATGTCGGGCGGCGATTGGACCGGCCGTCGTTTCGACGCGTTGAATCGAAACGTCATCACACTCGGCGTCCACCGCCCGGATACCTGTCGCGATTCCGGCGCCGAGCGCTCGGGCAGCTCGTGCCAGCGACGCGGCGGCTTTGAGGGGATGCAAATGGGCGTCAGAGGGGGCGTGCAGGCCGTATGCAACGTCAGGTCGCAACTGCGGTTCAAGCCGCCGTATCTGTTCGCCATCGACGGCCTGACCGGCATAGCCCTGCTCTTGCACGGCCCGGGCGGCCGCCTGCACGTCGGGGCCGATTCGGTCGGAATTGACGTTCAAGAAACCGTTGACGCGCCAATCAAAATCGAAACCGGGACGGACCGACAACCGGCTCCACAAATCGCGGCTCAGGAACGCGAGCGACTGAAAGCCGGGGGGGTGGGAGGGGCCCTGGTCGTTCGGCCAGACCCCGCCGGCGTTTGCGCCGCTGGCGCCGTCGCCCAATGACGAGGCTTCGATCAACTGGACGCAGGTTCCTTCTTCAGCCAGATAGTACGCGAGGCACAGCCCCACCAGGCCGCCGCCCACGATCAATACGTCGGGGCGAGTATGGAGCAACCGGCCGCGGTCGGCCTGCAATTGCACGCGCTCTGCGGCAGACAGCGTCGCCCGCCATACCGATTCGGTTGAAATGATTCCGGTCGGTGTCACGACGAACCCGCCAATCAATGTGCGCCAGGGCGCAGGGCTTCGCGCGCGCGGATGACCCGCGTGCGCGCCTGTGCGACGTCGCTGCCGAGCGCCGTGAGGTGCCCCATTTTTCGCCCCGGCCGCGGCTGAAGCTTGCCGTAGAGATGAAGTTTCACGTCGGGCAGCGCGCAGGCGGCCGCCCAATCGGGTTCGGCGTCGTTCCACAGGTCGCCCAGAAGGTTCGTCATTGCCGCCGGACGCAACAGCTCGGTCGAGCCGAGCGGCAGGCCACAGATGGCCCGCAATTGCTGCTCGAACTGGCACGTGACGTTGGCGTCGATTGTCAGGTGCCCCGAGTTGTGCGGGCGCGGGGCCAGCTCGTTGATCAGCAGCCGCCCGTCGGCAGTCTCGAAGAATTCCACGCACAAGACGCCCACGACATCCAACGTTTCCAGCACGGTGCGCGCGATCGTACAGGCTTCGCGCGCCGGCCCTTCCGAGAGCGGCGCCGGGCAAACGGAAACGTCGAGAATATGACGGGAATGCACATTCTCGATGACCGGGTACGCGACGAATGAACCATCGAGCCCGCGGGCAGCGACCACCGAGACCTCGCGCACAAAGGGCACAAACGCCTCGAGCACGGCTTCGTCGGTCTGTAGCGACCGCCAGGCGTCGGCTGCCTGGTCGGCGCGATCGATTCGTCGCTGACCTTTCCCGTCATAGCCCCACCCCGCGGTCTTCAGGACCGCGGGAAGCCCCAGGTCGCCGAGCGCGAGAGCCAGCTCGGACTCTGACCGAACGGCCCTGAACGAAGTAACCGGCAGCCCGGCGGCGTCGAGAAACGTTTTCTCTCGTAAACGATGCTGGCTGACGTGCAGAACGTTTCCACCCGGCCTGACGGGGACGATGCCCGCGCACAGTTCGACGGTTGGCGCCGGTACATTCTCGAACTCAAACGTGACCACCGAGACGTTGCGGGCAAAGTCGCGCACGGCGTCGAGGTCGTCGTAGGTCGCCTGAATTTCTACGTCGGAAACCTGCCCCGTGGGAGTGTCGGTGTCGGGCGAGAGGGTGTGGACGCGGTAGCCCAGGCGCCGGGCCGCAATGGCGAACATTCGCCCCAGTTGCCCGCTCCCGAGAACGCCGATCGTCGCGCCGGGAAGAATGGCGCGGCTCACGACAGGGTCTCCTCGCGCACCGCGCGGGCCTGGGCGTCACGATAATCGCGCAGTTTCTCGCGCAGGTCGGCTCGTGAGTTCGCGAGGAGACGCACCGCGAGCAGCGCCGCATTGATCGCCCCGGGTTTGCCGATGGCCATCGTTCCCACGGGCACTCCAGCCGGCATCTGAACGATCGACAGCAATGAGTCGAGCCCCTGCAATGCCTGGCTCTGCACGGGCACGCCCAAAACGGGCAAGAGCGTGTGGGCCGCGATCATCCCCGGAAGGTGGGCCGCCCCCCCGGCCCCCGCGATGATCGCCTGCAGCCCCCGCGACTCGGCCGTGGCGCCGTATTCGGCCATCCATTCGGGCGTACGATGGGCCGAGACCACCCGGCACTCATGCGTGACGCCGAACTGCGACAGCGTCTCGCTGGCATGGCGCATGGTCTCCCAGTCTGATTTGCTGCCCATGATGAGCCCGACGAGCGCGTTCGACATGGATCTGCGGGCCGAAAAACTGGTGCTGAACAATACGCGGGCAAGACGGAACGGCCGATTATCCTATGCTACAGAAGACGACGCGGCGAGGGAACCGGGGCGCAGCCCTTCCGTTGTTCTCGGCAGCGCCCTAATCTGGGCGGCTGACTTTCAATGCCCCTTGAATCGCGGTCCGGCGACATCCATGTTCAATTCGGAATACCTGCAGGCCGCCCTTCTGGGAGTCGTCCAGGGGATCGCCGAGTTTCTGCCGATCAGTTCCAAAGGGCACCTGGTGGTCTTCAGCAAGCTGCTGGAGCGCGTGACCGGTTCGCCACTTGAGAACCCCGGTGGTAACCTGCTGATGATTATCGCCCTGCACGTCGGCACGCTGGGGTCGCTGTTCGTGGTCTATCGCCGCGACCTGCGACTCTTGCTGCGCGATTACCGGCTGTGCGCCCAAATCGTGCTGGCGACGATTCCGGTGGCCGTCGTGGGCATGTTGTTCAAAGATCAGCTCAAATCAACGTTCGACAAACCCGTGGCCGCCGCGTGCGGCTGGCTCGTAACGGCCGTCTTGCTGTGGACGTCTGAAAAACTCAGCCGGAACGAAAAGCCTTTGGAACGTCTCTCGCCAGGCGACGCCCTTATTGTCGGGGGCTTTCAGACGGTGGCGCTCTTGCCGGGCATTTCGCGATCGGGCAGCACCATCGCCGGCGGGTTGTGCCGAGGACTGACGCGCGAGGCGGCCGCGAAATTCTCGTTCCTGATTGCGATTCCGGCGGTGGCGGGAGTTGCTGTGGTTGAAGGGGGTAAGCTGCTGCGAGAAGGGCTTCGCGGCGAATCGTCACTGTCGCTCGGCGATTTCGGCCCCATGCTTGTGGGCGCCCTGATTTCGTTCGTCGTCGGGTGGGCCTCGCTTCGCTGGTTGTTGAGCGTGATCGTGCGTCGTGGGCTGAGCTGGTTCGCGTGGTATTGCGTCGTGGCCGCGATGCTGACGTTCACGTGGCAGGCGCTCGATACCCGAACCGGCGCCCCAGTGACCGCTACGGTGTTGTCGACCCCAGCCCCCTCGACCGTCGGTGGCGATTCCAGACGGCCACTCCTGCGACAACCATTACACAAAACCCCAATACACTTGGCGGCAGAAACAGCCACCAGACCAGTCCAAAAAGCGCACACGACAATTCGGGCCGGTCATCGAGCCAGTTCAGCAAGCGCTGCACCGGCCCGGCGCAGAACCAGATGATGACCGCGGCGCAAATGGCGAAGGCCCCATGCAAGGCGCGGCGACGCCATACCAGGCGTGAACCTGCGAGCGCCGGCGGCTGCCCGGGCGCAGTCTGGACCGCTCGCCAGTGTGTGCTTTCGACGTCGCCGCCGCTTTCCAACGGCGTGGAGGCGAAACTCTGCAGCAGGTTGGCCAGTACGCTCGACTGCCGCGCGAGATCGACTTCGCCAGCCAAATCGCTGCGTTCGGCCAAAAAACCCAACTGCTCACGGAACGCCATCGACGTGGAACGATCGGCTTGCTGCGCCAGACTTTCCGCATGGCGGGCTTCGAATTGCATGAACTGTTCCAGATCGTTTCGCAATACCCCCTGCGAGTCACCTGACCGATTGCCGGCGTAGAGGGCGGCGTTCCAGCGGATCAGCGCCGTTTCGAGATCTGAGCGCAGCGTCGGCCGTGACACGCCTGTTCTTGCGAATGCCGGAGGAGTCTGCGAGGCGAGCAATACATCGGAAACCAGCATTCCCCGGGGCCAGGGTATGGGGCGCTTCAACAGCCCGAATGTCGACGGCAGCGGTTCTGGAACCGCGCTCCAGGCGATAAACAGCGTCCGGGGCGACATGGTTGCGGGCCATTTGATGCGGCACATCCCCGCGTCAGGCTCGTCGACAGGCAGCGATACCCCGTCGACAAATGCGGCGGCCAGACCAGTGCCGAAGGGCCAATCAAAATCGACCTGGGGCGGCGAAAGGGGAGGAAGCCAAAGCAGCATTCTTCCGTGGCAAGCGCCGTCGGCGGTGACTTCGAGTCGCAGGTCGGCAAGAGTGCAGGGTATCAACTGCCCGACAGCGGCCAGCCAGGTGACCGTGACTGCTTCGGCGTCGTTGGGAACCTCAAACGCCTGCCAGCGCTCCTGATTCGTGGCCGCAGGCGCGCCCTCGGGAGACGTCGTCGTCGCGCCGCTGATGGCGGCGTGCGCTGCTGCAACTGTAATCTTTCCAGCAGGCGCGAGAAGTCGGCGAGTGACGACCGCGGCATCAGGCAATGAGACTTCCGGCAGCACGAATGGTGTGCCATAGTCAAACAGCCGGGGGGCCGAAGCAGAGAATTGAAACACGTCGGGCACGACCGTCGCCGGCAAAAACGACAAGCGTACGCGCTCGTCGCCGCGAGCCTGCTCGACGATCTCAACCGGCACCGAAGTATCGAAGCTTGCGTTGTCGGCAAGCTCCGAGGGGAGCGAGACGTCGAAGCGTGCCAATCTGCCGGTCGGAACGCGATATCGGCCCACGATGTTCCAGGTGCCGGCGCCCGGCGACCCGGGGAGGATCATGGTCAGCGAGGCTTCCGGCATAGACGGCGGGGTTTCGGTTCGGACGCGCACCGGCTCGGCCGCTGCGGCCAGTTCCAATCGCCGCACACCGGTTTGAGGCGAAGATTCGAGGTCCGAGGGCGGCTGGCCCACCTGGCGATCGAGCACTTCCAGAGTCAGCTCAGGGTCGTGCGCAAGCGTGAGAGAAGAGGGGGCGCCGGGCGCTTTCTTGAGCGTGATGCGCGGCAATGAAATTGAGGCCCCGGATGTTAAGTGCATCGCGGCATCAATGCGAACGGCGATGGCGCGAGTGGCACGGTCAACAAGGAAGACCGTCAACCGCTCGTCGACCTGCGACCAGCGGCGCAAGCGGTCGGCGCCGTCTTCATCGACCGACACGCTGCGAATTCGCAACCGCGGATCAACGTCAAAGCGCAACACGTGGGGAGGCAATTCGGGTCGCTCGATCTCGACGACGTATGTCCAGTCGAGCCGGTCGCGCTGAAATCGTGCATGGGCTTCAGAGCGAGCCTGAAGCGAATCCGACAGCTCATCAAGCGTCAATTGCAGGTTATGAGCGAGCGTCAGCTCAAAGGCCTGCATGGGGCGAGGCCAGTGAGCGGGCCAGTCTTGCAGGAATTCCTCAGTGTTTGCCGCCGCAAGAGCGACCGTGGGGGGGGCCGCCGATACACGCAATCGGAAATCGGCCGGCGAACGAAACGCCGCAACCGTTTTTCGCAGCGACACCGAGGGCCCGGCCGACGTCGGATCGGCGAAATCCGGCAATGGCAGGACGCGCTCGTTCGACGATCCGCCTGCAGTGCATACGAATTGCGCGTCAACGATCGCCGGCCCTGCCAGTGGCCCCTGGAACTCCAGCCAATAGCGGCGGCAACCATTCTCGGCGGCTTCGACAACATGACCCGCGAGAAAAGCCCCTTGCAGCGATTGCAGATGCCAACCGTCGTGCACTCGCCAGCAGGCGGCTTGCGGCCGCCCCGCGAGCGGGCGGTAGGTCGCCCGGCAGTAAATGCGGATGCCTTCCAAACCCACATCGGCCAGCAAACGGACGTCGGCGTCGAGTGCTTCCGCGGGTTTTTCCAACTCGTGCGCATCGTTCGACCACCGAAATCTGATGGCGCCGTCGCGCCCCGGGCGACGCTGGTGAGCGCCTGACGTCAGGGGTTGCGGAACAAGGTTGGCCGGTGTTTCCGAAATCGACTCGATTTCACGGGCGGTGCGGCCTGCATCTGAGTCGAAAGTCGTGAGCGAGTCGCCGACAGGTGGGATGCGCAAGGTGGCCTGGTAAACCCCGGGGTCGGGCTCGGCGATCAGCGCGCGCGTTTGAAGCGTCACGGAATGCATACGGGCAGAGCGCGATTTCGATGGGCGACCGTCAGACGGAGGCAATTCAATCAGCAGACTGTCGGCAGCGCCGTTCTGCACAAGATCGGCAGGCAGACCATCGACCAGGCACGCCTGGGCAGCCAGCGGCACAGCGCCCTCGAACGGAAGCACGACGCGCACCGGGCTGGCGCCATTTAATGCCGCGACCTCAAACCGGGCCGTGACGGCCAGCGATTTTGGCGCTTCAAGCCGGGCCGTGTAGCGTGCCTGTCGAATAAGGTACTGTGGAAATGCATGGCGCGACTGTTCCTGTCGCAGCCTGGTGAGCAAAGCGTTGTCGACGTAGCACAGCGGGTCGCGCTCGGCCGGGCCACCCGCCGCATCGACCGGCACGAGAATCGTCGTTGCCGCTGCGTCGATGAGATATTCGCGCAGGAAGGGATTCTGATCTGCGAGGGTCGCGTGCCCGGAAGCGGCAAGAATGATCAACGAAACCGGCAGCCAGGCCGCCATCGCAGGCGCCCCCGAATCGAGCCCGCCGGAAAGCCCTGCCGGCGCCCCCCCCCGCTCTGGGCCCCGTCGCAGCGTCAGCCACTTCGCGGGAATCATCAGGCCCAGCCCGATTCCCGCCAGCGCATACGCCGCCAGGTTCGACAACCAGTGGTCATTCGCGAAGAGCGCTGTGGCCAGCGCGGTGACCACGATCCACCCGGCACGCGAAACCCGGGCTCTGGCGAATTCGCGGCCGACGACCGTCAGCAGACAGGTCAGCCACAGAAGGCACCAGGAATCTGCCGCACCGCCCGGGGAAGGCGCAATTTCGACCAGGGCATTGAGGGGCAATACTGCGCCGCACGCAGACCAGACTGCGGTTCGAGAGTCGAGAGGTCCGTCGTGCGCGCTCCGCAGAATCGTGTTCCACAGGCCCTGCCAGGCTGCGGCTTGCAACGGATTAAACGGCAGTTGGCGGCTGACTGGCGAAACCGGTTGACCTGGAGTGTCGGCGATTCCAGCCGACCGGCGCAGGTTGAGACTTTCGGATGCGCGGATCTGCATGCCGGCCGGAGCGGAAATCGTCAGTTCGTAGCCCAGCAGGCGCATCGGGAACTCGGGAAAATAGAGTTTCCGCATTTGATCTTTCCCGGGACCGGGAGTTTCCACCCGGTATTCCAACTCCAGCTCGTGCAGCCGATCTCCATTGGTAAGTGGGTCGGCCGCGGCATCGTCAAGAATCAACGTCCAGACTTCGGCCTGCCGCGAACGCTGACGCGTGCGGCCATCGAGTCGCACCTTCAACAGTTCGCAGCGGGTGTTGAGGTACCAGTCGAGCCTGCGAAGTACTTTCGGATCGCTGAACGCGACGCGCACCTGGTAGTAATCGAACCCGCCGGCAGTCGCCAGGCGCATTGCCGCCTGCAGATTCAGAACCACGGGGTGCCCGCCGACAATGGGGCCGTGCGTCGCCGGCCTTTCGCCCGCTTGTGGGCTTGCAGCCGCACGTCCGCGACGCACTTGCCGCAGCGTAAAAGTGCCCGAAGAATCGCGACTGTTGCCGGCGACGGCCAGCAGCCGCCTGAATGACGTGTCGGGCAGCTCGCGGACGAAATCAATTGCCCGCACCCTCTCCGGCAGTTCCGCAGCGTTCAACGACTGACACGCGACCGATTCTTCAAGAATTGCGCGAGACTTCTCGTCGGTGGCGATCAGAGTCAGCAGCTCGATTTCGCGAGCGTCGGGGCTCGTCAACATGGGCAGCGCCGCGGGTTCGCCAGGCAAGGGCCCCGGGCCGCGGGCCTCGAAGGTGATCCGACCAACGTCAGCCTTATCGAGCGCACCGGAAAACTGAAGTTCCAGCAGATGGGTTCCGCCTGCTGAGGGCCGCAGGTCCCAACTGGCGAGACGGCCGGGCTGGTCTTCGTCAGCCGATCGGACGTTGACGACCCGCCAGCCTGCGGGAACCCGACAAGCCGCGCCGTACACGCGCCCCTGTTGGGGCCGGAATTCGAGGTGCCCGCGCAAGGTCCATTCGAGGCCGGTGGCGTCAACCAGCGCCACATTCTGACAGGCATATTCGGGTCGGATATCTTCCGGAACCAGCGTCGCGGCGGAGTGCGGGCGAGTGTCGCGTAGTGTCAGAAGTTCGCCGTCGGGCGTTGCCGCCGAGTCGATCAGCCGGCATCCCTCGAGCCGAAGGTCGGCCAGTTGAAACGGTCTCTGCAACCGAATGATGGACTGGCCGACCGATTCGACGGCCCCCAGCAGGCGGATCTGGGGCAGCTTCCATTCGCCGGCCTGGGGAACGTTCGCCAATCCGCGAATCGCCAAGCGTTGACCCGGCCCGAACAGCGCGTGGGGAAGCTGCACGACAATCTGCTGGCCCTCGTCAGTGTCGCGGCGATTCCAACTCAGCTCTCCCCCATCGCCATATTCAATTTGAGTGAGCTGCACACCATGATCAACGTGCAGCGTGAATTGCCGGACAGGAGATTCCAGAACGTCTGGCTCGAATTCCGCCTGCAAGCGGATGACCTCGGGACGCACCGTGAAACTGCTTTTGCGGTTGGTAACCAACAGCGGCCGCACCAGGCCCGACCCTGGTCTGGGTTCGAAGCGCAGGCGACAGGCACGTTCTCCGCCAATTGCGACCGTCCACGACGACCAGCCTGCCTGCGTTCCCGGCCGCGGACCGAGGACATCGCCGACAGATGTCGAAAGCACCTGCGAGTCGGGGGCCTCGATGGTCACCCGAGAGACAGCAGCGGGGGCCAATCGCAAGTCGAATTCAAGACTTCGCGCAGGTCGACGGCCACGCAAACTCCACTCGCCGTTTACTACGAACGACGGGCGATCGACGAGCAGTCGCATGCGACCGGCCGCGTCGGCGCCCCAAATGGCGGGCTCGGCACGCCCGTTGGAAGCCCACAACAGGTTGCTGACGGGCAGATCAAGCGGATCGAGCGCGATTGTCGCCGGCAGTTGCAGGGCAGGGCGCAGGTTCCAGACGAGGCGACCGGCGGCCAGTCCCTCTCCGACAAGCACCGCCGAATAGTCGGCCAGATCGATGCCGGCCGCCAGCGATTCGGCCTCAGCAGCTTGCGCGCTGCGATACAACTCATCGAACTCGGCGAGAGGGATCGGTTGCCAGTCGCCCCGGGGCCAGTGCGCCGGCGCATCGGCGGGCACGTAGATTCGGCGAACGCGCGGAAGTTGGCGATCGCGCTCGGCCCCGCAAGACGGCGGTGGGCACCGAATGGCCAGTGCGGCGACGATTATCGTCAGCCAAAGCCTGCGGCATCGAAGGCTCACGCGCGACTCCCCGATTCGGGCGACTGGCCGCGCCGCAGTGAAAGCGGAATTCCGGGCGCGAGCCGCACCGAACCTCGATCTTGCGGGCTGCTCTGGCCGGCGCCGGCTGAAGACCTCCAGAACGACCGTCTGGCATACCGAATCGGATTCAGCGCGATCGTAAAGGGTCGCATTTTTTTCTGAAGGATGCCGTCGACACTCACGGCGACCGCCCCCAGAATTAACCCGAGAACCGCCGGCTGCAACAGCAGCAGCACCGGCTCGGGGTACCATACCGCCACCAATGACAGGAGGAACACGACGAGCAGCAGGGCCAGTACGTGGTGGGTGATCGGCCAGTTCACGAACAGCCACCCCAGAAGCAGGGCCGCACCGGCCCCGACGAGCACCAGGCCTGATCGACTGATTCCTTCGAACTGCAGCACGGGCGCCACGCCGCTGCGACTGAACAGATAGACATTGTCCCACGACTGATTGGACGGCGCAGGCCCCGACGCGAGGCCCAGCCACGGGCGCTCAATTTTGTCGTCGATTCGGGGCTGTCGCCCCCACAACAGCCCCCGCCGACTCCACTCGTTTTCACTGTTGAATCCCGCGGGATTGCTGAGCAGATGCTGGTGTGGGGGGAGACGAACCTGCCACAGCGTTTCCAACACGGGAATGTCATCGTCCAGCACCGGCGCCTGCAGGCTGTACGAGTGCGCGAATCGACTGGGCGCGTCGCCAGCGCCGTTCGCGACGATCGTCAGCAACGGGGCGGCCTCTGACACTGGTGACGCGGCGACGACGTAAACGGCCCCGGTGCCGGCAGCCGAAGGCTCGGGAACCGCCCGCACGCGCACCCGATTCCACCAGCAGCCGATCAGCCGATTGCCTTTGGGCAACGTGACTCGCAGCTCGGTTGTCGCTGCCGACAGCAGAAACTCGGCCTGAACCCTCTGGGCGCCGTTCAGGCCCACGTCAGAGCGCACGAGCGCCCTTGTAACCACCACGCCGCGGGGTGCGTGCCGGGGCCGCGAGACCTGCACCACAATCGTCGAGGTATGCCGCGGCAATGACCACTCAACCACGCCGTCGGGCCCGAGGTTTCGATTCCAACCCCCTTCCTCGACCTCGACCGCAGAGCCTCGCGGATCACGCCACTGCAGGCGCGTGGCGGCAAACGGGGCATCGAGCGATACAATCAGCGGCATAGCGAGGGTCGCGTCGGCCTGGAAGTCGGAGGGAAGCTCAAGTGCGTATCGCGCCTCGACTTCGAATCGACTCGCTTGCGGAGGCTTCAACTCCAACCGCACCACGCGCGACTCGCGGTCTTGCAAGTCGTCTCGCGGCCTGACCTCGATGTCTGAACGCGAACTGAACACCGCCGAACCGATCGCGCGTTCTGCGGGAAGTCGCAACCTCAGTTGTGACAGTGTCTGATACGAGACCTGATACGTGAAGCGCTGTCGAACTTCGACGAAACCATTTCGCATGGTCGCGGCCACGCTCGTGGAAACGACCGTGACCGGTTCGTGACGCTTCAGGTGCATCGACATTTTCGTCGCCGGGTCGTCCCATGTGAAATCACTTCGTCGCAGCCCGGCGGTCTCTCTGCCTGCGACAACTCGCGAAGCCGCCGCTTCGAGCGCCTGCAGGCTGCCCGGCGATTCGAGACTCGGCGTGACCTCGAGGTTGTCGGCGCTGAAAACGGCCAAATGCGCGGGCGATTGCGCCGCCGCTTCGAGCGCAGGCGCAGACAATGGAAATGAATCGGCGCCCGGCGGCAGCGTCAGTCGCGCGTGAATGCGAAGTTCGACCTGGCCCCGCATCGGTTCCGACAGGCGAACTCGCAGCCGGTCTGTTTCGCGTTCGTCAGGGTCGAGCAGTTCGGGTCGGGCTGCGCCGCTGACTTCGAGCGTTTCGACAACCCAACCCGTCGTGCGCCACGCCGGCCACAAGACCGTCAGTTCGGAAACGCTTCCGCGAAGAACCTGGGCCTGCAGCAGGCCGTCGAGTTCGACCGCAGGCAGTTGCACAACGAGCGCAATGCCGGCCGACGTTGTAACATAAGGTTCGATTCGCTCAAACTTCATCGCCAGCCGCAGGCGCTCGAGAAACCGGAAGGCGAGCGACGTGTGGGCGCGCCGCAGTGATGCCGGCAGATCGGCCGGATCAAGCCGCTGCAGCGAGTCGTCTTCTTCGACGCGCGTCAGCCGGTAGTCTGCAGGAACCGACACGGCGACAAGCCCCGTCTGAACGCGAGCCTCTGCAACGCCGAATCCTGAAAGTACAAACTCGTCTTTTACCGCCGGCCCGCTCAACGTCCATCGCAATTCAACCGGCCCTGCAACCGCCCTTTTGAGCCGCACGACCACGGCGCCGCGATCACCGTTCGCGAAAGCATGCTCGAGATAGTCGGGGCCTTCGATCCGCAGCAACTCAGCGTGCGGCGGCAACGAGACTGTCAGTTTGTCGAACGTCCGCTGTTGATCGATGGCCTGCAGGCGCTGGCTGGCCTCGATTGTCATGCGGCCCCCCTCAGCCACGGAAATTGCGACAGACGTGTTCGCTTCGAGCACTCGATCTTGCGATTCGTTGTCGAGCAATGGTTGCCACGTCAGATCGAGGCGGTTTCCCAGCCCCAGCAACTCAAGTGAAGTGTGGGGACCTTCGACATGGGTCGTCAGAATGGTGCGCTCGCGCGTTCTGGCGGAAACGCGCGGCGCCGGAACAACCAACCGCAGCGAACTGACCGCGCTGGGAGGGACCGACAGCTCAAGCCGTCGCAGGACCCCCTGCTTTCGCAGGGTCGCCGACAGTACCAGCGACAGTTCATGCATCCCTTTTCCCCGCAGCCAGTACCCGTACCCGGTCTCTGCGTGAAACGAAGTTGGCGCGCCGTCGCCCGGGCCCTGGTGTTGTGGTGGTTCGCGCAGGCTGCCCTCGGTCATAAGCAGCGGCACGTAGACCCATTCGTCGGCGGCGAGCACCTGAACGCGAACGTTCGCCGTCAGCAGCGCTCGGTCGTCGTCTGCCGCCCCGGTCAACGTCAGGGCCGCGATGCTGTAGGCCATGGGTTCGCGTTCTCGCTGCCGTCTTTGCGCCAGCCAGTCGAGAAATTCGCGCAGCCGAGCCTGGTCGGGCACGGCCACCGGGCGACCATCCTGGCCCCACAGGTACCACCAGTCGAAGGGCCAGGCAGGGGCCGGTTCCGGGGCGCCCGGGCCGTGCGTTCGCGATTCTGCCGACCTGCCGGCGGGCGCGGCGCCGCTTTCGGCCGACGGGTTTGGCGCATTGTCAGCCGCTGCCGTCGCGCCAGCCAGCGCCAACAGCATCAGCAATCGGAGCGCGATACATCGACACGATCTCACGGCGTGTCAGTTCTCAAAAATCGGATTGATTGTCGCTTCCGGCAAGGGCAGCTGCGCGGGCGCCCGAAAATTGAGATGTGATCTTGCTCCGGAAGCAGTGATTCCATCATATCCGGCGCGCATCCCCCAAGATAGGACGACTTCGGGGCATTCACCGAAAAATCAGGCAGATGCGGCGGCGCGACAGAACCCCCGGCGTAAGCGTGCTGACGCAACCGCATTCAACGAAGGTTTCTATTGCACGGTTTCGTTGAGAGAAAGCAACGTCTGCAACTCATCGTGGATGCCGGTCCCGTTTGTGCAGAGCAGGTCCGGAACCTCGATATCAATCGGTTGGCCGTCGGTTCGCGTCACGCGCCCCCCGGCCTCTCGAACCAGCAACACGCCGGCGGCCATGTCCCACGGCTTGAGACTCGTCGACCAATAGCCATCGAGCCGGCCGGCGGCCACATAAGCCATGTTCAGCGCCGACGAGCCTGACCGATGAATCGTTTGAGCGTGTGGCAGTACGTTGAGAAAGCGACGCATCGCGGCGCTTTGGGCGGTCACGCCCGGCGGAAAGCTGGCAATCACCATCGACTCGCACAATCGCCCGAAACGGCTGGGTTGCAACCGCTTTCCATCGAGGTACGCACCGCCGCCACGGGCCGCACAAAACAGCTCATTCCGCGTCGGATCATAGATCACACCGACAATCAGCTCGCCACGAAGCTGCAGGCCGATGGAGACCGCATAGTAGGGAAAGCGATGTACGTAGTTCGACGTTCCATCAAGAGGGTCGATGACCCAGCGATAGTCGGAGTCGCCAGACGACACCGACAGACCTTCTTCCCCGAGAAAGCCGTGCCGCGGAAACTGCGTTTGCAAACAGTCGAGGATGGCCTTTTGCGACGCGACATCAGCCTCGGTGACCAGGTCGGCCCGTCCCTTTTCACTGACCGTGAACTTTTCCGACCAATACTTCAACGCTTCTCCGCCAGCTCGCGCCGCTGCCTCTGCGGCCTGCTGGTATTCTTGCAAATCACGACCCATTCAGGCGCACATATCTGACTCGGTCTGGCGCGTCAAGGGCCTGCGGCACAGGAATGGCGCGACGCCCGCCGGTTGCAGACCGGCGGGCGTCGGCTGTACCGCCCGGCGTGGGGTCCGGGCGGTCGTTTCGGGGCGTGAAGAATTGCCTTCAGGGCGCGCCAAGGCGAACGGCCGGCCCTGCATTTTCCAGGCCGCAGTGGGCAGCCCGCGGGGGGGAACCCGGTTGTCGCGCGAATTGCGGCGCGCCGCGTTTTTTGAAGGGGCGCGGGCGAGCGAACGACGACTGCCGAGGGCAATTTCTGGCCAGCTCAGGACAATCTCGCACCGTCGCGAAAGGCTGACACAGGGCGGGCCTGAGCCGTCACTCTTCGTCGGCTGCATCCGATTCGCCGTCGTCGCCGGCAGAGGGCTCGTCAGGCAGCGCGAGCTGTTCGTGCTCTGATTCAAGCGGCCCCGAATCAAATTGCTCCGATTCCAGCTCGGGAATCTCTTCGTCGGCGCCGTCGGCAGCGGGGCCCACGTGACTTGTCAGCCTGGTCGTGGGTTCCGGCGCGGTAGCGTCGCGGAGGGCGGGTCGATTGGCGCCTGCGTGCGGCGTTTTGATTGTTTCAGGATTGCGACGCTCGGTCGGTGCAGGCGGAACGACGCCCGTCGGCGGCTGCGGAGCCGTAATCACCTCGGAGATACCCGAGACGCCATTGGCCGGCAGCAACTGCTGCGGGGCGGGGCCGTCGCTGAGGATCAAGGATTCGTCAACGACCCGTTCGACCGCCCGCGGAGCTTTCGTACGCAGCCGAATCTTTTCGAACGCGTCCTGATACGCCTTATGCGGCCAGGGGAGTTCCGAGAGCACGACGCCGTTGTATTCGAGGATCGAGCCTTTCTCGAAATGAACGTTCTTGATCGCCAGTTCGTATTCGACCAGCGACCGGTAGTATTGAATCTCGGCCTCCACCAGCCGACGCTGCGATTCGAGCACGAGAAACAACGTTTGCGGCGAAGGATCGTTGAGCGCCTTGATGGCGGCCAGTTGCTGTTTGGCCGAGACGCGGCGGTTCTGGTTGGTCTGCAACACGGCGTAGGCGCGATTGAGGTCGCCGATCGCATTGCTCAGATCGAGCACCACATACCGTTCCTGCTCGCTGAGAATCGCCCGTTCGCGGGCCAATTGAAGTTCGTAGTTGCGGACGGCGTTGTGGGCGTGTCGAAAGCCCAGCGGCACCTCAAACTCGAACCCCAACTGCCATTCCTGAAAATTGCCGGTCAACAGGTTTCCCCAGGCACTGTTGAACTGCCCCAGGTCGCGCGGGTCGCTGTAAGCGATCAGGTCTTTGCCGAATCCCCGCCAGCGATAGCGGCCGGTGGCATCGAGCCGCGGCAAGAGCAGGTTTTTGGTGCCCAGCACTTCGAGTTCACGGCGTTTGACGAGCCATTTCTGCTTCCGCAATTCAGGCCGGCGCGAGAGCGACTCGGCGAGGATGACGTCCCATTCGAAGATCGTGTTGGCCAGGGTCGGTTCGTCGGCGGGGCGGATGAGGCGCGAGTCGTTGATGGGCGTACCGATCAACAGCCGCAACCGGCGCTCGGCGACGTGTATGCCGCCGGTACCGCGGAACGTGCCGCCGCTGGAGCCGATGTTCGAGCGCGTTCCTTCGGTCAGCCGGCCGATCAGGGCGTTCTGCACTTCTTCCTGAAACCTGTAGTACTGCTCGCGGGCCTGGGCCTCCTGCTGAGCTTCACCGCCGGCGCGGCCAGCGACGTTGAGCGCGTTCACGCGGCGCCAGGTTTCGAGGGCCGCATTGCGAGCCATGATGCGTGCGTCGAGTTCGCGGTACGCGAAGTACAGGTCCCAATACGCGTTTTCGACGTCGCTGGCAAAATTTCGAATTCCGATCTCGAAATCGGCCAGGCTCTGATCGGTGTTCGTGCGCGCCAACAGCACACCGGCGGGCAACCCGGGAATACCGTTGGGGCCGTAAATGCGGTTGTATTCGACCCCCCCGAAGGCCAATAGCGGCTGGCGCACCTGCGCCTCGATATTGGTGTTCCACGACGAGAAGAAGGCGTTGCCGGGGGCGTTGTTCGAGTCGTAATCGGTGTTGTTTCGCAGGCTCAGCTCGGCGCCAGTCGCCGTGCGCTTGCTGAGCTGCGTCTGATAGACGTTGCCGTCTTGTTGCAGCAGGCGGGTACCGCCGCCGAAGAACACGTTGTTGAGGGCGCGGTCGTTTTTCTCGAAGTAGCCGCTGGTCGCGAAGTGCGTGTCGAAATGGCTCAAGGCCGCTTCGACGCCGAATCGCGCGTCGGTCTCGGTGATCGCCGGATCCTGAATGGCGCGCATCGAAGTGGGGGCCCGCAAGATCGTGCCCCCCAGGTCACGCATGATCTTCGAGTTAATCAGCGCGAGCCGAATGGCCTCTTGAAGCGACAAATCCCAGTACTCGCGAGGCTCTTCTTCATGAATCGTGATGGGTGGCGCCGTCGCAGCCGCGGCGAACGGGTCATACTCGACATCCGTCGGCATCTCCGGGTAGAGATTCGTCGTGTCGTACAGGCTGCGGTCGGTCGGGTCTTCGGCTTCGGTGTACTCGCTGAACCGCGGACGCGACGTGCTGCACCCCGGTAGCGCAACGGCGACCATGGTGGTGAGCACCACGAAAGTTCGCGACCAGCGAAGCATGAATCCCGACCCGTTTGCGCGATGATTTGCCGTCAACAATCAACCCACCCCCGCGAAGTCGCTCGATCGCGAGCGATCTCGCCGCTGCGGCCTCGATTGCACACAACTTCCGGACGCGGTCCGTCGTTGGGGCGAACGCCCTCCTAACATCGGCAGAATCGACACACGGCATACAATCGGAATGATCGGCACTTGCGGCTCGATCTGTACAAATTGCCCAATCTGTGATTTCTGGCAGTCTGGGATGTTTTCCAGCGCGGGTCACGCCCACCCGTTCGTTCGGTTCCGAAGCCCTGCCGGCGCCAGAGCGATCTCGCCCGTCGCACGGCTGCGCCGATCTGCCTGCCGAACCAGGGCAGCCGTACGTATACTGAGAAGCGACGCATGCCCCCCACTGCCTCCACCGTCGGCGCTCTCTCGAGCGACCAGGCCCTCCACGAGCTGGATGACCTGCTCGAAGAATTGTCGCGTCTGGGGGCCACGATGGGCGCAACTCCGGAATACCATGCGGAATGGTTGGCGCGCGCCGGGCAGGGCCTGGGGGCCCTGGCGGGAACCGTTTGGATGTATTCTGCCTCCGACGGCTGGCGGCGCGATGCGCAATTCGACCGCACAGGTGAACCCTGGCTCGCGCGGCTCACTGCCGAGGGGGCCCATGGCCGAGTTCTTGAGGAGGTGGCGCAGGCCGATCGGCCGCGATTCGTGCCTGCCGGCGCCGCAGTCGGGGCCGACGTGCTCAACCCGACGACGCAAAACCTGCTGCTGGGGCCGATCGCGCGAGATGACGAGGGGGCGGTGGTGGTCGAGCTGTTGCAGCGGCCCGGCGGGTCGCCTGCGGCGCAAGACGGGTACCTGCGGCTGCTGGAAGCGTTTTGCGACCTGGCCGCCGAATTTCATCATAAGCGGCGTGTTCAGGCCTGGCGCGAGCAGGCCGAATTGGCCGGCCGCCGCGAGCGGTTTGTCGAACGATTGCATGGCTCACTGGAACCGTCGACCGTCGCCACCACGGCGGTGAATGACGGTCGCTTGCTGATCGGCTGCGACCGCGTCAGCGTGGTCGCCTTACGAAATCGACGGGCGAAGCTGCTGGCCGTCAGCGGCCTCGATCTGGCCGACCCGCGAGCGCATTTTACGCGGCTGAACGAGGCGCTGTGCCGTAGGCTTTCGGAAACGGGCGAGGCCGTCTGGCATGGAATGGATGACGACCCAGCAGCCGCCCCCGATCGTGGCCGAGAACTCGCCGCCTGGCTTGAAGAGTCGCAGGCGCGCGCCGCTGCGGTGTTGCCCCTGGTGGTTCCGCAAGAGGCGGACGGACCATCGGCGGCCGCTGCCCCGATCGGCGTGCTCATTTGCGAATGGTTCGGGGGGACCTCCGCCAGCGAACCGCGGCGGGAAACGGTTGCCTGGGTCGCAAGGCAAGCGGCCTCGGCCCTCGAGAACGCCCTCGCGCATCGCGAGCTGCCTTTTTTTCCTGCGATGCAAGGGCTGGCCCGCCTGAAAAAGGCGATCGGCGTACAGCGCTGGCCGCGGCTGGCGGTTTTTGGCGCGGGTCTGGCCGGCCTGGCCGCAGTTTTGAGCTTCGTGCCTGCCGATTTCGACGTTTCGGGCCGGGGGACGCTGCAGCCGGCGGTGCGCCGCGAAGTGTTCGCCGGCAGCGACGGGATCGTCGCCGAGCTGTTCGTCGAGCACGATGCGCCGTGCCGCCAGGGCGACCTGCTGGTGCGGCTGAGCCGGTCGCAGCTTGATTTCGAATTCAGCCGGCTGGCGGGAGAGATGCAAACGACCCGCGCTCGATTGGGGGTGATCCAGGCGTCGCGACTCGAATCGACGCCCCAGACGGCGGCGGAGCGCGATCGACAGTTCCAGCTTGCTGCCGAAGAAGAAGAACTGAAGGAACTGCTGGGCAATCTCGACGAACAGCAGACGATCTTGCGCACGCAGCAGGAGGAGTTGTCGGTTCGCAGCCCGATCGACGGTTTCGTGATTACCTGGAACGTGCGCGAACTGCTCGAAGCGCGGCCGGTGCAGCGCGGCCAGGCCTTGCTGACGGTTGCCGACGTCGACGGTCCGTGGGTGGTTGAAGTGGAAGTGCCAGATGAGCGCATGGGGCACGTTCTAGACGCTCAGCGCGTGCTGGGCCCGAACCTCGAGGTCTCATTTCTGCTGGCGACCGACCCCGGACGGACGTACCGCGGCACGGTCGAGAAAGTGGCGCGAGCGACCGAAGTTCGGCCCGCCGAGCCCGCGCACGTATTGGTCACGGTCGCCTTCGACCGCAACCAGGTGTCGCAACTGAGGCCCGGCGCGACCGTGGCCCCGCGCCTGCATTGCGGAAAAAAGCCGCTGGGTTACGTCTGGTTCCACGGCATCTGGGAGGCGATTCAGCGGTATGTTCTGTTTTGATTCGGCTCGCAGCAGCAATTAGAGCGGGCGAGCGGGGGGTGAGCCCCCAGGTAAGTGAAGTCGAAAGGTCGAAAAGTCAGCGAGTCGAGAGCTTGAAGTGTCAAAGTAGGAGCGGAGGGCGTCAGCGCCCCGGTTGTATCCGTGAGGCAAGGCAGGGCAATTTGGCGATCGAGGCACTCATGATTGTCTTCAGACTCCTGACGGCGTGCGGGCTTGCGGCAGCGACCCTGACGACTGCAAGGCCGAGCGCCGCGCGTGAAAAGCCCCTGATCATCGACTCGGCGCTGGTGACTGTAATCGAAGAGGTGGAAGTTCCTGCTCGGGTCGAAGGGGTGTTGTTGTCGATCGGCGTTCGCGAGGGGCAGATTGTCGAAGCGGGCGCCGAGGTGGCGCGTATCGACGACGCCGAACCGCGGCTCACATTCGAACGCTCGTCGGTCGAACTTGACATGGCCCGCAAGCAGGCCGCCAGCGAGCTGAAGCTGCTGCTCGCGCAGAAATCGGCCGAACTCGCGCGCGTGGAATTGAAGCGCGCGCGCGAATCGGTCGACAAGTACAAGAAAAGCGTGTCGGAAACCGAATTGGATCGGCTGCAATTGAATGTCGAGAAAGCCGAGTTGGAGGAGTTGCAGGCGCAGCACGAACGGGCGCTCGCGGAACTGGCGGTGAGGTTGAAAGAGGCCGAGCTGAAGTTGGCGCGGCATGCCGTCGAGCTGCGGCGAATCGTGTCGCCGCTGACGGGCGTGGTGGTGCAGATCAACAGGCACGCGGGCGAGTGGATCGAGCCGGGGAAGACCGTGTTGAGGCTGTTGCGCATGGATTCGTTGCGGGTCGAGGGTTTCGTGCCGGCCAAGCTGTTGGCCGGCGACGTGACGGGTCGCGCCGCGCGGCTGACTATCGACCTGCCGGGCCGGCCTGCGAGCGAATTCGTCGGCCGCGTGTCGTTCGTCAGCCCC
This sequence comes from Planctomycetaceae bacterium, assembly GCA_052388175.1. GTDB lineage: Bacteria > Planctomycetota > Planctomycetia > Planctomycetales > Planctomycetaceae > SIAF01. The sequence goes on along the minus strand of JBQTIL010000025.1, from coordinate 16,311 downwards.
GAAGTGAACCCGGTGAACGGGCAGGTGCGCGTGTGGGTCGAGGTGGCCAACACCGACTTGCGACTGCGGCCCGGGTTGCAGGGGCGGCTGACGATATCGGGCGATGCGGCGGCGGGAACGTAAATCATGGCCACCCCGCCGCTGGGTTCGGTTCGACGCCCGTTGCGAATTCGCAGACGGCAAGACCTGGTGTGCCGGCCGCAAATTCTCCGGGGCGAAACGGTGTGGGCCGTCAAAGACCCGGTCGCGCTGCGGTATTATCATTTGAAAGACGAAGCGCACTGGGTGCTCGAGCAGCTTGACGGCCGCGCGAGCCCGGCGGAAATTCAGGAGCGGTTCGTCGCCCGCTTCGCCCCCCGCCGCCTGAACCTGCCGCAGTTGCAGTCGCTGGTGGCGCAACTGCACGGCGACGGCCTGGTTATTTCCGACGTTCCGAATCAGGCGGGCGAGCTTCTGAGCCGCCGGAAATCTCTGCGGCGCCGCGAGTGGTGGGAACGCTGGTCGAACCCGCTGGCGATCCGCTTTCGTGGAATCGACCCCGATCGCCTGCTGAACCTGTGCGACCCCTGGTGCCGGTGGATGTTTTCTGCATGGTTTCTGGTCGCCGTCACCGCTCTGATACTCGCGGCCCTGGCGCTCGTTGCCACGCGGTTTGACGTGGTACTGGCGCGGCTGCCCGAGCGCGACGCGTTTCTGAGCCCGGCCAATATCGCCTGGCTGGCCCTCACGCTGGCGGGCGTGAAGCTCTTGCACGAGCTGGGGCACGCTTTGGCCTGCAAGCATTTCGGCGGCGATTGCCACGAACTGGGGCTGATGCTGTTGGTGTTTACCCCGTGCCTATACTGCAACGTCTCTGACTCGTGGCTGTTTCCCGACAAGTGGCAGCGGGCCGCGGTCGGGGCGGCCGGCATCTTCGTCGAATTGGCGCTGGCCGCTGTGTGCACATTTTTGTGGTGGTTCAGCGAGCCGGGCCCGTTTAATGCGCTGTGCCTGAACATCATGGCGGTCTGCTCGGTCAGCACGCTGCTGCTCAACGGGAACCCGCTGCTGCGCTACGACGGCTACTTCGTGCTCAGCGACGTGATTGAAACGCCAAACCTCAGCCGCGAATCGGCCCGCGTCGTTCGCGACGCAATCGCGGTATGGTGCCTGGGGGCGCCGGTGCGCGGCGACGAGAACTCGTCTGTTCGCCTGCGGCTGGGCCTGGCGGCCTACGCCCTCGCCTCGTTCGCATATCGCTGCACCGTGCTGGCGGGCATTTTGTGGATGATCTATAAGGGGCTCGAACCGTACCGGCTTGAATCGGTGGCAGGGCTTCTGGCGATTGCCATCGTGGTGGGGTGGGGTGCCGGCTCGATTCGGCGCTCGTTGGAATTCTGGCAGGATGGTTTGTGGGACGAACAAGTGCGGCCGCGCCGTGCAATGATTTCGCTGGTGGCCTTGCTGGCGCTGGGGGTGTTGGCGCTGGCCGTGCCTCTGCCGCGTACGGTGCGCGCCCCGGCCGTGCTGGAGCCCGCCGGCACCCGCCGCGTATATGCCGGCGTGCCGGGCAAACTGTTGCAGGTTCTCAAGGAGGGTGAGACGGTTAAAGCCGGCGACGTAATCGCGACATTGGAAAACAGCGATCTGCGGCTGGAGATTGAGAAGCTTTCGGGCGAGCGCGACCGGCAAAAACTGCGAATCGAGTCGCTCAAGCGCCGCCAGGGGAAAGACCTGCAGGCCGCGGCCCAGTTGCCCCCGGCTGAGGAACTTCTGGCGGACCTCGAAGAGCGCCTGGCGAAGCGCCAGATCGAGGCCGAGCGGCTGACGCTGGTCGCGCCGATTGCCGGTACGGTGCTCCCGCCGCGCCGCCGCCCGGCCGATCATCCGGCAGGCCAGCTTCCGTTCTGGAGCGGCACGCCGCTCGAACCCGAGAACGCGGGCTGCCACCTCGAGATCGGAACTTTGATCTGTCTGGTTGGCGATCCGTCGCGCCTCGATGCCGTTCTGGCGGTCGATCAGTCTGACGTCGAATTCGTGGCGCAGGGTCAGAGCGTCGAAGTCCAACTTGATCAGCGGCCCGGCACGCGGCTGCGCGGCACGATTGCCCAGGTGGCCGAAATCGATCTCGATGTCACGCCTCCCGAGCTACTGCCGGGGGGAGAGGTTCCCACCCACCGAGACGAACAGGGACAGGCCCGGCCGGTGACGGCGTTTTACCAGGCCCGCGTGACGCTCGAACCGCACGACCACCGCCTGCTGCTGGGGGAATCGGGCCGCGCCAAAATCGCGACCGCCCCAATGTCGCTCGGCATGCGGCTGTGGCGCGCCTTCCGCCGGACGTTTGGCATCGACCTGCAATGGCCCTGAGCGGGGAATTGATATTCACGCAATTTCCTTTCCCTTTTCCCTGGGACGACGCTGGGACGGGGGAGAGGACCCGCGCACGGCCGTTGCGTACCGACGAAGGAAGGACGCCATTCCGCATCCGAGAACGCGGTCGTAAACAGCGGGTCGCGACGGGCTGGACCGATCTCAAACGTCGACAAACAGCGCCAGGCTCGCCGTGAAGCCGTGAATATGATTTCGGCCGCCCACGGGGCCCAGTTCGCCCTGGGCGAAAAACCCCGCGGCCGGAATCGAGCCGCACAATTCGCGCAGCACACCCGCGTCGTGATCTGGCTCGAAAAAAAATCGCGTGCCGCGGCCGTTGCAGGTGAACAGCAGGGCCCCGGCAGGCGGCGCGGGCAAATCGGCCAGCCGTGCCGAAAGCAGATGGCGCAGGTCTTCATCGGCGGCCTGGGCGTCGCGGACGTGAAACTGAACCGTCTGGCCGGGGCGTACGAGGTTGCCGAGTGCGATCGCGCCCGATTCGCGGTCGGCCCCCAGCACGTTGGCGATCAGAAAATCGCCGCGGGAAAAATTGGGTTTGTACTCGTCCATGACCAGCCCCAGGTGCAAGCCTTGTCGGATGAGCTCGCGATCGCGGGAGGGCAACCCGGCGTACGTCTCTTCCAAACGGGCGAGCGCCGGTTTGCCCCCCAGCTCGAAGATCACGTTGCGCTCGGCCCTGGTCACGACGAGCGTCGAGCCGATTGGTCGGCAGCCCTGTGAAACGACCGACTCGATACGTGGCCCGCCTCGCACGATCACACCGATGCCGCCGCCTGTCACTTGCCCGTTCCAGCCCAACAGGTTTTCTCCCGGGGCGCGGCCGCCGCTGGCCATGCCCCCCAGCAGCGGCGTTCCGGGAAAATCGTCCTCCAGCCGGGCGATCAGGGTATCGACGGCGCAGGAATGCGGGTCGCCCAGCAACAGCACGGCCCGCACGGCCGCGGTGTCTGACTGCGGCTCGGGAATGCCGCTGCAGATGAGGCCGTCGGGAGTCCGCTCGAATTCCACCCGAAACGACTCGAGCACCGCGCCGGGAAGCGCGGCGCACCACAGACTCAACCCGGGCGGTTCTTCGATTTCTCGCTCGTTGGCGACGATCGCTTCAGCCATACAAGCCAGCAGATGTCGGCTACCCGTCGATTCCTGCACCGCAGCCACAATCTGTGCGAATGCCTCGGAATGGCCCTGGTGTACGAACAGAAACGAGAGATCGGGCGCGGCCCCGCGCAATTGCGTGAGAGCCATGTCGCAGGCTTCCTGAACTCCTTTGCCGGTGTCGTGCGCCGTTGAATAGCCTGACGCGTAGGGCATTCCGTGAGTCCTCGATCACACATCGACGGCGGTGGGAAACGCGCGACAGCGGCCTCCGACCAACCCGAGGTGTGACGGTATGCCGTGGCCCTCAGGTCCGCAAGCCTGCCGACAACACGGGGGCCCGCATGGCCGTCAAAGAGGCCCGCGTCGCCCGCGCAAACGTGGCCCATGGCGGTTGATATTGCCGATACGGTTTGTACTCTAGGGCCGCATTCGACGCATTCAAGGTTCTGGCGACGCGATGAATTACGAGTTGATTGTCACATTGATCGTGCTGGCGGCGATCCTCGTCGGCCTGCTGCAGGACGCCATCGGGGCCGAGATGGTCATGCTGGCGGGGCTGACCATTCTGGTGCTGGCCGGCGTGGTGGACGTTGACTCGGCCCTGGCAGGGTTCGCGAACCCCAGCGTGGTGACGATCGGCGCTTTATATGTCGTCGGGACAGGTCTACGTTCGACAGGGGCCCTCGAGACGATCAGCCAGTGGCTGTTCGGCCGGCCCCGGCCCGGGGTGCCTTTGGTGCGGTATCTGGCGCCCATCAGCGGCTTGTCGGCCTTCATGAACAATACGCCGCTGGTGGCGTTCTTTCTGCCGGTGTTCATTCAGTTGGCAAAGCGCCTGCGGGTTTCTCCGTCGAAGCTGCTGATTCCGCTGTCGTATGCCGCCATTCTGGGGGGCTGCTGTACGCTGGTGGGAACCAGCACCAACCTGGTGGTCGACGGCATTCTGCGGAAGCTGCCCGCCGACCAGGGGGGAGGCGCGATGTCGATGTTCGAGTTGACGCCAGCGGGGCTGCCTATGGCCATCGTGGGGCTGGCGTATCTCGTGACGATCGGCATCAGGCTGCTGCCCAACCGGCAAGACCTGATGGAATACATCGAAACACATCCGCGGGAATACTCGGTTGAAATGGTGGTGCGGCAGGGGTGCCCGCTGGCGGGCCAGTCGGTGCGAACGGCCGGCCTGCGCGACTTGCCTGGGCTGTACCTGTACCGCATCGAGCGGGGCGCGCAGATCATTGCCGCCGTGGGCCCCAATGACGTCATGCAGGTGGGCGATATTCTCTCGTTCTCGGGGGTCGCCGCGACGGTTGTCGACCTGCAGAAAATCCGGGGGCTCGACCCGGTCGAGCATCGCTCGCAAATGACCGCGCCCGAATCAGCCGCACCCGAATTGGCCGCACCGGGGCCGGCCGCGACGCCCATGGCCTCGCTCGATTCGCTCGAAGGTCTGCCGGCCGAAAAAGCCGAGGCGGCGCCCGCGGCCCCGCGCACAGGGCGGCAGCTTTGTGAAGTGGTCGTGTCGTCGACGTCGCCCTTGTTGGAGCAGAGTATCAAGGACGCCGATTTCCGCACCCGGTACCGCGCGGTGATCATCGCGGTGCACCGCAGCGGCGAGAAGCTGCAGCAGAAAATCGGCCAGATCGTGTTGCGCGTCGGAGACACGCTGCTGATCGATGCCGGCGACGACTTCGTGCGCCGCTGGCGGCACTCGCCCGATTTCATTCTGGTGTCAGGCGTTGAAGACAGCGCCCCCGTGCGGCACGAGCGCGCCTGGCTGGCGCTGACGATATTCGGCCTGGTGGTGCTGGGCATGTCACTGGCTTCCGATAGCGCGCGCATCAACCCCACGGTCGTGGCGGTCGCCGGGGGTGTGCTGATGGTGCTGACCCGTTGCGTGCGCACGCAAGAGGCGACGCGCAGCGTCGAGCTGTCGGTGCTGGTGCTGGTCGCGGCCGCACTGGGCATCGGGAAGGCCATGGAAACCAGCGGCGCCGCGAAATGGCTCGCCTCGGGCCTGCTCTCGGCCTGTGCCGACTCGGGCCCTGTGGTCGTGATGGCGGTGCTGTATCTGATGACGGTGATTTTATCGGAACTGCTCAGCAACAACGCGACGGCGGCTTTGATGGGAACGCTGGCGGTGCAGGCGGCCCTGCAGCGCCAGATCGACGCCCGCCCGTTTTTGATCGCTGTGGCGATCGCCTCGTCGTGTGCGTTTGCGACGCCGATCGGGTACCAGACCAACCTGATGGTGCTGAACCCGGGGGGGTATCGGTTTGCCGATTATCTGAAGGTCGGCTTGCCTTTGAACGTGCTCTGTTTCGTGATTGCCGTAATCGTGATTCCGCTGGTGTGGAGCTTTTGAATTGCGTTGCGATCGGCCGAACCGGGCGTGACCGACATACCCCGTCAATCGGGGCCCCCCCGCGCCACGCTGGTCGTGCTTGCCTTTCTCCCGGCCACCCGTGCCAAGGCAGAACTGATCTATGATGCCAACGCTGATTTCGAGGCCGGGTGGGTGGCCGGGACTAATCCGAACGGCGTGTGGAGTTACGGCTGGACGCCCGGGATTTCAGGTGCTCTCACGTTGTTTACGAGGAACCATATCCCAAACGTGAATAACGATTTGGAACACATGTGGGATGACCCGAACAACAATCTTGGGTTCGCGCCCAGCGTCGCAAGGAATGCTGGAGGCGATTTTGATGACGGGAATGTCACATTTCTTGCTGGCGCTCTGATTTCGCACCCTGGCGACGGTGACGTTTACAGTCACGTTATCTGGACTGCACCTCAAGCCGGAACCTATTCTCTTGCGTCCACCTTCTTTGCGCAGCAAAACGGCATCAATGTTGACGTGCATGTGCTCGTCAACGGAGTCTCGGTTTTTGATAACGACATCACGAGCAATGGGGTATCACGCGACTTTGACGATGTCGTCACGCTGTCGGCAGGAGATACGATCGACTTCGCGGTCGGTCCGAACGGTGACTTCAATCTGCATCCTGGCAATACCGGTCTCGATGCGACGATCCGCGCAACAAATGGAAATGGAGTTCCTGAACCCGCCACTTTCGTGGTGTTCAGTCTCGGGGCTGTCGCCTTCTTTGGCGCCAGCAGGTTGCAACGCAGGCCCTGGAAATCAGGCGTGGCCGTCGGTGCTTCGCGCTCCTCGATGACGCTGTAAACAGTGGGCCGCGATTGTGGCGCGGGTCACGGGCGAGGGACCCTGCAACGGGCCTGGCAGCCTGTCGGGAAGCGACGCTCCCGCCCCGATTGGAGAAGGGCTGGGGCGGGGCAAATTGCGAGAGGATGCTGAGTGTGGCCCTCACCTCGATCCTCTCCCAGCGGGAGAGGAGGGTTCTTCGCGGTCTGCCAAGAGCCGCGTCGCGACCGAATTGAACCTGCCGGCCGGTGATACTGAAGGTGCGGCGAGGCACGCTGTCGGGGCCGCATACCCCGCGTCGCCACCGACAGGAAAGGCCGCCCTGCACGATTCGCGCTTGACCGCCGCGCGTTCGCGTCTCAGAATTCCAAGGCCTGCGGTCGCCCACAACCTGGAGCACCCCTATGCCCGTCCGGAAAGCCCCGCCGCGTAAATCGGCTCGCGCCGCCAAATCAGTCCGCCGCAACGGTGGGACCCAGACGATTGGCGAGTACCTCATCCGGCGGCTTCAAGACTATGGCATCGAACATGTCTTCGGCATTCCGGGTGATTTTGTGCTGCAGTTCTACGCGATGCTGACCGACAGCCCCGTCGAGGTGGTGGGCTGCACGCGCGAAGACAACGCGGGGTTCGCCGCCGACGCATACGCCCGCGTGCACGGAATGGGGGCTGTGTGCGTGACGTTCAGCGTCGGGGGGTTGAGCATGTGCAACTCGATCGCCGGCGCCTATGCCGAGAAGTCGCCCGTGGTGGTGATCAGCGGTGCGCCGGGCGTCGACGAACGGCGGGCCGACCCGCTCTTGCACCATCGCGTGCGCGATTTCAACACACAGCGTGAGGTGTTCGAGAAGATCACGGTGGCCTCGGCGTCGCTCGACGACCCGTTGACGGCCTTTCGCGAGATCGACCGCTGTCTGGCGGCGGCGGCGCTGTACAAGCGGCCCGTTTACCTCGAACTGCCACGCGACCGCGTTCAGACGCGGTGCCCTTACCCGTACACGCCGCGTGAAGAAAAACCGGTCAGCGATCGGAATGCGCTGCGCGAGGCGCTGGCCGACGCGACTGAAATGATCAACGCTTCATCGCGACCAGTGATCGTCGCAGGGGTTGAGATGCATCGCTTCGGGCTGGGAGACGAAGTGGTGAAGCTGGCGGAAGAGCACCACATTCCGATGGTCTCGACGCTGTTGGGCAAGTCGGTCGTCAGCGAAAAGCACCCGCTGTTTGTGGGGGTCTACGAAGGAGCGATGTGCCGCGAGCCCGTGCGCAAGTTTGTCGAAGACAGCGACTGCCTGATCGTACTGGGCACGCTGATGACCGATATCGACCTGGGCATCTACACCGCCAAGCTCGATCTGGGCAAGAGCATCTACGTGACCAGCGAGACGCTGCAGATCAGCCATCACCACTATCACGACGTGCTGCTGTCGGATTTCGTCAAAGGTCTATTGAAGGCCGACCTGCGCCCGGCCAGGCGGACGATTCCGGCGGGGTGTCGGCCGGAGGAGACGAAGTTTGAACTGGAAGCCGACGCGAAGGTGACTACGAAACGGCTGTTTGCGCGGGTCAACGAGATTCTCGATGAGAACGTGATCGTCGTGGCCGACGTAGGCGATTGCCTGTTCGGCGCGGCCGACCTGACAATCTATCGCGACACCGAGTTTTTGAGCCCGGCCTACTACACGTCGATGGGGTTTGCGATTCCTGCCGCCATCGGGGCCCAGGTTGCCAACCGAAACCGGCGGCCGCTGGTGCTGGTGGGTGACGGGGCGTTTCAGATGACGTGCCTGGAACTGTCGACCGCGGTGCGGCACGGGTTCAATCCGATCGTGATCGTGCTGAACAACAAAGGGTATGGCACCGAACGGTTTCTATGCGACGGCCCGTTCAACGACATTTTGAACTGGGAATACCACCGGATGCCTGACCTTTTGGGTGGGGGCTGGGGGTTTGAGGTCCACACGGAAGGAGATCTCGATAAAGCGCTGCGGGCGGCCCTGGCCAACAGCGACACATTCAGCCTGTTGAACGTGCACCTCGACCCCAAGGACATCAGCCCGGCGCTCGACCGGCTGGCAAAGGGGCTGTCGAAGCGGATTTGAAAAGTCCAACGTCCAAGAGTCCAATGTCAGTTTGTTGGACGTCTGGCGTTGCGATATTTGTTGCCGCGGAGCAGCGAGCGGGTCAAATCCTCAACACCTCAATCCGCGCCTTTGTCTATCCGTCCTGCCCTTTGGACCCTTGGACTTGAGACCCGCGCCCCCCCTGAAATAGAGAACCCCTTCGGCGTCCGACGAATTCCGCGTTGCAGGACGCAGGTCGCAACCACGAATTCGTCGGACGCGAAGGGTTTCGTCCCCCCCGTCGCCCGCGCGAGAACATCAGCCGGGAGGCTGCGGGCTCGCTGGGGCGAACGAAGTAATCGTTGATCTCGCGCTCCCGATGCGCAGCCTCGACCGGGGGGCGATGTTATGGGACGGTGTCGGTGGGGCTAGGGCACCACTTCCGGTTCTACCAGCCCTTGCTGGCGGGCCTTGTATTCCTCCAAGGCCTGAACCTGGCGGCTCAGCTTGAATTCGGGCCCGGCCGGGAAATATTGCAGGTCGTCGCGGAGATAATAGGCCGAGGGCAAAGTCTGCCCACCGACCGTGGACTGACAGCCCACCGACGCCGAACAGAGGGCCGCACAGCCGGCCACCAACAGCCAGGCCCGCGGCGACAGCAGATTGAGCTTCATGGCGCCTCTCACCCGACTTCCCGCAGGGGTTCGGGAAGTACACAAGGACCGAGATATGGAAACTGTCGCGTGCCGGCTCACAAACTTTCGAACGTCCGGCTGATTTAGTATCGGCCGTTAAATTCACAATCTTCGGTCTATCTTGACAAATCGGTGTTTCCGGCAGAGTCGGCAGGCGCGGCACATTATGCGGTCGGGCCTGGCACCAGAAGAGCCGCGAGGCGGTATATGTCGCAAAGTGCTTCGCAGAAAGCGCTTGTGCCCGATGAAGCGACCAGGGCTGCTGGCTCTTGCTGTCCAGAGAAATGGATTTGAGGCGACGTCGCGTACAGGTGCTGATCGACAACAGGCCGCACATTTGCACCGCTACTGGCCATCTCGTCATGCGTCTCCGCGATCAAAGGAGCCCGGCGGCATGTCGCGGTTAATGGACGGTTGCCGGCGCTCAGGTCAGTCGGGAATTGCGCCCAAAGTGTAGAGGCCGGTCTGCGCATCGATGTCGCGCTACTATCGGCGGCTCCCGTGACCCCGACGACCGGCAAGCTCGAGTTTGCCGTCAAAGTCGGGCTAACGCCTCGTCGCTTTCCTAACCGATACAAACGATACGGTCGGACCCATGGTGCGCCTATTGGCCCCCCGGACGGGAATCAAAGGCGACTGACATTAAGAGCCGGAGTTCATGCAGACAACAGATTCCAAGCGCCCGGCGCTTCTCGTCAGCGGATACGGCAGCGGCGCGACCGCCGGGCGAAACCTGGGTACCCCCGGCTACTCGTACGACTTCGTCGTGCGGCTGTTCGAGCCGCTGTTTCGCGAGCTCGGAGACTGCGAAGTTCTGGCGCGCCCGGAAGCGACGCTGGGAGAGCGGGCGGAGCAAGCCGTGCGGAATGGAAGGCGGACCGTACACCTCTGCTTTCGCGGTCTGCACGATGCGGTATTTGCACCTCATATGCCCAACGTCGTCGTACCGGCCTGGGAGTTTCCTGACGTTCCCAATTGCGATCTCGATGGTGACAGGCGACAGAACTGGGTGCGAGTCGCCAATGACAGTTCGCTGGTGATTGTACACGGTGAGTTCACGCGCGACGCGTTTGTGCGCGCGGGCGTTCGCACGCCTTTGGCTCTCGTTCCCGTGCCGACCCCCTCGGAATATTTTGACCTGCCCGATTGGAACGCCGAATTGCGTTCCCAGATCGATTGCCCGGCCATCGTTCTGGGTGGGACGGCAGAAGACGGCGGAATGCATTCCCCCGACGTGCTGACTTCGCCGTCACTGAAGTCGCCGCCGCACAAACGCCTGCGAACCCTGGCCTCGGCGCTCGTGTGGAAGAGCGCGAGCGGCATCTACAAGCGCGCGGTGCGCCCCTGCCTGCCCTACTGGCTTGACAAGGGGCTGACTCTGGGCGGGCGAGCCTCGCTGCTCGAACTGTTCAATCACCCGCTCATGCGAGACCGAATGCGACCCTCATTCGAACTGAGGGGGATCGTCTATACCAGTATCTTCAACCCTGAAGACGGCCGCAAGAACTGGAAGGACCTGCTGAGCGCGTTTCTGCTAAGCCTGGGTGATTGCCCCGACGCGACGCTGGTGCTGAAGCTGGTTGGCCGTGACAGGCATCATGCCAATGCGATTCTCAGCCACTACCGCGGCCTCTCTCTGCCGCACCGTTGCCGCGTCATCATCATCACCGACTATCTGACCGACGAGCAGATGCTCAATCTGACCCAGGCCACGACGTATTACGTCACGTCAACCCGGGCCGAAGGAAACTGCCTGCCGCTGATGAATTCGCTGGCGGCCGGTCGCCCCGGCATCTCGCCGGCGCATACGGCCATCGCCGACTATTTTTCCGGCGCCACGGGCTTCGTTGTCGATTCGCATTCCGAGCCGTGCGCCTGGCCGCAAGACCCGCAGACGCGGTGCCGCACGACGTGGCATCGCCTGGTATGGCCTTCGTTAGTCGAGGCGTTCCGCAAGAGCTATCAGGTGGCCCGACACGATCGCGAGCGCTATATGCTGCTGGCAGATCGTGCACGGGCTGTCGCCTGGGACAGACATCACCCGACGCGCGTTCTTCCCCGTCTGCGCTCGGCCCTCGAAATTGTGGCGCCGACACTTCGCGCGACCCCGTGGCTGAAGGCGGCCTGACGGCCGGCCCGTGCTTTTTGATTTCATGACAACACATCGCAGCGTTTCGAGCTACCTGTATCGCGTGTGGCAGGCGCGACTGTTCTGGTCGTCGCTGGCCGCGCTCGACCTGCGCAAACGGTACCGGCGTTCGACTCTGGGCGTGGGCTGGGCGCTGTTGATGCCGGTGGCGACCGCCAGCGTCATCTGCGCGGTGTTCACCTCAGCCCTCGGAATGGGCTTCGGCCAGCACTTTCCGTTTGTGCTGGTCGGGTTGTGCGTGTGGAACTTCATGGCGGCCACGTTGCGCGAGGGGGCGGCGTGCATTTATTGGAGCGAAACGTACCTGCGACAGCACCCCGCACCGCTGGCGATTTACCCCCTGCGCATCGTGCTCTCGGCCGCGATGCACCTGGGAGTGGCGCTGGCACCTCTGGTCGCCTGGTCGGCTCTTACCCACGGGGCCGTGGCCGCCCCTGCGCTCGTCTTGTTGCTCATGTCACTGGCACTCCTGGTGATTCTGTTCTGGGGGCTGGCGACGATTGCCGGAATCCTGAACGTGTACCTGTCGGATACGGCCCAGGTACTGGAAGTCGGTCTGCAACTGGGGTTCTACGCCACGCCGATCATCTACGCGCCGGAATTGTTGCGGTCCCGGAACTACGGGTGGATCGTCGACGTGAACCCCGCGGCGGCGGCGATCGAAGCCGTGCGCGCTCCGCTGCTGACCGGAGGGGTGGCCCCCTGGCCTGCCATCGGGTTGCTGTGCGCTACGACGGTTGTGACGTGGGCTGTCGCGGGGCTGCTGCTGAGCCGGTTTGAACGGACGATCATCTTCCGCCTGTAGAATGAAGTAGAAGAAGGGAACTGTCTTGGCCACCGTCGAACTGGAACGAGCCTCGCTCACATTTCACGTGACGCGTCGCGGCCCCGTGCGGTTGCGCGACTGGGCGATCGATTGGCTGCGCCGCGGGCGGCATAGCCCGGTGGTCCGCGTGCCGGCATTGCGCGAGGTCGACCTGGTGCTGCGCGACGGAGACCGCCTGGGTATCGTCGGGCACAACGGGGCCGGGAAGAGCACTCTGCTCAAGGTGCTGGCCGACATTTACCCGTTGACCTCGGGCCGCCGGACCATCGTCGGGCGCGTCAGCTCACTGTTTGACATCATCCTGGGCTTCGAGCTCGACGCGACGGGTTGGGAGAACGTGGCCTATCGCGGGTACCTGCAGGGCGAGTCGCGGCAAAGCATCAATCGCAAGCGGGACGAGATCGCCGACTTCTGCGAGCTGGGGCGCTACTTGCACCTGCCCGTGCGCTATTATTCCGACGGAATGCGCGTGCGGCTGGCATTTTCGATCGCCACCGCCATCGAACCCGACGTGCTGCTGGTCGACGAGGCGTTCAACGCCGGAGACGCCGCGTTTCGACGCAAGGCGCGCCATCGCCTGGGGCAGGTGATGCAGCGGGCCAGCATCGTGGTGGCAGTCAGCCATGAACACGAAGTGCTGCGGCAGATGTGCGATTCTCTGTTGTGGCTCGACCAGGGGCGGGTGCGAATGATCGGCCGGCCTGATGCCGTTCTGGCGCAATACAACCGGCATTCTCATTTACAACGTCCCGGGGCCATCGCGGCCTAGCTTGCCGCTGGGAAGGCTCAATCATGTCCACCGTTCTTGCTCCGCTCTCTGAAACGCCCACGTCCCGCGGCGGCTCCCGGCTGGCGCATCTGGCCGTGAGATTGCAGCACGCCTGTTGTGCTCGCCAATCGGCGTGGCTGCTGGCGATGACCGGTCTGGCCGTCGCGCTGGGAGTCGGGCTCAGGCTTTCACAATATGCCCTCGACCGCTCGCTGTTTCTCGATGAAGTGTTCGTGGCAACCAACGTCGTGCAGCGGCCTCTGGGCCAGCTTGTGCAGACGCTCGAACACGACCAGCGGGCGCCCGCCGGGTTTCTGGCGGCGGTCAAGCTGACGACGCATTTCTGGAGAACAAGCGACCTCGTGCTGCGAATCGTGCCGCTGCTATCGGGGCTCGCGGCCATGCTCTTGTTTCCGGTGGTCGCCCGGCGGCTGACCGAAGACCGCGTGGCCGCATTCGCGACGCTTTTGTTCGCACTGTCGCCGACGATGGTCTTCATGTCGTCGGACCTCAAGCAATATTCAACCGATGCGGCCGCCACGCTGTTGCTATTGGCCATTGTGCCCTTCCATGCGGCCGAGCGCCGCCAAATGGGCCGCTGGTTGTTACTGGCGCTCGCGGGAGGGGGCTGCCTCTGGTTCTCATTTCCGGCCGTGTTCGTTCTGGCGGCAACGGGCACGACGCTAGCCGCGGTGGTGCTAAGGGGCCGCGAACGCCGCAGTCTGATGGGCGTGGTGTTTTGCGGTTGCGTTTGGGGGCTGGCCGCACTGGGATTGTACCTCGTGCAATTGCGGTATTTTGCGTCGGAGCCCTCCTGGAAGCGACTTTGGGACGGCTCATTCCTGCCGATCATTCCGACCTCAGCGGCCGACCTGCTGTGGCTCCCCCGGAAACTCGTGCATCTGGCGACGGTTCCCGCAGGATTGGGGTTTGGCGGCGTTGCCGCCTCGGCGCTCTTGCTGGGGGTCAACCGCCAATGGCGATCGAACCGGCTGGCGACGGCCCTGCTGCTCGGCCCGATTGTTGTGGCGCTTCTGGCCTCGGGCGCGCGAGTGTACCCGTTCGGCGGCCGGGTGATCACGTTCCTGGCGCCGATTGTGCTGCTGCTCGTGGCGCAGGGGGTCGCGCACCTGGCGTGTGTGCCGTCGAGAACGGCCCGACTCGCCGCCTGCCTGCTGGCGGTATTTGTGCTGTTCGACCCGGCCGAGGCCGCCGCACGCCATGTGCTGCTCAGCCGCGCCTACAGCAACACGACCTTCTTCGACTACAAGCTCGAAGAATCAAAACTCGCGATGCGGTTCATTCGCGACCGGTGGCGGCCGGGCGACGTGGTGTACCTGTACAGCGACGCCCGCACTCATTTCTGGTACTACGCCGACCAGTTCGGTTTTCGGCGAGAAGACTCGATACGGGGCATTCAATCGGCCCTGATGAACCCGCGGTGGGACGAAGTCGAGGCTGACCTCGCGAAGCTCAGCGGCCGGCCCCGCGTGTGGGTGTTCTTGACGCACGTCTGGCAGCACAACGGTGTGGACGACCGGAAACTGTACCTCTATTTCCTCGATCGTCTCGGGCGCCGCCTCGAGGCCTACGAGGCGCCCGAGGGATGCGACGCGTCGGCGTATTTGTACGACATGAGCCAGACAGATTCGCAATCTGTCAGCCGTGAGCTTCCGGCTCGCCGCCGGCGCGAGGTGCCAACTCGCGCGGATATCGATTGTGGCGACAGCCGGCGCGAAACGCCGGATGGGCCGAGGCTCGGTGCGACATTCGCCGATGGCGACCGCCCGGACGTAGGGGCTGGAAACCTGTTTTACGTCTGGTGACTGCGGGCAAAGGGCCAACATGCGGATCGTCATCAATCTGCTGAACTTCCGACCGGGTCGCATCGGCGGCACCGAGACTTACGTGCGCGAGCTGGTGGCGCATTTGCCCGAGTTGACGCACGAGAACGAGACCACGCTCTTGTGTGACCGCGACGTAGCGCCTCAATTCGCCTCGGCCGGGTTGTCGCTCGCGGTCGTCGGTGCGGGGACGAAGGCCGTCGCCGCACAACGATTTCTGGAAGCCGTCTCACCCTATCGCGCGCTACGGGTCGAACGCGCCATCGCGCGACTGAACGCCGATGTCATGCTGTTCCCTCAACAGGCCATGTTTCCCAAGCATGTCGAATGCGCCCGCGTACTGGTCGTGCACGACCTGTATCACGTGCAGTTGCCTGAGAACCTGTCGTCGTTTCAGCGGCTATATCGCAGGGCGATCTATGGCTGGTCGGTGGCACAGGCCGACAGCATTATCGCCATTTCAGAATTCACGCGGAAAAGCGTGATCGCGCATTACGGGTTGGGTGAGCCGCAGCGAGTTCACACGGTGCGGCACGGCTGCCGCGCCGCAGAACGCCCTGATGAACCGCCTGCCGCTAATTGCGCCACCGGGCCCGCGTACGTGTACTATCCTGCCGTATCGCACCCGCACAAGAACCATCTGCAACTGTTGCTGACGGTCGCGGCCCTGCGCGCCCGAGGCGAATTTCCGTATCGCCTGGTGCTTTCCGGAACGCGCACCGCGCACTGGCGGGTTCTACAGGCCGAAATCCGCCGGCTGGGGCTGGGCGACATTGTGACCCATGCCGGTTTTGTGCCATTCGAGCAGGTGCGCGAGTTGTACCGCGGGGCCCGGGCCGTGGTATTTCCCTCGTCGTACGAAGGATTCGGAATTCCCGTGGCTGAGGCGATCGCACACGGCAAGTCCCTGATCACGTCTGACATCGAGGTCTTCCGCGAGCTGGGCGTACCTGCGTCGTGCCGCATTGATTTCGCCGACCCCGCGGCACTGTCGCGGGCCTTGCAGCAAACCGGGCCGACGGTGCTTGAGCGCGCGCTACCGACCTGGCGCGACACGGCCCGAGCGACGTTGGAACTGCTGCGGCAAACGGCGATCGCGGCGCGGCCGATACCGTTTCAGGCAGCGGAGCCCGCCACGCCCGAGCCGGTGCGGCTGGCAAATGCCGCCTGACGAAAGAACGCGAGGCGGGGGCTGCCGGCTCACTGGGGTCCATAACCGGCTTTGAGGGTTATCGACGGGCTGCTGCGGGCTGAGAACGTCTCCGGGTGGCTCGTCCCGGGCGGTCGCGGATGTGCTCGGCAAGGCGGTCGTCGTCGCTGAGCAGAGCGGC
>JBQTIL010000024.1:0-8007 GCA_052388175.1 Planctomycetaceae bacterium | reverse complement strand
GCGGACGTTGCCGCCCGCCAGGTAGTGCGCTTCAAGCGCCTGTGGGGTGATGGGAGGCAGCCCGGCCTGGACCGCCATAATCTTCGACACGATGATCGCCCGCGCAATCACCTTGCGAAACGACATGGCGATCAGCGACAGCAGGCTGACGCGCGCCCTGGTCACAAAGGCCTGCAGCCAGAGGTTGAAATACTTGATGAACACGATCAATCCCACGAGCCCGGCGACGACAACAAACGCCAGGACACCGAGCACAAGAATCGGCATGGGAGTGTTCATGGCGCGGCGCTGACAGGTTGAGGTGCGTTGGCCCGGAATTCGACCGGTCTCTGATCGCCAGCCACTCTACGGAAAGCGCCAGAGCAATGCAAACGTCGCCCAGCCAGCTCGCGCGCCGCAACAATCGCCCCGCTGACCCGGATTCTTCACGCCGTGACGTCGCACAGGCTCCCGGCTTGTGTCTGCGCAGCACAGGCAAGATGCCTATGCGACGAATCGGGCGCGTGAACTATCCGGGCTACGACCGCTTTGCCGCCCGCAATCGCGCAAGACGGCGGATCATCGCCGCGGCCGGCCGGCGCCTGAGCTGCGGGGCCTCGAGTGCCGCTTCGGCTTGCGCGAGAAGCCGTTCGATCTCGTCGACCGGCAAGCCCGAGCGCTGTGACACAGCCGCCAGCTCGCTGCGTTGTCGGTCGCGCCCCGAACGCAGCCGCAGTTGTTGCCGCAG
The DNA here is from genome assembly GCA_052388175.1 of Planctomycetaceae bacterium. GTDB lineage: Bacteria > Planctomycetota > Planctomycetia > Planctomycetales > Planctomycetaceae > SIAF01. The sequence goes on along the minus strand of JBQTIL010000024.1, from coordinate 7,280 downwards.
TTGATCGAAATAAGCCTGCAATGCGGCTTTGCCGCTGTGCGTCTTCCAATAAATGTTTCCCACGGCGTCGGTGTGGTCAGGAAGATTGCGCCGCAAGGCGCCCTCTCTGGGCAGCAACCCGCCGAATCGTCGGCTCCCGCGCCACGCGAACACGACGACGATCGCCAAGAGTTGCACGGTCAGGGGACGAATCTCGGGTGAAAGCAGCACACCGACGATGCGTGGTGCGCCCGTCGCGTTCAGCGACTCGTCGAACACCACTTCGCGCGTTTCGTCGGGCCCTGAGATCAGCGAGAGCGCCAGTGCGCCGTTATCGCTGTCGCGCTCGAACAGCGCGACATTCGAAAACAGGTGGTCTGTCGCGACCAACGTCAGTGAGCCTGCGCCCTGGGCGAGGCGCGCCGCCTGCACGCTTTCGCCAACCCTGATCAGGTCGCTGGCGCCTTGGGCCTTGATCGCGCCTTTCGATTTCCAGCGAATGCGCGGCGAGTCGAGCAGGTCGGTCTGAAGTTCCCCGGCAGGCGTCTCGCGCACGACCTTCAGGGCGCCGGAAGGATTTTCGATTTCGGGGTCCTCCCGGCGGGCGGCGATCAGCAGCCGGCCGCCACGTTCGACCCAGCGGTCGAGGGCCGCCCATTCCCGCGGGGTGGGAGACCGGGCCGGCCCCAGTAGGCAGAGCGTCGCGTTCGGGCTGAGGCGCTCGGCCGCGCGGTACAGCGGTTCGAGGTTCCGGCGGACCGACGGAAGGCGTCGGGCGGCCAACTGGTACAGCGCGTTGCGACCTCCGGCGTCGACGCTCCACGTATCGTTGAGCGGGGTGGCGTCGAGCCGCGGAAACCACAGGTGCAATGACAATACCGCCAGGAGCAGGGCGAACCAGGCCCATTCCGCGACAGGGGCCCGGTTGAAACGCCGCCCCCCGTTCGTCATGGCCGAAGCAGTTGTCACGTTTTCTCCTCGCAACGACAGCGGCAGATTCAGGGGCCTGGCTCGCCGGACAGGTTATTCAGGCCGGCGTTGTATGCCGCCAGACTGGCGTCGTAGTGTTCACGGCGGGCTTCGCGGCGCCCAAAGCAGATCGGTTCGAACAGGGCGACCATGGCGCGAAACGCCTGTTGGAGGTCGGGCAGACCGCGCAGGGCACGCCAGTAGTCGCGATGCGTGAGGCCCCGCTGATAGCGAATCAGGCCCGCCCGCTCAATGCGGCTCATGGCCCCCAGAATCAGTTGGGCGGCGGCCTCACGGTATTGGCCATTTTGCGCCAGGTCGTGCGCGCGGCGCACGTAGTCATCGGCGGGCACGTCACCCGGAGGAATATCGGCCTCGCCCTCTTCCGGCCGCAAGCTGCGAGTCAGGCGGTCATCGTGATCGTGGCGGTAGTTGTTGATCGCGCGAACCACGAGCCAGACGATCAGGCAGCTCAAGACGGCCAGCAGAGTGTAGGCCAGAACCTGCCACAGCGGGCCCAGTGCAGACAGCGAGCCGGAGCTGCCGTTGAAGAGTTCTTTCAGCCGGCGGAGCAGCCTGCGCAGCCAGTCGGGGGTTTCTTCGGGTGACGAGAGGGCTCGTTCCTGCAGATTACGCAGGCGACGAAATTCGGGCTGCCGCAGAATGTCGTCGAGGTCGTGGTGAACGTCTGCGCCCGAACCGGCCGGCGGCACGGCGTCGACACCCGCGACAGCCGGTGCAACGCATGAAAGCGCGACCAGACAGATTCCAGACGCGACCCACAGGGCGGTTCGCGAAGGACGCACACGATCTCGCTGCGAGTGCATCAGGCGGTCTCCTCGAGTCGCTCTGTCTCGCGAACGATCATCAATTCGACGTCCCAGCAATCGCGCCGCACGCGCACGTCGATGTAGCAGAAAAACCAGGCCAGGCGACCGAGAGTGTAGACCGAGAGTGCCACGGCCACCGCGGTCGTGATGACCGTGGGATCGCTCCAGATTACGTCGATCCCGTAGCGAACCGCGCTCCAGCGATCGTCGAGGTAGCTGCTGTCGAAGTCGCCGCGGCCCCACAGCAGGGGCCAGCCCAGCAGGCGCCGCGACACGAGATCGACGGTCGCCAGAAGCGTCAGCCACAGCAGGGTGCAGAAGGCGGCGATCCATACCGTTCTTAACCACAGCTCGCCGACTTCTCCCTTCAAGAGTTCGTCGGCCCGGCGGTCGTGCAGCCGGCCGGCAAGGTTCGTCAGTGCCGCGTGTTCTGCGAAGAAGCCGGTTCTGACAATGAGGTACCAGCCGGGCGGAATGCCCAAAAGCGCCAAGAACATCGCAACGGGAACAGAAGCCGGGCCGAGCAGGCTGTATTCGGCAATCGCGAGTGCGGCAAGCGGCAGGCACGCCGCCAGAAGGCGCCAGGCTGCCCCGGCAGTCAGCAGGCCGGCGAGGCGCCATTCCAGACGCCGGCAGACCGCCAAGATCGAAAACGGCTCGCCAAAAGCACAGGGCGCAGCGCCGGCGATCAGCACGATGCCCAGGGGCGAGCTCGCGAAGTAAAAGACGCCGATGCCCAAGGGCAGGTGGCCGCTAAATCGGTCGATCAGTACGTAGGTCAAGAAGCAGGCCGGCAGCGCAATGCCGGCCCAGAGGACCATGATCGGGCGCAACTGCGCGCGCAGCAGCACGAGGGCCAGGTCGAGGCAGTTCGAAGTGGTCCGCGGCGTCAGTGGAATCGCGACCTGATTAAACCTCACAGCGACCGCTCCCATCGACCGGCGGTCGCGAGATAGACGACAACGAGCACCCAGAACACGGCCCCGACGGCGTATTTCGCCGCGACGGGAACGCTCGCCGGAGACCAGAAGGCCTCGATGACCGCAGCAATCACCAGCATGGCAGCGGCGCCCGAGGCGATTTGCACCGCCTCCAGCCCGCGATCTCGCAACGACTCGAGCCGCGTGCGCTGGCCCGGGTGCAGCAGGGCGTCGCCCAGCATGAGGCCCGCCCCCCCGGCGACCGCAATGGCCGTCAATTCAAACGAGCCGTGCGTCACGACAAAACTCAGGAACCGTGCCGCATGCCCCTGACTGATGATGTACCCGGCAATCGCCCCGATCGCGATGCCATTGGCCAGGAGCGTGTAGACGGTGCCGATTCCGAACAGAATCCCTCGGCCGAACGCATCGAGGGCGATCGAGACGTTGTTGCGAATGTAGAACCCGAACATCATGGCCCGCTCGTCGCCGAAGCTGTCGCTCGAGCCGTCTTTCTCGCGCCGCGCCGGCGGCCCTTCGTCGGCATACATCTCAGCCACCTGCTTGAGCTGTTCGGCCGAGAGGATCCGCAGCCCCAATGAGGGTTGCGTTTGAACAAGCGCCCAGGTAAGTGCGAGCGGCACGAAGAACAGGGCGGCCGCGACGGTGAAATAGCCGATATTCTTGCGGAACGTTCGAGGAAAGCCCGATGCCAGGAATCGCCAGAGGTGCCCCAGGTTTCCCGGCGGCGCGCTGTAGAACGCGTTGTGACCGCGACTGCTCAGGTCGTTGAGATATGAGACCAGGCCTCGTCCCCAGGTTCGCGAACGCACCAGAGACAGGTCGAAGCTGAGTTCGCGGAACAGTCGGGAAAATTCGGTCGTCTCGGCGGTGGTCAGCCGCCTGAGGCCGCGCCGGTCAATCTGCTGGAGGAGCGCGTCAAACCGCCGCCAGGCGTCGCGGCGGCCGGCGATGAATTGTCGTTTGTTCATAACGCGGCCCCTGCCGGCGCGGCGACGCGCGCGGCGCCTGGTACGCCGGCCGCCTCAGGTTCGATATCGCCCGCATCCATCTCGAGCGTCGGGTGGAACGTCGCATACACGCGCGCCACAAACGCCATCGGGTACTGCTCGACCAGATCGCGCGGGCCCTGGTACTTCAATTTGGCGGCCAGCGCCCGCGCGAGCAACAGCGCCATGGCGTGCCCCCGAGCGTACGCCAGCACATGACGTCGCCCGAGGAATTCTTCAATCACCGTCAGCGTCTGTGCTGCCGGAACATAACCTGAGATTTCCGAACGCGACAGCGGCTGAATCGTTTCGAGAATCACCGGCTCGCGCGGCGCCGCGACCCGCTGTTCTTCAATGACCAGCGTGCGGGCGACCAGGTCTCCCAGCCGACGGAACCGGCCCGCGGCCAGCATCGTCAGAAACCCTGCTCCATAGGTTGGAAACAGCAGCAATACTGCGGGCAGCGCGTCGCCGGCCCGCACGAAGTTTCTCAGGACGGCGCCCCACAGCGAAAGCGGGTAGCCCCCCTCGTGAATGACCCGCAGGCCCAGCAGGTATTTGCCCAGGGTCTTGCCGCGAAAATACCACTCGCACAGGCCGAAATACGCCCATTCGACGATGAAATAGGCAATGAACGTCAGGCCCACCGCGAGGCCGCCTGCCAGGCTGAGGGGCGAAAGCAGGTAGGTATGCAGGGCGAACACCAGCCCGATGCGCACCAGCAAATCAACCAGATAGGCCGACAGCCGCGTCGCGGGGCCGGCCAGTTGGTACGTCAGCACGACGTTCTCGGGCGTCTCGATGACGTGCTCGAGATCGATCGCGCCCATGTGCGGCTGGCCGGGCAATGTGACGCTCATCACGACAGCATAGTCGCTGCCCGAATTCGGGTCTATTCGCGCCGCGCGAGGAGCGTGCCCAGCCTGCCGCAGGCCGCTCTTCAGGCCACTTGTTCCGCCGCCAGGTGAACGGGCGCACCGAACCGGTCGCGATAGCCGCTGGCGTCCTGTTCGTGCAGGCGCGAGAGCCCTTCGCGGACGAGCGGCAAAGGCGATTCGAGCGCTTTGCGAATTCGACGCGTCTGCAGCGACGTTTCGCCGCTTCCGAACCCATGCCGACTATCGTCCGTCGATTCGATCGCCGCCAGCGACGACATCGAGTACCCGAACTCGTTGGCCAGCAGGCACGCAAACCGGAACGGGCTGATGCGTTCACTGCCCCCCAGGTGGTACACCCCGCGCAGCTTCTGTTGATAAGCCCGCTCGAGCAGGTCGGCCAGATCAGTTGCCAGAATGGGGGTGGCGTGACGCATGCAGTCGAGCGCGAGCGCGCCGCCCTGCTGAACGGCGTTCAAGACGGTTTCTATCAGGCTCGGACGCTCATGGGCAGGAGACCACCCGAACACGTTGGTGCGAATCAGAAGCGTCTCGGGATACAGGTCGACGACTTCCTTCTCAATCAGCCGCAAGAGGCGCGCCCGATGGCTCTCGCAGAAGCAGGTGCTGGCCTCGCGATGAAACATCCAGGGGCCGGTGAAAATTGCGTCGGACGAGACGACCGTCAGCTCACAGCCGAACTCCGCGGCCGCCCGAGCCCAGGCGCCGGCGGTCGGCACGGCGTCAGGCCGGGGCGCCGGGTGGACCGGAATGTCCCAGGTCGAGAGGGCGCCGGGACCGCAGTAGACGACCCATTGCGGGCGTTCGGCCGCGATCCACGTTCGTGGGGCGTCAAGGGCGGCGGGGTCGCAGACGGCCGTTTCACATTCCGCAATCGCCAATGGCCCGTTCCACGACAACCCCACAACTTGAAAGCGCTGGGCCAGCCAGGCAGCCAGGTTGGCCCCCGGTACCGTATCGACGCCGGCAATAAGCAATTTGTCCACGCGAAGCCTCCGTGCGGTAGCGTGACCTGACGTTCTGCCCCATCCGGGGAATCCTGACCCCGAATTGGGGCGGGAGTATACGCGGGCGGAATTTCGAGGCCAATGCCAGTTTTATGACAATATTCTGCGGTTGCGCGAGTGTGCCGTGCGGTCGCCGGCCCCCAAGCCGACAGCACCGCGAGCGCCCTTCGAAACTCGAATTGACGGCCTCGGCCTGACAGCGTATGGTTCCCGCCTCACTCTCGCTCCTGATCGAATTACTGGTGGATTTTGACCGGGGTTCCCGGGCCCGAAACCCGTGCCGCCCCGCCGGCGCTGCCGTCTCGCGTCGTCAAGAAAGGATGCTTGTCATGAAACGCTGCCTGTTCCTGGTTGCGGGACTGGTTGCCCTGGCACTGTCGGGCTGCTGCTGCGACTGCTGCAATTGGTGCAACCCCTGTGGAAGTCCGTGCGGAAGCTGCTACGCGCCCGGCGCCGCCCCGGCCGTCAGTGCCGTTCCGGGTACTTACGCCCCGATGACTGCTGCGGCGCCGGTGGAATCGTTGCCGACGTATTGACGGCCGGGTGCTCGACCCGACCTGCCGGCCCTCGTATACTTGGGCGAACCCCGGGTATTCCGCCTCGATTGCGCGCTAGCGCCCTGTGACGCGCAAGGCGCAGGTTGGGTCTTCTGCGGAGATCGGCCCGGGCGCCAGCGTCGGCCAGCCGCTTCGCATGCAGATCCTTCAATACCCTCACCCCGCCCTGCGGTTCAAATCGACCCCCATCACGCGCATCACGGCCGACCTGCAGGCGGTTGTGCGCGAGATGTTTGACCTGATGTACGCGTCGGAAGGAATCGGGCTCGCGGCAAATCAGGTGGGGCTGCCGTATCGATTGTTCGTCTTGAACCTTACGGGCAAGCGTGAAGAACCCGATCAGGAACACGTCTTCATCAACCCCGAGATCGTGCGCCGGAAGGGTACCCAGGAGGCCGAAGAAGGTTGCCTGAGCCTGCCTAAATTGTATGGGCAGGTGCGGCGGGCCAGCGAGATTGTCGTCGAGGCCTTCGACCTCGATGGGAACGGGTATGAGCTGACGATCGACGAACTGGGCAGTCGCGCGATCCAGCATGAAGCCGATCATCTCGACGGGGTGTTGTTTGTCGATCGCCTCAGCGAGGCCGATAAACGCGAAGCGGCCCCGAAGCTGGCCGATTTCGAGGCCCAGTATCACCGGCAGCAGGAATTGGGGCTGACGCCCGGCGATGCCGAAATTTCCCTGACGCTGGCGCGGTTGGCCGCGAGTCAGCAATCGGCCGGAGCGGCTTAGCGCCCCAATGGACATCGACCGACATGTTGCTTGCCGCGCGGCGGACTCGCGTTTTCGCTCCCTTCCCCCCTTGGCATTGCGGGGGAAGGGTTGGGGATGGGGGGGAACGTCTCCGATCTGAGATCTGAAATTTGTAACTCGTCAGCCAAGACCGGAGTTTCTTGCCGGCAGTGGCGGAAGTTGACCTGTGGTGATGTAGGTTCGTAGGGCTTGGGTAATGGTTTCGAGGAACGGGTGGCCGCGTTGTGTGAGTGTGCGGTAGATGCTCATCAGCACGGCTTGAATGTCAGCGCCGCGTTCGCTGCGATTGCAGTAGCTGTTTTTGCGAATGATCACCGCCGGGCGGATGGCCCGTTCGGCGAGGTTGTTGTCGAAGGGG
>JBQTIL010000023.1:0-25405 GCA_052388175.1 Planctomycetaceae bacterium | reverse complement strand
TTCAAGTGTCCCGGCCGCTCGGCAGCGGCCGGGACACTGCACGAGCCACTGAGCCGCTACCGTCATCGTCATTGTGCCCTCCCGCACCCCGGGCCTCCAAACAATGCACCCTTCCCCCACAAGGGGGGAAGGGGGGTCCATAACCGGCTTCGCAGATTTAACCTCGTTCCCAAGCTCCTGCTTGGGAACGCCTCGACCCGAAGCTCCTGCTTCGCTTTTGCGTCTGTCAATTTCCGCGATCCCCAAAATCCCTGCCCGCGTTGAACAGGCTTGCCCATGTCCCGAACGCGCTACCGGATTGTCGAGACCGAGTACCCGTACTTCATGACCTGTACGATCGTCGGCTGGCTGCCGGTCTTCACCAGGCCGGCCGCCGTGCAGGTTGTTCTCGATACCTGGAAATTCTGCCAGGAAAAGAAAGATTTCAAGTTGCTGGGTTATGCCATTCTCGAAAACCACCTGCATCTGATCGGCGCCGCTCCGGACCTGGTGGACGTCATGCAGCGGTTCAAGTCGTACACGGCACGACAATTGGTCGAATTGCTGGAATCGCGTGGCGAGAGGGCGCTGCTGGAACAGCCAGAGAGGCACAAATTGCCGCATAAGACCGAAAGTGACTTTCAGATCTGGCAGGAGGGGAGCCATCCGCAACAGATTCGCACCGACGCGGCGATGTGGCAGAAGCTGGAGTACGTTCACTTCAACCCGGTGCGACGGGGATACGTCGATGATCCGCTGCATTGGCGGTACAGCAGTGCGCGCAATTATGCCCGGCAGCCGGGCCTGATCGACGTGGTTACTGACTGGATGTAAGCTTTTGGTCGTGACAGCGGGGCTTGGGTCGAAGCAGGAGCTTCGGAAAAGTGCGTTCCCAAGCGGGAGCTTGGGAACGAGGATAATGGCGTGTTGTAAATGTCCATATGTATACATATTGAGACGAGTTTGGGGTGCCGAGGAAAGTTTTTGGGATTCCGTCGAACTTTTGGCAGTTAATGCTTGACCGGGGTATAGGGCGTGGGTACCTTGGCGTGTAATCCTTGGTGTCGGTGCCGACCGACCTCGGGGTTTCATTCCTGAAAGTCATCGTGAGTGGCAACGTGAATTTGCGGCAATACAAGCTGGCAGGCCTGGTGCACCGCGCACCGCTCTTCGCGGTGGCCCTCGCGGTTGCCGCATTGGCAGGCGCCGCAACCGATGCCCAAGCCGGTTTGATCGTTCCATGGGCCGAATCAACGACACAGCAGAACGAACTGGTGGGCTTGGAGTTCGCGATTTTGCCGGGTGCCGGCAGTTCGTCGAGTTCTCCGGCGGAGCCGTTTGAAACGCCCCGTTCGCCAGAAAATCCGCGTCGCGAGGCATGTCCTGGTTTGGCACGCGTGCTCGATGCCGGGGGAGGGGCTTCGGCTCCTGTGCAAGGCCCATCCAATGTTGCGGGACCTGCATCCGCCGCATTAGGCGATCTTCCCGGGGCTGCACGTATCGTACACTGTTCCTTCAGTGCATGGCGCGAGGTGCTGTTGAAGTACCCGCAGCCGGCACCCGGTGAGTTGCTCGATCCGCCGAAGGCCTGCGCCTAATAGCGCGACTTCGTGTGTTGATTTCAAAAACAGCAATCTCACTTGTTAGAAGGAAGCACTACCATGCGTAAGATTTCTCTCGCGCTGGCGATTGTGGCCCTCGGTTGGGCACAAGCGTCGGCCGGCACTGTGTTGGATCAGTTCATTCAGACCACCGCGATCAACGGTGTGAAGATCAACACCTGGCTCGACGATAGCGTTTCGCGGGTCGTCTTCACTGAAGACGGTACGCTCAGCGAAGGCGATATTGTTCAGGGGATCATCCGTCTCACCAACCGGAGCAGCCCCGGCAGCTTCACCCCCGATGCGGATGAGCAACTGATCATCGCGTTTTCGTTCAAAATCGGCACCCCTGAGGAAGACTTTGATATCAGTCTCGGAAATGACTTCGACCTGGTGCCGGTGCAGGAAACCGACGGCGGTGGCGGATTCACGCTGCTCGACATGCTGCCCGATCAGCTCACGGCTTACAGCTATGGCGATCTCACCGATGCGATCTTCGTGATTCTCGACGGCGTTGATTCGGTCAACCCGATCAGCGTCGACCTGGCAAGCGCTTTGGCCGAGCTCGATGACACCGGCACCTACTCGCTCGACCTGATCGGCGGTATCGTTGAAGACGACGACTTTCTTGAAGCCACCTTCACCGAGACCGACCTCGCCACGATCGCCGGCATGGAACCGACTGAGCAGATTGGTCTAGAGCGCGGCGGGCTGAGCCAGATCTTCAATCTCACTCCCTACTCGTTCGCCGATACCCCGGCGATCACTCCCCTGAGCGGTGGAAGTGCGACGAATCACCAATTCACGTTGACGGCAACGTTGAACACGCCCTCCGAGACGGAAGCCGACAACGATTGGCAGATTTCGGACGACGCCCGTATTCGTCTTGACCCGAACAACACCGGCGTTCCTGAACCCGCTTCGCTCCTCCTCTGGGGCACGGGCTTCGTGGCGTTCGCCGGAATGCGTAAGATCCGCCGTCGCAGTCAGGTCGCTGCCTGATTGCCGATCAGTTCGGTGCTGATTTCACGCAAGAGCCTGCCGGCTGCGGCAGGCTCTTGCTGTTTTTGCTCAGCCGGCGTTTCAGCCACCAGCGCACAAACCGCTGCACGGGGCCGCGGTTTCCCCACCGCAGCCGGGATTGCCGCAATTTGTTGCGATACGGGTCGAACTGCGAGTACCACGGAACGCACCTCACGCCACCCCGCCCCAGCAGAATTTTCAGTGCTTCGGCCGCCACGACGCCGGCGCAAAGCTGGCATGCCAGCGCCGCCGAAGGGCCGCGCCCTTCCGTCAGGCTGACGTGCCGTAGATCGATGTAGGGCAATTGCAATAGGGCCGGCGTCAACCCGGTGGCGAATGCGATGAGGGCCTCGAGCTCCGGCTGCCCGTCGTACATGTCGAAAAACTCGTCGAAACCGATGCCGGTCGGCGAGAACGTAAGCCACGCGGCCGAAAACCCGATCGGCCCGGCGATGATCGCGTGAGTGCCGTTGGCCGCCGCATGCCGATGCAGGCGCCGCCGCATTTCGAGTGCAAAAAAGTCGATGCCATCGACGAACAGATCGGCCCCGTTCAGAAAATCGGCAACGGTCTCGGGGCGAATCGCCTCGTCGAATACCCTGATCTCGACTTCAGGATTGATCCGGCGCACCTCCTCGGCCATGACGTGCGCTTTTGACCGCCCCAGCGTGTCGAGCCGCGCGCCATATTGGCGGTTGAAATTCGCCAGCTCGAATCGATCGTGGTCGGCGATCGTAAACCGGCCGATCCCCTGGCGGGCGAGCGTCACCAGGTCGATTCCGCCGACCCCGCCCATACCGACGATCGCTATGCGACTGTTCCGCAGGCGCTCTTGTTCGTCGGTCGTCAGCAAACCGACGTGCCGGCTGAACGCCGTGGCATAATCCCACTTCGGCATTTCCGCCCCGCGCGAGGCACCGGCCAATTCGCGGTCGACCAGCTCCAGCAGGTCGTCGAGGCGCGCGTTCTGCTCGGCGGCAGACTGCGGCTCGCTTGTCGTCTTCAAGTTGACGCTCATGGTGAATTCAAGCTCGCATGATCTGATCGACCGTGAACCGCAGGGATCGGCCCGACGGCGGCCCGCAATGCCCAACCCGGAACATCATCACCGGCACCGCACGGGGCGGCTTCGCAACCAGTTGCGCGAAGGCGCCTTCCACTTCGGCCAGCCGCCGCGCGTGTTGAGGCGCAAACGACTGCTCACCCAAAACATCCAATCGCCGCAGAAACAAGGGCAACGCGCCCAGCGGTTGCAGGGCGATGTTCAGGCTGGTGGCTGCCAGCCAGATTCGCTGGAATTGGCGGCCGGCCTGCACGAAACCCAGCGTGTCGCAGCGCTCGCTCGTCAAGACCCCCACCGCCGCACTTCGCGCGACCTGAGAAATTGAATTCCGGGCAAAGGCCCGGCTGAGGCCCAGCCGGTTGAGCCGATCCATGCGCGGCCAGGGCTTCAACCACCGCAAAAGCGGCCGGGCCAGGGCCGGCAATTCGAGCGTCGAAAACTCGAGACCGTCGCGCCCAGCCAGCGCGGCGTCGCGATCCAATCGCAAGACGCTGTGCAGCTCGTCGTGAAACGCGCGATGCTCGAAACGAATTCGGTCGGCCTCGTAGACCAGCCTCGCAATTCGTCGCAGGGCCGCCCGACCCGTCAGCCAGGAAACCTGACAGTCGGCATCGTCCACGGAATCCGTCAGCGCCTGAATCTCGTAGTCGCGTAAGGGAGCTCGCGAATAATGACGCCGATTGGTCACGCGCGTCTCGATCTGCTCAGCCAGTGGATCGGCTACACACGAATCAATGCAGCGCACGGTGGCGACCGGTTCGAACTCGGGCCCGCGCGCCAACGGAAGGCTGACGTATTCGACTTCGGCCTTGCGGTGCCAGCGCGACGCTTCCAGCACGAGATTTTCAATCGCCGCCCCCAGCGCGAGGCCGGAAAACATGTCTTGCACATCCGACCTGATGGCGCGGCTGCGGCGATGAAACACGTGAATTGCATCGCCCGCGACCGAAAACGACCACGGCTGGTTGTTATCCGGCGAGGGCGCTTGGCCGGCCGCAGCCATGAGGCGCGCGGCTAATTCTGACGACAAGCCTGGAGGGGAGATGAGAAGCGTCACAAAGCAATCGCACGCGTAAAGATACGAATGTTCACTGCGGCCGAACCGGCCGGCGCCGGGATCGCCCTCGGGGGGGGACTGGATAGAGACTCGCCCCCACAATGGCAATACCGAAGTGTACATTGCAGTTCAGCCGCTTTGATCTTCAACCGGCTGCTGTTCGACGTCGCATGTGCTTTCAATACGGACGCAGGCAGGAGAATCTGCTGATCGGTGCGGAGGCAGACATCTCGCACTCTCGACAGAAGTCATTTTATAGCAATCATTTAAGTTCCATGTGGACTCTCGGAATAGTGGATCGGAATGACGAGCAAATGGAAAAGTTGGATAAAATACAACTAATACAAAGAAAAGACAGGTTGCATTCGCCACAGCGCCTCTGATAATCTGGTGAGAGTACTCGTGCCCGTCGAGATCGCGGCGGACAAACGAGGAGTCTGTCGAATTTGAGAGGCAATCGTCTTAGTGACGTTTTGGAGAAAATGATGCCCTTGGGCTTTTCGTACCGTCATAAAATTCTCGTGGCGTTGGCATTTATTGCCGCCCTGTCAACAAGCAACTCATGCCGCCTGCACGCGGGAACCACTCTCAGCCTCACCGGGCTCAATGTCACCCGCCCCCATGCGGGGGGAAGCACCCTGGTCAGCCTCACGGGCGGGCCGACAAACGTCAATCTTGGTCACGGTGGCGCATTTCTCTGGCGCGTCAGCGATGTGACGGGCGACCCGATCGATTTCGCCGACGTGCCGGCGCCTTACAGCGGCACCGGTGACATCGTCACGTTCTGCCTGCAGTTGACCGAGACGTTTGGCTTTGGAACCAAATACACCGATGTCGTGGCAGTGACTGACCTGTCAACCGCCCCCGATGGGCCCACGGGTTTCAGTCTGGGTTCCGTCGCTTCCGCCATGATCAAATGGCTGTGGGACAAGCATTTCGACGAGATTTTTACGCAGACCACAGCCGCGCTGCGAAACGGCTACGCCGGGGCCTTCCAGTTGGCGCTTTGGGAGCTGGAATACGACAAGCCGACCACCGCCGCGACGAACTATTTCACGACGGGCGATTTGCGGGCGACCGGCAATCAGAACGTCGGCAGCACCACGTTGTTCGCCCTGGCCAAGGGCTGGATCAGCGAAGCGATCAACGACTACAACGACCATGGAGACACGGCCGCCGTCAGTCTGTTGGCCCTGACCAAGCGGCGCTTTCAGGATCAGCTTGTCGAGTATGTTCGCCCGACCACGCCTGACGTCGATCCGGTTCCGGAGCCGGCCAGCATGGCGATCTGGCTGCTGGTTGGTTCAGGCCTTGCGTTTCAGGGGCGCCGGATGCGTCGAGTCAGGCCGGCAGCGGCCTGACACCCTGGATCGCCGGCTTCGAGCTCCGCCAGTAGTGGTAGGGTGCGCTGAGCGAAGCGAGTCGCACCGCGAGCGGGAAGTCGGCCGGAGCGGTGCGTCTGCGCTATGCTGGATGCACCCCACGTCTACTGCGTGAGGCACGACACTCGTTCCTTTCGCCTCGCCGGAAGGGCCGTTTTCAACTCATGCCCGGCCGGATCACCCGCTCACTTTTCCGGCTTTCGCGACAATGTCTGCATGACGCGCCGCCAGCGGCTGTTGCGCTCTTGCGCCAGCTTGGCCATCCGCCGCGTCAGCCGCGCGTGGGCCTCAGCCGAATCGGCGGTCGGCTGACTGCCTTCATGGGCGGCAGCGAACTGAGTGTGCGCCGGCGCGGGCACTTCCGTCGGAGCCGAAGAGGGTGCCGCGGCCTGCTGTGCACCGGCCGCTGTTGCCGGGGCCTGCTGCACGGCACGGGCCGCCGGCTGAGCCGCAGGCGGTGAAATCGGGCCGGGCTGCAAGGGGGCGGCCTGCGCCTGGGCAACGCTGGCGGCGCGGTCGCGTTGTTCGGCCTGATCGAGCTTCGCCTGAATCGACTGCAACTCGCGGCTGATCTCGTCGATACGTGTCAGGTCTTTCTGCACCGCGGCCTGCTGGCTCCGTTCGAGATGGGCCAGCATTTGCGTCATCAACTGCATCTGCATTTGCGAATGCTCGAAGAACCGGTTCTGCATCTGGGTGAGGTGTTCGACCAGCCGCAGCACTGAGTTTTCCGAGATTCCTTTCGATGCGCGCCGACGAACGAGGCCTTTTTTGGCCGCACGCGGCGCGAGGCGCAACGACGAGCGGTCGCCCGGTCGGCCGATGCGCACGCAAAATCGAAATCGGCCGATCGCCAGTTCGCCGCCGTCGTGAATCTGCTTCCAGTAGGCGGGGCGGCCCTCCACGCGCACCCCGTCGCGACCCAGTAGGTCGACCACCCACAAACCCTGTCGCGTCAATACCAGGCTGGCATGCACCTTCGACACGCTGGTGTCGCGCAGCCATACATCGCATTGCCGGCAGGCGCCCAGCAGGGTGATACCATTGCTGACCCGGCAGATCTGTCGCCGTTCAGTCTCGCGCGAAGGATTGAGCAATTCCAGCTCGACCAGCGGCAAATCGCTGGCGCTGGCCAAAGTCAGCGCGGTGGCGCTCGCGCGGGTGGGCGCCCTCGGCGGCTCGCCGAGATGGCTGACGGTGTACGGGCCAATGTCGATTTCTGTGCCCGGGTCGAACCAGCCCGAAGCCGCTCCGCGCTCGGTCGAGGCGATTCGCAAGAGTTGCGTCAGGTTGACGAAAAACCAGCGGCCGCCGATGTACTGCAGGTACAAATGCCGAAACCCGACGGCCGGATCAACCAGCGCCAAGTCGCTTTCAACGCAACGCCCGATCAGCACGAATGGCTGACGAAACAGATACGTACTGGGCGCGTCCAGGCTGCCCGTCCGCTGCACCGCCAGTGAAACGGCCGTCGGGCCGCCGCAGGCCTCAAAAAACGGGTCGAGCGGCTCACCCAGCGACCGCACCGTTTCGGGTACGGATAAGGCCAATTGCCTTGGTGCGTCGGAAGCGGGGTCGGGCGCCGCCGTCCGAATGACCGAAAGCTCGTCGTGCTGTAACGCGAGAAGTTTGCGGCGTTCGGGGGCATAGCGTGGTTTCATATCCGCCTCGAACCCTTATTGTCGCCCAATCGACGCAGATTTCGCAAGTAAGCAGCGGCCGGGGGCTTTGGCCGCCAGTGCCCCACGAAATCATAGCATTTGCTATTCAGTCGGTTGAAAAACCCCCACTGGGGGAAGGCCCGGGTGGGGGCAATTTGCGGGTTAATGCCGCGCTCCGGCTGACTCGCAGCCGAATTTGCCCGAATTCGGGGCTGGCCCGCACCCTGGTCCTCTCCCAGAGACCAGAGGGAGAGGCGAGTTCTTCAACGGGCCGCTATGGCCGCTCGGTCCCCGGGCGGCCTCGCGCCGAAACGCGCAACTCCTCGCCTTCGGAACGGTGTTCCTCGGCCGTCGCCTGCGACCCCGCCGGCTCGATGAACACATCAACCGGCAGACCAATGACCAGCTCGTCGGCGTCCAGGAGCTCGACGACGACCTCTCGCACCTTGACGTCGACCAGCTCCCCGGGCTTCAGGTGCCTCTGGCTCTTGCCGCGCACGAAGGGCGAGCACGTCAATACCGTGCCGGCGTATTCTTTGCCGCGGCGACCGTCTACCGTCACCACGGCCTTCTGACCCGGTGAAACCGTCAGCGTGTCGAGCTCTTCGATGTACGCGCGCACCCGCGTGCGATCGCGATTGGCCATGGTGACGAGCGCCCGCTCATCTTCGGGGCCGACCAGTTCGCCGGCCTCCACGAGAATGTGCAGCACCACCCCGTCGGTCGGAGCTCGGAGCCTGGTCTTTTCGAAAAGCGCCCGCTCGTGCCGCAATGTGGCTTCGGCCAGGCCGATGCGTGCGTCGGCAATTCGCAAGTCGTCGTCGCGCACCGGCGCCTCGACTTCAGCCAGCCTGGCGCGGGCCGACTGCAATACGGCCAGCGCCTTTTCGCGTTTGAACTTGTAATCGTCCAGCTCCTGGGCCGAAACCACTTTCCTCTGCTCGAGCTGCTGGCCGCGGGCATAAAGCGCCTCAGCCTCTCTGACGCCGACAGCTGCGGCGTTGACCTCGGCCTTCAACACGGCCCGCGTCTCCTGCCGCTCGCCATTGACCAGCCGCTCGCGCTCGGCCCGCGACAGCTTCAGCCTCGCCTCGGCTTCGGCCACGCGCTGCTGCCACTGTCGCGCATCGAGCTCGGCGATAATATCGCCCTTCTCGACGGTCGCCCCCTCGGCGACGTGGATCGCGTCGATCCGCCCGGTCACCTCGAACCGCAGCGCCACGTCGCGCTGGCTGCCTTCGACCACACCGGCGGCAAATACGCGGCGCGCCGGCTGACCGTCGGCGGAGCCGCCAAACAGCGAGCGCGCCGCACGGGCCGGCCCGCGCGCCAAACCGCCGCGCGCGACCACCAGACCGACGGCCAGCGAACCAGAAATCAGCAAAATACCCAGCCAGCGCATGATTGCCTTCCCCTGTCAGCCGATGTCAGGCCGCTCCATATTCGAGAACTCCCGACCGCTCAGCGAATCGCGTTCGCTCTGCCAACTGACCGGCGACGATGCGGCCGTCGGCCAGCTTGAGGATTCGATCGGCCAGTGAAAAGATGCGATTGTCGTGCGTCACAACAACGACGGTCTTTTGCAGGTCGCTGCAAAGCTGCCGCAATAGTTGCATGGCCGCGAGGCCCGACTCGGCATCCAGCGACGCGGTCGGCTCGTCAGCCAGAACGATATCGGGGTCGCCCGCCAGGGCCCGCGCCAGCGCCACGCGCTGCTTCTGCCCCATGCTCAACTGCGTGACGCGGTAGTCGGCCCGATCGGAGAGCCCTACCCGTTCGAGCAGCTCGCGACCGCGGCGCCGCGAGTTGCTGCGCGATACCCCCTGCAAGTCACACGGTACGATCACGTTTTCGAGCGCCGTGAGGGCCGCGAACAGATGAAACCGCTGAAAGACGAACCCGATGCGCTCGCGGCGAAAGCGCGCTCGCTGAGCAGCCGACAGACTGCTGACGTTCTCGCCTAGCATCAGCAGCGTTCCGTCGTCGGGCGTCAACACGCAGCCCAGAATCGACAAGAGCGTCGTCTTGCCGCTGCCGGAAGGCCCCGCCAGGAACAGGCATTCGCCGCGCGCCACCGACAGGTCGACGCCCCGCAGCACCTCGGTCGCCGCGGCGCCTGCGCCGTACGATTTGCGAAGTCCCACGGCTCGAATGACAAAATCAAGCATCACGCACGCGCCCTTATCCCTGCAGAACAACGGCCGGATCGACGCCGCGAACGCGCCAGAACGGAAACAGCGCGGCTGCCAGACACATGCCCACAACGAACGCGACCGTCGCCGCCCGCAAAAGCGGAGGAATTTCGATGGGGGCCAGGGGAGAGTTCCATAACCGCTCGACCGCCGCGACGATCGCCAGCCCCGCGACCACGCCTCCGCCGGCAATCGACAGCGCCTGAACAACAACGACCCGGCAGACCTGTCGGTCGTCGGCCCCGATCGCCTTCAATGTGGCGTAGTCGTCGAGGTGATCGAGCGCCAAGGCGTACAGGCTTTGCGCCACCATCAAGAGGCCGACGAGCACCCCCAACAGAGTCGCCATGCCGAAGCTGACCCCAATCCCGGT
Source organism: Planctomycetaceae bacterium (assembly GCA_052388175.1). Taxonomy (GTDB): domain Bacteria; phylum Planctomycetota; class Planctomycetia; order Planctomycetales; family Planctomycetaceae; genus SIAF01. Next base: position 15,074 of record JBQTIL010000023.1, on the reverse strand, counting down.
GCGCCGCATCCAGTAGCGTTGCGAGACCTCTGACAGGTGCGCCGGAGAGTAGACGTCGGCATCGGGCAGCAGTTCGCGAATACGTTCCTTGAGCAAGGCGATATTGGCTGATGGTTGCGTCTTGATCAACAGGTACGAACAATAACCCTCGGGAATGCGCGCCAATCCGCGGGCAGTGTTCAAAGTCGTGAACAGATACGGCGTGGTGACAAACCCGGTGATTCCACGCGTCAGGGCCACCACCTTGGCGCGCCTGCCATTGACCTCGATCCAATCTCCCAGGCCGATATTCCCCAGCTTGTGGGCGTCGACCTCGTCGATGCTGACGCCGTTGGGGCGCCGCAGGTCTTCGAGCGCGCCGGCGGCGAACTCCCACCCGCTGCCGCGCATCGTGGCCGGGTCTGAACCAATCACCCACACGTCTTCGTACCCGCCGTCGGGCAGGGTGGCGATTCCCTTACCCACGATATATTCGTCGACGCGCGCCACCTCGGGCAGGCCGCGGATGCGGTTCTGCCAGGCCGTGGGAATGTCATTGGCGAAATCGACGTTTTCGAGGTTCCGATGCCCGACCCACAGATCGGCGTCGCAATCGTCGATCAACACGCTGGCCTTCTTCATCAAGCCCAGAAACAACCCGCCCTGGATATTCACCAGAACCAGCGAGAAGACGACTCCGGCCAGCCCCGTCGCCAGCTTGCCGCGGGCGTTCAACAGCGTCTTGAGGGCCAGAGAGATCACGGCGAACTCACCCCTTGCTGCGGCGCCGACCCGCGCGCGTCAATCGAACGCCAGCTCGGGCAGCGAGCAATCGTACTGGTCGGCGATCGGCTGAAAGAACCGAAGTTCTTCCGGACTCATCGGCCGCGCGACGAGTTCTGAAGGCGACAGGCGCGTGCCAAAGTACGCCGAATAACACTTCGGCCGAAACTGGTCAATTGCGGCAAAGTCGAGACAGCAGGCGACGGCCGGCGTATCGCGAACCACCGGATAAGCCATCAACTGCCCGATTTGTTCGAAACCCATGAAACGCTGGTAAAACCGGGCGTGCTGGGGGCGCACCGTGATCAGAAACTGGTGCATGCCGTAGCGACGCGCGTGCTGCGCCATCAGCCGCGTCAACTGCATGAACACCAGCAGAAAGTGGTTCAAAGGCATGGCCTCGAATGCCAGGCACGAAACCTCGCCGACGTAGAGCCCCTGATGCCGCCGCTCGTCGACCTCGTCACTGTAAATGCACTCCATCGGCAGCCCGAGATGGCTGTCTCCGATCAGCGTCACGGTGCAGATCGTGCGGCCGCGCGACGCGGCAATGAAGACGTTCGTCGTCGGCAGCAGGTGGTACGGCGTAACGCGAATTCCGAACTCGTTCGGATGGATGAGCTCGGCGGCGAGATATCGCTCGTAGACGAGCTGAAAAGCGTCCATTCGCTCGCTGCGCGTCCCCGCGATACGGTAGGTAATCTGGTCGAACCTGCCGTCGAACGTCTGGGGAGAATCAGGTGCGTCGATCAAGGCCTCCGAACTCATGCTTTATCCCCTTCCGTCAGCAGTGTCGAACGGCGATGCCCTCGTGCCAGTAGCCGCCGCGGCGAACGCCGCCGACTGCAACTCATACCCCTGGCAGGGCAACGCTAGCTCACATTCGACCTGCCTCCAAAGAGGCCCGCGACGCCGCCCTTCCGGGGCGCTTTTTCCTACTTCGGGGAATCGTCACATCAGACCGGTTTTCTTGAATAATCCGGCCTGCGGGACTTTTCCGAGTGTACGTGGTGTGCTGGAAATGTTTGTCGATGATGACGATTCTCGCGATCGCCCGGGCGCTTTCTCTGCGCCCGGCGCGACGGCCCGCTGAAAATCCTGGAATAATGGGGCGATGTGGAAGCGTCGACCGGCGTTGGCGCCGCGGAGAGACGCCGGCCTTGAAAGGAAAAATCGATAGGCTCGCAATTTCCCCACCCTTCAAATGGCGCGCCAATTCGACCCGGGAAATGTTTTCAACTACGCCCGCTGGCCATTTCGGCCGAGGGTGTCGGGCAGCCTGCGAAACCCTTAGCCCTTATGTCGCCAGTAGTTCGATGGCAAATTGCAGCACCTGGCTGAGGCCGGCACGCAATGGCAATACTTACACGTGAGGCCTTTGCCGCGAGCCGCCGATTTTCCTAAACGACAAATCCTGTAATCGGTACCATTGGTCGCAGCCGGGTTTGTAATTTTTTCTTCACTTTTTCTTTAAAGGTTAGAGTGAACAGAGCCGCACGGCGGCGAACGCCGCCAGCCCTGTCGCGACCACCCATCGCGGCTCGTCCGGCCCGCACCCCGTACGGGGCTTGTGACGCTTCGCCACGGCCTGTTGAAACCACGGCGAACGGACGGTGATTTCGGATGTCGGCATTCCGCGCGGCTGAAACATTCGACGCGGTAGCGTGCCGATTGGGATCAGCCCGACTTGCGGTTGATTGAGGCCATGGCTGCACGGCATGGTGCCGAGGGCCGCAACAAACGTGGCTCCGACAACTCAGGCGAAGATCTCCACGCCGGTCGGCACCGGCGGAGGCGCGAGGTGCCTGACGGGCCAGCGGCGATGCAGCAGGTACCCGACAAAACCGGGCAGGCCCAGAAGAAAGACGAAAACGAGCCAGGCGTAACTCCGCGGGAGGGCGTACTTGCGCCGACGGCGGTCAGTCAGGAACGCAAGGAATGCCCCGAGGGCGCTGACCGCGCCGATGACGGGCCAGGCCGCCCTCAGCGATTGAGCCGCGCGTTCATTGAAGAATTCAACGGTCGTTACTATGGCTATCACAGTGCCAATCACGGGGACAATGCTAAGGACCAGTGCCAGGCAAAGCGCCCCCAAAGATTTCAACCAATGGGGCGTCGTAGCATTTCCATTGTCGGTCGAGACGATCGCCGCAAGATATACTCCATCGCAAACAGCAGTAACCAAAGGGTCTGGACGCACGACGCCCTGTGCAACGAAGAATACCAAGACGCCGGCAGCGGCCAGGGGCCACAGTCGCGTCCCATGCCAGCGAACCTCTCGAATGCCCACCAGAAAGCTCGCGAGGTAGACGGTTGTCGATAGAAACCAGATCCATAGGGTTGGCAGGACCATCCAAAGCTCGAGCGGACTGGCGTGCGTTCCTGGAATCGCGGCCCACAAAGGGTAGATGCCTGTCGGAACGCCAACCGCCATCAGGAGCACAACGAGGCCTGCCAGAATCTTTGTCAGCACCAGCGACGAACCCCGCATTGGCCGATGTCTCAGGAATGGCCAGGTTCCTCGCATCGATTCACCGAGCGTCTGCCAGAGGCCCAGCCCGATTGCCAGGTAGCATGAAACGCCCAAGACCAGGTCATTCCATTGATCTCGGAGAAACGGCACGTGATCGCGCGGGCCGTAGAGAGTCGCGTCGCTGACGTAGACTCCGACGACGACGAGCGCAATCGCGCCCGCCCACGCCGTCTCACGCAGCTCCTTGAACACGAGCGCCTTGTACATCGGGCTCTCCCCCTCCGTCGAAAACAGGCAGCGACCGCTTCGGGCCGCGGGTGTACTCGATAAACGCGTCCTCGAGGTTCATTTCCAGCACGTCGATCGACTGCGGGTGCAGCGACTCGGCCGCGTCGCGATGCGCGTCAGAATAATTCGCGATCACCAGCTCGCGCCGCCTCCCCACCACGCAATCGCTGACGATCCCCGGCATCGCCGGGAACGGCTTGGGCGCCCCCGCAAACTCCAACACCACTTTGCGCAGCGCCTGCTTGAAATGCTCGGTCGGGCAATCGACCCGTAAGACGCCGTCGACCAGAATGCCGATGCGGTCGGCCACCCGCTCGACGTCACCCAGAATGTGTGAGCTGAACAGGATCGTGCGGCCGGCCCGCTGAATGATCTGAATCAGCGACTCGAGAAAGTCGCGGCGGACGACCGTGTCGAGGCCGAGGGTCGGGTCGTCGAGGATCAATAGCTCGGGGTCAGGGGCGACCGCCAAGGCGAGCGACACCTGCGCCCGCTGGCCGTTCGAGAGTTTGCGAATCTTCTTCCGCCGGGAAAGCTCGAAGTGGTCGATGATCTGGTTGAAGAGCGTCTGGTTCCAGCGGGGGTAGAACGGCCGCGTGAAGCGTTCGATCGCCTCGATCGTCATCCAGCCGTAGAGCGGGTGCCCTTCGGCGATGTAGGCCACGCGCGCCCGCACGGCGGGCGGCAGTTCGGCAGCGTTCTCACCCAGGACCCGGGCCTCGCCGAAGTCAGGGGCGACCATGCCGGTGAGCATGCGGATCGTAGTCGACTTTCCCGCCCCATTGCGCCCCAGAAAGCCATACACGCAACCGACGGGGACCTTGAGGTCGAGCGCATGCACGACCGGCCGGCCGCCGTAATATTTCGTGAGACCGCGGGTCTCAAGGGCGTTGGGCATTTTCAAAGGCCTCAAAGAGTTGAACCGGTCTGATGGCGCGGATGAACGTCGAAACTGTGCCACGCGAGCAACACCACAGCCGCGATGGTGCGACTAAAGCATTCGACAGCGCAGGTCGGCGACCGGGCGGACGAGCTGGCCGCGTCGGTGACCCGGCCTACGGTTGCGAAGATTCTCATCGCGCGGCTCCTGCGGTTGAAACTCGGGGCCATTCGAACTGGCGGGCGCGCTCGGCGACCGTCGAGACGACATCCTCTCGTGAAAAGCCAAGATACACGGCCTCGGTCAGGAAAGCGTCCAACCGTTCGAGCAGCTTGCGGCGGCGGGCGGTGCGGGTCAGGTCGCTCGAGGGTTCGGCGACAAACACGCCCGACCCTTGCCGCGTGTGCAAGACGCCGTCGCGCTCCAGCTCGGTGTAGACGCGGGCGATGGTGTTGGGGTTGACGACGAGCTTGCGCGACAGCTCGCGGACCGACGGCAGGCGTTCGCCCGGCTTCAGCCGCCCGCGGGCGACCCCTTCGCGAATCTGCGCGACAAGCTGCCGGTAGATCGGCTCGCGCCCGGCGGTGGTGACCTGCAGCTCCATACTGTATTAATTGTAATAATACAGTTGGTGTCATGCAAGAGCGCGCGCAAAAAAGTGCCCCGACCGCTTCGAGCGGCCGGGGCACTGCCATGCTGCGGAATCTCAAACCCGATTGTCGGCTCAATGACCGATGACGATGCCCGAATGACGACGAGCCCCATTCGTGTTGGAGTTCCTCATTCTGATTTCGTCATGGATCCCATCGTTCATTACCACGGGGCGCTTACCACCAGCCGAACTGCAGTGGGCCAATCTGGACGCCACCGCCGCTGGGAGGCCCATAGTAATAATGGTTTCCGTAGTACGGGTTCCCGTAATACGGCGATCCATAATACGCGGAGGGTGGGTTGTAATAGTAACCGCGGTAGTACGGCGAGCCGTAATAGCGGCGCTGATAATACGGGCGATAGGTATTGTCGTACCACGACCAGTGGTTTCGCCAGTAGCGGTCGGCCCGGGCCGGTTCCGGCGTGGCAAGCAACAGCGAACCACCGCAAACGGTACCCAACACGAGGGTGCGAAGCAGCTTGTTCATGATCAGTCTCCTTTCGTCTCAGGCGAAGTACACGTTGTGAAATCACTTCCGCTTCAATTCGTCGCGCAACCTGCTGATCTCTTCGCGTAACAAGCGGATCTCATTTTCGATGCGCTCGTGCTGTTCTGACTGGCGCCGATCATGCTCGAGTTGCATCGAATACGGACTGACGTTGGCAAATGGGTCGTTCGACCGGTCGAACCGGCCGTCGTTATCGTCTTCCGACGCGTCGTCGTCCCCATTGTTGCGAAAACCCCGACCGTACATTCCTTCATTGCCGCGGCTGACCGCGAATGAACTGTTGCGGCTGCCCAGCACAACCGGCACCTTCAAGGGCTCGTCGTCGCGCAGCACGACAAACTGGGCCTCGGCTTGCGGTTTGAGGTCTTGCACCGTGTCGATCAGGTCCGCCGACCCGTCGATCGCCTGGTTATTGACCTGAGTGATAATGTCACCCGTTTGCAGCCCGGCGCGGGCGGCAGGACCGGCCGGATAGACATGCGTGATGCGGGCCCCCTTCATATTGGCGTCTCCCTCTTCGAGGTAAACGCCCAGCCAGGCGCTGTCGCCTTCACCAGCCATCGCCGTGAATTGCACCGTGTAGCGCTGGCCGTCGCGTTCGATGATCATCGGCACGCGACGATTCCATTGACTGGCAAGATAGGCCTGCATCTGCCGGCGGTTGTTGAAGGGCCGTCCGTCGATCGAGACGATGCGGTCATTCTGCTTCAACCCGGCGCGCGCCGCAGGTGATCCATCCTCCACGGCCGTCACCTTCAGGGCCTGGCTGCCGTCACCGTCAAGCTGCAGGCCCAGGCCGCGCCGCGCTGTCGGGCTGGTCGCGCGAGCGTTGGTGTCTTTTCGCGTATCGGCGGCAATTGTCTCATTCGGCCGCCCAGAGTCAGACGCCGCCTTGCGCGCGGATTTGTCCTGCGGATCGGCAGCGGCGGCCACGTCCAGCGCGAACAGGCTCGGCGCTATGGCGAGCGCAATCAGAGTCGATGGAATGGTGCGTGACATGGTGAAACTCCTTAAATCTCAGGGGTAGTAACGGCCGCGGGCAGGGCGCGGTTGGTTCGTGAACGATCAAACAAACCAAAGGCAGGTTTCATGCCACATCGCCGGTTCGAGCTGAAAGCGACGCCGCCTGCGGCCATTTCGAACGACTCCCCAAAAGCCGTAGTGCGTCGAACGTAGTCAATGCAGCCGCTTCCCTGATATTCGACCGCAATTCCCAGGCGCTGGGTACGCATGGACGAATTGTTCAACTGGAGGCCCGATTGGTTGTTCGCTGCTCAGGTCTGGCACTCAGAGAGTGCCAGCCAATGGCTCACACGCGGGAAAAAGTCAGAGCGTGGCTCGGCTGCTGACTGTTGAGTGGCAGTCAGCGCGGCGTGCGTCGGATCGCCATGCCCGAAAACTTGCCGTTCCCGAAAACTTGTTGGTCGCGCGACGGGCCACTATAATCTCCGCCGGCGCTCGACCCGCAAATCGCAGTGAGAGCCGACCAACGGGGAAATCGGCTCCGGCCGCAATCAGGCGAATCCTGACCGGCCTTTGAACCTCTTGAAGGAGCATCAGCAGTGGCCGCGGTACGAGTGGGCATCAACGGGTTTGGGCGCATCGGGCGGATCGTATTTCGAGTGATGATGGGCAAGCCGCAGGAATTCGAGGTCGTCGGCATCAACGACCTCGGAAGCCCGAAGGCGCTGGCGATGCTGCTCAAATACGACAGCGTCCAAGGGCGGTTTTCAGGGACCGTCGAGGCGACTGAAGATTCGCTGGTGGTCAACGGCAGGAAAGTGCGCATCACTGCCGAGAAAGACCCGCGGAACCTGCCGTGGAAGGCTGAGAAGGTCGACGTCGCAGTCGAATCGACCGGGCTGTTCACGGGGCGCGAGAAAGACGGCAAGCCCGGCTACGACAGCCACCTGACGGCCGGGGCGAGAAAAGTCGTGCTTTCGGCGCCAGCCAAAGACAGCCCTGACCTCACCTGCGTGCTGGGGGTCAACGACCAGATGCTCTCGCCCGAGCACAAATGCATTTCGAACGCCAGTTGCACGACCAACTGCCTGGCGCCGATGGTCAAGGTGCTGCACGAGAATTTTGGCCTTGAAAAGGGGCTGATGACGACGGTGCATGCGTACACCAACGACCAGCGCGTCGCCGATCAGCTTCACGCCGACCCCCACCGGTCTCGGGCGGCTGCGCTGAATATCATTCCCACCTCAACCGGCGCAGCAAAGGCCGTGGGGCTGGTGCTGCCCGAACTGAACGGCAAGCTCACGGGAATCAGCTTGCGGGTTCCGGTGCCCGCCGGCAGCATCACCGATCTGGTCGCCGTTCTGGCGAAAAACGTCACGAAAGACGACATCAACGCCGCCATGAAGGCCGCCTCGCAGGGCCCCCTGAAGGGTATTCTCGAGTACACCGAAGACCCGATCGTTTCGAGCGACGTGATTGGCAATTCGCACAGCTCGATTTTCGACGCCAGTTGGACCACCGTTCTGGCGGGCAACATGGTGAAGGTGCTGAGCTGGTACGACAACGAGTACGGGTATTCCTGTCGAACCGCTGACCTGATATCTCGGATTGCCAGGCTGTAGGGCACCGTATTGCGGCAGACGGGTGTCGCACACCCGCGTTGACATGGCCCCCGGTGGTTCGCGCAGCCCAGGGTTTCAAGGGAGTCAGCGAGATTCGCCCGCGAGTGCGCCAATCGGAACGCAAACTCGACTTGCGCGCGACAGGCGCGATCTCGCGATCACCACAAGCAAATGCACAGCAATAACTTGTGACAATCCTCAGCGCAGCCAACCAAGCGGGCAAGACGGCTTGGCCCCCCGTTCACAACGGTCCCGGCCAACATCTGGCTGGACGGAAGCCGTCAAAACCGACAGAATGCAACCAGCGGCGCGGGAGCTTGCTCCTTGATTCGGGCACGATCAGACAGCCAAATGCGTCACCCCGAGCAGCAGCCGCACTCCTCTGCGAGGCGCATGACCCCTCGATGACCCGGCGCTCCGTCTTTTCCCACCTGCTGGAATCTGCGCCCGTGATTGCGCCCTCGATGCTGCGGTGCGACTTCAGCAATCTGCACCGCGAAGTCGAGTCGCTGGTCGAAGCGGGGGCCCCCCTGCTGCACTGGGACGTCATGGATGGCCATTTCGTCCCCAACCTGTCGTATGGCGCGATGGTCATTCGCAGCGTCCGCGAGCTCACCGACCTGCCGTTTGAAGCGCATTTGATGATTTCCGACCCTGAGAAATACCTGCCCGATTTTCTGGACGCAGGCTGCGATCTGCTGACAATTCATGTCGAAGCGGTCCCGCAGCCGGCGCCTTTGTTGCGCCGCATCCGCGATGCGGGGTGCGCGGCGGGGCTGGCCATCAATCCCGAGACGCCCGTCGACGCCATCGTTCCGGCCCTTGCCGCGTGCGACGCGGTGCTGGTCATGAGCGTTCACCCGGGTTTCGGCGGCCAGCGCTTTCTGCCGGAAGCGCTCGACAAGCTGCGCCGGCTGCGGGTGCTCGTCGGCCCGCAAACACTGCTCTCGGTCGACGGGGGAATTGCCCCCGAGACGATTGCCGCGACGGCCGCTGCGGGTGCGAGGCAGTTTGTCGTCGGCAGCGCGATTTTCGAAGCCTCAGACTACCGCGAAGCGATCCATGATTTGCGCGACGCGGCGCGGTGCGCGGCCGTTTCCGCGCCAAGGGAGTGAAAACCGTCTCGAACATGTCACGTATCATTCTGATTCGCCCGGGTTGCACAGAGTTTGACGAACAGCAGCGCTTGCCGGGCACGCTCGATTTGCCGCTCAGCACCAAAGGCGAACAGGAAGTCTGCCGCCTGCTGACTGATCTCGAACAGACGCACATCGACCTGCTGTATACCTCTCCCTCGGAACCGGCGCGCAGCACCGCGGCCCGGCTGGGCGCGGCCCGCAGCATTCCGGTGAAAGAAGTCGAAAACCTGCATAACGTCAACGTGGGCCTCTGGCAGGGGTTGCAGCTCGAAGAAGTTCGCCGGAAGCACCCGCGGGTGTTCAAGCAATGGCAGGAGTCGAGCGAGGCAATTTGCCCGCCGGACGGCGAAACGCTGGCCGAAGCAATTGAGCGGGTTCGCAAAGCGCTCGAAAAACCGCTGAAGAAAAAAGGACAACTGGCGATCGTCGCCGCCGACCCGCTCGCAGCCATCATCGCTGCGGTCGTCCGCGGGTCTTCGCCGGAATGCTATGGCACATTGGCCCGGGGCTGCTGCGGAAGCTGGGAGGCGCTTGACGACGCCCCGTCTCAAAAAGTCAATGGAGCGGCAACAAAGCATATGGCCGACGCCCGCTCGAATTAGCGGTCGGCGCGAACAACTCGTGCGAGTTTTCTGGGGAGTGAGGTCCCGATGAGTTCGGTCCCCAAAACGGAGTTGGAGGCTCCACTTGAAGCCGCGGGCGAAGTGCGCGCTGCGATCGTGGGAGAGGCGCACACCGAGCGCACCAACGGCAGCCCCCCGCAGCGCCGCAAACGGGGCGTTCCCGAAGGGCTGTGGATTCGCTGTGACGGCTGCGGCGCCACCGTCTACAAGAAGATGGTTGAAGAACGGATGGGGGTTTGCCCTGAGACCGGCTGTGGCTATCACTTTTACGTCTCGGCCCACCGACGTATCGCCCAGCTTCTCGACGCCGACAGTTTTGAAGAATGGTACGCCGGGCTTTCGCCGCTCGACCCCCTCGCATTCTCCGATAAGAAGCCCTACCACGAACGGCTGCGCGACGAACAGGCCAAGACCGGCCTGCGGGAGGCGTGCATCGTGGGGCGCGGGTATCTGCGCGGCCGACCTCTGGTCTGCGGCGTGACCGATTCGGCATTCATCATGGGCAGCATGGGGTCGGTCGTCGGCGAAAAGCTGACGCGGGCGATCGAAGAGGCGACGCGCCTGAGGCTGCCCCTGGTCATCGTCAGCGGATCGGGCGGCGGCGCCCGAATGCACGAAGGCATTTTGTCTCTGATGCAGATGGGCAAGGTGTGCGCCGCCCTGGCCCGCTACGACACCGCCGGCGGCCTGTTCATTTCCGTGCTGACCAACCCGACGATGGGGGGGGTGGCGGCCAGCTTTGCGTCGCTGGGAGACCTTGTGTTTGCCGAACCGCGCGCCCTGGTGGGCTTCGCCGGCCCGCGCGTCGTACAGGCCACCGTCAAGCAGGAACTGCCCGAGGGTTTTCAAACCAGCGAATTTCTGCTGGCTCACGGCTTCATCGATCGCATCGTGCCTCGCCCGCAATTGAGAACTGAGATTGCACGCGTCATCGACTATTGCGTTTAATAGTAGGTGCATGAAGTTCTTCAAGAAGCTGTTTCAGCGAAAGCCGCGGCTGCCGCGCACCGACATCACCCGCCGCTTCGACCTGATTGGCCGGGTCGGGCAGGGGAGCATGTCGCGCGTTTTTCGCGCCCGCGACACGATGACCGGCCGCGTGGTTGCCCTCAAAATTCTCGACAAGGAAAAAACCAGACGCTTTGAATCGCGGTTCTCGCCCGAGCTGCACAAGCCCACCGAGGGCGAGATCGCCGTCACGCTCAAGCACCCCCACATCGTAGAGACCTACGAGTGGGGCACGACGCGCGAGGGCGAGCAGTTCCTGTCGATGGAATTCATCGACGGCGTGGGCCTCAGCTACTTAGTCGAGGTGCAGAACCCGCTCATGCAGCGCAAGCGGCTCTCGTTCATGATTCAGTTGGGTGACGCCATCGACTACTTTCACGAGCAGGGGTGGATCCATCGCGACATCTGCCCCCGCAACGTGCTGGTCGACGCCGACAATTCGATCAAGCTCATCGACTTCGGGCTGGTCGTGCCCAACTCGACCCCCTTCCAGGCCCCGGGGAATCGCACCGGCACCGCCAACTACATGGCGCCCGAACTGATCAAAAGGCTGCGCACCGACCAGCGGATCGACGTCTACTCCTACGCTGTCACCTGCTACGAACTGTTCGCCAAGCGTTTCCCGTGGAAAGCGGCCGAGACGCTCGAGATGGTAGTCCAGCACATCAACTCCCCTCCGGCCGACATCCGCGAATTCGCGCCCGACATCGACGAACAGGTCGCCGCCACCATCATGAAAGGGTTGAAGAACGACCCTGCCCAGCGCTGGCCGGGCGTCGCGCCAATGGTGCAGCAGTTTCGCGAGGCGCGAAAACGCCAGAAAGAAGCCCGCCGCGCCAAGACCGAATCCAAACAGTCTGACGACGCCGTCGCGACCGCCCCCGTGCCCCCTGCGCCCAACGCTGACGATGCCGGTTGAGCCGGCAAAGCGCGAAGCGCCCCCGACCGTTCCCAACCACCCGCCTCGCGCGCTCTCTGCGTCCCTGCGAGATTCGCCGCCGGGCCCACCCGACACCCCCTCTGAGACAATCTGTTCGTGCCTCGATCGCACCCCGCCATTTTGATGTGTCCTCCCGACTTCTACGGGATCGAATACGAGATCAATCCCTGGATGAGTCGCAGCCGTGCCAGCGAGCAGGCCGTTGCGCAGGCCCAATGGCGCGCGCTGCACGAACTGCTCGGGCAACTCGGGGCCGAGGTACGGCTGATGCTGCCCGTCCGTGGCTTGCCCGACCTGGTCTTCACAGCCAACGCGGGGTTGGTCTGGCGCAACGTAGTGTTCTTGTCGAGATTTCGCCACGCGGCCCGCCAGGGAGAAACGCCGCACGACGAAGCCTGGTTTCAGGGGCAGGGCTTCGAGACTCGCGCGTGCCCTGCGGGGTGGGATTTCGAAGGAGCCGGCGACGCGCTCTTCTGCGGCGAGACGCTCTACGGCGGCTACCTGATCCGCAGCGACGCACGGGCGCTGCAGTGGCTGGGAAAGCAGATCGGCTGCCGTGTCATTCCGCTGCAACTGATCGACGACCGCTACTATCATCTCGACACGTGCTTCTGCCCGCTCGCGCCCGACGTCGCGCTATACTACCCCCCGGCGTTCGACGATTACGCGCTGCGGGCGCTGCGCGAATCGATCGCCACGCTGGTGCCGGTCGCTGACGACGAGGCGGCCCGTTTCGCCTGCAACGCGGTGGTGCTGGGGCGCGACGTAGTGCTCAACACCGGCTGCCCCGGCCTGGCCGGCGATCTCTCGCAACTCGGCTACCGCCCGCACAGCACTGACCTGGGCGAATTCATCAAGGCCGGCGGCAGCGCCAAATGCCTGACGCTGCGGCTCGATGGAGAAGATGCGGCCAACTGGCCTTGAAACAGGCGATACAATCCGCGCCATGTGCCGAGGCAGCGCAGTCCGCCGCGCCGCATCGCAACGACTGTGCGCGTCGGCATTTCCGGCGAGAGCGGGCGGGAAGAGTCGCGGGAAGTCGCTTGACAGTCCCCACGGCACGGGGGATGATTCAACCGGCTGCCGAGTCGGGCGATGGGGCGAAAAAACGGGGGCCAGACGCCTCCGGTTGAGTTCATCGCGCCGCACTGGCGGCTCGGGGATTGTGCCACCGACCGGCCAACTTAACTCTTTGCAGTGGGTTTACACGATGTCAGCTAATCGCCGTCTCGACATTGATGAAAAGGACGACATCACGATCGCGCGGTTCACCGACAAGAAAATACTCGACGAGAGCAACATCCAGATCATCGGCAACCAGTTGTTCGCGCTGGTCGACGACGACCATCGGCAGAAGATCGTGCTCGACTTCACCAACGTCGAATACCTGTCGAGCGCCGCGCTGGGCAAGTTGATTACGATGGACAAGAAGGTGAAGGCCGCCGGCGGCAAATTGCGGCTGTGTTCGATTCGTTCCGACATTCTCGAGGTCTTCAAGATCACCCGGCTCGACAAGCTGTTTACAATCAAAGAAGATCGCGAGAAAGCGCTCGAAGCGTTTTGAGGTTGTGGCGGGCCTGGCGCCCGCTGGCAATAGCGTGCGACAGTGCGGCCACACGGAAGCGGCTGCGGGGCTTCGGGCCAGGGACGCGGCGCCTTCCGACTCTTGACAAACCTCCTGGGAGAGCTTCGTTCCTGACGAGATATGTCCACGTCTGAAGAGTTGGTCGAGGAATTCGAAGTCGTCATCCCCAGCGATACGGCCGCCGGGCAAGTGATCCAGGAGCGGATCATCCGGCAGCTTGAAGCCCTCCGCTACGACGACCGCGACGTGTTTGGCGTCCGCCTGGCGCTCGAAGAGGCGCTCGTGAACGCCATCAAGCACGGAAACCGTATGGACCCGAATAAGACGGTCCGCATCTTCTGCCGGGCCAACGGCGAGAAGGTGCGCATTGAAATCGAAGACCAGGGGTCGGGCTTTCAACCCAGTTCAGTTCCCGACCCTACGGCCGACGAAAACCTCGAACGCCCCTGCGGCCGCGGCATCATGCTCATGCGGGCCTTCATGAGCCTGATCGAATACAATCACCGCGGGAACTGCGTGATTCTTGAAAAGATCCGCACGGCCCCCGAAGAGACCGGCGCCGCGTAAGCGGTTCGCGAACGGCCGAACTCCGGCGTCCTCCCTGTCGGCCGTTGTGGAGTCACAAAAGAAAAAAACCGACAGGAGAAAACGGAGCCAACGGAGATGGAACTGGACGGGCGCCGATCGCCATGCCGTTCGGCCCAACCCTGGGACCGCCTCTCCGTTTCCTCTGTTGGCTCCTGTCTATTGTTCCGAGCTCCTGTGAGAGACTCCTCATTCAGCTTCCATAGCTCGCTCCCGGAAGCAGTTTATGCGTCTCGAAAGTTGGTGGGAAATCCGGCGAGTGAAGCGCAGAGGCGATACCAACCCGAAGCGCCCACCAAGCGCGCGGGAAACCGAGTCAGCGACGGCAATGAGTTCCGAACCACCGCTACCCGCGGAATAGCGGCAGCCGTTCAAATGTGTCGCCGAGCACTCCTGCCGACGGAACTCTTAGCCACTGATCGAGCACCGCCGCATACACGCGGCGGAAATCAATTGATGTTCTGAGATCGCCGTCCTCGAGTTCCGTGAGGCTCGGCGGCGTGCCGATCAGCCCCGACTGGGTTCCCGCCCCCGCCAGAAACACCGGCGCCGCCGTGCCGTGATCGGTCCCCAGCGAGCCGTTCTCCTCCACCCGCCGGCCGAACTCACTGAAGACCAGCACCGCCACCCGGTCATCGAGCCTCGATTCCTTGAGATCATCGAGGAACGCTGCGAGCGCCCCCGACAGCTCGCGCAGCAGATTGGCGTGCGTCGGAAGCTGCACGGCGTGCGTGTCGTACCCCCCCTGCATGACGTAATACACCGGCGTCTCGAACCCCGCCTTGACGAGCCGCGCCACGAGGCCCAACCGCCGCGCCGGTTCCGTGGCTGGATACTTCCCGTCTGCAGCGCTCCCCTGCGCGATCTCTTTCAATCGCTCGGCCGTGGTGTACGCGTCGAGCGCGCTGCGGCTTACGAAGGCGCCCAGATCGTTCGCCGGCGTCTCTGAAGTGCCCCGGCCGCGCGCAAGCGGCCGGGGCCCAGTGTCTGCCCGCGCAAACTCCTCCCGACTCGCCATAGCCGAAGCGACGGACTTGCGCGACCGC
>JBQTIL010000022.1:0-94472 GCA_052388175.1 Planctomycetaceae bacterium | reverse complement strand
GTGCATCATCGCCGCGAGCGACTTGAACTTCTCGGCAATCCGTTGCTTGCTGATCGCATCCTGCATGGCCGCGGGATTAGAACAGCAATCTAAAAATCAGGCAAGTTATTCTGACGAGACTCCTAAGGATATCCGGGAACTGACCGGTATCGAGCGCCCCATGACAGCCGAGCGTGTCGCGCACCAGCAGATGCAACGCGCCCCCACGATTCCGTTCTTGGTCGAGTGCAATGTTTGGGACGCGCCGTCCTAACAACGTGAGCAGCCGCTTATAGACCTTTCCGATGGGAAGGAAGTCCATGAAATTGGGCAGACTGGACTCGATCAGACGAGTGACAACGCGATGCGTGTCCCGCGGAGACACAAGGCACGATTCGAGAACAGGCGCACGGTGGCGGGCTTGGTATTTCTGCGTGAGCGTTCCCGTTGTATCCAACAGCGAGAGCAGCTCGCCGCTAACCACCCGAACGTGTGAGACCACGTTATTCGAATCAAGATGGATCAGGACGTACCGTCGGGATGCTGAAATGTCTTCATTCCAGATTTGCAGATTGTCCGATTTCTGGACGTAAGTGTCGAAGTTCTGTCCGGGAAACCGCGGCTTCGATCTGCGAAACGTCGCCGGAATTGGGTAGCCCAGAGCTGTGCAGACGGCGGCCTTGGCTACCTTCGAGCGCGTCCGAAGCTTGTAATCGAGATTGAGACCTCTCAGGGCAGCGTGAAGCAGCCGCTCTAACCCTTCATTACCAAGAAAAAGTTTTGGGCGATCATCGAGCGAATCATAGATCGTTAGTCCCGACCTTTGGATAGCCTTTCTAATGCGATGGGACATTCGCTCAACCGTTGGTGCTATAGCCCTCGCATCAGTTCCGAGAGCGAAATGTCCAGTGCGTCGGCGATCGCCTCAATGTTGCGCAGCGCTGGATTTCGTTCACCTCGCTCAATCCCGCCGATGTATGTGCGGTCGAGACCGCATTCCACTGCGAACGACTCCTGCGAAAAGCCCTTCGCCTTCCTGAGCGCGCGAATGCGCCATCCGAAGTGCTTTTGGATTTCGGTTTTGGTCCGCCGCATACCGTCAGTACAGGCTATAGACGCCTATCAGTCCACGGACTAAAAGTAGCGTCCGCCACCACAATGCGACGCGCAGTCGAGTCCGCGCAGCGGAGCTCGACGTACCTGAGTGCCGTAATCCACCCGCCCGATGCGTTCAGGAGAGAATCGACACGCTCGTTTTCTTACGTTCTTACGGCGCGGCTGACGATGCCGTCGCTGCGCGACGGGGCGGAAATGCCGCCGGCGCGAAGTCGGCCACCGCGCGCCGGGGCTCTTCAATCTTCACCGAATCTTGATGCCCGATTGGCGACAGAACGTCTATAATCCGGGGCGCGAGCGTCGCGCCACGACGGGGCCAATTCTGCCCGACGCACTGGCCGCTCGACTCACCACCCCTCACGATCATTCGCAAAGGATGCACACCATGTTGCCTCGACAGATGTCCGCAGCGGTTCTGTGTCTCGCGTTCACCCTTCCGGTTTGCGCGCAAGACGTGCCGACGCCTGGTCCGGAACACGAAATGCTGAAAACGATGATTGGCACGTGGGACGCCGTGACGAAGCTTGAGGGGGCCGCTCCGTCGAAGGCCGTCGCGACGTACAAAATGGAATGCAGCGGGCTGTGGCTGACCAGCAATTTCGAAGGAGATTTCGAAGGGATCAGGTTTCAGGGAAAGGGGCTCGATTCGTACGACGCCAAAAAGAAAAAATTCATCGGCGTGTGGGTCGATTCGATGCAGACCACCCCGATGATCTTTGAAGGCGATCACGACAAAGCCACCCGCACGACGACGATGTTTTCCGATTACCCCGGCCCGGACGGCCAACCGGCCCGCTGGAAGTCGGTTTCGACGATGCCCGACAACGACCATCACACGTTCAAGCTCTACCTGTGCGGCAAGGCGGGTGCGGCCGACGCGTTGTATATGACGATCGAATACACCCGGCGGAAGTAACGTGGTGGGCGTCTCTTCTGCCCGAGCCTCATTTCCACGAAGCACGAACCGGCCGAGAACTGGTTCCCAGGAGCTTGGGAACCAGGGCCAATTCCCAGACTGCCGACTGGGAATGAGGCTGATTCATTTCAATCCGCCGCCACCGGCACTTCGTGGTAATCGAGCGCCCATTCGCGCATGTACCGCACCCGGTTCGGGCGGATGCGGTAGACGATCAGCTCGGGGTTGTCGAGGCTGCCCAGGTACTGACGGAGCAGGGGGTTCGAGTCCCAGATCGACTGTAACAGGGCACGGTCGGTGACAACCTCAGCCACGCCGGTGATCCGCACCTGATTGTGGTGGTCGTCGAGGTACCCCAGTTCGACGCGGGCGTTCGCCACGATTTCGGCCGTCTTGCCGTAGCGCCTGAGGTTGGCGACGTACACGGTGAAACCCTCGGTTCGCACGGGCGACACCGGTCGCAGCCGGGGCTGATCGCCGTCGACCGTCGCCAGGAACGGAAACCGGGCCCCCTGGAGGACGACGAGCGCCGCCTGTCGTGCGTCGGCCGGGGTCAGCGGAGGATCGTGCGGTTGGGTCATGGGGGTGTCCTCGGAAAGAGTGTAGGCAGGCTTCTCCGAAACCTGCAATCCCGTCCCCGTCCCACCACGAATCGCATGCCGTAGTCGGGTTTCGGAGAAACCCGGCTACACTGGTCTTTGTCCCCAGGGCATGGGTATCGTCGGGGGTTGACGGTGCAGGTCGCGGCGCTCGTCTTTGGGGCGCGGGTGCCAGTAGTTGATAAATGCGCACAACTGCTTCACCGCCTCGCGGTAGGCCCGCTCTCCTTTATCTTTCGACGCCAGCGCGGCGTCGCCCAGCACTCCGGTTTGGCTGTAGCTGCTGGTCCACGAGATGACGGTGGCCGGGCCTGTGCCGAACAGGTCGACCCAATTGAACGGGCTTTCCTCGTCATTGAATGAGATCGCACCCGATTTGATCTTATCTTTTCGCACTCCATCTTCTTCGAGGTACAGGTACAGCGAGGTTTCGAGTTCGCAGGCGTGAGAACAGCCGCCGGGAAACTTGCTCTGCCGCCAGCCGGGCAGAAAGCTTTTGTCGATTGTCAGCAGGTTCCACCAGGCGGTTGCGACGCATTCGGCGTCGGTCTCAAGATTCGTGCGGCGGGCGACCAGGTCGAGATTGGGGGCGTTCGACCCGTGGCCGTTGAGCAGCATGATTTTCTTGAACCCGTGGTACGCCAGAGATTTGGTGACGTCGAGCACGTGTTCGATGAAATGCGCGTAGTGGCTGTTGATGGTTCCGGGAAAATCCATCACGTGCCCGGTATAGCCGTAGCACACCGGCGGCAGAACGAGCATCTTTTCAGGGATCGTCTGCCCCGCCCCGGCCGCGATTCCGCAGGGACAGACGATATCGACGTCGAGAGGCAGGTGGGCCCCGTGCTGCTCGATGGCACCGCACGGCAGGACGCACACCTTGCGCAGCTCGATCGCGTCGTTGATCTCGGGCCAGGTCAGCTTTTCGTAGCGATACTCGGTTTTCGCGCGCATGAAATAATGCCTCGGCGGGAGCGGCGGCCGGCTGGCGAACACAGGGCAGCGAACGAGTCGCTCTGAAGGCTGAGTATACGCCGGTCGCACAGATTCTCAATCTGTGCTGCGGAGATGAGGTCGACGGCGTCTGTCCCGGCGGGATTCCCAAGCGGGGCACGGGAACGAGGCAACATCGGGATAGAAGTGCCCCGGACGCTCGTAGCGTCCGGGGCACTATGCGGATACTCAATCTGTGCGCCGACCGCGCTTGGCCTCGTGGCGCTCAACCGGGGGCCGACGCGGCGGCCTGGGCCTTCAGCTTCGCGAGCCGCACTTCCTGGTGCGAGCGGAAATAGACGCGGCGCGGGGCGCGGCCGGCGGCCTGGGGCGATGCCGTGACACCGGCAGGCGACCGCCACAGCCAGGCGCACAGGCACAGCCCGATGGCGCCCGAGATGCCCAGGGGCCTCCAGAAATCGGCCCGCACGGGGTCAGAAGCGAGCGTGGGCCCTTCAATGACGCGGGCCAGCCGCGCGGCGTGTGCCCGGCGGGCGGCGGCCAGCTCCTGATCGAGCCGCGCTTCTTCGCCCCGCAGGAATTCCAGTTCGTGGCGCGCTTCGGCCAATTCGGACTCGCGCCGCGCGCGCACTTCGCGATCTGCGGTCGCGGTGGCAAGCTGTTGTTCGAGCTGCTGTTCGGCCTCTCCGGCCTCGGTAATGCGGCGTTCGAGGTCGTTGACGAGCACCGTGGCGAGCGGAACGTCGGCCGAGGGCGCCAAGGGCGCGTCGCTGGCAGCATGGGCGGCAAGCTGCTCGTTCAACCGAGCGAGTTGCGCATTTTGCTCGACCATACGCGGGTGCTTGCGCCCGTAGACCGCCTGGGCGGCGGCAATTGCCGCCTGCTGTTCATGCACCAGCCGCACCAGGCGCGCCTGCGAAAGAAGCGTGCGGGTTGCGTTCCATTCGGGTTGCTGGGGGAGTTCGGCGACGATCTGTTCGAGCGAGGAGCCTGCGGCCAGTTCCGCGCGAGTCTCGGCCTGCCGCGCTTCGAGTTCGAGGCGTCCCCGCCGGGCCGCGTCGAGGTTGGCCAGAAGCGTTTCGACCGGCGGCAGATTTTTCCCCAGACGGGCCGAGTCTGCCGAGTCGCCCGGTGGGGGCGATTGCAGCCCTTCGACGACTGTGACCTGGCGGGCCACGGCCTGTACGAGCTGCGCCCGTTCGATCTCGCGCCGCGGCGCGTCGGGGTCGGCGGCTGTCTGTGCTCCGGCCGGCTGATGGCCGATCAGGCCGTCGACAAGACTCTGCAGGATCGGCACGGCCGAATCGCGGTTGGCGACCGAGCAGTTAATTTGCACGACCGAACCGGTCGCCTCGGCATCGCGCTTCGCGCTGGTATGGTCAAGCAGCCATTCGCTTTCAGAATCGAGGGGCGAAGGCAGCGGTAGCGAAACGCCGCGTTGCCGCAGCAGTTCGAGTGCGGCCTGCAGCACTTCGGGCGCCAAGACCAGTTCTTCAACGGCCGAGTCGGCGTCGTCTGGGGGAAGCTCAATCGCGGCGGGCAGGGCGATCTGCGCGCGGGCCACGTATTCGGGAGGAAGCGAGCGGTGCCACCATACGCCGCAGCCCAAGGCGACGGGCACCGCCGCAATTGCCAAGCCGCGTTTCAAATGCCGCCGCACCAGCATTACCCAGCGTGACTGCTTCATGGCTTGTTCCAGATATCTCCCACGGCCCGGCGGATTTTCGTGCCGGTGGTCGGTTCGACGTGCAAGACGTCGCCCGGCTCGACCACGGGCGATTCGGCGGGGTGCTCGTCGTAGCGGGCCAACGGCCACATCATCCGGCGGGCCGATCGGCCGGCGCTTGCCGGCCGCAACAAGGCGATGTGCAGCGGCGCATCGCGCAATTGCACACCGCCGGCCAGGTCGAGGGCCTGCCAGACGTTCAGGCTGCGACCGGCAGGCAGCGGATAGGCGCCCGGCTGCAACACGGCGCCGCCGATGCGCACCGGAGGCGCCGCCGCCTTGACGATCACCTCGTCTCCCTCGCCCAGCCGTATGGCCCGCAGGGCTTCGCGATCGGCCGGGCGCGACAGGTCGTACCAGGTGACCTGCGGAACGAACCGGGGCGGCTCAGGACGGGTGACCGCGCCACCAGTGGCAGCGGCAATGATCGGCGGCCCGGCATTCGGCGGCGCGTCACCCGAATCGACGCTCAATTCTTCAACGCTGTTGGCGTGTTCGACGGGCCTGGCCGCCGCGATTGCAATCGGCGCCTGCGCCGCCGCGATGTCGCGCGGCGCCGCCGGCTGGGCGGCCGCGAGCACCCGCCGGCTGACGGCAACCTGCGTCGAAGCGCTCTTGTCGACGCCGCCGGTCGAAATCAGCGCCGCATAGACGCACGCGTCTCCGCGTGAAAGCTCGACGAAACCGGGGCGGGCCGCGGCCCCCTTGACCTGCACTTTGACCGTGGCCGAATCGAGGCTTCTGACCAGCACCCGCGGGTGCACCAGGTAGTCTCCCGCGCGATACGCCTGGGTGAGGTCGGCTTCGACCTGCGCGAGCGTACGCTCGGCGACCGCCATGTCGCCCACCAACGGCACCGCAATCGTGAGCTGCTCTGAAACCCGCACCGGGTAGGTGTAGGGTTTGCCCGGTTCTTCGAGGTCCCAGATGGTGACTTCGAGAAGGTCGTTCCGCGCGACGCAGACGGGGCGAGCTTCCGGGCGCAGGCTTTCGACGTCAAAACCGGGCGTGAGATCGGGGGGCTGGTTGGTCCATTGGGTCAGCCACGAGAGGGCCGACCCCGAGGCCGAGTCGTTCGCGGGAGGCTGAAACAGGGCACAGCCGGCCACCGTGGTGGCGAACAACGCAGCGACGATGAAACGGGGACGAGCGGCAGGCATGAATGAGGTCGGACGGCCGTCGGAGGAGCCGCGCCCGATGACCTTGGGACGCGCTCTGACCGGCGCACTAATCGCGAGACGAGTGTTTGGGGTGGGAGTTTTGAGAGACTGGGGCCGGAAGGCCGCCGACGCGGAGAAGAAACTGCGATTCCGCGACGCACGATCTGTCGGTTGCGAGCGGTTGGTATCCGAAAACCGCCAAATGGTCAAGATCGCAAATCGCCCCATCGCGGTGCGGAAACCGGGGTTTTGGGACGAGCCTTGGGGAGCAACGGCTCTCTTATCTCGGCTGGGCCGCGTTCTGCCCCCATTTTGCCTTGCGCAAGCAAGCACCAGCAATCGTTTGCCTTTAGCGGGCGGCAGGCCGCGTGCGTGGCCGGGGGAAACCGGTTCCGGGAAAAACCTCTGCAATTGGCTCGTCGGTTGATAGACTGCTGCCGTGACGCCTCTGGATGAACTCATTGTTCTGATCCCCAGCCACGGGCTGGAGGATTTTCCGACCGAGTTGGCAGAGAACGACGCGGCCTCGCTGCTGAACTCGTTCGCCGTCGCCTGGCACCCCGCCCTGCTGGCCGCTGCCCGCCGGCTCCCCCGGTTCCAGCGGGCCGACGAGCCCCCCGCGCCCGCCCCGAACTGCGTGGTCTTTCTTCCCGCCCCCTGCGAAGGGAGCCTTCCCTGCGGCTGGGCCGACAACATGGCGGCCCAGGGAAGCACGGTGGTCAGAGGGGCATTCGATCGGCCGACGCTGATTGCAGCGGCCATTGCAGCGATCGACCCCCGGCCGGCCATTGACCCTGACTGGGTCGCCGATTTTCTGGCATTGGGTTTCTGCCACATTCAGATCGAGGTGCTGACCCGAAAGATGCGGCACTTCGGAAACGTCGACACGGCCAACCTCGAGCGGGAGGCGCTGGCGGCCGCACAGGCTGCCCTTGCGGGTGACGCTGAAACCGTACGCACCCGCCTGCGCACCTGCTTCGAAATATTGCGCGAGGCCCGCGAGCGGTTCTACCCGGTCGACTGCTATCTGCTCGACTTGTGCCTGTTGATTCCGCGGCTGGCAGACCGCCACCTGCAGACCGCCCTCGCCGCCGGCCCGCCGCTCTCGGTGCTCGCGACGGCCCATGACCTGGCGGAGATCGCCGAAACGGCGCCCGAAGCGGGTGCGCTGCTGAAAGAGGCGGCCGCGCGCGGAGTTGTCGACTTTGTCTGTGGCGATTGGCGCGAGCAGCCGCTGCCGCTGATGCCCCTCAATTCGATCATCTGGCAGCTCGAACACGCCCAGCGGCTCGTCGCGGAAGCGTACGGCGTGCGCCCCGTTGTGTGGGGCCGCAGGCGGTACGGCCTGTTTCCTCAGTTGCCCCAGCTTTTGCGGAAGGCCGCTTTCGCAGGGGCGCTGCACGTCGTACTGGACGACGGCATCTACCCGGATGCCGAATACACGAAGCTGCGCTGGGAAGGAATCGATGGCACCCCGCTCGACGCGCTCACGCGCATTCCTCTGGCCGCCGACGCGGCGGTCAGTTTTCTGCGATTGCCCGATCGGCTGGCCGAATCAATGGACAACGACCATGTCGCAGGGATTATCTTCGCCCGCTGGCCCGAGGTGAACTGCCCGTTCTTCGAAGACCTGCACCGCATCCATCGGTACGCGCCCGTGCTGGGTCGGTTTGTGACCCTGACGGAATTTTTCACAAAGACCGAAAGCCCGACCCGTCATTCAAAAAACCGGCCCCAGGAATACCTTACTCCTTATCTTTTCCAGGCCGTCGCGCGGCAGGAGCGCGACCCGATCAGCCGCTACGCAGGCCGGTTCGAGCGGCGCACGACGTTCGACTCGGCGATGTTTCTTTCGGGTGTGCAGCAGGTACTGCTCGGGCTTTCTCCGCAGCCCGTCGCCGATTTGGAAGAAATGATCGAGGGCCCCTCTGAATCAGCGTCGCCTGAGGAAATTCACGCGGCCGTCGAACGCCTCGACAACCACCTGCAGCGCGCCGCGCAGCAGTTGGCTGAGCTGATGCTGCGTGGCGCCGGCGAACGTCGCGGCTGGATGGTGTTCAACCCGCTGGGCTTTCGCCGCCGCGTCGCGATTCCGTTCGCTGGCGAGGGCCTCAGGCCCGAGCCGGTCGGCGAGCAATCGTGGCTGCAACCGGGCGGAGAGCGCGTCAGCCTGACGCTCGATCTGCCGGGGGCCGGGTTTGTCTGGGTCCCCGCAACCGACCAGGCGCCGGCGGCGGCTGTCGCGCCCGAGCCTTCGCTGGCCGAGCCCCACGTGTTGCGCAACGAATGGTTCGAAGTGCACATCAATGAAACGACCGGCGGAATCGCGCGAATCAAAGGGCCCGGTCGCAGTCCTGCGCGCCTGAGTCAGCAGTTGAACTACCGGTTTTCGCGCGAGCGGACATTTTCGGTTGGTGAGGCAGATGCCGCCGAGCAGCTCAGCACGCACTACGCCGAGATGCGACGACTCTCGACCGAAGTGACGTGCGCGGGGCCGGCGTTGGGCGAAGTCGTCACCGAGGGCGAGATTGTCGATCAGACAAATGGCGCGCGGTTGGCCGGGTATCGGCAGACGGTGCGCGTGTGGCGCGGGCGGCCGGTCGTCGAGATCGAGTCGGAATTGAACATCGACCGCATGCCCGACGGCGAGCCGTGGCACAATTTCTTCGCCTCGCGTTTCGCGTGGCACGACGAAACCGCCTCGCTGACCCGCGCTTCACAGATGGCCGCATCCGAGGCGGCCGACGAGCGGATCGAATCGCCGCACTACGTTGAAATTGCCACGGCTGACCAGCGTACGACGATTGTCGCGCCGGGCCTGCCGTTCCATCGCAAGACCGGCCCGCGGATGCTCGATACGCTGCTGGTGGTCGCGGGCGAAACGCGACGCCGGTTTCGTTTCGTGATTGCGCTCGATTGCGACTATCCTTTGCAGGCGGCGCTCGAGGCGACGACCCCGGCGATTGTCATTCCCACGGATCGCGGGCCGCCCCCTTCGGGGGCCGCCGGCTGGTACTTTCATCTCGACGCCAAAAATGTGCAGCTATTGGCGCTGTTGCCGGTCCTGCCGGAACCTGGCGAGGCCATACCCACTTCAGACGCGGTTTACCCGGCGGGCGAGGCGGGGCTTGCGGCTTTTTCGACACCCGGCTCGCCTGGCAATCCCAGTGGGCAGCCGCCCAGCGGCTGCGGGGTGCGGTTGCTCGAAACCGAAGGCCGCCCCGGGCGGGTCAAATTGCGCTGCTTCCGCCAGCCGATACAAGCCCGGTTGCGCGACTTCTGTGGCAAGACAGTCGCGCCGGTTTCGATCGAGGGGGACGCGGTGGTGCTGAACCTGTCGGCTTTTGAGCTGGCCGAAGTGGAATTGTGGTTCGGCTAACGGCTTCCGCTCATCCGGGCGCCGTCTTCCGGCAATCCTACAAAAGCAGCTTGAATAGCCGCTGCACGAGCTCATCGAGCGGAATCATCGTCAGTGTGAGCGGCAGCAGGGGCAGGGCGATCAGGATCGCCAGACTCACCACCAGGCCCCGGTCGAATGGGAGTGGGCGAATCGTCCTGACCACTTCGAAACTGTTCGCGAGGTCGGCCAGCGACTGAATGTCTCCGCTGCCCAGTAACTCCTCACCAGAAGACCCATGGGCCTCGATCCATTTCCGCCGAAAATCGTCCGCATAACGGCTTGCCAACACGCCGAATTCACGGGACCCGGCTAATCCGACCTCGACCAACTGAAGGACAAAGAACATCAGCGGCAGCAGCACCATCAGCATCAGAAATGCGACGAAGCCCGCGATTTCGAACTTGAAGTCCGGCAGCTTCGCTCCGGCGTGCAAAATCTGGTCGGCGATCACACCGGCCAGGAAAGCACTCAGAGCGATGAGGACCGGTGCGAAGGCGATTACGCTGTTCTCCAGAAACCCCAGGCCGCCCGCACGGTCGGGGTGGAGCGGGTTCAACCTTAGCTGCAGTCGCGACACGCGCCACAAGAAAACGTACCAGACGAAAACGCGAAAGTGCCAGCGCATGACGAGGAATCTGAGCATCGGCAGGCTGACGAACGCGTACCAGTAACCCGCTTTGGTTAAGTTGATCGAACCATCGGCGGGGATGGCGTACCAGGTGGCGACTGGCACTGTGGCCTGCGCGCGCCACAGCCAGTACCCGCCCGTGAACGCCAGTAGGAGGACCAACACTTCGATGACGGCGGAGTTCCGCAGCCGCATGGCCTGGGCGATCATCGCCTCGAACCGCGGCCGGTCGTCGGGCGCGATCAGCTCGCGTTCCAGGAACTGCCCCACGACCACCCGCATCCGGCGATGGACGATCACCCCCGCCGCAATCAGGAGCGGCAGAGTAATCAGGAACCGGATATGGGCGCTCAGGTCGAACAAGAACGGGACCTCCACCACCCGGCCCACGAAAGTGCCGGCGAGGGCCGTCAGCGCCGCCAGGGGCAGCCAGGCAACGATAGTGCAAGCCACCAGCCGCCGGTGAATCAAGTCCATCGACGGCCGCACCAATCCCGCGCGCAGCAAGAGTTGATAGAGCGGACCGCCCAGGACGAGAGAAAAATCCTTCGTTGCCCGAGCGGCGTCCGATTTCTGGTCCGTTGACACAAATCTTCGAGCTTCCAACGGATCACTCATGAACTTCGATCTCTCTGCTTCTCAAAACAATCCGTCTTGATGCCGCCGCCCACGTTGCTCATCGAGGAGCCGATCTGCGGTTCGTGGGAATGGCCATAATTCCTTCATGCTAACGGTCTCAATTCGGCCGCTTCAAGAACGCGGCGAACCATTCTGTGGGATTCCATAGCGACTCTGCCGGCACAGTCGTCACTGCCGGACATGTCGGCAAAAAGTCGCGCGACGTAACCCTGGCTCGCCTCACATCGCAACCAGGCGATTCAGGCCCCGATGCTTGATTTTGGGTTTTTGGATCGCCAGACTGAGGTGCGCCCACGTCTCCAAAAGTCACCATTCGAATTACCAAACGGATCCGCTCTCTCCTCGGCTCGGGTGCGTCAGCCCGCGGCAAAGAGGTTCTTTTTCGGAGCCCATTCTCATGAAATCGCGCGCTTGGTTTGGAATCGCACTCGGACTTGCCGCGCTGCTTGTTGGCGGAATGCTCGCTGCCCGAAACAGTGCCTCAGCGCAGCAGTCGAAAGCGACCAGGGCGGAGCAATCGAAGAAGCCCGCCGCGAAGCCCGAGACTCCGGCGAAAGGCACTTCGTCACCTGCGGCGGCCGACGAGGCGGCGATTCGCGCCAGCGTCGCTGCGTTCGAAAAGGCTTACAACGCGCATGACGCGAAGGCCCTGGCGGCCTTGTTCGTGCCCGAAGGGCAAATGATCGACGAAACCGACTTTACCGTGCAGGGGCGCGACGCGATCGAACGGGTCTTTACCGAAGTCTTCGCCGACGAACGCGATTCGAAGATCGAAGTCACGATCGAGTCCCTGCGCTTGATCGGCACGGCCCTCGCCATTGAGACGGGATCGACAAAAACGACTCGCGCTGAGGGGGAGACGCCCGATTACAGCCGGTACACGGTTGTGCACATGAAGTCGCCGGACGGCAAATGGCTGGTCGGCCTGGCTCGCGACACCGATGGTGACAAACCGGGCAGTCACGAACGGCTCCAACAGCTTTCCTGGCTGATCGGCGATTGGGTTAATGAAAGACCCGAATCACTCGTCAAGAGCTCCTATCGCTGGAGTGACGACCAGAACTACATCTTGGGCGAGTTCACGCTGCACATTGCCGGCCGGCCGGCGATGAGCGGCACGCAGCGCATCGCCTGGGACCCGGTGGCCAAACAGGTCCGCTCGTGGGTGTTCGAGTCGACGGGCGGGTTTGCCGAGGCAGCCTGGTCTCGGATTGCCGATCAATGGACCCTGAAAGCGCGCGGCGTGACGTCCGGGGGCGATGTCGTTTCCGCCACGAACATATTCAACAGGACCAGCAATGACCGATTCTCAATCACTTCCCGCGATCGGATGATCGGAGGCGAAGTGATCCCGGACGTCGAAGAGATCATGGTCGTTCGCATACCGCCCAAGCCGCAGGCCAAATGACCCGTCACGCCCACGCCGCTTTCGTACTGAAATTGCACCGGGAGCCATCCATCATGAAAAGAATATCGAAATTCACGCTCGCCATCGCCGTTGCCGTCTTCTTCGTGGCGGACCACGCTAATGCGGGCCGGGGAGGTGGCGGGAGGGGCGGCGGAGGTGGATTTGGTGGTGGCGGTGGAGGGGGCGGCGGAGTTGGTGGTGGCGGTGGACGCCCCGGAGGCGGGGCTGGCATCGGTGGTGGCGGCCGGCCAGGAGGCGGCGCGGGTGGAGTTGGCGGCGGCGGCCGACCCGGGGGCGGTGCGGGTGGCGGTGCCGGAAGACCGGGAGGCGGCGCGGGTGGTGTCGGTGGCGCCGGCGGACCCGGAGTTGGGGGTGGCGGCCTGGGAATCGGAGGCCGACCGGGAATCGGCGCTGGCGGTGTCGGCGGTTCGGGGCGACCCGGAATCGGAGCCGGGGGCGTTGGTGGACCTGCCAGTGGAATTGGCGTACTACCCGGTGCGGGTGCGGGACGACCGGGGTTCGGGCTCGGTGGTGTCGGTGGACCAGGTTACGGTGCCTGGTATCACGGCGCTTGGGGCAACAATGTGGGACTCTGGGACAATCATCCGGCGGCCTGGGGCTGGGGCGCAGGGCTGGTGACTGCCGCCGCGGTCACTGCACCCTACCGCTGGGGTTATGCTGACTACTCGAACCCGTATTATGTGACGGACGATTCCAGCGCATACGTCAATTATGCTCAGCCAATTGGTGCGGCTGCCGCGGCCGAAACGACACAAAGTGCGGCAGGTCAGCCGACCGCACAAGACGAGGCGGTCGCCCTGTTCGACGCGGCGCGTGGGGCCTTCATGAAGGGGGACTATCAAGCAGCATTGGATGGCGTCAATAAGGCGATCCAAAAATTGCCGAGCGACGCCGTGCTTCACGAGTTCCGCGCTTTGTGCCAATTTGCAATGGGGCAATACAAACCCGCGGCCGGAACGCTGTACGCCGTATTGTCGGTCGGCCCCGGCTGGGACTGGACCACGATGAGCGGCCTGTATCCCAGCGTGGATGCGTACACGCAGCAATTGCGCGTCCTGGAAAAGTACGTCACCGGCAATCCGACCGTTCCGGAAGGGCACTTCGTATTGGCTTACCATTATTTGACGATGGGCGAAAAGAGAGCCGCGGCTGACCAGTACGCAAAGGTTGTCGAGCTGAATCCGCAAGAAAATCTGTCCAAACAATTGCTCGCATCGTTGGGGGGTGGCAGTGGGGACAAGCCGACACCCAGCGAGCCACCGAAACCGCGAGAGACCGCCGCGTCTGCCAAGCCGGTCGATGCGGACAGCATCGTCGGGACCTGGAAGTCCAGCCGGCCGGATGGATCGTCGATCGCTCTGAATCTCGCGAAGGACAACAAGTACGCCTGGAAGTACACCGTGCGAGGCAAAACTCAGGAGTTTTCGGGCGCCTACACACTGGCGGACAACGTCTTGATTCTCAAGCAGAACGACCAGGCGACGATGGTCGGGCAGGTCAGCCTGCCGTCGGCGAATCAAATGAACTTCAAGCTCGCCGGCGGCGACGCGGCCGACCCGGGCCTGACATTCAGCAAATGACGCAGTTGCGCGTTCCTGGGCTGTCTGCCAACCCGAGAGAACCACGCGAGACCCGCCGACAAGAAGTGCTCATCCAGCATCGACGCGAGTTCATTGGCGGAGACGTTTACTTCGTGCAATTCGGCCGGAGCCGCCGACGCCTTCGCGTGAAGAATCCTTTCACCGAGACGACGCAATGCGAGACCGATTGATGATCGCGACCAGCCTCGCCATCGGAGTTGTGGGCGGCTGGTTGGCGGCTTCTGGCGGATTTCTCGAGTTGCTGTCTGCGCAGCAGACGCCGCCTCGCACAACGGGCGGCACCGCCTCCGAATCGCCGACCACCGCCGTCGCACAGGCGGCCAGGCCCGGGATCATCCACGATTCCGAATATTACATCCTCGATGCGCAGCACAGCGATCGGTGGGCGGCCGAAGACAAGGACTTCGACCGCAAGCTGGCCGAACTTCGCAAGAAGCACGGCGCGCCGCCCAACATCATCCACGTCTTGTGGGATGACACGCACCTCGGCGAAGTCGGCATTCCCGCCATTCAGAAGGTGCGCGGGTTCGAGACGCCGAACATCAACCGCTTCGCTGCCGAGGGCATCAACTTCATGCGGATGTACTCGGAGCCGTCCTGCACGCAGAGCCGTGCGGCGCTGATCACCGGCCGTCTCCCCGTGCGCAACGGCATGACCCGGGTGGGTATGCCCTACGAGTATGGCGGCCTGCCCAGCTCCGAAGTCACGATCGCCGATGTGCTTTCCAAAGCGGGGTACGCCACCGCCATGTTCGGCAAGTGGCACCTGGGCGACATCGATTCCAGCTACGCCACCAGGCGGGGTTTCGACGAGGCCCTGTGGATGCCCTATAACCAGGCGTTGAGCGTGATGACGCGCCAGGGACAGGCGACAGCGCTGGCACCGGGATCGTTGTACCCCGAGGTGCACCCCAAGGACCCGTACGACCTGGATCCCGGTTGGCGGCCGAGGGGATTGGTGCTGGCACTGGAAGGCGCGAAGGGGGGGCCGGTGCGGGAATTCGCTTCGCCGCCGACCACCGAAAATTACCTGAAGATGGAACAGGAATTCGAGAAGCGGACCCTGGCCTTCGTGCAGAAGAACGCGGCCGCCAGAAAGCCGTTCTATATCGCCTACTGGCCGGCGCTTCTTGGCTTTTTTCCCGATCCGGAAAAAAAGTCGGTCGCGGGCGGGAAGCTGCAGGAGGCGCTGGTCCGGATCGACAGCCGGATCGGCAATTTGATGAGTCAGCTTAAAAGACTCGGCATTTCCGAGAACACGCTCGTCATCATCGGGTCGGACAACGGCGGAATGACGCACCACGGCCCGACGGGGATGGTCGAGACGCTCTACCGTGGCGGCAAGGGGGACTCGACGGAAGGCGCTGTCCGTGTGCCCGCGATGGCTGTCTGGCCGGGTGTGATCGCTCCGGGGCAGACCGTCGGCGACATTCTCCATTTCACCGATCTGTTCACCACCTTTGCCCGCATCGGTAATGCCACCCGGTTCATCCCAACCGACCGGATCATCGACGGCATTGATCAGACCGCGTTGCTCATGAACGGAGACGGTTTCAGCCGCCGCGATTACATCTTCACTTACACCGGCACCAGGCTCGCCGCGACAGTGAAGGGGCGATTCAAGCGTTCCTGGGCGGCTGACGTCCCCGGCCTGCCGTCGAACAACACCTTCGACCTCTACAACGATCCACGCGAAGCAAACGGTATTTTGATCGAAGGGCTGGCCACCTCAGGGATGTTCCTGGCCATGAGAGCCCGACACGAGTTGTGGATGGAGAAGTATCCGAACACGCCCGAAGAACGTGCGATGCCGCTCACCGGCATCGAGAACGCCCGCCCGGAAACCAAGGCCGCCGGTCAACTGCGAATGAACCCCGCGCAGCTTCCGTTCGACCCGCAGGAATTCATCAGGAAATTTGAGGGATTCGAAGGTGCCTCCCTCAAAGGTCCTGAATGAAAAGCACCGGCTGCATTCGTACTCTCGATGGCCGCGGTGGCTGCGTTTCTGGAACAACGACGTTCTGAAGTGGTTCTAACATCAACCGTCAACTCGAAAGGACACTCCAATGAAGCAACAGGAATGGGAAGCGCCAAAAGTGGTCTCGCTGCCGAAGGGGACCGATCATCTCGAGAAAGGAAAATACGGTCCGAACTTTCCCAAGACACCGGCATGTTATGGTTTCACGCTGCTCGCGAAAATCAAGCCGGGGCGGGAGGACGAAATCCGCAAGTACGGACAGGTGCTCGAGAAGGCGTTGGCTAAAGATGCTACCCTGCTCAGCTCGCTCAAGCTGCACTACCTGCGATGGGTGTTCTTCCCCATCGGCGCGGACGTGTATTTCATGTATCAGGGCATTTTTGACACCCCTGTCGAGAAGTACGTCGAGGATGGCTATGCGATCTTTGTGGCGTCGGGGGTGAACACGGTGTTCGAGCATCTCGAAGGGTTTCCGGAGGATTGGAAGACGAATAGAACGGCGTTCTGCAAGTACTTCTTTGACCACCTGTACCCCAGCTTTATCGAGTACGGGGAATATCCGGGCGTCTCCGGCGACGAGATCAAGAAGGCCTTGAGGGTTAAGGCTGGTCTTTCCGAGATGCTCGATCAGATGCAGTGAGACTGTCTGGAAGCGTCGCTGACGGCGACGCGGCAACCGTCTGTCGCCGTCTGGCGCACAGGGCGCGCCGGAGTCAACATCAACGGCCGAGTATGACAGGGGAAGGGAGCAGAGTGACATGAGCAAACCGAAGCAGCCGGCGCGAACCTACAGTCAGACCCATGTGCCCCGGCCTTACACTCCGGGGAAACGCCGGTTCACCATTTATTGGAGCTGGAGTTACCCGGCGGAGGCCAACCGGCCTCTGACGGATCTCGACAATCGGTTTAACTCCGTCAGCGAGCTGCGCAGGTACTGGTGGCCCGGCCTCGAGCGAGAAGAGTTCGGTGAGAAAATGTTCCTGCAGGGGATCGCCGGGGGGCTGGAATTCGTTCACCTGGCCCTCTATAGCTTCCAGCAGCTTGTCGGCGAAGCCACCGGACATCCTGTCGCTGTTTTTCAGCGCGTCAATCAGACGGGCCAACGCCTGCTGCTGGATGAGCGGGTCCTTGCCGACACGGACACGCTGCTGGTGTTTGGCCTGGACCACCTGATTACGGACCAGGAGCCCCTCCCGGAAGAAATCGAGGCGGTGCGAGAGTTCCTCACGCGTGAAGGGACCTGCCTGGTGCTGGGGCCGCATCACGACGTGGGAGCTTCGAGCGATCTGAAGGTTCGGCAAATGGAGTTTGAACATCATGGCGACCCGCTGGTGCCTCGACAGCAGCGATTCAGCAAGTACACGCGTGCCCTGATGAAGGGACTCGGCATGCCGGTCGAAAACCAGCACGGACTGCGTCCCGCGATGATCCCCGGAACCAGCCAGAGCGCTCCCTTGTCCAAGCAGCCCGACCTGGATACGCGTGGCTGGCTCACCGGCGTGAAGAGCTTCAGCTTCCACATGCATCTTCCGCACTACGCCATCACGACCGATGACCCCAACGCCGTGCGCGTACTGGCCCGCCAGCCGATTGACATGTCCAAGCCACATCCTTTCACGCAGGCTGGGAACACGGAGTTCAATACATTCCTGTGGATGCCGCCGAGCGGGACTCGGGCCGGCGACATCCTGTTCGCTGACTCCACCACCTTCAGCACGCTGGCCGGAGTTGACGAGAGCCTGGCGAACTTCTGGAGGAACCTCGCAACGAAGTGACGTGAAGCACGTGGAAGGACCGGATCGATGAGTGACACAGGGAATACGCCGCTGGAACTGGATGATATCCAGAGCGGGGTCCTGCGCCCGCGGCCGTCTCCGTTTGCCGCGACCTACATCGCGCTCCGCATCGACGACCGCAAGGCGGGCAGCGAATTGATGCGGCGGTTGAGCACAATCGTCGCGTCGGCGGCGAATCCAAAGAGTCCGGTCAGCGACACGTGGGTGAGCGCGGCTCTCAGCTTCGAGGGCTTGAAGGCGCTCGGCGTGCCACAGGCATCGCTCGACAGTTTTGCGTGGGAATTTCAGCAGGGGATGGCCGCGCGGGCCAAGGCGCTTGGAGACACCGGAGAAAGCAGCCCCGAACATTGGGAAAAGCCGCTCGGGACGCCCGACGTCCACATCGTGATTACCGGTGTTGCGCCGGACGCGCAGCATCTTGAGCCGGCGATCGAGCGCGCTCGGCAGGTGTTCCGGGAACTGCCTGGAATTACGTGGATTTGGCGTCAGGACTGCCACGCTCTCCCCAATGATAAGGAACCATTCGGCTTCCGGGACGGCATCAGTCATCCGGCAATTGAAGGGAGCGGCATTCCCGGCACCAACCCCAGGGAGCGGCCGCTCAAGGCAGGCGAATTCGTTCTCGGATATGCCGACGAAGCGAGCACGGCCCCTGCGATGCCGCAGCCTGACATTTTGGGTCGCAACGGCAGCTACGTTGCCTTTCGCAAGTTGTACCAGAGTGTCGCCGCTTTTCGCCGGTACATCAGGGAGAACTCCACCGGTCCGGAACAGGAGGAGCTCATTGCCGCAAAAATGATGGGGCGCTGGAGGAGCGGAGCGCCGCTGGCGCTCTGTCCTTCCCACGACGATTCCGAACTGGGCGCCGACCCGAAACGCAACAATGAATTCCTCTACAAAGCCGATGATGCGATCGGATACAAGACTCCGATCGGCTCGCACGTGCGCCGCACGAATCCGCGCGACGCCAATGTGGCTGGAGTCGTCTCGCTGCACCGGATGATCCGGCGCGGGACGGCTTACGGCCCTCCGCTGCCGGAAGGAGTGATGGAAGACGACGGCGCCGATCGGGGGTTGATGTTCGCTTTTGTCGGCGCGCACCTGGGGCGGCAGTTCGAGTTTGTTCAATCCGAGTGGGTCAACGGCGGTGAATTCCTCGGGTTGAACGATGCCAGGGATCCCGTCGTCGGTGCCAACGACGGGTCTGGCGTCTTTTCCATCCCGAAGCGCCCGATTCCCAAGCGCTGCAAGGGTCTTCCGCAGTTCGTCGTCATGCGGGGTGGCGAATACTGTTTCCTGCCTTCGCTGCAGGCCCTGCGGTGGCTCGGCGATCTCAACAAGTAGAATGACGCTGCGAATGTCGACCCGGCACTTTGATCTCGCCGTCATTGGCAGCGGCCCCGCCGGCTTCACGGCGGCCTTGACAGCCGCGCGGCTGGGCCGGCGCGTGGCCCTGGTCGATCGCGAGGAGATGTTCGGCGGTGTTGCCCTGCGCACAGGCGGGATTCCCAGCAAGGCCTTGCGCGAAGCCGTACTGCATCTGTCTGGTTTTCGGCAGCGGCTTTTCTATGCGGCGGACGAGGCAATCGCCCCTCACATCAATCGCGAGCAGCTTGCGGATCGGGTCCGTGAAGTTGTGCGGCGACAGGTCGCCGCAGCCCAACGCCGTCTGCAGGGGCAGGACGTGACGTTTCTGCCCGGCGTGGCCCGATTTCACGATGCCCGTGCGCTCGACATCGAGGCGCCGGATGCCGGCCAGCGGATCATGGCGGATTTTATCCTGATCGCGTGCGGCGCGCGTTCCTCCAGCCATCCGGGAATTTCCGTCGATCACGACCGAATCATGAACACCGATTCGGTCACCAGCGACGATCTGTCGGGCGAGGTCTCGAAGACGCTCGTAGTCGCCGGGGCGGGCGCGGTGGGGCTGGAGTACGCCTCGATGGCGAGCATCCTGGGCATGAAAGTGACCGTGATTGACTCCCGCAGCGAAGTGCTGCCATTCCTCGATCGCGAGATCAGAACGCGCTTGCTCCAGGATCTGCAGAGCCGGGGTATGGAATTCCGTCTGGGCGAGCAGATCGAGGGCGCCAGCACAGAGGGCGATTCCGTCGTCGTCCGGCTCGAGAACGGGCGCCGGCTGCGATGCGATCGGCTGCTCTATGCCGGATTCCGCGTGGCGAACACCGACCGGCTGAATCTCGAGGCTATTGGCTTGCCCGTCGACGAACGCGGACGCATTCAAGCCGACGAACACTTCCAAACCGCGATCTCCAATGTGTATGCCGCCGGTGATATCCTGGGTTTCCCGGCGCTGGCCTCTACCTCCATCGAACAAGGGCGCGTTGCGGCCAGTCACATGTTCGGTGCTCCGTGCCGCTACGAACTCAACTGGCTGCCCCTGGGGATCTACACGATTCCCGAGGTCGCGATGGTCGGGAAAACCGAGGAGCAGCTCGCCGAGGAAGGCATCCGCTACGCCGTGGGGATATCCCGGTTCTCCGAACTTATCAAGGGTCAGCTTGTCGGCGACGACACGGGAATGCTCAAACTTCTCTTCGACCGCGATCGCCATACATTGCTTGGCGTTCACGTCATGGGCCTCAACGCTTCCGAGATCCTGCACCTCGGCCATATCACAATGATGCTCGGCGGAACGATGGAGTTCCTTCGTGACGCCGTCTTTAACTTTCCGACAATGGCAGAAGCATACAAGGCGGCTGCCGACTGCGGTCTCGACCGGCCGACGCACTGAACTTGAGACGAGAAAATCGACCCCGTAAGAGCTGAAGCAGATGCCGCTACATGAACACAGCCGAAGCTGAACCAGTTGCCGCACGGTACTTACTGCTGCTGCAAAACAGCATTACCTCGGCTTCAGTTCGGCACAGTTTTACCAAGTAACGCACGGAGCCGCCCCGGGGCGTTTTCAAGGGGAATGGAGGAATTGAGAAAAACCCGCTCGAACGGACGAAAAGAGCACAAAAACAAGGCCTTGGAGTGCAGTTGATTCTTGTTTCGATTTGCTATAATTAACGCAGTACAAACTGTGTTTAACCAGCCGGGCGAGTGGCCCGCGAAAACCTGTATTGATCGGAGCGTATCGTATGACCGTCACGCTGACAGAGAAAGCCGCCCGGGAAGTTCAACGTGTCATTACCGAACAGAAGATGCCCGCGACAGTGACGCTGCGCGTGGGTGTCGTCGGCGGCGGTTGCAGCGGGTTTCAATACAGCCTGGGGTTTGACGAAAAGGCAGACCCTGCCAAAGACGAAGTGAGCGAGCAGCACGGGGTGCGCATCGCAGTCGACAAGAAAAGCGCCCTGTTCCTCGATGGCACGCAGCTCGACTTTTACGACGGCCTCGAAAAGCGCGGGTTTACGTTCAACAACCCGAACGCCGTGAAGAGCTGCGGTTGCGGCAGCAGTTTCTCGGCCTGACGGGGCCAAGTCTGCAGGGCGCAACAGGGGCCCCGCAACAGGGGCCCACTAACCAATCGTCCTACCTGGTCGGGCTGGCTGCTATTTCGTCGCGGCCGCGCCGTTTGTCGCGCAGGTATGCCCGTTGAGCAGGCGGGAACGCAGCTCGGCGTCGGGCAGCGCCGGGAGCACGCGGCGCGGAATCCGGCAGTCGAGCACGACGCGCGAGTCGTTGTATTCGCGGTCGCGAATCTCGGCATGCGCGGCGAGAAACGCCAGTAGCCGCCCGTTCCCCACGTCGGCTTCGATCATGGCCTCGCAATACCCGTGGCTGAGCTGGTCGGCCACGACCCGGCCCAACTGATCGAGGCCGCTCTCGGTGACCGCGCTCACAGAGACCGACAAAGAATGATTCGCCCGCAGGGCATCGAGCAGCGAACGGTCGGTGAGGGCGTCGACCTTGTTCAAGACCAGCACCGCCCGCGCGGCGTCGATGCCGATTTCTTTCAGCACCTCGTTGACGGTCGTAATCTGCTGTTCGGCGACGGGGCTGCTGGCATCGACGACGTGCAAGAGCAGATCGGCGTGACGGGCTTCTTCGAGGGTCGAGCGAAACGACGCCACGAGGTTATGCGGCAGATCGCGGATGAAACCCACCGTGTCGCTCAAGAGCACAGGCCCGAAGTGGGGAATCGTCCAGGTGCGGGTGCGGGTGTCGAGCGTGGCGAAAAGCCGGTCGGCCACGTACACGTCGGCGCCCGTCAACGCATTCATCAGCGTGCTCTTGCCGGCGTTGGTATAACCCACCAGCGACACTGTCAGGTGGTCGCGGCGCTGTGAGACCTGTCTTTCGCGGCGGCGCTCGACGACTTTCAGCCGCGAGCGCAATTCCGTCACGCGGGCATCGAGCAGGCGGCGGTCGGTTTCAAGCTGCTGCTCGCCAGGGCCGCGGCTGCCGATTGCGCCTTCCGTTCGTTCCAGGTGCGTCCACATGCGTTTCAGGCGCGGCCGCATGTACAAGAGTTGCGCCAGTTCGACCTGCAACTGCGATTCGTAGCTGCGCGCGTGCGTGGCGAAAATCGCCAGAATTAACTCGCTGCGGTCGACAATCGGCTTTCCCAACTCTTCTTCGAGATTCCGCGATTGGGCCGGGCTCAGGTTGTTGTCGAAGACGACCGTGTCAGCTTGCTGCACCTCGAGCAGTTGCTTCAGCTCGGCGACCTTGCCTTTGCCCAGGTAGGTGGTCGCGTCGGGCGACTGGCGATTCTGCACCAGGGTCGCCACAGGCTTCACGCCCGCCGTCTTGACCAGGCCCCGCAGCTCTTCCAGCGGGTCGTCTGACTTGCGCCCGTCGTCGGGCAGCACCACGGCCACGAGCACTGCCCGCTTCTGTTTGACCCTCAGGTCGACGCGTTTCGGCTCAGCCAATGTCGCTGGTTTCCTGCGTGTTGTTGTATCCGGCATCTTCAACCGGCTCCTCGATTGTAAGCGGGCCACGCGGCGCCGGCAACGGGCGAATCTCAGTCGCCCTCGCAGAAGCGCCTGGCTACAGACCCCGCCGCGGCGAAAAGGTTCGCGCGGCGCCGGCCTGCCAGGCCGACAAATGGCGCGGGGGCAATCTCAGCGAGCGGCGGCCGCTTGCCGGCGGTCGACCGCGGCAAAACCGACAGGCGGGTTGCAGTGATTGTGTCGGCTGTGGCGACCGAATCTGGCGAAAACCACACGCGAACGATTCACATGGCGGCTCCTTAGAAACGGCC
Organism: Planctomycetaceae bacterium; assembly: GCA_052388175.1. Lineage (GTDB taxonomy): Bacteria > Planctomycetota > Planctomycetia > Planctomycetales > Planctomycetaceae > SIAF01. The sequence goes on along the minus strand of JBQTIL010000022.1, from coordinate 71,372 downwards.
GGCAAACGATTGCCGGGCACAACCCGACAGGTGATAGACTGCGTGAGCTAGACTTTCCCGCCATACGATGCCCGGTTTATTGCACGCTCTCGACCGATTGATACCCGCGGCTCTTCGCAACGGAGACGCCGAGACGTTGCGCCGCGCACGGCTGTCGATCGCCTTCACGCTGGCGCTCGTGTTCTGGGTGCCGGTTTTCTCGGCCATTTATGCCTTTCTCGGCGCCCCGTCGCTGGTTGTCGCCCTGCTGATTGCCGGGGCCTTGAGCCCGGCCGTGCTGGCGGCCTTGTGGCTTACCCGTTCGAGCACCTGGGCCGGGAATATTCTGACCCTCGACCTGTTCTGGGTGCTCGCCTTTGGCGCTTGGCGCACCGGCGGGGTCGAATCGCTGTTCGTGGTCTGGTTTGCCGCGATCCCCATGGTCGCCATGCTGGTCTCAGGATATCGCTCAGGCACGGTCTGGCTGCTCGTCGGCCTTTCGACCGTCGGGCTTTTGGCGGGGCTGGCGGACCCCGAAGCTTCATTGTTCGCCACCCTGCACCCCGACCTGCTGGCGTTCTGGCGCATCTCGGCATTCTGTGGAATTCTGCTGGTCATGTACTCGCTCTCTCTGATCTACGAAAAGCTCAAAGACGACGCGCTGCGGGCGGCCCTGGCAGCCAGCCGCGCGAAGAGCGAGTTTCTGGCCAACATGAGCCACGAACTCCGTACGCCCCTCACGTCGATTCTGGGGTACACCGATCTGTTGCTCGATGAGCCGCAAGCCGGCACTGACGTCGAACAGCCCATGCACCTGCAAACGATCCGTCGCAACGGGCAGCACCTGCTCGAGTTGATCAACGACATTCTCGATCTGTCGAAGATCGAAGCCGAGAGAATGATGCTCGAACGGCTGCCCGTTTGCCCCAGTCATCTGCTCGACGAAGTGCTGTCGCTTTTTCGCGTTCGGGCCGAGGCCAAGGGGTTGTGGCTGAAATGCGAGCGCTCAGGCAACGTCGCGGAACCCGTGTCCACAGACCCCACGCGGTTGCGCCAGATTCTGCTGAATCTGATCGGCAATGCCATCAAATTCACCACCCAGGGAGGCGTGACGGTCCGGCTTTCAGCGACAGCAAGCGAATTGCGATTCGATATCGCAGACACCGGAATCGGCATCTCTCCGCAACAGATGGGCCGCCTGTTCGAACCGTTCGTGCAGGGCGATTCCTCGTGCTCGAGACGCTTCGGAGGGACCGGCCTGGGGCTGGCCATCAGCCGCAGGCTGGCCCGAATGCTGGGGGGCGACATCACGATCGAAAGCACAATGGGCCGCGGCAGCACTTTTCGGCTCCGGCTGGCTGTCGTGCCGGTTATGCCCGGCTCACCGGTGCAGACGGCTTCGCCCGCAGCAGCGCCTGACCGGAGTCGCGCCCCGACCCGGGCGACGGTCGAAATGCCGCTGGCCGGCGCGCGGATTCTGGTTGCCGAGGACGGCCCCGACAACCGGCAGCTCATCGCCCGCATTCTCCAAAACGCCGGGGCATCGGTCACAATGGTCGAGAACGGCCGCGCCGCCGTCGATGCTGCCGGCAATCCGCCCGGAGACGGTCAGCCCTTCGACATCGTCGTGATGGATATGCAGATGCCGGTGCTCGACGGGTACGCCGCCACCGCGGAACTTCGTCGCACGGGTTACGCGGGGCCGATTGTCGCGCTGACGGCCCATGCGATGACGGAAGATCGCGAGAAGTGCCTGCAGGTCGGGTGTGACGACTACACCACCAAGCCGCTCAAGCCGCCCGAACTGCTCGGAATTCTGCGCCGATGCATCGGCCTGACCGACTCCACAGAGGCCGCTACGGCGGGCCTAACGAACCGGTCGGGCGTCGCGTTCGAACTCTGCGAGCACGTTGCGCAATGATTCGCGATCCTTGGCGCTCGCCTGCATACTGCGTACAAGGTTCTTTACCAGGGGGACAAGCGACCCCCCGCAAAGCTTGTCAGCCGTATGCTGCAAACGCCGACGAACCAGGTCGTCAGGCTCGATGGCAGGCTGAAACGTATGGGGCCAGTCGTTGCGGTTGCGCTTCACGCATTTTTTCGATTCGAGCCGCTCGAGCAGCTTTTGCACGGTCGCATAGTGCACGTTGGTCCCGCCGGGGTACAACGTCTCCGTGAGCTTACGGATCGTGTCTCGTTTGCGATCCCAGAGCAACCGCAGGACCGCCAACTCCGCTTCCGTCACGTCTTGTGGGGTTCTGGCCATGATTGAAAACAGCCATGAAAATTCGGGCAGGAATCAGACAAACAGGCATTTCCCCTCTCACTTATCCGCGAGTCTCATTTTCTATGCCTGCGCGTTTTTTGCAAGCCTCGCGAGTTATTTAGGCTGACCCCTCCGCGGGGATGCTCGCACGCCGCACCGTCTTTTATATCATGGGTTTGCTAAGATCTTCCCGACAGTCCGTCTGTTGACAATACAGATATTTACAGATTTGAACTGAATCGGCCAGTCTGAACTCCCCGACTCTATTGTCTTTTTGTGAAGCCCCATGCTGGAAGCCATCAGACAGTCGGCCGCCGGCCTGACACTGTTCCGGTCTGACGGTCGGACACGGGTCTTTTTGCGCAAGCAGGTCTGGCTCTGGCCTCTGCTGGCCGCCCTGGCGCTGGCCGCGGCCGGCTACCCGATCCGCTCGTCGGTCGAGTCGGCCATGAAAGCCTCGCTGGCCGAGCAACTCCGCACAATTCTCGACGCCGACGTCGCCGCTTTGCGCATCTGGATCCAGTTGCAGGAGTCGAACGCCCAAACGGTCGCCGACGACCGCGACGTTCGTCAGGCCGTGACCGAAATCGTAAAACTGGGCGCCGACCCCGAGAGCTCGACCGCGGCGCTCTTGCAGTCTCCACAACTGGCCAAGCTGCGCGAAGAACTCGAAAGCTGGCTCGCGACCGACGACTACGACGACTTTGTGCTGGCCGATCCGCACGGCCGAATTCTGGCCGCCTCTCACGACGAGCTGGTGGGCAAATCGTCGCTGAAACAATACGACTCGTTTTTCGAGCGGGTCATGGAGGGACGGGCGAGGGTGTCGCTGCCGTTTTCCAGCGTTGTGATGCTGCCCGACGACGACGGCCAGGTGCGCAGCGGCGTGCCGACGATGTTCGCCGCGGCCCCCGTGAACGACGCCGACGACCGGCCGATCGCCGCGTTGTGCCTGCGGATGAAGCCGGGGCGTTCGTTTACGCGCATTCTTCAGGTGGCGCGAATCGGTCAGACCGGCGAAACGTACGCCTTCGACAAGAACGGCCTGATGCTCTCGGAAAGCCGCTTCACCGACCAGTTGGTGCAGGCCGGCCTCGTCGCCGGGCGCCCGCTGGCCCGCGCGATGCTGAACCTCGAGCTCCGCGACCCCGAAGCCGACGTGACGCTGGGCGAACGACCGCCGCGCACCCGGGCCGAACAGCCGCTCACGAAAATGGCCCGGCAGGCGACAGCCGGACAATCGGGCGTCGACGCCCAGGGCTACCGTGATTACCGCGGCGTGCCCGTCGTCGGCGCCTGGACCTGGCTCGACGATTACGGCTTTGGGGTCGCTGCCGAAGTCGACGTCGCCGAAGCCTTTGGGCCGCTCTATCTGCTGCGCCGGGCCTTCTGGGGCCTGTTCGGCCTTTTGGCCGCGTCGGCCGCTGCGCTGGCGTTGTTTTCGCTGGTCGTCATGCGGCTGCAAAATGTGGCCCGCCGTTCGGCATTGAAAGCGCGGCAGCTCGGCCAATACGTGCTCGACGAAAAAATCGGGCAGGGAGGGATGGGCGTTGTGTATCGCGGCCACCACGCCATGCTGCGACGCCCGACCGCTATCAAGCTGCTCGACACCGACAAATCGACCGACCAGGCCGTGCAGCGCTTCGAGCGCGAAGTGCGGCTGACCTGTCAGCTCAACCACCCCAACACGATCGCCATCTACGACTACGGCCGCACGCCCGAGGGGGTGTTTTATTACGCGATGGAGTACCTCGAGGGCCTGACGCTGCAAACGCTCGTCGACCGCTTCGGGCCGCAACCCGACGGGCGCGTGGCGTTCATTCTCGAACAGGTCTGCCGCTCACTGGCCGAAGCTCATGAGATGGGGCTCGTGCATCGCGATATCAAGCCCGCGAATATCATGATCGGCCAGCGCGGCGGATTGCAGGATTTCGTCAAAGTGCTCGATTTCGGGCTGGTACGCGCCACCGACGAAAAAGAGATGACGCTGACGGCCGCCGGCGCCATGACCGGCACCCCCTTGTACATGTCGCCCGAGGCGATCGAGCGGCCGCACGAAGTCGACGCCAGGAGCGATCTGTACGCCGTCGGCGCCGTCGGCGTTTTCCTGTTGACCGGCAGCCCGGTCTTCACGGGCCAAACCGTGCTCGACGTCTGCCTGCAGCATTTCCAGGCCTCACCCGCAACTCCCTCTTCGCGACTGAATCGACAGGTATCACCCGACCTGGAGGCCCTGCTGATGAAATGCCTGGCCAAGCGGGCTGGCAACCGCCCGGCGTCGGCTCAGCAACTGGCCGACGATCTGGCGCTGTGCGCCTGCCGCGCCGAGTGGACGCAGCGCGTCGCCAGAGACTGGTGGCACGAGAATCTGCCCACCGCCATTGTGGTGTCGGCAGCGGGCGACAAGCCCGCCACCGCGAACGATCAACTGCTGGCGACGGTCGTCGCACGGACGATGGGGTCGGAGTTGCCCGAAGAAGGCCCGGCTTCCGAGCCCGCAATTTCGGATTTGAAAACTGAGAATTGAGTTTCAGGTCAACGAGCCGGCAGGCGTGACGAGGCCGGTGGCCCGCAGGGTGTGACAAGCGCAGCGAATCACACCGCGCAGCCGCAGTGTGTTTCGCAATGGGTGCGCCGGGGCGCCTGTTCTCGCACCTTGATTGGCCGGTGTTGAGTTGTTGCTGGTCGTCGATCACACTGGGCGTGCCCTGACGGCGCGTCATGTCGTTTCAATTCCGAACATGAAATCTATTGACCTGCCTCTCGAAACCGGCGAGTTGACGCTGCGCCGCGTGCATCCCGACGACCGGGCCGACCTATTTGAATTTTACGGCGGCCCGGACGTCTGGCGGTTTCAGTTTTGGGGGCCTTGGACGATCGAACAGATCGACGAGATCATTGCAGGGCAATCCGATATTCGCATAGGTGATCCCGGCGTTCCTCTCGTTCTGATCGTGGTGTTGAGATCCGAAGCAAAGGTGATCGGGGATTATCAGCTCACGATCAACAGCCCGGAAGATCGCCAAGGCGAAATGGGGTTTAGTTTCAATCCCGCGTACGCCGGACGCCCGTACGACAAGGCACGCACGCCGATGTCTTTCCGGCGCGATAGCGGGCAGACGGCTCGGCAGGCAAGAGGCTCATGACAAGGGTTGTGGCGCATGTTCGCCGCGGCGGCCGTCGAGATAGCTTTGCAACAGAATCTGCGCGGCGAGGCGGTCGCGGCGGTCTTGCCTTTGGCGGGCGGTCAGATCGAGCTCTCGCAACAGCTCGTCGGCAAAGGCGCTCGTGTACCGCTCGTCGTGGAAACAAACGGGCAGGGCGGTCTCTTGCGCAACCCACTGCCCGAACGCGCGCGCCGCGCGGGCCTGCGCGCCTTCTTTGCCGCTCATGTGCACCGGCAGTCCCACCACCAGCCCCACCACCTGATAGTCGCGGGCGATCTGTTTGAGGCGCCGGGCGTCTTGTTTCTCGTCTCGGCGCATGAGCGTTTCGAGGGGTGTCGCCAGAGTTTGATCGGGGTTCGAGAGGGCCAGCCCGACCCGCTTCTGGCCGAAGTCGACCCCCATGAGGCGGCCTTTCCCGGGGAATTCGGGCGGCGGCTGGCTGTTTTCTGCTCTGTGCTTCGACATAGTCGTCAAACCCGATTTCTGCCGAGAATACGCGAATAGAAACTCGCACATCTCACAGCGGCCACAAGGGGCGCAGTCTGCCTGGCGGCAGGTCGAACATCGCGATTTGGCGGCAGCCCCTGCACCCCGTTACCAGCAGCGTGCAATTGTAGTGTGCCGATCGGCACCGCGCGAATCTCGACACGTTTCGTCAGGCCACCTGTCGGGCCGGGGCGGTCTGCCCCGGCGCCGAGACCAGTTCGGGCGTCGTGCGCAGGTGCAGGTCGCGCTGGGGGTAGGGAATGTCGATTCCGGCGCGGGCGAGTGCCGCGATGATCTGCGTTTGCAGTTCGTGGCGCAGTTGGAGCGACACGTCGAGGCTGCTCATGTACACGCGGAGGGTGAAAATGAGCGTCTTATCGCCGATTTCATCGAGCAGGGCGTGCGGGGGCGGGTCGTGTCGCACCAGGGGGTGATTGCGGGCGACATCGAGAAGAACCTGCCGCACCAGATCGGGGTTGCAGCCGTGTACCACTCCCACACGCACTGTCATGCGGGCCAGAGTGTCTGAGAGGGTCCAGTTCATGACGCGCCCGGTGACGAATTCGCGGTTGGGAACGACCAGTTCGCGCAGGTCCCAGTCGGTGATTGTCGTCGCCCGGATGCGAATCCGCGAGACTTTTCCCGTCACGTCGGCCACCGACACGATGTCTCCGATGCGTATGGGGCGCTCGAACAGCAGAATCAGGCCCGACACGAAGTTGGCAAAAATCTCCTGCAGGCCGAAACCCAGCCCCACCGAAACGGCCGCCACCAGCCACTGGACCTGCGACCAGCCGATCCCCAGCCGGCCGACGGCGGCAACGATCCCCACGACACCGATGACATATTTCGAAATGGCGCCCACGGCGTAGCGGGCGCCGGCATCGAGCGACAATCGCCGCAGGATTGTGAGCTCCAACAGCCCCGGCACGTTGCGGCTGGCAGCGAGCGTCACAACGGCGATAAGTGCCGCGAGAATGATGTCTGCCAGCGTCAGCGCGCTCGACTCGGCCGCCACGTCAAGCACCTGCAAGGGCAGCCGAAGCGGCCAGACTTGAACGCGCTGCAGAATTCCCAGCGCGGGCAGGCCCCCTTCCCAGATCAGCCAGGTTCCCAGAAACAAGACCGCGCACATCGCCAGCCGCAACAGGCTGCGCGTCTGCTGGCTGATATCCGCGAGACTCACGGCGGTTTCTGACGCGGGGTTCTCGGCAAGCGGGGGTTTGCCATCGGTGCTGGCCGCGGCTTCGGCGGCCCGCCGCTCGCGTGCCCGCCGCATCGCCAGCTCACGATACGCCAACAGAACCCAGCGCAGCATCAGGGCATGCAGTACAATCAGGCTGAACAGCAGACACAAGGTCAAGAGGGCCCACCCGGCCAGTTGCACGGCGGTGTAGTAGTAGCCGCTGACGGCAAGCGCCACGAGCGCCAAAGGCCCCGTGACCGTCGCCAGATACCAGAACCTCTGAAATCGGCGCCACCACGCGTCGGTTTCGTTCCGCACGATTTCCTGCACCAGGCCCCGGGGGGCATGCCAGATGCGGTAGGCGCACCAGGCGACCAGAAGCTGCGACCAGACGAACGCCGTGCGGCCGAGGGTGGCCTTCCACGATTCGTCAGGCTGGGCCTCGGTCAGCAGGACGACAAAGGCCGCCGGCAACCCGGCCGCGATGAACCAACCCAGAGAGCGCCGGGCGATTTTCAGGATGTCGCCGGGCCAGTCGAAATGCGCTTCTCCCAATCCATGCGAGCGGCAAATCTGCCGCGCCATCTCCAACAGGGCCAAAAGCAGCGCCGTTCCCTGCAAGGCGCGGCCCACGGCCGCCGCAAAGACTCGACGATCGGCGGCGTCGGCCAGTTTCCAGCCGGCGAGCCACACGAGCGCCGGCAAACCCACCGCCAACAACAGGCTCAACCCAAGCGACGCGACAGTCGGCAGGAAACTGACTCCCGATTTCTTCGCGGCCTCCTGATTCCAGGTTCGCAGGCGGTGCTTGAGCCGGTACTGGCCAATCGCCATCAGCACGCCGAAAAGCAGCAGGGCGGCATACCCGGTCGAATCGGCCCTGATTTCACCGGCGATTGTCTCTTTGACCTGAGACCACTGCGCACGGGCCGACAACCAACCGAGAGCCGATATCAGCACCGGCAGATCGGCGAGCCGCGGTGCGGTGGTGCTGCGAATCCACAGAATCCGCTCGTCAACGAATTGGCGTGAATTTCGCACGCAGGCGACCAACTCGCGCTCGCGCGTGCCGACCAGCGACAGGTTGTTGGAATACTCGCGCGTATCGGCGATCAGGGCGTCGAGATATTCGCGCCGCGTGCTCAGCATCACTTTCAACTCGGCTTCGACCAGAATCAACTCGAGGGTTTCGAGCGTATCGTCGAGCTCGGCGATGTACTGCGCAACGACCGGCTCGAGGTCGGCCAGCTCCCCCCGCTGGTCTTCGAGCTCGAGGAACTCGAGGGTTACGGCCGAAATCTCGGCGTCGTTTTCGGCGAGAAGATGATAGTGTTCGCGCAGACTGGGCAGTTCGTCGCGATGCTTGCGCATCAACAGGCCTTCGGTCTCGGTCAACCCCGCCCGATGCACCCGCTCCTCAAGCCGCTCATACTGTTCTTCGATGCTTTGCCTGCGCCGTTCGAGTCGAGAGGCGTTCATCGCCGATTGCTCGATATTGCGAGCCAGCTCCTGCCGTCGGGCCGCCAGATCGGCATTGGCCGCCGCCAGCCGCTTCACCGACGGGTGAGCCTGTGCCGTGGCCTGCCGTGCCGCCAAGGCCTGCTGCTCCGACTCGACCCGGCGCTGCTCGTTCACTGCCGCCTGCCAGGCCTCCAACGCCTGCTGGGCCTTCTTCGCCTGCACGACTGCCTGGTCGCGCTGCGCCGAGAGCAGGTCGGCGGTCGCCTCGTTCCGGGCGATTTCGGCATCATAGGCCTTCAGCTCCTGGTGCAATGTCAACTGCCGCACTTCGAGAAGTTGCCGGGCCGCCTCGGTGGCTTCAGTCGTCTCATCGGCCCCGGCCGGCGTTTCGAGCTGCTCGGAAACTTCTTTGATCTGCAATCGGGCCGTCTCTTGTAGCCGGGGAACTTCCACCCCCCGGTCGGCCCGTCGCTTGACGCTACTTTGCAGATCGGCGAGCCGCGTCTGGACTTCGGTCAACCGCGTCTCCGCCTGCGAAAGCTGCTGCAGCATCGCCGACAGGTTCAGGCTGCGATCGATCTCGCCAGTCGGCTCCGCCGGGGCGGCCGATTCGGCCCGCAACGCCCGCAGTTTTTCGGGCGCTTGAGCCGTTTCGCGCTGCAGGCTCTCGGCCCGGGCCGCGAACTCGTCGCGCCGTTTGAGCTGTTGCAGGATCTTTCCGTACAATTCTGCGAGGGCCGCCCGCTCTTCCTCGTCGCCCTCTTTCGACGATTCAAGCGCCTTGAGCTTCGACTGGATTTCGTCTGCGGAATGTTTCGTCTCCGTCTGTGCCGGGTCGCCGGCCTTTTCGGCAGTTTCGTTCGCGACCAGCGTCTCTCGCGCCGGGCCTCCCATCAGAATCGCCAGCGCGAGGGCGGCCGGCCATGGTGCGCAGCGGCGCGGGCCAATTCGAAACGGCGTATGACTCTCACTTAATACCGCCTTGCGGCGGACAATTCCGTTGAAGAATATCGGCATCACAACCCTTCCCTGGGGCCAACCGCGCACCTGACACAAGACGAGCAAGACGACGGCCGCGCCGGCCCATGACGCAAATCATTGACGCCGGCCGGTGCGCCCGTCGCTCTCGTGTCTGAGAACGGTCGAATTGCGGCTACTGAGCCAGCTCTTCCCGCGGCGCCTGGCTGAGCTTGTATTGTTCGAGGCGAGTGCGGTAACCGGGTTTGCGAGGCTCCGGCGCGAGTTCCACGGCCCGCGTCTGCCATTTGACGGCGCTTTCCATGTCGCCCGCTTCGGCACACGCGGTTGCCAGCGTGTCGATGTGGCCCGCGTCCTTCCAGCCGCCCAGCTCGCAGGCCTTTGTCGCCAGTTCGACGGCCCGCTTCGCATCACGGCAGGTCGTTTCCGGGCAGGTGGCCAAGAGCCACGCGAGGTTGTTGTAACCCGCGGGAGATTGCGGCGCGCGGTGAATCGCTTCGTTGAAATCGGCCTGGGCCTTTTCGTACTGGCGGGCCTGCATCTGCATGCTGCCCCGATTGTTGTACGACTCGGCGTCTTGCGAATCGAGCGTGATGGCGGCGTCGTAATCGCGAATGGCCTTGTCGAACGCGCCCCGGTCGCTCCAGACGTTTCCGCGATTCTTGTAGGCCACGGGATCGTCGGGAGCCAGGCGCACGGCCTGGTTGAAATCGTTGATGGCCTGTTTGCCGTCTCCCTTGGCGCGCCACAGGTTGCCGCGATTGTTCCACACGTGGGCCCGGCGGGCGTCGAGCCGCAGGGCTTCGTTGTAGTCGGCGAGCGCGAGATCGAGCTCGCCGCGTTCGAAGCGGATCATGCCGCGGATGTTGTACAGCTCGGCCTGCGGCTGACGCTGCAATTCGCCATTGATGAAATCGAGCGCCTTACTGAAAGGAATGGTGTCGCGACGATTGAGCCAGCCCTTGATGCTTCCCTTGCCCAGCGTGTAGGTGACCCACAACCAGTCGCCGTTGACATCCTGAACCGTCAGAATCACGCCTTTGGGAACGTTGCCTGCGGTTTGAGTCTGCGTGCGCAAGGGAGCGCTCTCGGTCGAAACGACGATGCGGTCGCCCGCCTGCTGGGCGAATGCCTGGCTATATGACAAGAGCAAAAGCGACGCGAGCGCGACAACATTCCGCATGAAAGGGCCTCCTTGCGCGGGGAACGGGCATCGTGAACGGCGTTGAATGGCGTGTTATTACATTTCCAGGCGGTAACGCTGCAAGAGCGCTTGCGGCGGGCGCCTGCCAGCCGAGTTGCAACCCCGCTCTTTACAACACATCCCCCACCACACTGTCCGCCAGAAAGCGCCCCTCGCGGGTCAATCGCACGCCGGCAGGGTCGTCTTCGACTAGGCCCGCTGCGACGTGACGCTCGATCCGGCCGGACGTGACGGCGGCCAGCTCGAAACCGGTCGTTTCGGCGAACGCCGCGCGGCCGACCCCCTCGATGCGCCTCAAGCCCAGCGCGAGGGCCTCACGGGCGCGGGGTTCGGCCTCCAGTTCTTCGGAGTCACCCACGGGCGAGCGGCCCGAAAGAACCCGGGTGAGCCACGTCGTGACGCTGCGATGATTCGTCTCGCGCCGCCCGGCGACATACCGCGCCGCCCCCGGCCCAAACCCGTAATAACCGAGACCGGCCCAATAGGTCGCGTTGTGCCGGCAGGCAAATCCGGCCCGGGCGAAATTCGACAACTCGTACTGGTCGAAGCCGGCCGCCGAAAGATCGTCCATCGCCGCGGCATACATTTCCCGCTCGAGAACGTCGGGCAGCGAAGCCAACGCCCCTTTTTCACGGCGCGACCAGAAAGTCGTCCCCTTTTCGAACGTCAGGCCGTAAGTCGAGATGTGCTGCGGTTCGAGCGCGATGGCCTGGGCGAGCGTAGCACGCCACAGTTCCAGCGATTGACCGGGAACCCCGAAAATCAAGTCAAGCGACAGGTTGTCGAACCGCCTTCCCAGACGTCCCCAGACGTCGACGATCGTGCGCTCGTCGTGGTCACGCTCGAGTATCCTCAGGATTTTCGCATCGAACGACTGTGCCCCGAGGCTGACGCGATTGACGCCGGCAGCGGCCAGCACGTCGAGCTTTTCGTCATCGAGACCGGCCGGGTTGGCCTCGACACTGAATTCTCCTGCAGGCGCAAGCTGAAACCACGCGCGCACAAGCAACAGCAACCGTTCAAGTTGTGGGGCACTCAAATGGGTGGGTGTGCCGCCCCCCAGAAACAGCGTTTCGACCAGGGGCGGAGACTCGAGCGATTGCAGCTCGATCGCGAGGGCCCGCAGGTAATCGTCGATCAGATGATCTTTGCGGGCGACCAGCGTGAAATCGCAATAGCCGCAGCGATGGGCGCAGAAGGGCACATGAATGTAGCCTGCCCGCGGAGGGCGGAGGGCGGCGATGAGTGAGGGCACCAGTCCCTCGACTGAGCTGAGTTGACAGGTGCGACGGCCAGCGACCGATCTTCCTCTCCCCTCCCCCTGGACGGGGGAGGGGTCGGGGGTGGGGGTGTTTTCCAGCGTCGAAACTCGCTCGCCCCCCATCCCCATCCCTTCCCCCGCGAGGGGGGAAGGGAGTGAAGACGCGCGCTCGCCGCGAGTCCGCTGTGAGGCAACCAACATGTCATTCGAGGTCGGTTGAGGCACTGGTATACTCGGCCTGCGCAAGAGTCATCCAGATGATACTCGATCAGTGCCGACGGGATGAACACCCGCGGCTCACGGGGCTGGTTCGAGCCGCAATCTGAGGCTTTCCATCGCTGCAGCGAGCGCTGCGGGGTCGGGCAATCGGTGCTGCACGGCCGGGGGCGCCTGCGGCCCAACGCCTACCGTCACGCCCCCGCGGGCATTCATCACCGCCACGGCTTCGGCGTCATTCGCCTCGTCGCCGGCATAGAGTGCCGTGCAGGGAGACCGCACGGCGTGCTCAAGCGCCAGCTCGACGGCCGTCCCTTTCGACCACCCCACATCGGGGGTGATTTCGAGTGCCAGGGCGGCGTCGACGCAGCGCAATCCGCGAAATCGCTCGACCAGCCCCCAGGCCGCCGTTCGCAATGCGCCATGCCTGACTGCGTCGAGATTGCGATAGTGCAGCGCGAAGCCCAACGGTTTGCGTTCGAGCCAGGCCCCGGCAAAGCCGGCGAGCTCGGCCTCAACGGCCTCGCTCAGATCAGCCAGCGACTGAAGGACCAAATCGTTGATTTCGGGGGACCACCGGCGACCGTGGAACTCGACCTCGAGGCCGCCCGAGCCGGCGTAGAACAGACCGGGCAGATCGACGAGCCGCGTCAGCTCGGCCAGCGCGCGACTGCTCACGACCCCGACCGTCACGCGCGAAAGCGACGCGAGCTTGCCGAGCAATTGCCGCGTCGTCTGGCTCAAGGTCGCCAGGGCGGGGTAGGGCGCGATGGGAACGAGCGTTCCGTCGTAGTCAAACAACAGCAGCAGGTCGCGGCCGGCATCGTAGTCTGCGGCCAACCCTTCGAGGGCCGCAGAGAAGGCCGCATTCATGCCGATTCTCCCACGACCGCCTGGCTGTCGGCGAGCTTGACGATGTCGCCCAGCAGGTGGCCGGCCCAGCGGTAGACGTTGTGTTCGAGCACCTGTTGTCGCATGCGCCGCATGCGGGCTTCCTGCTCGTCGGCCGGCATCGTGAGGGCCCGGTACAATGCGTCAGAAAACTCGTCGATGGCAAACGGGTTAATCTGCAGAGCGTCGCTCAGCTCGGCTGACGCGCCGGTAAATCGCGACAGCACCAGCACGCCGCGCGAATCGTCGCGCGACGCGACGAATTCCTTCGCGACCAGGTTCATTCCGTCGTGCAGCGAGCTGACGACGCAGACTGCGGCCAGCCTGTTCAGCACATAGACCTGCTCGGCCGAAAAATGTTCGTTAAACAGCACAATGGGGCGCCAGCCGTTGTGTTCGTGTCGCCAGTTGATCTGGTCGGCCAACTGATCGAGCTCATCCTGGAGCTGCCGGTAGGCGGGAATGTGCGTGCGGCTGGGGGCCGCCACCTGCACGAGACGGAACGTGCCTTTGAGTTCGGGGTGCAGGTCGAGCAGGCGGTCGACTGCCCGCATCCGCTCGGGAATCCCCTTGGTGTAATCGGCCCGGTCGATCCCCACCAGGAGCCTTTCGTCGCGAAGTCGCAGGCGCTGCCGCAGGCGCCTTTCGGCCGCCTCGAGAACCGCCGGTTTGAAGCTTTCGGCCGCGCTCGGGTCGATACTGATCGGGTGCGGGCGAACGAGGGTGGTTTTGCCGCCGTAGGTCACGGTGAAGCGATCGCGGTCGACGCGCGACTCAAGCGTGCGATCGACGGTGTCGAGAAAGTTGTTGCAGTGATATTGCACGTGAAAAGACAGGAGGTCGTTTCCCAAAAGCCCGTCGACGATTTCGTTCTGCCAGGGGCAGATGCGAAACGCCTCGCGGTTGGGCCAGGGAATGTGCCAGAACTGCGCGATCACCAGATCGTCGCGAACATTCTTCAGCAGCCGCGGCAGCAGGGTGAAATGGTAGTCCTGCACGAAGACCATCGCCGGTTCGCTTCCGATCTCTTCCAGCACCGCGTCGGCGAATTTCTGGTTGACGCGACGATACTGCTCCCAGTCGTGTGAATCGAAATGCGGCCGCATGTAGGCGATGTGGCACAATGGCCACAAGGCATCGTTCGATAATCCATAGTAGTACCCCTGCTCTTCAGCTTTCGACAGCCAGACGCGCCGCAACGTGTATTCTTCGTCGCCGGGCGGAACCCGCACCCGGTCGTGCTCGTCGACAGCCTCGCGATCGGCCTCGCCGCTGCCGTGCGCCACCCACACGCCGCCGCAAGTCCGCATGACGGGGTCGAGTGCCGCGGTCAGGCCTCCGGCAGGCCGGCGGCACTGCACCCCGTCGTCACCGAAGTAATGCTGGTAGGGCTCGCGATTGGCAACGACGATCAGTCGGGCGCCGGCCAGCCGCTCTCGGGCCACCTCTTCGAGTCGTTCTCGCGTCCAGGGCATGGAAAGGACCTCCCGTCCAGAATGACGAATGTCGAAGCCCGAATGTCGAATCAATGACGAAGCACAAATGTCGAATGCCAAAAGCCAGTGGGCCCTTTCGTCATTTGGGCTTCGTCATTCGGATTTCGTCATTCCACATTCGCATTGTCACACTTTCCTCTAAAGAATGTGGGCGAGGCGCATCGCACGCTACGCGATCAGCGCTTCATTCCCCGGGTGCTCGAGACACAACAGCATCGTCAAATAGTCGCGCAGGTGGCGTGTCAGCAGAAAATGTTCCTTCACAAAAGCGTGTCCCGTCTGGCCCATGCGCTGCCGCTTCTCGGCATAGCGCAGCAGATAACGGATTCGGTAGGCCGCGCCGGCCGGAGAATGCACGAGAAACCCGGTCTGGTAGTCGTGCACCTGCAGCGTGATGCCGCCGCAGGCCCCGCCGATGACCGGTTTGCCTTTCCACAGGGCTTCGGTCACGGTCAATCCGAAGCCTTCCTTGATCGATTTTTGCAGAATCACCACGGCCGAGCGCTGCAACGCATTGATGGCGCGATGCGAATCTGAGGGCAGCATCAGCACTTTCAGGTCGTCGTCGTGGCCGGCATGCTCCATCACTTCCCGCAGCACTTCGGCCCCTTCGGGGTCGTCGTCGGCAGGCCCCCCTGCCAGCACCAGTTGCAATTCGGGATGGTACGGTTTGATCAATCGGTACGCCTGGATCACCCCCAGCGGATCTTTGAACCGGTCGAACCGCGATACCTGCAGAATCATCGGCCGGTCAGGGTCGATGTCCAGTCGCTCGAGCGTCTGCAGGCGCTCGGATTCATCGAGCGGGCAGTTCTTGTCTGACAAAGGGTCGATCGAGGGGGGAATCAAATACATTGGCCGCCCGACGGGGCGCGTGAAGGCCGCCATCGAAAAGATCGTGGCGTCGTAGTGCGGCAGGGCCCGTTCGAGGTGCTTCCACACCAGCCGATTAGGGCGTGAGGCGTCGATATGGCAGCGCCACACCCAGCGGCCGACGTTCGATTTCGGCGTGAATTCAGGAAGGTAAATCGGCTGCGGGTCGTGAATGAAAACCACGTCGGCCTCGAGCGCCAGCCGCTGGGCGTTTTCACGGTTGATTTCGTAGTGCAGCTCGAGGTCACCGCGTTTGAGATTCACCGGGAACCCCTGCATGCCGTTGTGAAACGCCTTGGTCACGCGATAGAAATCGGGCGACCCCGAAATGACCTCCCAGCGGGCGCTGAGCCCCAACTCCTGCATCAAGGGCACCATCCAGCTCAAAATCTCGGCGACGCCTCCCCCGGCGCGCGTCGAATTCACGTGCACCATGCGCCGCCCCTGCAACCGCGACGCAAGCTGCCGCAATCGTCGGACCTCCTGCGGGCCCACCACGGCCTCATATCGGGCAAGCAGGCTCATGCGACCTCCCGTGTCAGGGCAGAAGGCTCTCCCGCAGGGGGCGGCTGAAATGCAACCAGCAATTCCCGCCGCAACTGATTCAGATTCAAAAAATAGAAATCGACGGCCCTGACGCGGGCGACCAGCGTCGGGTCGGCCCCGCGGTTTTCCAGCCACATCGAGAAATCGTCGGTTCGACCTCCGGTGCGGCGGCGCGCCTCATGCACATGGTAGAATAGCGAGCGCACCGGCAGTTTGGCGATGGCATCAGAAAGCAGTGCGGGGTCGCTCACGCGCTCACCCGTGTCGAACGCGATCAGCCGCGATTCGACCAGGTGCAGCTCGAGGCCGGGCCGGCACCAGGGAACCCGGTCGAGCGACCAGAGCCGCTCTTCGATCGCCTCGACCAGTGCCGCGCGCACGCCCGGCAGGGCGCCGCACTGGTACGGGTCGATCAGGGCCATCTGCTCTCCCAGCAACCGATCGCCCAGCGCGTCCCAGCACCAGCGGGCGATGTCGTTGGGAAACTCATACAGCTCGAAATGATCGTCGAGCGCGCAGCGCAGCATGTGATGCTCGAGCACCGCGTCGGGCGCCGACCGCACGGCTTCCAGCAATTCGCGCAGGTTCGAGCAGCTTCGGCCGCTCGCGGAACGCGCCAGACTGCAATCGAGAATGACGAAAGCTTCTGCAGTTTCCATGGGCGACCCTCGCAGCCCGGCGCGTGCCGGTCGCTCGGCTTCGCGGGCTGGTGCGCACCGGGCGCCCCGTCACGCGCCTTCGCAGATTGCGAAGTGCCGCGCGCCCGCTTGTGAGAAGATACCGCAAGCGACGTTCCGCTTCACGAGTGGGCCGGAACCATCGATCGCGAAAAACGCCGATCGGGTCAAAGCGGCGTGCAGAAAAGAGTGCTCGCGCGTTCGAACGAAAACGAACCAGTCTGGTCGCTCAACGACCAGGCTGGTCAATTTTTGACCAGATTTGCCCGGTGAACTTACTGCGAGAATTCAGGCCGGCGCTGGCGAAGCTGGTCTTTCAGACGCGCGACGATGCTCGAGTGCATCTGGCTGACGCGGCTTTCCGAAAGGCCCAGAGTGCTGCCGATTTCTTTCATCGTCAGCTCTTCATAGTAGTACAGAATGATGATCAGCCGCTCGTTGCGATTCAGGCCCTTGGTGACGAGCTTCATCAGGTCGCGCTTCTGGATGCCGTTGGTCGGGTCGATGCCCTTGTTGTCTTCCAGAATGTCGATTTCGCGAACGTCTTTGTAGCTGTCGGTTTCGTACCACTTCTTATTCAGGCTGACGAGATTCACGGCGCTGGCTTCGGCCTTGAGCTTCTCGAAGTCTTCAGTCGACATTTCGAGCTTGCGGGCGATCTCGGCATCGGTGGGGGGGCGGCCCAGCTCGGCCTCGGCGGCCTTTCGCGCCGCCTCGACCTTGCTCGCCTTGCTGCGGACGAGCCGGGGCACCCAGTCCATCGTGCGCAGTTCGTCGAGCATGGCGCCGCGGATGCGCGGCACGCAGTACGTCTCGAATTTCACGCCGCGCGTCAGATCGAACGCCTCGATGGCATCCATCAGGCCGAAGACCCCGGCCGAGATCAGGTCGTTCAAGTCAACGCCGTCAGGCAGCTTGGCCCAGACGCGTTCGGCGTTGTAGCGGACGAGAGGCAGGTAGCGTTCGATCAGCAGATTGCGCAGCTCTTTGCTCGACTGATCCTGCTTGTAAAGCTGCCAGACCTCATTGATGTCGCGTTCGACCTTTGTGACCATCATACCCTCCATGGCGATTGCGATCAGCGATGTCATCTCAACTCGGCGCACCCAGACTTACCAAATATATCGGCATCGGCCGACCGCAAATTGAGACTTTCTGGCGCAGGCGGCAAGGTTGAACATGTCGGCCGCGCGCAGGCATACCGAGCCGGTCCGCGACAGCCTCGCTTCCCGCGCAGTTTGCAGATTGCCGCCGGGCGTCACGCCGCCCTCCGTTCTTCGCCGCACCCGATCCGCGCAAAAAAGGCCCCCTGATCTGCCGAGCGCGACGTCAGATTGATGACGCGCCGGGCCAACTGCTCGAACGCGCGCCCCGCGGGAGTGGCGGGCTGCCAGCTCTGTAATGGTTGTCTGCGAAGCACGGCTTGCGCGACCGCCGGGTCGCGCGGGACCGAACCGGCCGCCGCGACGGAGACCTGCAGAAACGTTTGTGCGGTCTGTTGGATGCGGGCGATGATTTCCCGTGCCTGCTCGGTCGACTCGGCCTGATTGACCAGAACGTGCGGCGTCGCGACGCCACCAGAGGCCGAGAGCGCTTTGATCGTGGCGTAAGCGTCGGCAATTGCCGTGGGTTCCGGAGTGGTGACGATCAGTGGCATGTCGGCCGCGGCCACGAACCGTCGCACGGCGCGATGAATGCCGGTACTCGTGTCGACGACGAGGTAATCGTGCGATTCTTCGAGATCTGAAAGCTGCCTGATAATTTCGCGCTGCGTCGTCGCCGAGCAATCGGCCAGATCAAACAGGCCGCTCGCTCCGGGAACGACGTGAATGCCTGCCGGCCCCTCGAGCATCACTTCTGAGATCGATCGCGCGCCGCTGACGACGTGCGACAGGTTCCAGTAGCCGTTCAACCCGCACAACAGGTCGATGTTCCCCAGGCCGAGGTTCGCGTCGAGAGCGCAAACCGAGTGGCCGGCGCGCGCCAGGGCGATGGCCAGATTCAACGCGACGTTGCTCTTGCCGACCCCTCCCTTGCCGCTGGTCACGGCCACGCTGCGCGCGAGTCCGCAGGGCGTCGGCTGGGCCGCGCCCGGCCCGTCGCACCGCCGCTCCATCAAGCCTCGCAGGAGTTGTGCCTGGTCGTGCATGTCGCGCCCGCATCAAGCCGCGTCACGGCGGCGGGTAAACAGAGTTTCGTCTCCCAGCACCAGCCGGCTGATGCGGCGGGCCTGGGCGTGTTCAATGTCGTCGGGAACGTCTTGCCCGGTGGTGAGGTAGCTGACGGGCAGTGGCACCCGGCGCGAGACCGAGAGCAACGAGCCCATACCGACGGCTTCGTCGAGCTTGGTCAGAATCAGCGACGTCGTTCCTGCCGGTGCGAACTTTTCGGCCGTCGCCTGCAGGCTTCGCGCGCTGGCCACCAGGCTCAGCACCAGGTGCACCTCGTCGACGTGCGCCTCGGCCAGAAGGCTTTTCAGTTCCTGAATCTTCAATTCGTCGCGGGGGCTGCGGCCGGCCGTATCGATCAACACCAGGTCGAGCCCGTTCAATTCGTCGAGCGCGCGGCGCATCTCGCCCGGGCTCGTCACGACCTTCATCGGCAGGTCGATGATCTCGGCGTAGGTCCGCAACTGCTCGACCGCCGCGATGCGGTAGGTGTCGACGGTAACCAGCCCCATGCGAATGCCGTCGCGCAGGCGGAAGTTCGCGGCCAGCTTGGCGATCGTCGTGGTCTTGCCCACGCCGGTCGGCCCGACCAGGGCCACCACCCGGCGACGACCGGGCGTGGCGCAAATCGGCGGGGTGCAGCGAATCTCGGCTTCGACCGTGCTGCGCAGCCGCGTTTTCACCGCCTCGGCATTCGCGAGTTCTTCGGGCGCGCATTCGCGCTTCAACTGCCGCACGAGGTCGCGTGCCAGCTCTTCGTCGACCTCGGCGTCGATCAGTTCGGTGTAGAGCTGAAATAGTTCGGTGGGTACGTCGTCTTCGCGCGACCACGATTCGCGAGTCAACTGGCTGACCATCTGTTGTATCGAACTGAGCTGGCGCGAAATCGACGCCTGCTGCTGCGTTTCGGCGGGCTGCGGCGCCGCCGGGGTCGGCCGGGCGCAAGGCACCGGCAGGTCAATTGCCGAAGGCCGCAGGGGGCGGGCCTCAGACGCCGGCTGACGGCGCGACGGCGGCGCTTCGATTCGAGCCGGCGCGGCCGGCCCGGGCTGGGGCAGGGGCGCGAGCAATGCGTGCGGCGTGCGCACGTTGACCCCCGTGCCCACCGTCACTTCGACCTGAGGCGCCGCCGCGCGCCACCGAAAGAAACGCGGCGCCGGCAATTCGCGGGTCTTGAGAATCACGGCGTCAGCCCCGATTTCACGTCGCACTGCCGCCAGGGCCTCTTGCATGGTCGCTGCCCTGAACGTGCGAACCTCCGATTGACTCATATTTGGTTCCTGTCGTTTCATCGGTTGAGTAATCGCGTCGATTTACGCCGCCAGGGCCGAGGCGCGCTGCGTCTCGCTAAACGCATTCTCCCACGCCACTTGTCCCTGCGACTCGATGCGCGTGTCGCGAGAAATCTCATCAAAACTCAAGATCGCAGCCTGCGGCAGCGATGGCGAAGTCAGCCGCCGAATCGCCGTCCGCGCCTCTTTCGTCGTCAGCACCACCGGCGGATAGCCGGTCGCCGCCAGCGCGTTCAATTCTGCCGTTATTCCACCCACAATCTCCTGCGCCCGCTGCGGCGACATCCACGAATGGTTCGCCGCTGCGCCCTGGGCCGCAAGTTCTTCAAATGCCGGGTCCAGCGTGACGACCCGCAGCACCCCTTCGCGGTCTCGGTACTGCTGACAGATCACCCGCCCCAGCGCTCGCCTGACGAATTCGGTCAGAATCGCAGGGTCCTGCGTCCTGTCGGCGTGTTCCGCCAGGGTTTCAAGGATGGTTTCGAGATGGCGAATCGGCACCCGTTCGCGCAGCAGGTTGCACAGCACCTGATGCACATGCGCCGGGCGCAACAGGGCCGGTACCAGTTCTTCGACGATTCGCGGCGAACGGCGTTTCAGGTTCTCCAGCAGTTCGTGCACCTGCTGTCGCGACAGCAGCTCGTCGCTGTGATGCCGAACCACTTCGCAAAGATGCGTGCAAATCGCCGCCTGTGGTTCGATGACGTGATAACCGAGCGACTCGGCCCGCGCCCGCTGCGGTGCTTCGATCCAGACGGCGGGCCGCCGCGACGCCCGGTCGGTGACCATCAGCCCCTGAATCGGTTCGCTGGCGGCCCCCGTGTCGATCGCCAGAAACCCTTCGGGGAACACCTCTCCCGAAGCGACAGGCACATCGTGGATTCTGATCTGGTATTGCCGCTGATGCAGCCGGATGTTGTCGCGGATGCTGACTTTGGGCACGATCATGCCCAGCTCGTGAGCCAGTTTCTGCCGCATGCGGGTGACCCGGTCGAGCAGGTCTCCCTTCTGACCCGGGTCGGCCATACGAATCAGGCCGAAGCCCAGTTCGAGTTGCAGCGAGTCAACCCGCAATGAGTCTTCGAGACCGGTCGCAGGGGGCGTCGGTAGAGGGGCTTGTTTGCTATCGTCGGGCGATTCCGCCGACGGCGCCCGCGCTCGACGCGGGACTGTCGCAGCCAGGGCCCCCAGACCGCCGGCCATCAACAAGAGGGGCAGCCGCGGCAGACCGGTCAATGACAGGCCCGCCACGAAAACCGCCGCGACCCCCAGGGCCGCGGGCCTGATCGCCAGTTGCTTCAACACGTCTTCAGTCAGGTCGCTTTCGACAGAGCTGCGAGTGACCAGGAGCCCCGCCGCCAATGAGACCAGGAACGCGGGCAATTGCGTGACGAGCGCATCGCCGATGGTCAACCGGGTGAAGACCGCGGTCGCCTCACTGAGCGACATTCCGTATTCGAGCAGCCCGACGTACAGTCCGCCGACGATATTGACCGCAGCGATCACGAGCGTCGCCACGGCGTCGCCGCGCACGAATTTTCCGGCCCCATCCATGGCCCCATAGAAGTCAGCCTGCCGCGCCAGTTCCTGGCGGCGCTCGGCCGCAACAACCGAGTTGATTAGTCCCGCCTGCACGTCGGCGTCGATGGCCATCTGCCGGCCCGGCAAGCCGTCGAGTGCAAAGCGCGCCGCGACTTCACCGATGCGGGTCGCTCCCTTGGTGATCACCAGAAATTGAATCACCGCGAGTATTGAGAAAATGATCAGGCCGACGGCAATCTGTCCGCCGGCCACGAAATCGCCGAAGGCGCGAATCACTCCGCCGGCGGCGGCTGTTCCGTCGAACCCGCCGCGCGTCAGAATCAGCCGCGTCGACGCCACGGAAAGCACCAGACGCGCGAGAGTCGTCGCCAGAATCAGCGTCGGAAAGACGCTGAATTCCAGCGGCTTGCGCACGTACAGCGTCGTCATCAGAATCAGGATCGAGACGGCGATATTCGCCGAGAGCAAGAGGTCGAGCAGCGCGACGGGCAGGGGCGCGACCACGACCAGGATTGACGCGGCCATGAGCGCCGGAACGACAAGGCCGCGATTGCGGGCCCATCGATTGCGCAGTGCCGCTGTCGCCGCTGAAGGCATCATCGCCTCCGGTCTCCAAAGAAACCGACAAACTGCTGCCGTGAGAAATTTGTGAAGGAGAGAGGGGCGGGGTGATATCGAATCTGGAAGAGTCTGTCCAGTGGGGTTTCCCCGCGTGGGTCCATAGAGGTCCATAACGGGCTTTGCGCGCCGGACGCGATGGGTTAGACCATCGGTGGACGAAGTCGAGCGACTTCGAGATCGCAAGCTCAAGGAGGAGCGTGAGATGGCCACGGGTGCTGTGCAGGACACAAAATGGGACGAGTTACAGGAACTCGCGCGGGGGTGGGGAAAGATTTTTGCGGCGGAGGCGTTTCCGCGGGGGGTCGGTCCGGACGTCGATTTCAACCAGATCGAAGAACTGGCTGGGGAGGGCGTCCGAGCCTTGGTTCAGGGCCTGGTGCGGGAAGCCGTCTGGCAACAGGGGCTGGCTCTGGGAGACGTACAACCCTGCCCGACCTGCGCAAAAGAGTGTCGGGTGGAGTGGAGCCAGCGGACTGTTCAGACCCGCTATGGGGGTGTGGAAGTCCCGGAACCCGGCTGCCATTGCCGCCACTGCCGGCGGGATTTTTTTCCCTCAACGGACACAATTGCGGCTCGACGGTCATGAAGTGAGTCCGAGCGTCCTGTGGAAGGCTGTGACCGCCGGAGGGGAATTCAGTTCCTTCGAACGGGCCTCGCAGATGCTGAACGTGCTGGCCGACGTTTCGATGAGCGGGATGCAGGTGGCGCGTCTGACAGAGGAAATCGGGAGTGAGCTGGTTGCGGCGCGTGACGAACGGGCTGAACGGCATCGCCGGCGCGAGCTGGCGTCCGAGACCAAGACTCCTGTTCCGATCGCCTGCGTCGAAGTGGACGGAGGCCGCCTGCAGACCCGAGCTTCCGAGGGGCCGCGGGGAGTTCACGAACCGGCGTGGAAGGAAAGCAAGGTCGGCTGCCTGTGGCGGATGGAAGGAGAGACGTTCTCCGAAGACCCGCATCCCGATCCGCCCCGCTGTTTCCGCGATCCCGAGCATGTTCATCGCTTGGTGCGGGAAATCAAGAATGTGACTTCGCCCCACGCCGATCGACCGGAACCCGATTCCAAACCCTCGAAGTCGCGGAAAAGATCACGCGCGGCGGCGGCCACTCTGGACAGACCCTGGCCCCCCAGGCGGGTTTACCGGACCGCTCTGGCCACGCTACGTGACGTGCACGAATTCGGCCCTCTGCTGGCGGCCGAAGCCCAGCGCCGCGGGTTCTACGACGCCCTGCGGCAGGTCTTTCTGGGAGATGGCGACCATAAGAACTGGACCATCCACAAGACGCACTTTCCGCACTTCACCGCCGTGACTGATTTCGTGCACGTGACGGCTTACCTGGATCAGGCGGCCGGAGCCGTGACAAACTCCTTTGCGGCTCAGTGGGAACAGTACGAGGCCTGGCTGGTCGATTGCTGGCAGGGACGTGTGGCTACTGTTCTGCAACAACTGCAGGAATGGCGGCAGCACCTGCAGCCACCAGAAGGCACGCTGTCAGGGGCTGAACCGGAGTTGGCAGAGCCGGTCGAGACCGGGGATGACTCGGATCCTCAAGCCATCGTCGCCAAGGTCATCACGTACCTGCAGAACAACGCGGGACGCATGAATTATCCCGAGTATCGCCGGCAAGGGCTGCCCGTCACGAGCTGTTTGGTGGAATCGCTCATCAAACAATTCAACCACCGTGTCAAAGGGAGTGAAAAGTTCTGGTCTCGTCCAGAGAATGCCGAAGCCATCCTCCAAGTACGTGCCGCTCTGCTCAGCGACGACGACCGCCTTGCCGAGCACATCCGCGACCGCCCGGGACGAGCCACCCGGAGACGTTCTCAGCCCGCAGCAGCCCGTCGATAACCCTCAAAGCCGGTTATGGACCCCCCGTGCTTGTGATTCCGCTTGCGACCCGATAAAAATCATGGTTTCCCGAATGCATTGGGCAGCGAGCAAGGCAGGTGTCTGATCATGGTGTTGCGTCCCCGAACGTCTCACGTCAAAAGCCTGAAGGCCAAACGCTGCCCCAAATGTGGTGCGCTGGTTAGCCGCCGGAAACGCTGCAAGGTGTGCCACAAGCAGCTCAAGGCCGGTTGAATGCCGCTCTCCAATTCGGATGGATAGCAGCTAGTGCTGGTCGCTCGTTAACCGCCCGTGCCCTTCGAGCCGCTATGGCGCGGCGGATGTCCCTCGTGTCGCCATGCGCTGGTCTCGACCAACTTGGCGCACCCGAATCCGGCGCCTGATCTGCAACGCGGCGGGTGTTACCAGGGTGGCGGCGCGACGTCGACAATCTGGCCTGAACGAGCCGCGCGGTCGAGGTGATCGCACACATGTTGCGTCGCCAGGGCACGGGTGACGAATTCATCAAGCTGGGGCCCGCCGCGCACCGCGTCGCAGAACCTCTCGACCATCCGCACTTCTTGAAGGCAGGCGTCGCAGGCTTCTTGCCTCACCTGGCCATCCTGTCCATGCACCCAGAAGCGGGCGCTTGCCGGGTTCCAAGGGATGACGAAATCATCGCAGACAATTGACCGTTCGGCACCGGCCACTTCCAGCCACCTTCGTGTGGTGGTGTCGAATGCGCAATCGAATGAGGCGACGCGATCACCGCTAAACCACATCAGGGCCGAGAAATTGACGTCAACGTCGTCGCGATACTTCCCGGTAGCGAAAACGCGCACCGGCAAATCGTCGAAAGTCCACAAGCTGGCCCCGACGCAATACCACCCCAGATCTCCCAGAACGCCGCCCCCCAATTCGCGCTGATAGCGGATGTTGTCGGGACGGAAATCGGTCGCGTTGAACGAGAAGCCCAGTGTGACGCGCCGCAGGTCGCCTAATTCGCCGCTGCGGATCACACGCTGTATCACTGCGGTTCGCGTGTGGTGGTACCACATTACGCCGTCGAGAAACTGGACTCTGTGCGCGCGGCACGCCGCGGCCATTTCGTGGGCCTGAGAGGCGTTCATCGCCAGCGGCTTTTCGCACAATACGTGCTTGCCTCGCTCGGCAGCCCGAATTGTCCACGGGGCGTGCAGTGAGGTGGGCAGCGGAATATAGACGGCGTCAACTTCGGGATCGTCGAGCAGCGCCTGATAGTCGCCGTGGGTGCGCACGGCCGCACTCGTATCGAGAAACCCGGAATCGTCGTCGGGCGCTGTGGGTGACGCGCAGGTGTGTTGCGCTACCCATGTTCGGGCGCGATTGACGTCGCGGCTGGCGACCGCCGAGACCGTCGCGCCCACTGCCCGAGAGATGGCGCGACCGACTTTCGACGCAATGCGCGCCGTTCCCAGAATACCGAAACGAACGACAGTGCTTGTCGCCGCGGTCATCGCTGATAGGTTCCCACCAGTTCGGCCTCGGCCAGCACGTGGCCATTCATGGCTGCCAACAAAGCGGCCTTGTCGATCCCAGGTCCAAGAGCGACGGGCGCGTCGAGGGCATAGAGCCGGAAGCGGTAATGGTGCAAGCCGTGCCCGTGGGGGGGCGCCGGGCCGCGGTAACCCACCCCCTTGGGCCATGAATTGCGCCCCTGAAGCGCGCCTTGCGGCTGCGACAGCCGCTGCACCTGCGGCACCCGCTCGGGTAACGACGTCGTCTGCGGCGGAACCTTGTACAGCACCCAGTGCACCCAGGGTTCAGGGGTGGGGGCGTCGGGGTCGTCGACGACCAGGGCCAACTCTTTGGCGCCGTCAGGCACGCCCGTCCACGCGAGTGCGGGCGACGCGTCTTCGCCGTCGCCGGTGTGCTTGCGCGGAATCGTTCCCTGGGGCGGAAACGCAGAACTCTCGAGCACAAGCCGACTCACGTCTGGCACCGTTCGCAATGCCCTTTGAGCAACACTTCGGTCACCCGGCCGATGCGGGCCGCTTTTCGCCCCCCGGCCGGTGAAATCGCGACGTTGACGTCCGACAGGCAGGCCACCTCGCCGCAATCGACGCACAAAAAATGCGGATGGTCCCCTGTGTGGCCGTCGGCGGCGCGCCTCAATTCAAACCGCCACACATGGTCCCCGAGCTCGGTGCGCGACAGCATGCCGGCTTCGGTCAGGTCGATCAGGTTGCGGTAAACCGTGGCCTTGTCGAAACCCTGGGGCACGAGGCGGCCGGCGAGGTCGGCATGCGTAACTGGCGTGGCGCGCTGATCAAGCTCTTGCAATACAGCCAGACGCGCAGGGGTGCTGCGCAGGCCGCAAGCACGAACCCGCGCGCGCCACTCGGCGACTGACGCGGCCTGTTTGGGTTTTCGTCGCATGACGCTGGCGATTGTATCCGGGCCGATGGAGTCTTACCATCGTAGCGCCGTGTGTGACGCGCCCGGCGCACATCGGATCCAGGGCAGCGCGCCTTGAAAGTGAATCTGTCGAAGAAAGGGTCAAAAAAGATGGCGAAATTCGGACGCAGGTTGCGGCGTGCGGCGGTCATTCTGGCCGCGGCGATGAGTTTCGCCTGCGGGGCCCTGCCCGCGGCCTCGCGCGCCGCGGACGAAGCGCCCCTTGAACTGGGTCGGTACTACGGCTTCGGGCGGCTGGAAGTCTACAAGCTGCAGCAGCGATCGGCCAATTTGCAGGCCGCTGATCTCAATGGCGACGGGCGCATTGACCTCGTTCTGGTCGACAACAGCAACAGCCGCCTCGACCTGCTGATGCAGCGCGACCCCCGCACGGCCGAACGAACGCTCCCGACCGCTCCGCGACGCGTCAACGCCATCGAAGACGACAAACGATTCGAGCATAAGAAGATTCCGGTCGATCGCGAAGTCGCGTCGCTGACGGTTGGAGACCTGAACGGCGACGGCCGCAAAGATCTCGCCTGGTTCGGCGCGCCCGACCAGTTGACCATCGCGTACCAGCAGGCCGACGGCGACTGGACCAACCGCCGCCGCATCCGCCTGCCCGACGTCAACCCCGTGCAATGGATCCTCACGGCGGGCGACCTCAATCACGACGGCAAAGATGACCTGGTTGTCCTGGGCAAGCACGACACCTATATCGTCTACCAGAAGATTGGCGGCGAGCTCGACGCGCCGGTGCGGCTGATGAATACCAGCGAAGGCCTGGGGCTGGCCCAGGTGGCCGACCTCGACGGCGACGGCCGAAATGACCTGTGTTACCTTACCAACAGTGACGCCGAACGGCCCTGCTGCGTCCGCCTGCAGCGACCCGACGCGCGGCTCGGCCCCGAGCTGCGGTGCGAGCTCCCCCGCCCCCGCGGGGTAACCCTTGCAAATCTCGACGGCCAGCCGGGAATCGAAATTCTGGCGATCGAAGCCCAGACGGGCCGGGTGAAAGCCCATCGGCTCGAGCGGCCGCAGACGCGTCCGGGCGAACCGGCAGGGCAACTGATTCAATACGGGCTGGGGCAGCTCGATTCGTCGAAGGCCCCCCGCGATCTGGCCTTAGGCGACGTCGATGGCGACGGGCTCGTTGACGTCGTCGTGACCGATCCGGCCACTGCGCAGGTTATCATCTTTCGGCAGCAGGCACAGGTCGGGTTGGATCTGGGAACCGCGTTTCCCAGCCTCGCCTGGGCCGAACAGGTGCGCGTGGGTGACGTCGATGGCGACAAACAAAGTGAAGTCGTCATCTTGAGCACTCGCGAGAAAACCATCGGGCTGTCGCGAATGCAGGACGGGCGGCTCAGCTTCCCTCAAGGAATCGCCACCGACAAAGAGCCCGCCGCGATCGACCTGACCGATCTCGACGGCGACGCCCGGCCCGAGATCGTTTTTGTAGGGAAAGATCGCGGCGGCAGCAGCACGAAATACACGTTGCAGGCACTCGCCAGGAACGGTCCTGAGGGGTGGCGTCCGTACAAGTTCGGCGACCAGGAAAGCGTCTCTTTGAACCTCAAGAGCGAGCCGCAGCGCCTGGTGTCGCTCGACGCCAATCGGGATGGCAAGACCGACTTCCTGATCTTCGCAGGCGCTGATCGCGCCCCCACGTTTCTGCTGACCAACGCGCAGGGTGTGCCCGCCGAGCTGTCGGCCTCTGACGGGGGGTTCGGCCTGGGGACCGTCTCGGCCGGCGGGCTGTTTCTGGGCCGGCTTGATCAGCCCGTGATTCTGGTCGCTCAGGGAAATTTCGCCCGCAACGTGGCCGTCAGCGACAAAAATCAGTGGCGCGTGATTGACCAGTACAACGCCCCCGAGGCCGAGGCCAGAATTGTGGGGACCGCCACCCTCGACCTCGACGGCGAACCGGGGTCCGAAATCGTGCTGGTCGACCAGGGGGTTCGCAAGCTGCGCATCCTGCGCCGCGAACAGAAGCTCTTTCGCCCTTGGAGAGAAGTCGAAATCGGCGCGTTTCTTTATCGCGCTACTTTCGTTGCCGACTTGAATGGCGACAAACGCGACGACCTGTTGCTGTTCGGAAGCGGGCGGTTCGGTGTCTTGTATGCCGGTCAGACCGACCCGCAGTTGAAAACAATTGCCACGTACGAGACGAAGGCCGAAAAGGTGCACTTCAACGACCTGGTCGCCGGCGACCTCAATTCTGACGGGTTGGTCGACCTCGCAGTCATCGACACCCAGTCACAATCGATCGACATCGTGAATTTCCAGCCCGGCGCCGGCTTCAGGCACGCCCTGCAGTTCAAAGTGTTTGAATCGAAGAGCCTGGTGACCGAAGAAAAGACCGGTACCGAGCCCCGCGAAGGTGTGATTGCCGACGTCACCGGCGACGGCCGCCCCGATCTGATCCTCCTGAGCCATGACCGAGTGCTGGTGTATCCGCAGGATTCCCCTCCCGGCGAGCCTGCCAAGGAAAGTGCGGCGGTGAAGTAAGAAGCTACGACCGATCGGAAAGCCTGTCCCAATTGAATTCCAAAAGCAGCCATAGCTCGGCAAATTGGATTCTGCGGGCGGCCAGAGCCAGTTCCGATTCTTCGTCCCCCGCGAGCGACTCGCACAGGTCGACGAACGCGACCGGATCAATTCCATCGGATCGACACAGCCGGTCGCGCCACCGGGCTGCTACCGGCGCAGGCGCGGCCCGCAGAATGGCGAATGCCTCGCCGGCAAGAGACGCAAACACCGGCTGGCGGCCGACATGGCGAAACCAATACCTGGCATTGCCATAGTCGGGCTCCCGGCGGTGCATGATCGCGTGCCAGTAATCCCCGATTCGATGCCGCCCCTTCCCCTCGATACTCTGCGATATCGCGTGACTTTCCTCGAGATAGTCGTGCCATTGCAGCACTCCGGCAGTCAGGGCCGTCGCTGTCGCCTGATCGCCCACAACGCCGGGCAGTTCCTGCGGTATGAATTCCCGCAAGCATTTGAGCAGCCAGTCGCGGCTGGCGGGCGGTCGCGGGGGGCTGAGCAGCGGCAGGGGAAGCTGGGCAATTTCGCTTGTCATCGCATTGGGCGCGTCGGGTTGCCCGCCATCCAGCGTCCCGTGGGCCGCCGCTATTATCGCCCGTTCCCATTCTCCGCGCTCTGTCTGGACCACCGAGTTCGGCCGTCCGGAGACATTTGGGAGCTTTGCCAATTGCGAAGTCGCGAGGGGGGGTGAGAGCAGCGTTGCCAGGCGCGGCGGGAATCGGCGATAAATTGCAAGCGGGTCGAATTTCATAAGACGTCTTATGTAAGTGATTTACGACGATAATGTCGCATTAAGAAAATATGGGAAATATGCGAAGACTAGATAGAGATAAATGAGTTTGCGCAGTGACTGGCGATGTTTTTTGCGGTGATTCGGCGATTTTGCTTGGCGGTCAGAACTCGAAAGCGTATGTTAATGCTTGGCTTGAGACCGGCGCTGGGGATTGTTCGGGATCAAGCCCGAGTGGGTCTCGCATTCTACTGCGCAGAGGGAGAAGGAAGGATCGCGCAGCCGCCTCCTGCACGGAAAGGAGCGGGCAATTGCGCTTCGTCGTTCGCCGGCTGGGGTGACGACCGAGTCTGTAATGCCCGTCGAACGGCCGTATGGAACTAATCCTTCGTGGGTACCACGTCTCGGACGAGACGTGGTTGTATCTGTCATTTCTACTGATCCTCGCGGTCTATTTCAAATTCAGCCGCTTCTGGTCCCTCCGTAATCTGGACCTGGTGCTGCTGCTTTTGATCTCGCCGGGGTTGTTGCTCGCGAGCGATAAAGTCGCCCAGCACGACCCGCAGATTGCCGCATTCGGGTACCTCTGGCTGTTTGCCGTTTCGGCCGTGTTTCTGGTGCGAACGCTGGTCGACGGCGCGATCGTGCGGCGCCCGCGGCTCGAACAGAACATGAACGCCGCCGGAATGATGTTCCTGTGCGGGGCCACGTTCTTGTTCCTCACCACGAAGCTGCTGACCGACAAGGTTGAAGCGTCGACGGCCGAGTCGATTCGCCAGGCGACTGAGCTGGTGGAAGGGGAACCGACGACCGCCCCCCCCCAGTCGGGCGAGTCGGCGAACAAGCCGGCCCCGGCGGGGCCGGGCGCCTCGTTGCTGGCGGGCTCGGCCGCCCAACTTTCCAAGGTTGTCGCCCAGGGCACTCCCAGGTCATCCACCGACCTCGATGTGATTACCGTGCGGCTGATCGCCATTTTCGCGCATCTGGCGGTTATCGTCGGGCTGGTGCTGGTCGGTCGGCACATCTTCGCCGACTCCGATTTGGGTGTCGCCATGGCGACCCTGTATATGCTGTTGCCCGTGACGGCCTTCGACGTGGGAAAGGTAAACCACGTGCTGCCGGCCGTGTTCATCGTGTGGGCGGTCTGGTCGTATCGCCGCCCGTTCGTCTCGGGGGTGTTGCTGGGATTGGCGTGCGCGATGATGTTCTTTCCTATCTTTCTGCTGCCGCTCTGGGCCGCCTTTTACGGCCGCCGCGGAGGCTTGCGATTTCTGGCGGCCGTCGGCCTGACCACCGCCGCCATCGTTTCGAGTTTGCTGCTGATGTCGGGCGATTCGCACACATTTACGCGCGAGCTATTGAAATTCGTCGATTGGGCCAACCTGCATTCGTGGTTCGGAGAATCGCAAGAGGGTTTCTGGAAAGGGCGAGAAGTCGCCTATCGAATACCGGTGTTCGTCACCTACATCGTGATTCTCGTCGCCGTGACCATCTGGCCGCGGCGCAAGAGCCTGGCGCAAGTCATCACGTGTTCGGCGGCGCTGGTGATCGGCACCGAGTTCTGGTATCCGCAGCAGGGAGGGGTGTACGTGCTGTGGTACCTGCCTCTATTGCTGCTGGTCGTGTTTCGGCCACACATGACCAATCATTTCGCTCCTGAGCCGGCGCCTCTCAAGTCCCTCGCCATCTTGCGGGCGCGCTCGTCGACCAAGCGCGAAATGGCCGCCTCAGGCGCGGGGAACACCGTCGCACCCTGATCGACCGTGGAAAGCTCATGATTGCCTGGCGCGCACTGCGTGGCTTCATTGAACGGCCCTGGCGGCAGCAGATGCAGTTCGCACAGAACTCACTGTTTCGCTGGCTGTTGTGGCTCTCGCTGGCGGGAATGGTGCTGAGCGCTCCGGTGCGGGCCGCTGATGGGGCGGCCGACGTTGCATTGTCGTCAGGTCTTGGTGCGGCGTCTGCCACCGCGACTTCTCGGCGCCCGACCTCGCTGAACGCTTTCGTCCGCCCGCCGTGCGGCGTATAAAGAAGGCACTGGGGCATCACGTCGGCCGTGATCCCGCATCGCCCCGGCAGCCCGAAAGAGACGCGACCATGACGCGAGCGACTGCAAACATTGCGCGGCTCCTGATAGCGGTGGTCCTATCGAGTGCCGTGGGCCCCCTCTCTGCCGACGAATGGACCCGCTTCCGTGGGCCAAACGGCACCGGCATCGCCGATGACCCGACAATACCCGTGCAACTTGCGGAGCCGCAGAATGTGGCATGGAAAGTCGAGCTTCCCGGCAATGGCAATTCGTCGCCCATCGTCAGTCAGGGCCGAGTTTTCCTGCAGACGGCCAGCGCCGACGGCCGCGCCCGGTTGATGCTGTGCCTCGACCTGCGCACGGGCCGAGCGCTCTGGTCGCAGCCGGCTGCCGGCAAAACCGCCAAGACGCACCAGAAAAACACGCTGGCCTCATGCACCGCGGCGACCGACGGGAACCAGGTTTATATGCCCTTCTGGGATGGCAGCGACCTCTCAATCACGGCCTTTGACTTCGACGGTCACCGCGTCTGGACGCGCAAACTCGGGCCCATTGCGACAGATCACGGCCCGGGCCATTCGCCGATCGTCTGCGACGGCAAGGTGATTCTAGCCAACGATCAAGACAACGTCTCAGAACTCGTCGCGCTCGACTGCGCCACGGGGGCGCCCGTCTGGACGACGTCCCGGCCCCTGTTTCGCTCGTGCTATTCCACCCCCATATTGCTCGAGCGGCCCGGCGGTGCGGCTGACGTCATGGTCGTCAGCACGGCCGGTGTCGCCGGATATGATCCCCAGACGGGGGCCGAGCTCTGGAAATGGGATTGGACGGGCAACGCCACCGAGCAACTGCGCACCGTCGCCTCGCCCATCGTCAGCGACGGGGTGGTGTTTTTCACCAGCGGCAACGGACCGGGAAACAGGCACGCCGTCGCCATTCGTCTGGGAGAAAAGCGCGAACTCTCGCAGGCCGAGCTGGTTTGGTCGGCCCGCCGCACGTTCCCGTACGTGCCCTGCCTGCTCGCCCGCGGTGACCACCTGTACTTCGTCAATGACGAGGGAATGGCGGGGTGCGCCAGCGCTAAAACCGGAGACATCGTATGGCAGACGCGAATTGATGGGGGGAAGGTAACGGCTTCACCTCTGTTGATCGCGGGCAACGTGTACGCCTTCAGCGAGTCGGGTACCGCCACGGTTTTCTCCGCCGAAACGAAATTCAACCTGCTGGCGACTGCCGAATTGCAGGAAGGGGTGATGGCGACGCCGGCCGTTGCCGACGGCCGGTTGATCGTTCGTGGCGCCCGGCACCTTTACTGCTACGCGCCGCCGGCTGCCGACGCGCCCACCGGCTCGCAAGCGGCCGCCGACGAGGCGCCCTGAAAACGAATCGGCCCCAATCGCCGTCGCACATCACACCGGCGCCCTACGGCAACAAGCCTCGCTCGCGCATCTCTTGCACGTTGTCGGGCGCGCTGCGCATCACGCGTTCGGCCGCGTAGCGGAACACGGCAAAACCCGCCAGATCGGCCGGCGCGCACAAGATCGCCGTCCGGTCTTCCTCTTCGTCATCGAGCTGGCGGTTGAGCCGGGCGACCGCCTCTTCGACGTCATCGGTGACGAATTTCGCCGGGCCATGCTGGTTCTCGAACTTCAGATGCGAGAACTCGGCGCGGCGGGCCATGATGAAATCCGCCGCGATCCCGTCTTCGTCGTCTTCGAAAAAATTGCGGAACTCGGGTTGCGAGCTTTCGGGCGTGATGATCAACGGGCGCGTGACGCGCACTTCCCCGCGCGTGATCGCGACGGTTCGATCATTCGACCGCCGGTCGCAGATCAGAAAATAGGGCAGCTCTGATTCGCCGAACGTGAACAGCGAATAGTGCACGCCCCGCGCGATTCGCACCGCCTCCCACGCCTGCTGAAATCGCCGGCGCCGTTCGAATTCAGGGAAACTCATCATGCATCCGTCAAACGGCCGCGGCATGTAGCCCACGGGTGTGGAGCAAAACAAACTGCATTCACGGTACGGAACGGTGGCACCGGCTGCAACCCTGCCGGCCGACGGTCCTGTGGGCGACTTGACATTCCGACGAAAACCGCGGAAAAAACGGCTGTGGCAGCCCTCCCGGAGGGCCGCGCCCGATAACAGACAATTTCGCTCAGCCGCCCCTCCCGGGACGACTGCGCCCACGTTTCCCGACCACCACAGGAGCTGACAGCATGGGAGGACCGATCATTCGCACCGGCACGACCCCCGCCTACTGGGACAACTGGGAGCGGGCCTTTGGCGGAAAGAAAAAGAGCACTGCCAAGCCCGCGGCGAAGGGGGCCAAGAAAGCCTCGAAACCGGCGAAATCAGCCAAATCGAAAGCGGCCAGGAAAAAGAAAAAGAAGTAAGCGCCGTCGCCCATCGACAACCGAACCGAAAACCGCTGGCCCGCCGTGATTCTGGTGTTCGCCGGGTTCGCCCTGTACGGGCACTGGCGCGCTCCGGTTCCGGCGGTCAACGAACCGCACTACCTCGCCAAAGCGCGGCACTTCTGCGACGCCACGTGGTGCCCGCGCGACGTGTTCCTCGAGTCAACCGATGCGCACGCCGTCTTCTTCGCAGGGTTCGGGCCGCTGACCAGGGTTTTGTCGCTGACGGCCGTCGCGTACGTCGGCCGGCTACTCGCCTGGGGAGCGCTCGCGTTCTCCTGGGTACAATTCGCCGGCCCCCTCGCGCCAGGACGGTGGGCTGTGGTGTTGAGTGCGACGGGCCTGCTCGCGCTTCTGGCAACCGGCACGCTGTCAGGCGAGTGGCTCGTCGGCGGCGTCGAGTCCAAAAGTTTCGCGTATGCCGCACTTTTTTTCGCGCTCGCGGCTGCGGGCGAACAGCGGTGGAATTGTGCGGCCGTGGCACTGGGAATGGCCCTCAGTTTTCATCCGATCGTCGGTGCCTGGGGCGCGATCGCCTTGCTGTTCGCATTGGGGTGCCTGCGGCGAAGCGCCGAGGTGCAGAGCATTTCGCAGAACCGGAAATCGTTCGCGCTCGCCGCGGCGCTCTGCACGCTCGTCGCCCTGCCCGGCCTGGTGCCGGCGGCGGCGATGCTGCTCGAGCCGATCGCCCCCGAGGTGCGGCAGGCGGCCGATACGATTCAGGTCTTCGATCGGCTTGACCATCACCTTGACCCGCGGCAGTTCTCGCGCCGGGCCTGGTGCGGCTACCTGGCACTTCTGGCCGTCTGGGGCACGCTTCGCCCCTGGCGAAATCGCGAGTTCGCCTCCCGATTGTTCTTTCGGTTTGTGCTGGCGGCACTATTGATCGCGGCGGCGGGCGCGGCAATCGGGTTCGGCCCCCGCTGGCCCTCCCTGATGAAATTCTACCCATTCCGCCTGGCCGACGTGATGCTGCCCGCAGCCGTTGCCATCGCGGTCGCTGCCACCGTTTCACAGTGGGTTGCTGCGCGTAGCAACTTGCCAGGCAGTGATGTTTCGCCCAGACGAACGGGAGGTGTAGGCCCCGCGGTCGTTCCGGCCCTCGCCACGCTCGCGCTGGCCTGGTCGCTGGCCGCGCCCGCCCCTGACCGTAACCCCGGCCGATTGAGCGACACCAAGCGTGCCGCATGGCGTGCCGCGTGCGAGTGGATCGCGCGCGAGACCGCTGCCGACGCCCTCTTTCTGACCCCCCGTGACAACTTCGGGTTCAAATGGTTCGCCCAGCGCAGCGAATATGCCTGCTGGAAAGATTGCCCCCAGGACGCGCGCAGCCTCGTGGAATGGAAAAATCGGCTCGATGAAGTGGCCGGCTGGAGGAAAGATTGGCACGCCCGGGGGTTCTCTGACGAGGCGCTGGCCGACCTCAGACGCCGAACCGGCGTCGATTTCGTCGTCGACTGGCGGGTCTACCCTTATCACGCAACGCCGATCTATGAAAACGAATACTTCGCGGTGTTCGACATCTGCGAACCTGAAGCGGCGAGGGCCGGGCGGCCTCGAGAGTAACGTGCGCTCCTCCACGCTCTGGGCGACCCGGATCATCGAGACGCTGCGTGGGCGGCGCGCTCGACGGTCACACCGCGCCCGGTTCACTCATCAGGCCACGGAATGAACTCTTCGTCGAATGCTTTCGGCGGTACCGAGTCGGATTCGACGGGGCGATCGCCGTTCTCGTCGGCAGCCGCGGCAGGCGCGCGTTCGCGCGGACCATTTCCGCCTCCGGCGCTCCCTCCGCCACCCCGCCGGCGCCGTCGTCGCCGCCGGCGATGCTCCGGGGTGCCCGTCGCGACCTTCTCGTCGCCGAACCGCGTGACCACATACGTTCCGCTGCGCTCGTCGGTCTCGAGCTCCAGAATTCCCTGAGCCTGGGCGTCTTCGAGCATGTCGCTGAAAGTCTTGTACCCGTGGTACGTCTCGTTGAACGAGGGCTTCAGCCGCTTCATCGTGTCTTTGATCATTGATGACCACAGCCGCTCTTTGTTTTCGCGGCGCAAGGCCGTCAGGGCCTCCATCAACAGGGTAAACCCCTTCCGCTTGTTCTCAGGAAGCTGCGGATCGACCTTGGGAACTTCGGCCGAGCCCGTTTCGAGGTCTTCGTAATAGATGAATTCATCGCAGTTGTCGCGCAGCAGGTCGGAAGTCGAGGGCTGCATCCCCAGCCCGATGACGTGCTTGCCCAGTTCCTTGAGCTTCGAGACCAAAGGCGAAAAATCGCTGTCTCCCGAGACCACGACGAACGTGTCGATGTGATCTTTGGAATAGGCTAAATCCATCGCGTCGACGCACAGCCGGATGTCGGCCGAGTTCTTGCCTGTCTGCCCGCGACGTGGAATCTGCACCAGTTCGATCGCCGCTTCGTGCAGCGACTCGGTGTAGCTCGAATAGCGGCCCCAGTCGGCGTATGCCTTCTTGGCGACGATCTTGCCCTTTTCAACCATTCGCTTCAGCACTCGCCCGATATCAAATCTCCCGCGCGAGCCCTGGAACCCCAGCGCCAGGTTTTCAAAATCGACAAACAACGCCAGCGAGCGCTCGGTATCGGCCATAGGGCAATAAAATGCTGCGATGGAAGTGGCTGAGGGACCCCGAAACGGCCCGCATTGTAGCAGGAACCGCGCCGCCTCACAGCCGTGCACGACGCCAGCGCCCCGAGATGTGTGTGCGTCAGAAATGCAGGTGCAATTTCTGGACGAAACACCCCCAGAAGAAGAAACACCGAGAATCTCGGCGTTTCTCGACGGCAGCTACCACCGCGACGAGCCAAGAATGGAACCGCAAAGGTCGCCGGGAGCGCGGCGCAGCCTTCGGCCGCAACCCACCAGACGCAGAAAGCAATAACGGATCGAGCGGATGATTGCGGATCAGGAAGACAACATCCACAGATCGCATGGATTCACCCAGATTGCAGAAGGGGCTGAGGGTGTTCGCCATCTGGGCCAATCGGTGAAATCTGTGGATCACCTGTCGGAGTGCGGCGAGTTCTCGCCGCGTTGGGAATTTCGACCACCCCCTCGGTTTTCGCCGCTGTCAATGGCTCGGTGTGTTCTCGTTCTTTTCCGTGCTTGGGCCCCGCTGGCAGGGCAACGTGCGCCAAACGCTGCCAAAGAGCTGGCAATGTAACGCGCCTGGCGGGCCATCTTTGGGGAAGCGTCACAAGTGCTTCCGAGAATGCTCTTTCTGTTCCCTTCGTTCTGCCATAGATAGCCAGCCGGACATCATTCGTTGCCAGCCCGCATTCGGGCCTGGCAATGTTTGGCGCTCGATCCAAGCGCCTTGAATCACAGGAGTTCAATCCGGCTTTGCGCCATAGATTGCCAGATTCGCGGCCGTTTTTTGTATCGCTCGCACGATCGAGGCGTGAGGAGTGACGAGATCGTGCCCGGGCCGCTCGGAAGCGGCCCGGGCAGTGCAGAGCGTCTCTGTGATCGTCGAGCACGCGGGCTCTATTTTATCGCAGTTGGTTTCGGGCGCGCAGACGAATGGGCGCGCATTTGGAAAACAGGCGCGAAAAAAGGCTTGAGGTACGCGTGTGCCCCCCCATCCCCAGCCCCCGCCAGGGGGGAAGGGAGCGAAAACGTGCGTCCGCAGGATGAGGAGCGACGAGATCGTGCCCCGGCCGCCTTGATAGCGGCAGGACATTGCACGGCATCCGGGCTCTGGAACCGCCAGCGATGCGACGTTGGAAAATATCTCAAAGTGGCGAGAGCTCGCCGCACTGCAGACGACGCCGCGAACGAAACTCCCGACGCGGCCCGGCGATCCAAAATTCGACAGCTTTGTAGAAATTTGAATTGCCTCAAATCCCCGCCGGAAAGTGGGTTGCGTAAAGTTCGCGTGTTGTGACGAGGCTGGGTTGCGATACCCTGATGGACCGTTGCGCGGCCCCAAAAACCAGCGGTTGAACCGATCGGTCCCACAGGGCTCCGCCTTCATGTCTCCGTTTCCTTCGTTGGCTCCTGTGGCAGTCTTTGAACCGATGGCTCATCGTCGAGCCCGTTTGTGCCGGTGTCGAACAAAAACCGCCTGTCTGGCGCGCTGAGAAGGTGCGCACAGACCGATCTTGATGTGTGCCGAGCGGTGGGGTATGGTGCGAAGAGATGGATAGTCGCCTGCTTCGATCTCTTGTGCTTGCTGCCGGCCTGACGCTGGCTTTGCCTCAGGGGTGGTGCTGTCTGCTGAAGCCGGCCCCGGCTAAGGCCGCCCCCAGTTGCTGCCGACATAGCCAGAAACCTGCGAAGCAGCTTCCTGTGAGGAATTGCCCCTGCCACGACCGCCAGGCGGTTGTACACGATGGTCGCGCCGATCAACTCGCCGACGTTGACCAGAGCCCATTGGCCATTCTCACCGACAGCCCTCTCGCGCAGACGTGTGCGGTGGCTGCTGCGTTTGATGTCTGGCCGGCTGTTAGCCTGTCTCGATCGCTCCGTGTCTTGAACTGCTGCTGGCTGTGTTGAGCCGCTTGCGGGTTCCGCAAGTCGTTTGTTTCTGCTCAATCCTCAAGACGAACGGAGGTCGAATATGAACTCTCGAATCAGGTTGATCCTGCGCTCGAGGCTGTCGATTGTGCTCACGATCGGGCTCTTGGCCGCGTTGGCCGGAGTGGCGACGGCTGTCAGCACATCGTCGGAAAATGCGCAGGTCGCGGGTTGCTGCGTCACGGGCGAGTGCTGCTGTCCGGGCCAGGGGTCGTGCTGCGATCCATTGGCCAAAGCGGCGGCGGCGAAGTCTGGCAAGACCTTCACGGCCGGGATCAGTTGTTGCACCACGGGCAACTGCTGCTGCCCCGGCCAGGGGTCGTGCTGCGTTGCCACTGCGAACGCCAAAGAGTGCTGTGCGAAATAGGCCGCTCAATAGACGAGCGGAGTGATAACGCGAGCGCCCGTCGGGCCGACACCCGGCGGGCGTTTTTCGTGCGCACTCAATTGTGGGTTCGTGGGTGTTTGCTCAAGGAAGTCGCACATTCTCATCGCGCCCACCATTGTATTTCCTCTGACGGACACGAAGACTACATTGTCTTTGACGAATTGCCGGAAATCTTCGAGCCGACTCAACCTATGCCGCCCGCTGCTTCCTCCGGCTTTCCGAGCGACGGGCGCTCACCCGTTGCCTGCGGCGGCGTCGTTCTGTGCGGCGGGAAGAGCACGCGAATGGGGCGCCCCAAGGCGTGGCTCCCCTTTGGCGATGAGCTCATGTTGCAGCGCGTCGTGCGGATTCTGGGCGAGGTCGTATCGCCCATCGTCGTTGTCGCCGCAAGGGAACAGACGCTGCCCGATTTGCCCGACACGATCAGGGTCCTCCGCGACGAGCAGGAGGCGCTCGGGCCCCTGGCCGGCCTCGCGGTCGGGCTGGCCGGGTTACAGGGAGCGGCCGAGGCGGCATATGTTTCGGCGTGTGATGCGCCGCTTCTAAGGCCGGCGTTCGTTCGGCGAATGATCGACGAGCTGGCCGACTACGATCTGGCGATCCCCCGCGACGGGACTTATCATCACCCGCTGGCGGCTGTCTATCGGACGCGGCTGGCCCCGGCGGTCGGTGAGCTGATTGCAGTCCAGCGCCTGCGGCCGTTGTTTCTCGTGCAGCAGTCGCGATCGCGCGAGGTCGATGTCGAATCGTTGCGCTCGGCCGACCCCGACTTGGCGTCGTTGCGAAACACCAATACGCCCGAAGAGTATGCGGCGGCCCTGCGCGACGCAGGCCTCGTCAGCGGTGACCTGTGCCGATGAAAGCCCCTCACGACGTCCGCATGACCGGCTTTCGCGAGCGGACGCGCGTCGCCGCGGCCCTCGAGTGGGTCGATTCGCAGACGCAACAACCGCTCGCGGCCGAGCGCATTCCCCTTTCCGCGGCGCACGGCCGGGTATTGGCGTTGGAAATTAAAGCGACGTGCGACGTGCCGCCTTTCGATCGGGCCGCGATGGACGGGTACGCCGTGCGCGGGGCCGACACAACGGGTGCTTCCGATTACAACGCGCTCTCGTTTCGGCTCGTGGGCGACGCGCTTCCCGGCCGCCCGTTCGCGGGCGTCGTCGAGGCAGGGTCTACGGTGCGCATCATGACGGGCGCCCCACTGCCCGTCGGGGCCGACGCAGTCGTACCAGCCGAGTTCGCGCAGGAAAGCTCGGGCGCCGTCGAAGTGCTGGCCGCCGTGTCGCCGGGAAAAAACGTCGGCCCGCGGGGGGAAGACGTCACGCAAGGCGCTGTGGTGGCGACCGCCGGCCGGCGATTGCGTCCGCAAGACGTCGGCCTGCTGGCGGCCGTCGGTCTTGCGGAAATCGACGTCGTGCGGCGGCCCCGCGTGCGGATGATCGTCGCGGGAAACGAGCTGGCCGAACCGGGCCGGCCGCGCGGGGCGCACCAGATTGTCGATACCAACTCGCTGATGCTGGCGGGCCTGATCGCGCGCGACGGCGGAGTGACCGAATCGAGCGGCATCTTGCCCGACGATCGCGAACTGATTCGCTCGCAACTGCTCGCGCCGGGAGCCGACGTGATCGTCGTCAGCGGCGGGTCGAGCGTCGGGGCTGAAGACCATGCCCCCACGCTCGTCGCCGAGCTGGGAGAGCTGGCGATTCACGGCATTGCCATGCGACCTTCCAGCCCGACCGGGTTGGGGCGCGTGGGGAAGGCGCTCGTCGTGCTGCTGCCCGGAAACCCCGTATCGTGCCTGTGCGCTTACGACTTTTTCGCCGGCCGCGCGATCCGCCGGCTGGGGGGCCAAAGCGGCGACTGGCCCTACCGGCGACACCCAGCGAAGCTCGGCCGCAAGATCGTGTCGGCGGTCGGCCGCGTCGACTACTGCCGGGTTGCGTTTGCAGGAGAGGGCCTCGAACCGCTGGCGACCAGCGGCGCCTCGATCTTGTCATCGACGACACGGGCCGACGGGTTCGTGATCGTGCCCGAAGAATGCGAAGGCTACCCGCCGGGGGCGACGGTGCACGCGTTGCTGTACGACGACTGGCACCGGCCGCCCGCTGAAAAACTCGCTTCTCCCGCTGGGAGAGAGCCGGAGTGATGGCTCAAGCCGTCAGTTGGCGACGGTGCGCTCACAGACGGCGCTCGTGGCTCACTGCAGTGTCCCGGCCGCGGCCGCGCGGCCGGGACACCTGGAGCCGACTTCCGGACGCGCCCGCGGTGGCAACAACCGCCATCAGCCGGTACGATGAGACACAAGGAAACGATCTCAAAACCCGCAGCTCTCAAGAGGCCGTTCATGCGCGAATTCGACCGAAACGCTGTCTCGCGACGTCACTTTCTCGCAGCTGGGGCTGCAGCCGCGGCGTTTGGAAGGGTGCGACTTTCGCCCGCGGCCGATTCGCCGGCCGACCCCTACCGGGGCTTCAAGATGGGCATTCAAAGCTACACGCTGCGAGCCTACCCGGTCGAACGCGCGCTGGAACTGACGCGGCAACTGGGGCTCAAGTACTGGGAAGCGTATACGAACCATCTTCCCGTGAGCGCCGTGCCGGCCAAGATCGCCGAGCAGAAGAAGCTGGCGGCCGATTCGGGCGTACAGATTCTGTCGGTGGGCGTCGTCACCTTCGATGACAACGAATCGAAGGCCCGCGAGGTGTTTGAATTCGCGAAAGCCATCGGCCTCGAGAGTATCAGTTGCGACCCGAACAAAGAGGCGGCGACCTTCAAACTGCTCGACAAGCTCGTCGAAGAGTACCACGTCAATCTCGGCATTCACAATCACGGTCCGAAGAGCCGGTACGACAAGATCGACGACGTGGTGAACGCCGTCAAAGACCACCATCCGCGGATCGGCGGCTGCGTCGACACGGGGCATTACCTGCGCAGCCGCGAAGACCCGGTCGAGGCGCTCGAACGCCTGCAGGGCCGCACGTTCGGCGTACACCTGAAAGACGTCAAAAGCGCCACCGCATTTACGATTCTTGGGGAAGGAGACCTCAACGTCGTGGGTTGCCTGAAGGTGCTCGAGCGATTGAAATATAAGCATTGGCTGGCGCTGGAATACGAAGAGAGCAAAGACAACCCGATACCAGACGTCGAGATTTGCCTGCAGAACCTGCGGCAGGCGATGCAACAATTGGGCTGACGCAGCAGCCGCAAAGGCAACCTGCGAAAAACAGCCGGCACCGGCCGTTCGCCCGCAAGGCGCTCTGCCAACCGGACCTCCGGGGCTTACGATGTATTTCAAGCGCCTCACGTTCGCGCTGGGCCTCCTGGGCGGGCTTGTGCTGGCGGGCCTTCGCGCCGGCGCGCTCGCAGACGACGCGCCGTCGGCCGGCGATCGGTCACACTGGGCGTTTCAGCCGGTCGTAGCGCCCGCTGTTCCCCTCGTCGGGCACGCCGACCTGGTGCGAAACCCGATCGACGCCTTTCTGCTCGAAAAGCTCGAACAGGCGGGGCTCTCGTACGCGCGCGAGGCCGACCGGCGCTCGCTGATCCGGCGACTGACGCTGGATCTTACGGGGCTCCCCCCCACCCCCGAAGAGATTCACGGGTTTCTGGCAGACGCCTCGGGCGACGCATACGAACGGTTGGTCGACCGCCTGCTCGACAGCCCCCACTACGGCGAACATTGGGGGCGCATGTGGCTCGATGTGGTGCGATTCGCTGAAACGGCCGGCTATAACGCCGACCCCGTGCGCCCCAACGCCTGGAAGTATCGCGATTACGTGATCCGCGCGTTCAACGAAGACCGCCCCTTCGACCGCTTCGTGCAGGAGCAGATTGCCGGAGACGAGCTCTTTACTGACGACCCGCAAGGCGTGCTGGGAAGCGGCTACGTGCTGCTCTGGCCCGACGAAAGCAACGCCTCGAACATTCTGCTGGCGCGGCAGGAAGCCCTCAATGAACTGACTGGCAACGTCGGATCGGTTTTTCTGGGGCTGTCTGTCGGCTGCGCTCAGTGCCACAACCACAAGTTCGACCCGATTTCGCAGAAAGATTTCTACCGTCTGCAGGCGTTTTTCTCGGGGCTGGTGCGGTGCGACGAGGCGCCGTTGGGCAGTTCTGCCGATCTGCTGGCTTACCGCCAAGCGCTCGACTCGTGGCTCGTTGAAACAGAGCCCTTGCGGAACGAGCTGCACCGGCTGGAATACGACGCCCGCGTCAAGGCCTCGGGCGATCGCCGCATGAAATTTCCGCAGATGGTACTCGACGCGCTCGACACGCCCCCCGAAGCCCGCACGGCGCTGCAGCGGCAATGGGCCTTTTGGGCCGAGCGGCAGATCGAGATCAAGGAAGAAAACGTCTCGCAGAATCTCAGCGAAGAACAGCGCCAGCGTCGCACCGAACTGAAGGCTGAGTTGGCCGAGTGGCGGAATCGCAAGCCTCAGCCCCCTGCGGAAATCGCCGGCATGATCGCGGGCGAAATCACGGCCGAGCCCCCGGCAACGTATCTTCTTGCCGGCGGCAGCTACAACAAACAGCGCGAAGAGGTGCTGCCGGGGTTTCTGTCGGTGCTGTCGACGTCGCCGTCGACCGAC
Source organism: Planctomycetaceae bacterium (assembly GCA_052388175.1). GTDB lineage: Bacteria > Planctomycetota > Planctomycetia > Planctomycetales > Planctomycetaceae > SIAF01. The sequence goes on along the minus strand of JBQTIL010000022.1, from coordinate 27,559 downwards.
GCGGACGTCGCTGCGCCGCACCCGCGCACGTCAGGGCGCCGCTCGGCCCTCGCCGGTTGGTTGACCGACCCCGCAAACCCGTTGGTTTCCCGCGTGCTGGTTAACCGCATCTGGCAGGGGCACTTTGGCGTCGGGCTGGTCGAGAATTCGAACGATTTCGGTCTACAGACTCGCCCGCCGTCGCATCCCAAGCTGCTCGATTGGCTGGCCGCCGCGTTCCTATCGCCCGAAACCTCGCCGGCGGCGTCCTGCCGCGAAAAACCTCGAGAAGGCGCCTGGAGTGTGAAGAAAATCCACCGCCTGATTGTCACGTCGACCGCCTATCGTCAGTCGGCCCTGTTCGACGCGGGTGAACCTTCTTCTGCCGGCGAAAGCAGCGACCCCGCGAACCATCTCTACTGGCACTTTCCACGCCGCCGACTGGGGGCCGAGGCCCTGCGCGACGCGCTGTTGGCGGTTTCGGGCCTGTTGAACCCCGCGGTACACGGCCCCAGTGTTTATCCTGAAATACCGGCCGACTACAGCAAACGGCACGCGTGGCCCGTGTCGAAAGAACCCGCCGACCGGTGCCGCCGCAGCGTGTACATTCACGTGAAGCGGAACCTGCCTTACCCCCTGCTCGAAGCGTTCGACGCCCCTGATCTGCACGAGAGCTGCGCGTGCCGCGTGCAGACCACGGTCGCCCCGCAGGCGCTGTTTCTGCTCAACAGCGACCTGGTGCTCGACTACGCCCGGGCCTTCGCCGGCCGCCTGCTGCAAGACAACCCCGACGCTGACGTCGATCGGGCCATCACACGGGCCTACCGCCTGGCGTTCGGGCGGGAACCGGGCTCGAAAGAACGGGCCGATGCCCGCGAGTTTCTGGGGGCACAAACGGCGCTGGCAGCCGACCGGCTTGCCGCGGGAAAGTCGGTTCCGCTGCCCCGTTCGCTTCCCCCCTGCGTCGGGTTTTCGCAGGCCGCCGCCCTGGTTGACTTCTGCCACGCGCTGTTCAACGCGAGCGAGTTTCTGTACGTCGATTGAGCTGCAAGAATGGTTACTGCCGTTGAGAAGTCTGTTGAGTCGCCGCCGGTGACGATCGGCGACCTTTTTCGTGATTTTGGTGCGATTCCATTGTCGCGAGTTCTCACAGTTCCCGTTCCTGGTTCAGCGACCGAAGCGGACGTGATTCGTCTTCACGAGAGGGATGACCGGTTGTGCGAACTGGTTGACGGGGTCCTGGTGGAGAAAAGCGTGGGCGCCGAGGAGTCTGAACTGGCGGTCTGGATCGCCGTCTTGTTGAGCAATTATGTACGACCTCGTAAATTGGGCGCGATTCTGGGACCAGACGGGCCTATCCGGCTGAGATCTGGTTTGGTCCGCATGCCCGACGTCTGTCTCATTTCGCGCCACCGATTGCCTCACGGGAAATTGCCGAAAGGCCCGATTCTTGACCTTCCCCCCAATCTGGCCGTGGAGGTGTTGAGCGGGACGAACACGGCCAAGGAAATGCGGCGAAAGGTTCGAGACTACTTCGAGGCAGGCGTCGCGCTCGTCTGGCTGGTCGATGCCCGTGCGCGTACGGTCGAAGTGTTCACGGCGCCCGACAGATGCCGAGTGCTGAAACCCCCGCAGACCTTGGGCGGCGGCGATGTGCTGCCGAGGCTCAAGATCAGGCTCAGCGATTTGTTCAGCTCGCCGTTGGGCGACTGAGGAACCGGGCCACGAGGGCAGCGGCTTCTGCCACGCGGCGCTGCAACAACAGGTGCGGCGCGTCGAGCATCGCCAGTTCGAGGTCGGGGCGAATGGCCTTGAGTTCTGCCGCGGTACCAGGCCGCACAATTCGGTCTCTTGTTCCGCCCAGGTAAAGCACGGGAACAGGGCATTTCCGCAGATCGTCCGTCGCATCGACGGCCAGGGCGGCACGCGCACGCGCCGCAAGCACGGCCGACGCGACCTCACGGCGAACGTTCTGCACGCGGGCAAGTAGCTCGGGGGGCGCATCTGCCCCCGCGAGGCAGTGACGCAAAGGCCAGCCAAAAGCCGGCAGGTGAAACAACCAGCGGCCGACCAGCCACCGGCACGCAGAGGGAAACCGCCAGACGGGGTTCCGGACGAAGCTCGCCACCAGAATAACCGCAACCAGCGTTGCGGGTCGTTTTGCTGCAAGCCGCAGAGCGAGTGGCCCTGAAAACGACTCGCCCAGAAGCGCAAAACGACCATCGGCAGGAAAACGGCGCTCCACGAACCGGGCCAGCTCGTCGTACGTCAGAACTTCGGTTTGCGGATAGGGTACGATGAGCGGCGTGAATCGGCGCGGGAGCGCATCTGCGAATGACCTGAGCAGTTCCCCTGTGCCATCCATGCCAGGCAACAAGAGAAGCGCTATGCGTTCGCCGTCTTCGGCGAGTTTCACCACTCGGTCTCTCCGACTCTGCGACCGGGCCCTTATTGCCTTTTATACCGGCGGCTGGCCTCTTTCAGCACGTCGCGTTCCGCATCGGTCAGGCTGCCTTCCCCCTGTTCGCTGATCTTGGCCAGCAGCCGATCGACCTGCTGCTTCAATTCGGCCGTTTCCGTCTTTTCCCGCGGGGGCTGGTAAATCTTGACCGAGGGACGGCGACCGGTTGTGCTCTGAATGAGCCGCCGCCAGCGGGGCAGCCGCACGTCGGCCAGCAGGCGGCCCCATCGCAGATCGAATCGCTTGTAAAGATAGCCGTACAAAAGCCCCCCCAGGTGGGCCGCATGGGCGACGCGGCTCATGCTCCTGCCGCCCCCCAGGTCCATCAGCAGCGGATGCAGATCGAAAATGACGAACAGCACCACCAGCCAGCGCAACTGCACGGGAATCACAAAAAACAGCAGGATCTCCTGAGTGGGGAAATACAGCGCGCACAGCATCGTCACGGCCATGACGGCGCCCGAGGCCCCCAAAGACGGGGCGAGCCGATTCGTCAACAGGCAGAACGCGGTATAGCACAGCCCCGAGAAGACGGAGGCGGTGAGGTAGAACCGCAGAAACTCGCGGGGGCCGTAGATCGGTTCGACCGGGCGGCCGCAGATCCACAGAAACAGCATGTTGCCGACGATGTGCCAGGCGCTGCGCGGGTCGTGGCAGAACGCATAGGTCAACAGCCGCCAGATTTCGAAGCGGCCGACGACGCGATCGGGCTTCAAGTCGAGCCAGTCGGTCACGCCGCCGCCGCGGTTCCAGGTCAAGAGTTGCAGCACGAACACCGCGACGTTAACGGCGATCAACTGCTTGACGACCGAGCCTTCGACCTTCAGCCAGCCGCCACCCGACTGCGCGTCGTTGCGATAATATTCGCGATCGTACAAGCCCATCGTGACTGATCCGCCTCCGCGGTACGCCGTGGGTTTCGCGAGTCTCGCCCGTTCGAGGGGCCGGCGCCCCGGTCAGAGCGCTATCGGCCAACCGCACCGACCGTGGGGGTCGCAGCGCTCCCTTGCGGCAGCGATTCGGTCAGCCGCCGGTTCTCGCGCAGCGTTTCTTCGAACTGCCGACGCGTCTCTTTCAACTGGCGCAGCAGCCGGTCGGCTTCCAAAAGCGCCTTATTGCGAGCCTCTTCTTCGGTGGGAATGGCGACGAGATACCCGCGAATCAAGGGGTCGGGCAGCCGCCGGCCTTCCAGCGACTTGCTGCCGTTGATTTCACCGAGGCGCAAACCAACCTGCACGCCAGTCAGATCGTCCAACTGTTTCTGCATATCAATCTGCTCGGTCTCGGTGGCGATCCGCTGCTCGACGGCCAGCAACTGCTGATCGAGCGCCGCCTGCCGCGCCTGGTACTGGTTCGGAACCATCGTGCGGACCCGTACGGGAATGACGCCTGATGTCGGGGCCAACTCTCCCGCCCGGACGCGCCAATTGGGTCTCGCTCGAGACCGGTTGCCGTCGGCGCCAACCACCTTGAAGTTCCCCAGGAATTTAGACCCACCCTCGGCATCGATCGCAAACACGAACAGCGACTGATCGGGTTCGACGCCGTTTGCGGTCCCCAGGCCCAGGTTCAGGTTGCCCGCCTGGTCGATGGCGGCGGCGACTTCGGGCCAGTAACGATCCCAACCCAGCATATCGTGGGCCAGCCTGATGCGCTCGGAATCGAGATCGCGCGACTTTTCGGAGATTTCAGCCTCATTCTTCCGATAGTCGTCTTCGTTCTTCTGAGCGACCTGCATCCAGGCATTGCGGACCCCCAGCGCCTTCGACGAAAGCCAGATCGCCGCCAGCGCCCCGACGACAATCAGCCACGCCGCAACTTTGCCTGAAGTATGCATCTACAGATTCTCCGACTCGAACCGGCCCTGATCCGAAGTATTCGATTCATCGACGGAATAAGGCCCGCCACGCGAGGAACCTGCCGACCGCGCAGGTTTTGTCAATTCTTCCGGCGCTAAGCCCCTCACCCAGGGCCCGCCCGCGAACGACGTTTGACACCCCGGCCAGCCCGCCGGTGCGTACACGATGCGGCGGGCCAGAAGTCGGGCAGGAAACCTCGTGAAATCATCTTAAACCTGCCGCGCCGCGCGGGTCAAGCAGATTCCCGCTCGGGGCGCAGGTCGCCCGCTCAAGTGCCCAATCTCCCCGCAAATCCCCTACCAGCCGGCCCATCATTGAACCAGCCCCTTGGTCAGTTTCATGAAGGCCGTTTCGAGATTCAACTCTTCTTCGCGAAACAACGTCAGGCGGTAGCCGGCCGAAACCAAGAGCGTCGGCAGGAAGCTGTAATCGTGGACGCGCGGCACCAAAGTCACCACGAGCAGCCCATCGGGTTGAACCTCGACCTTGTCGACGTCGCCGTGCTGCTCGACGAGCTGCGCCGCCTTCTCGGGGTTTTCGGAAACGCGCACATTCAACACGATCGCCTGCCTGACCTGCCTCATCACGTCGTCGACCCGGCCGTTGACGTACAACACGCCCTTTTCGATCATTCCGACTTTGTTACAAACGTCGGCCAGCTCGGGCAGAATGTGGCTCGAGACCATGATGGTCTTGTGCATCTCTCCCAGCCGCTTCAGCAGCCGCCGGATTTCGATGCGGGCCCGCGGGTCGAGGCCGCTGGCGGGTTCGTCGAGCAAGAGCACCTGCGGCTCGTGCAACAGCACCCGCGCCAGCCCGATGCGCTGCGTCTGCCCGCGCGAGAGCTGGTTGACCATTGCGTCGCGTTTGAAGGCCATATCGACCAGCTCGAGTTTTTCTTCGCACACCTGCCGTCGTTTCGGCCCGCTGATGCGGTAGGCGGCCGCAAAGAATTCGAGGTATTCGATCACCTTCATGTCGTCATAGACGCCGTAGAAATCGGGCATGAAGCCCACCAGCCGCCGAATCTCCTGCGGGTTGGTGTAGATCGACTTTCCGCAGACGTACGCTTCGCCATAATCGGGGTTCAAGAGCGTCGCCAGCATGCGCATGGTCGTCGTCTTGCCCGACCCGTTGGGGCCAATGAAGCCGTACACGTCTCCCTCGTCGAGCTTCAGGTCGACCTGATTGACCGCGATGATGTTGCCATATCGCTTGGTCAGCTTGTGGGTCTCGATCACGGTGCGTTCCTGTTCTTGGCGGGGGCAGCCTTTTCCGGGGCACGGTGCGGCTGGTCGACCGGAACGACAAACCGCACGTACGAATCGCGGCGCACCGGCCGTACGGCGTGCCCGTCGACCTGCACCTGCGCGGCCGAGGCGCCCAGGCGGCCGATGAGTATTCCCCGGCCCAGGTTCATCAGGTCGGTCAGCTCCAGTTCCCTCAGCCCGGCATTCGCCAGCCCCGTATACTCACTACCTCCCGCGGCATCGTGCAACGTCACCATTCGCAGCAGGTCGGTCGAGCTGTGGTTCAACGGGTTCCAGGGGACGGTCGTGGTGACAATCTCGCGGCCGATCTTGCCGCGCGTTTCGACGTGCGTCTGACTCATTCCCGTCATCAACGCCCGCAACTCGCGACGCGGCTGCCCCGGCCGCCAGGGAACGCCTGGGCGCAACACGGCCGACTCTCCGGTCGGCCAATACGCCCAGCCATCAACCACCAGCAGGCATTGTTCGAGCGGGGCCGTCAGGTTTGACACGATCGCGCCGGCAATCTGTCCTTTGCCCACCGATTCGAGCTGGCTCTCCAGGGGTGAGCCGGTCAGCGACCATTCTGATTCGGCGCGCAGGCTGCGCGTCGACCATTGCAGAATCGGCAGGTTCTCGACGGCTTGCGATTCGGGCGCAAAGCGGTAGGCGCGGCCGCCGCCGCCGGCCCCCGAGCCGCGGTACAACCCCCCGATGTTCGCCTCGGGCGCCGCCTGCCAGGTGAGCCGCGTTGATTTGTTGGCGTCCGAGGGCAAGAGCCCCGAGTCGGGCGTGATCTTCACCTCGCAGCGGCGGTTCGCGTCGTTGTAGAAGGCGACCCACGTCTGCGACCGCACTTTGCGGCTGGCGGTGTCGACGTCGGTCACGTCAACCTGGTTCACCTGCACTCCCTTGGCGTTCGCCTGCGTCGCGCCCCACGCGGCCGCCGCTGCCCCGGCGCACAACCAGATCGGCAAAGTCAGCCACGTCAGGCCGGGGCGCTTCAGCCAACGGTTGACGACCAGCCAGTCGAGCGGCCCGACGACGCACAGATACACTGCGATCAGCCCCAGCACGCTCCAGAAAGAGGGCCGTTCGACGGTGCCGAAGTCCTCGAGCGCCGATTGCCATTGTGTTTCGAGATCGCTGACTCCCAGGTGCGTCAGTTGCCGATTGGCAGAGCGCGTGACAGAGGGCCCCGAGCGCGATCGATAATCGACCAGGTTTCTGAGCACCGCCGGCAGGCCGCGCCAGCCGCGCAGGGGCTGCCGATCGAGATCGAGCGCCAGTACCGTCACGCGGCCGAAGCCGTAAGGGACAGAAACTACCAGCGGGTGCCCTTCTTGCGAGACCAGCGTGTTCCACGATTGTTGCGGGCGCAACCTCGCCGCCACGACCAGCTCCTGCATCTTCAGCGGTGCGTTCAAACCCGAGAATTTTTCGAGGCCGTGCAGTTGCCGCAGGTTGACCTGCCCCTCGAGGGGAACCGGCACCCACTGCGCCAAAAGCGACCGCGCGTACAATTCCGATTCGGTGGCGACCGACAGCAGCAGATGCCCCCCTCCGCCAACCCACTCGCGCAGCACGGTGTCAACTGGCGTCGTCAGTTGGCTCAGGGGCGAGGCGCCGGCCGCCCCTTTTTCGGTGGGCAGCACCAATACATCAAGCGACTCGAGCCCGAGCGATTCGAGGGGCAATTCGTCGAGAGATTCCAGGCGCACGACGTGCGGGTCACCCGCGGCCGGCACGCGTTCCGCCGCCGCTGGGGGGGCTTCTGCGATGCTTCCCCTCGCCAGGTCGGGCAATGGCCCGAGTGTTGCCCACAACCCCTCGTCTTCGCGAAGGGCCGGGCGCCACGGGGCCTCTGGCGACCGCGACGTCTGCAGCCGATGAGTGAACAACGTGTCGCCATTGGCCGCTGCCAGTTGGATCGACAACTCGCCTTCCAGGCGCCCCGTGCGAAAGCAGGTCTCGAGGAGTTGACCCGCGCCCGATACGACGGTGAAGAGCCGGCTCGGCAGAATCGTGCGGTCGTCGTCGGCATCGGTGCAGTCGACAACGAGCCGAATTTCTTGGGCCCTCGCCGATTGCACCCAGACGCGCAGGCGGGCCCATTCACCGACCTTGTAGGCCCCGCGAAAGCCGACCTCGACCCGTTCGATTGAAATTTCGCCAGCCGGTTCAGGTCTCGCGTCGGCCTGCGCCAGGCGCACCAACCCCACGGTCAACAGGCCCGCCAGCACCGGAGTCCAGCGCGAGAACCTCCGGATGAAAGTCGCTGCCGCGGCGGCAGCCCTAACCAGATCGCTCAAGGGACCACTGAAAACGTCAACAGGGGCTGATTAACGTGTGAGGAGATCACGCTGTTGTATCCGACGAGGCCCGGCGAAACAATCGGCCGCAACCCGAACCCGGGCGCGTGTTTTAAGGCTTTTCAGTCAGGTCGCACCGGCATACCAACTGACCGCACCCCGGGCAGCCCCGACCGTATTTGTCGAGCACCGCCTGCTCCAGGTCGACCCCGGCGACATTGGCGATCGTCGCCAGCCAGGCCAGCACGTCGGCGAACTCGCGGGCGAGTTCTGCGGGCGACCCCTCGCGCAAAGCGGCCGCCAGCTCGCCCACTTCTTCCATCAGCCACATGAACGTGCCGTCGACCCCTCGCGCTTCGTCTTTCGACGAGTACATCGTGCGAATCAGTTCCTGCAGGTCGCTTAGTGAAAACGACCCGCGGTCGGGCAGGGCAGGCGTCTTGTCGGGCATGGCAGTTTACGCTTCGGTGGCTGCCGCGGTCGTCCCACCAGACGGCATTCTCGACCTGCCGCGGCTGCGGGCGAGTGATCGTCAACCCGATTCTAACCGCTGGCGGGCCCGGGCGAACACCTTGTCGAGCATCGGTTCAGTCAGCCGGCCCGTGAACGTGTTCTGCTGGCTGGGGTGATAGCTGCCGATGAGCGTGCGGCCATCCGCCAGCGCCACTTCGGCCAGGTGGCCGAATCGGGGAACGGCGCCCGACCACCAGCGCCGCCGGCGGGTTTCGACCAAAAGTGTCCTCCAGGCGATCTGCCCCAGCGCCACCAGCACACGCACCGGCAGCACGTCGAGGGTCGCGGCGAACCATTCCTGGCAGGCTGCCAGCTCGGCTGTCGTGGGCTTATTGGCAGGCGGCGCGCAATGGCACGCCGCGGTGATCGCGCAGTCGAACAATCGCAGCCCGTCGCGTCGCGCGAGCGACTCGGGTTGGCTGGCAAAACCCGCCTTGAAGAGCGCCCGATACAACCACTCGCCGCTGCGGTCTCCGGTGAACATGCGGCCCGTGCGATTCCCGCCGTGGGCGGCCGGCGCCAGCCCCACAATCAACAATCGGGCGCGGCTGTCGCCGAAATTGGGCAAAGGCCGCCCCCAGTATGTCTGGCCCTGAAACGCCCGCCGTTTTTCGCGGGCGACGCGGCGGCAATAATCGCGCAACCGCAAGCAGCGGCGGCAGTTGACGATCTGGCGGTTGAGGTCGTTCCAGGCGGTTGGCATGTAGAATCAATCGCGCTTGTTCTAACAAAAACGGCCTGCTACAACACCGTCGCTCGGCTGCCTGTTCGGCGATGGTCGCCGTGGTTCGGGGGCCTGCCGAACGAGGCGGGGAGCCGTCGCCCGACGGCCCCGTGCTCACCAGGGTCATGAATGGAGGTTCGCCCATGCGTCGCATCGTTTCGTTGGTCATGCTGGCAGCGGCCTTTGTCGGGGTCACAGTCGTTGTTGTTCGCGCGGCCGACGACAAGCCCAAGTACACGATTCAAGATGTCATGAAGGAACACAAGCGGGGTGCTCTGAAAGACAAGGTCGTCGAGGGAAAGGCCAGCGACGACGAGAAGAAAAAACTTGTGGAGCTCTATGTTGAGCTCGGTAAGAACAAGCCGCCCAAAGGTGATACCGATAACTGGAAGAAGTTGTGCGATGCCCTGGTGAAAGCGGCCAAAGACGCTCAGGGCGGAAAAACGGGAGCCGCCGATGAACTAAAAAAGGCCTCAAATTGCGGCGCCTGCCACACGGCTCACAAGAAGAGCACCTGACGGCCTAGCCCGTTCTCTCTCTCGATCGACAACGAAACGACCTGCCCACAACCATCGGGCAGGTCGTTTCTTATGATACGGTCAGTTCAATTCGGGGCGCATGTCGGTGCCTGGAACCAGCGAGTTCGTGCGGCGGAATTCGCCGACGGCTGATTCCCAGACCGAGTAGGGGTCGGGGCTGAAAATGGGATCCAGCGACGCGGGCGAGACGTGCCAATCGTTGCGGGTGAGCTCTCCTTCGAGCTGCCCGGGGCCCCAGCCGGCGCAGCCGAAGTAGACGCGAAACCTCAGGTCAGGGTCGGAATCGGCGGCCCGTTTGACCACCTCTTCGAACGCTTCGGCGCTCCCCCCGACAAACAGACCTTCAATCACCGGCGATTCGGCCGTATCGAGCTCGGCGGCGTTGTGCAGCACGAACAGCGCGTTCCGCTCGACCGGCCCGCCCAGGTACACCATCTCGCCCGTCTCGACCAGGTCGAAATGCTTCTGCAGCGACTGGGCCACTGTCACCCCCGAAGGGCGATTGATGACGACACCCATCGCCCCCCCGTCGTTGTGTTCAACGACCAGCACCACCGTCTGGTAGAAGTTCGGGTCGCGCAGCGTGCGGCCTGCGATCAGAAATTGTCCGCGTAGCGTGTCTGGCATAGCGCCCGAAGACCATCAGCGTCGCGTTTCACTCGCTGCATTATACGTGGGCGGGGCCGGGTTCGGGAGGATCGCGCAAGTCGATTACCACCCTGCGCCTTTCGTCGACAGGCGAATGCGGCACAGGTGCATATCGGCCGTGATGAACAGGGTCGACCCGTCTTCGCCCCAGCCGCAGTTGGCCGTCGCTTCGCCCGTCGCCAGCGTTCCCAGGTGCTTTCCATCGGGCGACAACACAAGCACCCCCCCGGGGGCCGTCGCGAACAGGTTTCCCTGCTGATCGACCTTCAGGCCGTCGGGCAGCCCCTTGGCTTTGCCGACCGTCGCCGTGACGTCGTGAAATTGCTGCATGTTGGCCAGCGTACCATCGGCCTGCACGTCGAATTTGTACCACACCGCCTTGGCCGGGTCAGACTGGGCCACGTAGAGATGCTTTTCATCGGGCGAGAAGGCGATGCCGTTGGGGAATTTGATCTCTTTGGTCAACAGCGTGAGCTGACCGTCTTTCGACAAGCGATACACGCCTTGAAAGTCGAGCTCCTTGCGCGGGTCGTTGACGTTTTGCGGGAGTCCGTACGGGGGGTCGGTGAAGTACAGATCGCCGTTCGACTTAAATGCACCGTCATTGGGGCTGTTCAGCCGCTTGCCCATGTAGTTGTCAACCAGCGTCCGCTTGCCGCCGGCTTTGGTCACGACCGAAACGCGGCGGTCGCCGTGCTCCATCGAGACCAGCCGGCCCTGCGGATCGATCAAGAGACCGTTGCATCCTGGTTCCAGCCCGTAGAAGGCTTTGCCCGTGTAGCCCGAGGGGTGCAAAAACAGGCTGATCCCTTCCCCCGCCTTCCAGCGAAACACCGAATTGCGGGGGATGTCGGAGAAGAGCAGATAGCCCCCGTCTTTGACCCAGACCGGCCCCTCTGACCAGGTGAACCCCGAGGCCAGAATCTCGATCTTCGCGTCTTTGGGAACCAGGGTGTCGAATTTCGGATCGAGACGCTCGATCTTGCCCAACGTCGGAAGCGGCTTCGGGTCGGCCGCCAGAGCGACCGCAGACGACAGAAGCGCACCCGTGATGACGAACGTGACAGCCAGGCAGGATTTCGGTTGGGTCTTCATCTGCGATGCCTCTCAACAGAAGTGTGTGCATAGGAAGTAGCTGGCGCGGAACACGGCGCGACGGGCCGCCGCGCGATGCTACCCTAGCCGCACACGGCCAAAGAATCTACTCCGGCGGGCGGCATGCTGCGCGGCCAATGTCAGTCGCCCGGCCCGCTCAGCGACGACAGTTCGAGGCCGACCAGCTCGCTGACGAGCCGGCTCAGGTTCTCGCCGCGCCGCAAAGGCTGCTTCGATAACAGCCGGTGGACCAGGTCTTCAACCTCGGCGCTCACGAAGGGCGCAACCGATCGGACGCGGGGAGGGTGCAATTGCTGCTGCAGCCGCGCGATCTCGGCAGCCGTTTCTCCCTGGAACGGGGCGACGCCGGTCAGCATGCGGTAAAGCGTAACGCCCAAGGCATACAGGTCGCGGGCCACGCCCGGCCGGTCGCCGGGCGCAAATGATTCCGGGGCCAGATACTCAGGAGTTCCCAGCACCACGCGTTCTGCGAAGAGCGCATCAGGCACCGGCCTCTTGTCGGGCCGGGCAAAGCCCAGGTCGATCAGCTTCACCAGCCCGTTGCGGCAGACGAAGACGTTCGCGGGCTTCAGGTCGCCGTGCGAGTAGCCGGCCGCCAACAGGTCGGCCAGGCCCTGCGCTGTCTGCCGCGCGATCCACAGCGTCTCGCCGATCGGCAGGGGCGTCTGCCGACGCAGCCGCGCTTCGAGCGTTTCTCCAGAAAGCCATTCCAGCACGAGATGCGGGTTCCGGCCCCGGCTGGGGGCTTCGATCAGCCGCACGACGTGCTCGCTGTCGACTTTTCCCGTCACCTCGCCCTCGTTTTCGATCAACGTTTTCGCGAGCTGCACGTTGGGCGCATCGTCGCGGGGCAGTTTGAGCGCCACAAGGCAGCCCGAATTGCGCTCCTGCGCGAGCCACACTTCGGCGAATGTGCCCCGACCGGCAAGGGCCAGCAAGTCAAAAGGCGGTGCTTGCGCCGCGGCCGGACGCGGCTGGACCACGTTCGTTCGCAGAGATTGAAATGGCGAGGCGCTGGCCGTCATGGGCGCGTGCCGCGAAGTGACCGATCGAATGGGTGCTGAGGTGTATCAGGATTTATCGACCTGCCACCCGGCGCCTGATTGCCCATTCCAGCCGGCGAACTCTCTTTCGACGCACCCGGAAGGCGCGGGCGGGCTCTCGCTTCGCAACCAGCTAACAGACACCGCGATTGACTGACCCCCCGACGGCCTGTTGAAAAAACTTCCCTCTCCCTCTGGGCCCTCTGGGAGAGGGTCAGGGTGAGGGCCGATCGCAGCATTCACCGGCCAATTCGGCCCCCACCCCGACCCTCCCCCAACGGGAGGGAGTTTTACATCCCGTTTTTCAACAGACCTAAGTCGCAGCTCGTCGAAGGCTGTGACCCACGGAGCGCGAATCTAGAGAGAGTGGAGAGAGTCGGGAATCTTGTTGCGCCACTGAGGACGATTCCCCACGGCAATCAACGGCCCGATCGTGCGCTGCTGTGTCCGGCGCCCGATCGGGCCAGTGGGTTGCAAGTGCTACTCAAACGTGACGCTCAGCCAGCCGTCGAGCGCCTTGATGCGCGTGACATAGACGCTCGCCTTGCGATTGTCGCGTTCAAGCGTCGCCACGCGATCCAGCTCGCGGCGCGGGAAGGCGGCTTCGATCTTCTTGCGAATCACGCCGGCCCGGGCGAGTTGTTCGGCTGCGCTCGGCGCCCGTTCCATCGCCGACACCTGCACGTTTCCACGATCGACAACGACATTCTTGTCATCGACCGAAAACCGCACGGGCACCGTGACGACCTGGGTCGGAATATCATCCTTGCCCGGCTGCCGCACCCCCACGCGCAACGTCACTCGCAGCTCGCCATCGACGACCTTGAACCGCAGCGGATCGTGCGCGTCAAATACCAGCAACTGGGCCTTGGTTTCAGCGTCTTGCTGGTCGTCGTCTTTGAACTTGACCTCGCGACCGAGCAGTTTCGTCAGGTTCGTTTCCAGGCGGGCCTTCAAGTCGTCGTCGCTGAGCGCCTGCCCCTTGATGTCAAACCGGTCGGCGGCGTTGTTCATCAGGCTTTCGTGCGCCAGGATAGTCGCACCGCGACTCCAAACCAGCATCGGATTGGGTTCACTGCCACCCAGGTCGCCTGAGCCCATCACGCGCGACGACAATTTCAATTCGGTGTCGGTCGAGCTCCAGACTTCCGCGTCGGGAGCAAGCCGTTCGTCGTCGAGGGCCGCGCGGCGTTCGGCCAACTCTTGATTGAACGAGCCGTTGAGCCCGAATTCCTTGTCGACTTCCGAGTTGAACTTGGGCAGCACATTGTCTTGCACGCGGCTGCGGGCGATCGCTTCCGATTCGGGCCGCTTGTTCTCGGCCTCGTTCATGGCGATGTTGCGGGCAATGCCCTTCAGAATCGGAAAGTTGATGTTGGTGTCGGCGCCCACGGTCGTATTGTTGGCGTTGACGCCGATGCGGGCCGCCTGGGTCCAGAAATTCTGGCCGTTGAACAATACCCGCTTCTCGGCGCGGAAGTAGTGATTGCCGTGGGTATAGATCTGGGCCTGGTCGGTCACTCCGACGGTGTTCGACGCAACGTGCCCGCTGGCGGTGATGTCGAACTGGGCGACGCCCGCGCTGGGCCTCAGGTCGATGCCCGCATCGGTGACGGTGGTTTGCCAGCCCGAGACGTTGGCGCCCAGAATGCAGTCGATGACCCGGCCGCTTTCCTGCCGCCTTTGCCCGACGATCTTGTTGAGCAGCCCTTCGGTGGCGACGACCTTCAGGTTGTAGTTGAGATAGTGCTTACGGAGCGCATCGGAAATCGCATCGCCTCCATCGGGCGCCCGGCCGCGCACCGACTCGAACGCCGAACGCACGGCGCCCGCGGTCGCGGCAGTCGCCCCGGCCTCGTAATCTTCGACGGCCGACAGCAATTCACCCAGGCTCTTCCGCAATTCAGGGCTGTTGGCGGCAGGGGCCGCGGCGCCCAGGGCCGCCAGATAGTCGTCGACAGACCGCTCGTAAGCCACGATCCGGGAATCATCCATGAAACTGCGAACGCGTGCGTCGGCGAGCTGCGTGCGGCCTTTCAGCTTGCTCTGCACGCCCGCCAGCGTCACGACCGATCTGGCCTCATCGCCCAACTGGCTCCGCACTTCGTCGAGCTGCAGGTATTTGTCCCAGCTTGCGCCCCCTTTGATCGAAGCGAAGTGCCGATCGAGCGCCGCGGTGGCGCGGGCCACCTCTTTGCGCGCCCCGTCGATTCGCGCTTCACGAATGCCCGGGCCGGCTTCGAGCGTCTCGAGCGCTGCCTGCGCCAGGTCGACGCGGCGGCGCAAGGCGCCGTGCAGCGAAACCAGCGTGCTGCTGAGCGATTTGTAGCGCGAGTCACCGAGCGACTTCTCGATGGTCTTCAAACGGCCCTGTAGCGCGGCGATCGCAGCGCGCTGCGCGGCGACATCGGCGTCCGTCTGCTCGTACAGCGTCGCCAGCTCGGCCGACAGCGCTTCGCCCCAGGCGCTCCAGTTCTCGGGAAGCGTGCCGATTGTGGCCGTCAGGTCGACAGGCACTTCCGCCGGCAGCACGCCCCGCAGGCCCGTCGCCTGCGCGGCCTGGTCGGCGGCATACGTCGCGTAGGCGCCGCAAACCGCGACACCCAGCAAGACCGCTCCCCAGACGTTCCGAGACGTCCGATAGGCCCCCGCACACGCCACTCTCCGATCGGCACTCATTGTCGATACTCCGTTGTTGGGTTATCCGTTGGCTGTCGCCCTGACCTGGCGCCCGCGGCAACGTAATTTCGCTGCAACGCTTGTAACCGGTCGCAGGCGGCACATGAGCTACAACCGATTCATCCCCGATCCTGTGGAATTATCGACCTGGGAAAAATCGCTGCTGTCGGCAATCCACCCCGCGCCCGTCGGTCGCTGCCGCGGCGGTCTTTTCGCACGGGTTACGCCGGTCACCGCGGTCGGGCAAGACTTTCTCAATGCGCCCGCGCACAAGTGACCAGTCAAGTCGGGTGCAGTCTAGCGGGGCACCCCAGCTTTCGCAACCAACACAGCCCCTGCAACCCGCACAGTCGCTACCACCCCGACGGCCGGCGGCCTGTCGGGTCGATCACCCACAGCCAGTCGTCGAACAGAAACTCAATCCGGGCCGCCAGTAGCGCGATCCGCCCCATCACCGTAAACGCGAAGGAGGCGCCGAAGGTGACCATCAAGAACCAGATTCCCACGCGAGCCACGCTCCCGACGACCCCTCGATGCTCAACGGAAAAGAAGAAATAGGTCAAACAGGACAGCACTCCCGCAACCACCCCGACGTTTCGCAGCGAAGCCCAGAACTTGACGCCCCCGTCTGTCACGACCACGAAGGGAATGATCGTATTGCGAATCTGGTTGACAAAATCGGCGTCGAGAAAATTGACCAGCTTCAACCCGGCAAACGAACCTACAATCAAAGCCAATGGCCAGCGGGCGACCCAGGCGCCGCGTGGCACCAGCCGCCAGAGAAGCATTACGCCGAGCGCGAGAGGCACCAGGTACAGCCAATCAGGGCCCGGATGAGCCTTCTCAGAAAGCTCGGGTAACGCCCACTCGCGCATCAGGTCGGGCGCCAGACGGGCCAGCAGCTTGTCGACGATGCCGTCCCAGAAGCCGACCACCATCGCCCACCCGGCGCTGACGCCCACGAACACCGCCTCAGCAAACTTGTAAATCACGTTGTCGCGGTAAAGGAAGGAGAGAATGGCGAGCGTCGAAAGCGCAGCCAGCCAGAGGCCGATCGACCGCGGCAGGCTGACCACCGCCTGTGCGTCGAGCGGCCGGGCCTCGACCCACCGCGTTGTAACGGGCCGGTCGCCCTGCGGGGCGGTGACGACCGGTTTGACGTAGATGCGCCCCATGCCATGCTCGGTGAACGCGGCTCGGTACACCAGAAAGGCCCCGGCGATCGCCATAACAATCGTCCACCCTATAGTGCGAGCGTTCATGCGGCCCCCATCCATCGTTCGGCCAGGTAAATGGCGTTGCCCAGCACGATCAGAAAGATGACCAGCAGGTGCCCCCAGAATTGCGGCGCCATCCGGCGAATTCCCTCATTCAGGCGGGGGTCTGGGGCGCCCTGGGGGTCGCGAAACTGCGGGTACTTTCCGGCGAGCGCCGCTTCGTATTCGGCCGCCCCTTTGATGGCCGCCAGCAGGCCCAGCATCTGATCGGGCAGATAGGGGTAAGCCTGGGGGGCACCGACGGCCGTAGTTCCCGCAGCCATCGCGATCTGGTAGGGGCTCGCGGCGTATTGCACCCATTCTTTGAACCCCGGGTACCCCGCGCTCAAATCGAGGATCAGATCAACGTCCTGCAGATTGGTGATATTTCGCGTCAGCGGAAAATCATCAAGGCTCGTTCCCTCGTGATCAGAGGAGATCGACTGCCTCAGGTTCAGCACGCTGGTTGCAATCACCGCTTCGCGCCCGGGGCTGAAACCGAGATTGATGTAATCTTCGCCGTACGTGAGCCCCGCGCCTGCAAATTCCGATTCGATGACCTGCCGGACCGTCTGTTCGAGCACCGGCACTCCGGTCTCGAAAAGCGTCAGCAACAGCATTTTGTGACGTTTCAGGCAGCAATGCCTGACAAACGCCACGGCCATGGGCCCGAGTTCTCCCTCGGTCGCGGGGTCGTAGTCGAACGCGATCAGCACGGTCGAGCCGTCAGGCAGGCCTTCGACCTTGTCAAACACGCGCTGCACAAAGTACGTCGGCTGTTCGGGAAAGGTCGCCTGCGCGAGAATCGGCAGGGCGACCGCCAGAAGCATCGCCAGAAAAATCCAGCGGCGATCGAGGTGACGCAGGGCGCCCAGCAGAAAGCCACCAAGGCGTTGAAAAATGGTAAGCGACGCTCCCTCCCCCACCGGGTGAGGGTCGGGGTGGGGGCGATTTGCAGGAGAATACTGCGACCGGCCCTCACCCTGACCCTCTCCCGCAGGGAGAGGGGAGTTCTCAAACGGGCTGTTACTCACCATCTGACCCCAGGTACGAACGGTCGATCCCCAGCAATACCTTTAACGACGTCGCGGCGACTCCCAGGGCGATGCCGATCATGATGGCCCGTTGCCCCGCCAGATTTCCCACCGCCAGAATGAGCGCCGTGAGGCCGGGAAACGTCAGCGCCGAGTACTCTTCGGGGACGCCCGCCGTCAACCAGGCGCCGGCATAGGTGCGCCCGAGCAGTACGACGAGCGCCGTGACCAGCAGAATTGCCGCTTCGACGTGTTTGACGCGAAATGCCCGGAAGGCGGCCGATGCAATATAGAACGCGAGCAGCGCAAATACCGTGGCGTTCAGCGGGGTGAACAGGTACTCGAAGATCCACCACAGAACGCTTCCCTCGGCGTTGTACGTGGCGGCCCAGGCGTTGTCAGGATGTCGCGGCGGCGGCGGAGCGCCCAGTTTCAACACGCCTGCTGCCAGCGTGACCACAAACGCGATGACCGTGACGGCCGAGTAGCCCCAGCCGGCGCGGCGTGCGGTGATTTTTTGAAGGTGCTGTGTGAACAGGTTCGCGCCCCCCAGCACGAACGCGAAGGCGGCCAGAATCTCGAACCATTCGAGAACTTTTCCCTGCCAATCCTGCGCGGCAGGAATGAAGTAAGCGACGACGATCAGAAACCCCGTGCCCGACGCGATCAGCCACGGTATCGCGTTTTTCATCCGCCCCCTCCCGGCTTCAAGAGCACGTTGCGAATGAAGGCCAGCACGTTGCCCGCCGCCATCGAACCGGGCCACAAGGCCACCCACGTCGCCGCCAGGCAGCCCACCAGCAGCAGGGCGCCGGCGAGCAGCTTGCCGGCGTCCTGCCCCTTCAAGCTCCCCAACTGGTCGGGCTCGCCCGAAAGATACGACGATGCGGCAAACAGCTCTTCCCCGATCAGGGTGTAGTCGCAGGCCGCGACCAGAAACGGCAGTTGCGAGGCTTCGGCAGTGCCCGCGATCTGCAGGGCCCCGACCGTGCTGCCCATTTCGGCGAGAATCAGCGACTCGGCGTAGAACGTGCCGGCGTAGAAGCAGGCGGCGGGCCGTTCGCGCACCATCAAACCTGAAACGTGGGCCGCAAACGCAAACTGTTCGTCGCTGACGTAATACACGCTGTTGTCGTCGAAGGCCTCAGGGCGTCCGGCCGCGAGGGCCGCCGCCCGCGTTGTTTCGCGTGCGGCCGTCATCACGAGCGAACGCGAGGTGGGAACGATCAACGTCGCCTCGTACTCAGCGACCGTGCGCGCCACGTGCGAGAGGATATTGATTCCCGCCACGGTCGCGATTTCGTTCAGGTCCTGGCTTCCGGCAACGAAGAGACAGGGCCGCCCCATCTCGGTCGCCCGTCCCACGGCCTCTTCGATCGCCCGCAATCCCGCGATCTCGCGAATGTGCAACCGCCTTCCGCGACGCGCCTGAATGGTGAAACCGAGCACGGCGCCGCTGACCAGCGCGACGAGCACGGCAAACCCGCCCCGGCTGCGGTCGAACCATTGCCTGAGCGGCCGCACGGGGTGCGTCAGGCGAACCGGCGCCGACCGGGTGTCGTCAGTCCCCAGTGCCACGATCTCGTACAGGTAGAGCGTGCCCCGCGTGCATTGCTGATCGGTGAAGCGGTCGACTCCATAGGGCACCGTGCCCACAACGTCGCGGGCGTTACCGTCGGCCGCCAGGCGCGCGATCTCGTATCCGCGGATGGCGCGCGGCGTTCGCTGTGAATTGTCGTCGGGTGAGAGGGCCCAGCGCAGGTCGATCGCCTGCCCCACGTCGTTGGGATGGTCAACGGCGACGAGGCTGGCGACCGGGGCAGGAGCGGCGCTCGCGGCCAGAGGCAACATTCCCAGCGCCGCGAAGAAGAATCCGGCAAATGCCATCCGCCGAAACGTTGCGAGCCTGACCTCAGACCCGTGCGGCGCGACGGCCTGAGCGTCACTCTTCGAGCAGTTCGACATTGGCCCGCGGGACCACGAGGCGTTCGCCGGATTCAGTCTGCACCTCCACCACCCGCGCTTTAGACCCCGAATCGAGCGCTGCCGGTTCGGAAGGGAGCGCCAGCACGCGGCCGATGATACCAAAATACGGGTCGCGGATAAGGCGCACGGCGGCCCCTGCCCGCAACGAACCGCTAACCGACTGGCCGGCGTTGTCGGCGGGAAAGGAATTCTCTTTGTCACAGACTTCGTTTTCGTTCGTCCACGGAACGATCAACTCCGGGCGCTGGACGCCAGCGCGAATCTGCGTCGCGCCGTTGACGGCGGCGAAGCAGCCGGCGCGGGCCGCCAGCAGCCTGAACGTATGCTCGGCCATCGCGATGTCGCCGAAACCTTCGGTGAGAATCAAAGTCAACCCGGCCTGCTCAGAACCGGTCGTCGCCACGCCCAGGTCGTAGCCGAGAAAGTCGCGGAGGTCGGCGTCGTCGATGCCGCCCGTCACAATTGCGGCGACTCCGAGCTTGACGGCCTGCGCCAGGGCGGGCGCCGTGACTCGGGCCCCACCGACCACGATGGCGCCGGAAAGGTCGGGCGTGATTCGTTCAGGCAGCAGATCGTCGCACGGGCTTTGGCAGGCCAGCCGCACCGGCCCGTAGGCCTCGCCCCCAACGCCAAAAATTCCCTGCACGATTGTCACGTCTCCGGCGATGACCGCGCCCTGCTGGGGAATGATTTCGACGACGGCACCCGCCAGGTACGCGCACAATTCGATCGCCTGCGGCGGGCCCCGCAATATGGCCTGCCCCGTGATATCCGAGACCGATTCCAGTGTCCCCGGCTGGGTCGCCCGGCACTCGGTGCGGAACCAGCCGAAGATGCCCGGAGAAACGGCCAGCAGATCGCCCGCCCGCACGGCGTCACCCAGCGGTTTCACCAGGCAGCGGCGCAGTTCGCCGGGAGGGACCGACAGGGCGCGCGCGATATTGAGAGGGGTCACCGAGCCCGGCAAAACGCTGCGGGCGATCACGTCGGTCGCCGCGACTTTGTCACCCGGCTGAACCAGCAGTTCTCCCGGCAATGGCAGAACCCGACGGCAGGAATGCCGCACGCGCAGGCTGGCTTTCAATCCGGGAGTGTACGCCTGCAACATGAGAAAATATCGAATGGCCCGGCGCTTCTTTGCAGAAAGACCAGGCGGAACGCGACCCGGCATTGATTCGGCGCTGTGCGGGCCGCATCATATCAAGAGCACTCGATATTCGTCGTTGCGATCGACCGGGATTTTTGCAAGTCGGACGGGCCGCATTGGCCCGATAACAGCAGGTAGTGTCAAGCGCTCGGGTCTTTCGCCAAACGAGTAATCAGGTCGGAAGCCGACGACGGAGACGATCGGATGCCGCGAGGGATGAGTTTTTCGGCAGGAATGCGGGCCCCCTTGCTGGTCACCGCCATCGCCCTGCTCTCGGCTGCCCACGTCGCCGGGGCGGGGGAAGTCATTTTGAAGAACGGCGTGACGGTTCGAGTCAGAGGTCGCCCTATCGAGCTCGAAACGCTCGAAAAACGGCCCCCCGACCGGGCCGAGAAGGATGCGATTCGCGACCGCCCGGTTGTGATGCTGGCCACTCCGCTGAAGCGGGTGTTCGTTCCGCGCCGGCAGTGCGAATCGACCAATCGCGACCTCGACATCTCGCCGTACGAAGTCTTCCGGCTGCCGGTGCGGAAGCAGGCCGGGGCCAGCCGGGAGATCGCCGAGATTCACGAGTATCTCGAAAAACCCAAATCATTCGACGAGTTCGGCCGCCGGACGGTGATGTTCCGCGAAGGGCCGGTTTACCAGCAGATCGCCGAGATCACGCCCGACTACCTGAAAATCGTCGCGCTCAATTCGTTGTGGGAAACCGCCCTGGCGACCACGTCGGTGACCGACGACGTGCTCGAGTCGATCATTCGGCAATTGGTCGACAGCACGAGCGCCGACCAGCGGCTCAAGGTCGCGCGCTTCTACATTCGCGCGAGTCGCTTCGACCTTGCGCGCCGCGAGCTGGCGTCGATCCGACAGGACTTTCCGCAGTTTGCCAAGGCGGTGGCAGACGCCGATCACGAGCTTGTGCAGTCGCGGGCGCAGGAGCTGCTTAGCGAGTTGAAGCTGCGTCGCGACGCCGGGCAGCACCATTTCGTGTACGACTCGTGCAAGAGGATTGAGGCCGGAGAGGCCTTTCCGCTCGAAACGGCATCGCCCGTGGTGTTGCGCGATCTGCGCGAGCTGACTAAGCACTATGAGCGGGCCCGCGAGCAGTCCGAACAGGCGGTCTCACTGATGGCCGAATTGCAGGCGCAACTCACGCCGGAAGAGCGGCAAAAAGCCGTGGGGCCGATTCGAACCGAGATCTCAGATCGACTTTCGTATGCAAACCTCGAACGGCTCGACTCGTTTCTGAAACTGGCGCCCGACCCGAAGCTCCAGCCTGCCGAAAAACTCGCGCTGGCGATCTCGGGGTGGATGGTGGGCAGCGCGCATGCCGTCACCGAGCTCGATCTCGCGCTGCAACTGTGGCAGGCGCGAAGTATCGTGCTCGACTATCTGCGCACACCGGAAGACGGGGTGGCGGCGCGGCAGGAGCTGCTTAACCAGTTGGGCAGCCGCGAAGGGGTGGGTGCCACCCAGGTCGCCCAACTGCTCCCCTGGCTGCCGCCGGCGCTGGCTGCGGAAGGAATCGAGCCCGGGAAGCCGCTGCGCGTCGCCGTGCGCGAGTCGGCCGACCTCGCGTCCGTGGCGTACCAGGTGCTCTTGCCGCACGAATACCACCCCGACAGCCGGTATCCGCTTGTTGTCGCTCTGCACGGAGGGCGCGGCCCCGAGCAGGCAGTCACGTTCTGGAAGGAGCAATCACAGCGAAACGGCTACATCGTGATCGCCCCCGAGTACGCCGACAAACCCGATCAGCGGCAGTACGAGTACACGGTCGCGGCCCATCAGGTCGTGCTCGAATCGTTGCGCGATGCGCGGAGACGATTCAGCGTCGATTCTGATCGCGTATTTCTGGCGGGGCACGGCATGGGGGGCGACGCCGCGTTCGACATGGGGTTCTCGCACCCCGACCTGTTCGCCGGGGTGGTTTCCATCGGCGGCGTGAGCGACCGCTTCTGCAAGTTCTACTGGGAGAACGCCCGGCAACTGCCGTTGTACGTGGTCAACGGTGAACTCGACCGGAACACGGTCGATCGCAACGGCCGCGAACTGATGCGGATGATGCAGCAGAATTTCAATCTGATCTACGTCGAATACGAGGGGGCGGGGCCCGATTCGTTCTATTCCGAAATTCACCGCCTGTTCGACTGGATGTCGCGATTGCGCCGGCCGTCGGCGCCCGCGGTCGTCGAAGCGAAAACGCTGCGTCCGACCGACAATCGGTTTCACTGGTACGAATTCGACGGACTGCCGACGACCGTCTCGAACGTCAATTGGGCCGGAGAAAAGGGAAGGTCGGTGCGCCCCATGAGTCTGTCGTGCAAGATCACCGACCCGGGCAATTCGGTGGTGATTTCGTCGGGCGCGAAACAACACCGCGTGTGGCTCGCCCCCAGGGAAGAAGGAGGGCTGATCGACTTCGACAAGCGCGTCACGGTGCAGATTCACGGCCGGCGGCAATTCTACGATTTCGTACGGCCCGACGTCGGCGCCATGCTCGAACGCGTTCGGCTCGAAGGCGATCGCCAGCGACTGTACTGGGCCGTACTAAGGTTCCCGCCTCCCTGAGGCGCCTGCGGCCCGACCCGCCGGGCGCGGTGCGCTTCAGAATGTGCCGCTCGCGGCGTCGTTGATTGCCCCGACGTACTGCATGAAAATGCTGAAGATGATGTAGATGATCAGTACGGCCACTACCAGCCAGATGCCCCACGCGGCCGTCGTCGCCAGCAGGCTCAGGCTGCGGCGGGCCTGATCTTCGAATTGCGGGCTCAAGCGTGCGAGCGTCTCGGGGACGGCCCCCGACGTCTCGGCCACCTGCACGATCTGCAGGTACTCTTCGGGAAACAATCGCGACTGATCGAGCGCCACGCTCAGTTCTTCGCCGGCCAGCACCAGTTGCTGCACGTGCTGCGACGCCCCGGCAAAGGCGCCGTTGCCCGTCGCCTTGAAACTCGCGTCGAGGCACTGGGCGATACCCATGCCGGTTTGTTGCGTCATGGCAAACGCCCATGAAAACCGCGCGATGGCGAATGAGCGCAGGCAGCCACCAACTACCGGCACCAATAACAGCAGCCGGTCGAGAACTCGCTGCTGCCGAAACACGCGGGCGATGATGTAGTACAAAGCCATGAGACCGAAGATCGAGCCGAACGAGAGGGCCAGCCATTTGACCGCCCCGGATGTGCCCGTCAGGCCCCAGCCCAGCATGTCGATCGGTTCTCCCCCTCGCCCTGAAGCGATGATGCCCAGAATCCAAATCAACCCGGCGACGATCAGAATGGCCGCGGTCAGTTGGATGACGGGCCAGGTGATCATCGTGATGAACGTACGTTTGAGCCGGACGTTGTTTTCATAATGGTCAGCCAGCCCGTCCAAGACCTCCGGAAGCTGCCCCGTCTGCTCGCCGACGGCGACCATGTCGACCGTCAGCTCGGGAAAGTACCCGTTGCGGTCGCGCATGGCGGCTGCGATATCGACCCCCTGCTTCACCGCGTCGCAGACTTCGGCGATATTGTGCCGGCAGCGCGCACTACCCGTTTTGCGGGCCAGCGTGTCGAGCGCCTTGAGCAATGGCACCCCCGAGTGGAGCATCGTCGCGAGCGACTTGCAGAAAACCGCCAGCGTCTTGAGCGGAATGGCGTTGAAGAGCATAAGATAACCCGATGAGGGTTGGGCGTCGGGCACCCGTTTCCGGCGCCCCGTAGTGTTGTGTAGGTTGTTACAGCAAGAGAGTTGCCCTGGCCACCGATTTGTCTCTGTCGGCCGAATCTGTGGCGGTCATTGCCACCAGAGGCGCAGCCAGTGGATGACGGGCAATGCAAGCGTTATGAGAACCATGATAATGCCGAGCAACGAGATGGTAATCGACATCACCTTGATGCGCCCGTCTTTGTCGCGGTACGAAATCCAGAGGGACATGAAAACCTTCGTTGAACCCCGGCTTTGTTGAAGGCCACGTACTTCAGACAACTCTCACGGGCCGACGTCTAGCGCTATCATACCAGAGCGAGTCACCGAATCTGCAGCTTTAGCAGATCCTCGTAGCCCAGCTCCGGCTTAGGGCACGCAGGCGTCGATGCTCCTGCTTCGAATTGCGAGTTCTCAACGGGGGCAATGAGGGAGGTAATGCTGCGGCGAAGCGGGAGCTTGGGGACGAGGGGCGCGTTCGTGCGCTGGACGCCATCGTCAACGGTGCGACGGCGCTGCGCTGGTCGCACCCTACCTGCTATCGCGCTTGACGATCACACGACCGCCAGGGCGACGAGAGCGCCGGAGGTGACGACGGTCGCGGCAGCGAGCTTTAGTCGGCCACGGAAGCGCCCCCCGGTCAGGTCGTCGAGCCGAAAGTATCCCGCGGCCGTCCCGAGCATCAGTGTGACAAGGCCCAGAATACTCGTCAGGACGATCAGCCGTTGTTCGACAAGCTGCCCACGCCATTCTGCAGCCAAGGCGTCGCGCAGGCGTTCGGAATAGTCGAGCCACACGTGGGCCCGGTACATCTTCGCCTTTCCGATCGGCTCGCCGAAGTCTTTGTCGACGGTTTCAGTGACAAAGTCTTTGACGCCGAACTGATCGACGATCGTCACGGGCACTACCCAGTCTGCCGTGGCGCCGAGCGCCTCGCGAAAGCGGTCTCTGACGCGCAAAACGGCTTGCGCGGTGACGTCGGCTTCGGCTTCTTCGACAGACGCATAGAGCTTGCTGTTGAGAACGTCTCGCTTGGAAATGGGCGCGCCTTTCCCCTGGTCGGCCCACTGCGGAGCGTCGGACGACACCTGGCGCGTCTTCAGGCGTTGGGCCGTTACGGGCCCGGCCGGCGGAGCGGGATTCAGCGAGTTGGCAAAGTGGGCATTCGATGCCAGCGACACCTGCGCGTCGTTGCTCGCCGGCCGGCTCAGGTCGCGCGTCGTCATGGGAGCCACCAAGCAAGCGACGGCGAAGCCACCTGCAACGGCCCACAACAAAAGGATCAGCCCGGCTGTCCACGGTCGGCCTGGAAAAATCGGCCGCTTGCTCGAGAAAACCAGAGTCAGCATGGCGGCCACAACGGCCGACCCGGCCAACCACCAGAGGAGCCCTCGCGTATCGTTTTGTGCTACGCCCCGAATGGATTGCAGCTTGTTTTCGAGTACCAACCGCTCAAAACTCGCCGCGTGTGTCTTCGTGGTTTGCGATAACGCATCGCGGCGGACCCCGGTTGCGAGATCATCTTCAACGACCGGTCGCACTTCGATAACCGGAACAACCTCCGGACGATCCGGTGGATTGTAGAACCGGTCGCGCGAGTTGGCCGCGATCGCAGCGACAATGCCGACCGCCGGCACGATCCAAAGCGCCAGCCCCAGCGCCGATTTGACCCAGCGCCAGGAGACGACCGACCGATTCGCCGCGACCAGTACCGACACGATGACGGCCGCGGCGACCAGCAGCAGCGCGACGGCGATCGCGAGGCCGGCCAGCCAGATTTCGGGTCGTGGGGGAGTATGGGGTTCCATGACGTTTACTCGTCACCTGCGTGCCCAAGCGGGAGCTTGGGCACGAGAATGTCTTTGCCGCACAGATTGGAATTCCGCGCTACGTTATGCGACACGACCCTCCACCTGCGCCTGACGCTCCATTGCCGGAACCCAGGGCGCCGAAAGCTGCACGACGGCCGAAATGGTCGTCGCCGCGCAGACGCCCCATGCCTGGGGAAACGCGAACGCCGCGGGAATAAAATACGCGACCAGCCCGCTCAATATCACGCTGCTGATACGAAATCGTTTCGAGCGGAAGGCGTCGGCCTGCCACCACCACCGCCTGAGACCGAACAGAATCGCGAAGAACGTCAGGAAGCCCGTCAGCGACGCCTGATGGTTTTCCAGCAACGGATAGCGTCCGATCGAGCGAAACAAGCCTGAGAATGTACTGCTGTAGGGTACCGGGGCGAGCAGCACATCGCTTAGCCACCAGGCGAGGGCCCCGACCGTTGCGCCCAAAACCGTCTGAATCAGTCGGCGGCGCGAATTGTCGGCGCCCGCGCCTTCGCTGAATTTGGCAGGCAACAGCACGGCCCACGAACCGAGGATCGTCGTGAGGGCGAACAAGGCCGCGCGGCCCGGGTCGTGCAGCCAGTCGAGTCCGCTGGTGAATACCGGCCGCACGTTGTCGATGGCGGCGAAACCGCCGGTCGCCAGGAGCGCCCAGAACACGGCCATGGTCATGGCCCCGGTGACATCAGTCAGGCGCTGGCGGAGAGTGATCGGCCGCAACGTCGTCGGAGTGAAAACGACCGGTCGCGGCGCCGCCGGCGCAGGTTTGGCGGGCGGCGAAACAACCAGCGCGGCGGGTACCACACGCGGTGCCGCGGGTGGGGCGCTGGGCGGCCGCGCCACGTCAACTGCCGCGCCACCGCGCCAACCTGGGGGCACGGTCAAGGGGGTGAGCTGCGGCCCATTCGCGGGTGCCCGCCGACAGCCACCGACCAGTTCAAAGAACCGCTCACCGCAGAAGCCGAGCCCGCGCCCCAACACGCGGGCGTTGCCCGGCAGATTCTGATGATTCCGGGTGACGAACCAGTAAGCGAGATAAGCGCCGGCGACGGGTACCGCCACGGCCGGCAGCCTCCCGAAATGACTGCGACCCACCAGCGCCATCGCCACGACGATCACCGAAAGCAATAACCAGGGGTTCGTGCGGAGCTCATCGCTGAACCGCCGGCTGGCTTTCGCCGAGGGAGGTGAACCTGGCGACGTGGCGCCAACGGGTGGAATACCACAGCCGCGCGGTTGCGGCTGCGGCCGCTGCGCATGACCGGCGCCCTCGCCAGGCGCTTGCGGGCCTGCCGCGCGCCAGCCGGCGGCACCTCCCTCCGGAGGTTTACTTCGCGGGGCACCCAGGAATTGCGTTTCGGGAATTTCGGTGGCGACGGGCCGCCCCTGCCACGCGCGGCGGAACTCGTCGGCCAGTTGCAGCGCACCGGGGGTGCGGCGTTGAGGGTCTTTCTCGAGGGCCCGCGCCAGGACGGGGCGAAA
>JBQTIL010000021.1:0-14075 GCA_052388175.1 Planctomycetaceae bacterium | reverse complement strand
CGGGGACGCACCCCTCCGGCTGGTACGGCGACGGCCCCCCCGTTGGAAACGACTCGTCCCCCTCCGGCCTGACGAACGTCAACGGCACGCTGTTCTTTTTTGCTTACGATGGAAGTGCACTGAAGCTTTGGCGGTCAGGGATATCCATCGATGAGACGAAGGTTGTTCCGACCAATGCCATATTTCCTCCGGAGGCCGTATCACATCTGAACGTCAACCAGGTCTGGGGGGGAGAGCAACTGACTGTCCCGGTGACCGTCTCGAATCTGACGGGCGACCTCAAGGTCACGATCTACCTTTCCACGACGCCCGATCTCACGCCAGCAACCCCCCCTCTGGCCGCCTCTCCGCTGGCGTTGACGACGAACCCGACCAAGCCGGACGGACAGCAGCAAAAGTTCACCGGCAACGGGACGGCGAACCAAGTATTGCAGGTCTATGTGACGGTCACCACGTCATCCAGTGCGGTCGCCGGCAAGAAGTATTATCTGGTCGCGAAGGTCGAGTCGAGCAACGGCGTCAACATCGGCGCGACGGATCACAAGTTCGAGTATGTTGGAACACAGAGTCCAACGTACCAGATGAAGATTAAAAGCGATCAGAGTCACCCCAATCCGACATACTTCAACATATTGCGAGACACGATATCGGGAGTCGATCCGTTCACGACGCTTCTCGGCAAGCCGCTGCCTGTCGATGGAAAGCAGTACACCGCTTATCTGGAGGGGATCAGGTTCGATCCGTACCTCGACACGAAAGGGATCCCAACCATTGGGGTCGGAATCAATCTCAACACGGTCTCTGGGACTATTGCGACGAATCTGGCCAACGCGGTGAAGGCTTTCTACGCGGCCAAAGTCGCGGCGAAAGTGCCCGGATACACGGATATAAGCAAATACTCTACCTCGCAAGTTATTAGCCTACTCAAATCCCAGGCCGGAGTTGCGTCCAAAACGGAAAAACGCGCACTGGACGCGATTACTGAACAGGATGCCCTGAATCTGTTCGAAACCGCATACAACAATGCGACCGCCAGTGCGATCAGCTACGTCGGCGCGGCGACGTGGAATGCTTTGACCGAAAAGGCGCGAATCGTGCTGATCGACCTGGCATACAACGTTGGCAAAGGAGTGGCAGGTACCGGGATCACGGGGTTCGATAAAATGCTCGCCGCGTTGCAGTCGCCCGATGGACCCGACTATCTTCGCGCCGGGTTCGAACTGCTGAATTCCAAACGCAGTGCGCTCGACATCGGGTACGCGCGCTCGCTGGCCAATTACAAGTATCTTCTGGACGGTGTGTCACTGACTTCATTGACGTAATGTACGTCGTCGATGTTAACTCGACTGAGCGTGGAGTATCGTCACCCGAATCACCAAGACGATTTTTTTGAGAATCAGTCATTCAGCACCAATATGAGAGTACACCCATGATGCGCATTTTGTGTCTGGTTTTTGTCGGCCTCTGCTTCGCTATGCCTTCGACGGTGACGGCAGGATTCCTCGTCAAGGGAGGCAGCCTCTCGCTGCCGGCAGGCGGCGATGGTCACCTCGATGTCACGATCAGCAACGACAATGGTGATTCACTTGCGTCATTCTTCGATACGTTCGTAATCAGCGGACCGGGGCTGGAATTTGCCACGGGACCAGGTGAGCCCGACGATCTACAGTTGACATCGGCGGCGTACGTCTTCCCGCTCAACGACAGCGTTAGCGCTGCGTTCCCTCCGGCCGGGATCATTGGAGGCACGACCTACTTTAACGACACGTATTTCGGATTCGACGCGACGATCAGCGGATCGGGCGTGGTTGTGCCATCGACTGGTGCGTTGCTGGTGAAGTTGCATGTGATCGCGACAACGGCTCAGCCGGGTGATGTCTTCACGATCAGCCTCGACCGGGTCAATTCGAGCTTCATCGATGCGGACTTCAACAGTGTCGAGTTTACGGACGCTCCGAGCGAGATTCGAATTGTGGGATCAGCGCCAGTCCCGGAGCCGCCATCATTTACACTGTTCGCGCTCGGCGCGCTGGCGATGGGAGTGTTTGCCCGGTCGTGTAATTTGACTCGCGGCGGAGAACTCCGCCGCTGTTGATTTCCGCTCGGCGAACCAACATTAGCGTTTCTCGCGTTCACAAGACAGTCTTGAGACTGTGGGCGCCCATTGCGAGAATGGCGCTGGGGCCTCGCGTGTCTCGTCGTGGTGTTTCCTGCAACGACTGCGCCGATTGTGATACTCAACGAGCTGCTGGCGGAATTCGAGGGGGCCGATCCTGCAGACGCATTGCAGATGCTGATCGAATTCGGTGACGAGCTGCCGCCCGTTTCGGCGGCCCGGCAGGGGGCGCCCTTGCCTGCCCAGTGCCGGGTGCTCGAGTGCCAAACCCCGGTTTACTTATGGGTGGATGTCGATCGGGGGGCGATCCGGCTGGAGGCCGACGTTCCCGAACAATCGCCGACCGTTCGGGGATTCGTGGCGCTTCTGGTGCAGGGGCTGAAGGGGGCGACCCTCCCTGAAATCGCCCGGCTGCCCGACGATTTTCTGCCGCTTTTGGGCCTGGAATCGACGCTGGGAATGACACGGCGCCAGGGGTTCCGGGGGATCGTCTCGCGAATCAAGCGGGCGGCTGCCGGGCAATTCGGGGGGACCGTAGCGCCTCAGGCAGGCTGAGTGGGGGAAAATGCCGTTTTTCGTGAAATACCCTCTCGATTTACGTGAGGAATTGGTTACTCTAAAGGGGCGGCCGCCAACGCCCTTTTCCCGCCTGTGCATCGACCCCACCTATGCCCGGCGGCCCGCTGATCTGCCGACGCAACAACAGGATTGGAGAACCTACGGATGATGCAGCTTGATGTCGAAGTCCCCCGTCTGCTCCCTTCAACGCCCCCTCCGCGCTACACGTACGTTCCGGGCAGCGGTTCGCCGCACCCGATCCGCGATCCGCGCGGGCACAGCCATAACAAAAAGCAGCCCCCACCCGCGTCGCTTGATCCCGAATGCTGGGCCGAAAACCGCAGCTATTTGTGGGCGATCGACCTGTTCAATATGGGGTATTACTGGGAAGCCCACGAAGAGTGGGAGCGGTTGCTGCGCACCACCGGCGTCGATTCCACGACCGGCCGGTTTCTGAAAGGCCTGATCAAGCTGGCCGCGGCAGGCGTCAAAGTCCGCGAGCACAGTTTGCACGGCGTGCGCCGGCACGCGGCTTCTGCCGGCGAAGTCTTTGCCGACGTCGCCGCCGAAGCCAGCACCGAGTTCTACTGCGGGCTCGAATTCACCAAGCTGCAATATGCCGCTGACCGCGCCGCGCAGCTTGTCTACAAGGCCAATTACCCGACCGGCAAACCGATTCGGGTCTTTCCATTTCTGATCCAGCCGCACCCCCTGCCGCTGGCCTATTAGCGGGCTATTTTTTTACGCGCTGACTCGGCTGTTATGACTTCATGGCGAGCCGGCTGCCTCAGTGGCCGCCGGCTCGCGCCGTTTTGAACGGGCGCCTCGTGCTGCCGAAGCCTCGATTCATTCGACGCCTCAAGGCAACGCTCGGGCTCGCACTGGCATTCATCGCATCGGCGTTGGTTGCGGCGCCGGCCCTTGCGGGGGACGCGCTTCAGCCGCCGGCCTCCGAAATCGACGAAGATTTTCTGTTTCAGGGTGAGTATGCGGGTTGTATCGCGCAATCACCAGGATGCCCGCAATGGACCGGCCTGCAAATCGTCGCGCTGGGCGAAGGCCGCTTCAGCGCGGTTGAGTTTCCCGGTGGGCTGCCGGGCAACGGCGGAGGTACCGAGCGACAATTGTCGCTCTCGGGCCTGCGCGCCGGCGATTGCCTGCGGCTGACGTCTGACACACGGCGCATGACGGCCCGCAACGGGGTCGTCCTCGTTCACGACGCATTCGGAGCCCTGCTGGGACGGCTGGAAAAATACCATCGGCTCGGCCAGACGCTCAGGCAACAGCCGCCGCCGGGGGCCGTGGTGCTGTTCGACGGTACGCACACCGACCGCTTTACCAACGCCATCCTTTCGCGCGACCGGGCGTTGAACGCCGGGGCCGAGACGAAAGATTCATTCGGCGACCTCTCGTTGCACGTCGAATTCCGCGTTCCTTACGCACCGCCGGCGCGCGATCAGTCGCGCGGAAACAGCGGTGTGTATCTGCGGGGGCGGTACGAAGTGCAGATTCTTGATTCGTTCGGTCTACCGGCCGGCGATCGCGACGGCGGCAGCCTGTACGGCATCCGCGCGCCGGTGGTCAACATGTGCTTCCCTCCCTTGTCGTGGCAGACCTACGATATCGACTTCACCGCGCCCCGCTTCGACTCGGAAGGAAACAAGTTACAAAATGCCCGCATCACGGTCCGGCACAATGGCATCGTGATTCACAAAGATTGCGAGCTGCCCCATTCCACCGGATTGGGCGCGCCCGAAGGCCCCGACCAACGCCCCTTGCGCCTGCAAGACCACGAAAGCCCCGTCCAGTTCCGAAACATCTGGGTGCTGCCTCGGCCGGGTCGAGATTGCGAGCCGCCGGCCCATTGCACGCACCCGAGTGCTTCGAGTTTCCGCCAGATCACGCCTTTTCGTCTCGCGCCTGGCCCATGCGCGCGAACCGGCACCGGATTCTTGAGCGCCTGGTCGATGACGCCCTAGCGTTCGACAAGGGGGTTCAGCCGGCTGGGCTGCGTCTCTCGGTGCCTTCGGGTGGCCGCGAGTCTCTTCCGAGCTCCGCGCACGTCCCATGTCACAGGCTGCCGCGGATATCAACCCACCGGCGGCTGGCGAACGATTCGAGCACCGCGTCGGCCACAGCCTGTGCGCGGGCCCCGTCGTCGAAGCCCGGGACGCAGTCTCGGCCCTCGACGATCGCCGAGACGAATTCCCACACCAGGTCGTAACGGAACACGCTGCTGGGGACACCCTGACGCGGGTCGCGCGGGCTGCCTGCGGCCACCAGGAATCTTTCCGGCACGTCGACCGGCTGCAACGATTCGCCGTGCCTGCCCAGCAGCAGCGTATTGGGAGCTTTGAGCTGGTACACGGCGCTGGCGTCAGAACCGTTCACTTCGGCCCAATCGTGGCCGAAGCCATCGAAATGATAGCCCTTTGCGAGCGTGGTACCTTCCAAGACGCCCACGCCCCCCCGCTCGAACTGACAGATCAGCGCCGACCAGTCGTCGACGTCTGAGGGAAGGCAGGGTTTGCCACCGGACGTCGTATCGCGTGGTGCGAACTGTGCGACGGCGCCCGTGATTGCGGTCATCGGGCCCATCAGGTCCTGGGCGTAGTCGATGCGGTGGATCGTCATGTCGAACAGGTCGCCGGCGCCTGCGCGCTGTTTGTATTGCCGCCACCCCCAGCTCGTCTCGGGAAGATCGAGAAACCGCTGGCTGCGAAAGTGCCTGGGCGTTCCCAGCGCGCCTGTGTAGACGAGGTGCCGCAAATACCGCATCGACGGGGCAAATCGATACGTGAAGGCCGTCATGTGGCGCAGCCCCCGGTCGCGAGCCGCGCGGTACATCTGCGCGGCCTCGGCAAACGTCAGGCCCAGCGGCTTTTCGCACATGACGTGCTTGCCGCCGGTGAGGCAGGCGAGCGCGATCGGCAGGTGCGTGTCGTTGGGAGTGCAGATAATCACGGCATCGACGCTCGGGTCGTCGGCGATTTCGCGAAAGTCGGCAGTGGTCTGGTCGATGTGCCAGTCGGCACGCCGTTTCGCCAGGAGCTCGAGGTTCGGGTCGCATGCCGCGACGAGCTGTGCTCGGGGGTCGAGCCTGATCCCGGGAACATGGTGGTAATCGGCCACGGCCCCGGCCCCGATGATCGCGATTCGCACTCTGCCCGCCATGAGTTTTCCTCCGTTTCAGTTGCCGAAGGTCACTATGACATAGGCCCGGCGACCGTTACAAGACTCCGGCCGGGCGCGACTGAAGAATCAATGGCATCGCCGCAAAACGAGCACTTCCCGCTTGAAGCGCTTCGGACTTCGCTGGGATTGTCGCTCTGCCGAGCGGGTCGCGGGCCTGGGCAAACTCAGAGACAGCGGACAATAGCTTGCGTACTCGTCAAGTCGTGTCGCCCGAAGAATTTAAGTTCACCAGGAATATTGGTCGCACCCAACCCATTGCATGCACCGGGTCAGTTTCGGGCGCGGCGTTTGACGAGAACGTCGTTTCTGATATGCTAGGTTTACTGGGCAAATCGCCGTGTCTGGCGTCTCTCGGCCTCGCTGCTTGACCGGCAGCGATCACCGTCCGGGATGGACGCCCGGCTGGTTCAAGGTCTCATTTGTCACTTTAGTGGAGGGATTTGTGGTCAAGCTGCGTTTGCGTGAACGGGAAACGATTCAAGAGGCGGTGCGTCGATTTCGAAAACTGGTGGAGCACAGCGGGATCAAGAAAGAGATGCGCCGCCGCGAGTTCTACGAAAAGCCCAGCGACAAGCGGCGTCGCGCCCGTCGTCGCGCAGAACGTCGCGCCCGCCTGGCCCGAATGCCGCTTGCCGGCATGTAAATGCGGCGTCTAACGGCGGCCAGAGGGGCATTTCGTCGCTACCTCTCTTCCCCGCAGGCTCTTTCGGGCCGGTAGAATCGGACCCGTCTGTGGGTGAAGCCGCGGGCTGTGGTCTTCGGCCCCTTGAATCCCCCGAAACGCTCACTTACAGTGGTGTTTCGCGTGTGGACGGGGGCAGTCTGGTTGCGGGCTTTAGAAGTTCGCAGATTTTCGGCCAACGGTCGCGCGTTTGGGGGCGTAGTCCCTCGTGGACCGCACTATCTCGCGCGACGCAGGTTTGTTCAACAGGCGTCATCGGGGTGCTGTTGCCATTCGGCCCGTCTTGATGCCCGGTTCTACTTTCTCCTTTCGGGAACTTGCCGATGTCGCAAGAAGTCGTGATTCAGACGCGGAACCTCACGAAGATCTATCGCGACTTCTGGGGTCGCAAGAAGGTGCGGGCCCTCAATTCGTTGTCGCTGGAGGTTTACAAAGGCGAAGTCTTCGGCCTGCTGGGCCCCAACGGCTCGGGCAAGACGACCACCCTCAAGCTGCTGCTCGGGTTATTGTTTCCGACGGAAGGCGAGGTCACCATTCTGGGCAAGCCGGCTTCCGACGTCACCAAGAACGAGCGGATCGGCTACCTGCCGGAAGAATCGTACCTGTACCGTTTTCTGAACGCCGAAGAGACGCTCGATTTCTACGGGCGGTTGTTCAACATGCCCTCGGCGTTGCGCCGTGAGCGGGCGAAGAAGCTGATCGACCGCGTCGGGCTGACCCAGGCCCGCCGGCGGCAGTTGAAGGAGTATTCCAAGGGCATGACCCGCCGGATCGGGCTGGCGCAGGCTTTGATCAACGAGCCCGACCTCATTCTGCTCGACGAACCGACCAGCGGACTCGACCCGATCGGCTCGCACGACATGAAAGACATGATCGTCAAGCTGAAGAACGAGGGGAAGACGGTCGTGATGTGCAGCCACCTGCTCGCCGACGTGCAGGACGTGTGTGATCGCATCGCGATTCTCGACGGCGGCGAGTTGAAAGTGCTGGGGAAGGTTCAGGAACTGCTCAAAGATCAGGGGGTCACGCAGATCAAGACCAGCCGCCTGCCCGACAACGTGGTCAAAGAGATCGAAACGGTTCTGGCCCGGCACAATGCGCAGGTCCTGGAAGTCGATCATCCGACCTCGAACCTGGAAGAGCTCTTCATTCGCACGGTGCGCGAAAGCGCCGCCCGCCCCGGCCAACGCTACATTCCGCCGGGAGGCTCGGGCTCAAGTCCCGCGCCCGAACCGGTTAAGGCCGGCGCGCGGTAATGGGCCGCGTGGCGTCGGTGTGGGCGATATTCTTTCTCTGCTGAACTCTTCAATCGATCTGATTATTCCGCTGACCTGTGGAGTGAGTCATGGGTTTGTCGTTCAATCCCCAGCCGTTCGACCTGCTTTCAGGCCTGACGCAGTGGCTCTTGATCGTCGGGATCGTTTCCGTCATCGCCCTGATCGCGTCGCTGGTGATGTCGTTTGCGGCCATCGGGCCCACCGGCCCCCTGCACGTCGCGGCGCAGATTCGCGACGGGGTGATCGATCTGTTCGGCACCTCGGCCCGCCGGGTGTGGGCCCTCACCGTGCTGACGTTTCGCGAGGCGTTTCGGCGCAAGACGCTGTTTGTTTTCGGGGTCTTCGCACTGTTGTTCCTGTTTGCCGGCTGGTTCATGTCAGACGTCACAGTGCGCGCCGACCTGCAGGTGAAAAACTATGTCAGTTTCGTGCTCCGCACAATCAGTTGGCTCATTCTGCCGGTGGTTCTGCTTCTGGCCTGCTGGGGGGTGCCGGAAGACATCAAGGCCCGGTCGCTGCATACGGTCGTCACGAAGCCTGTCCGTCGCCACGAAATCGTACTGGGGCGCATTCTGGGATACACGCTGATCGGGCTCGTCGTGCTGGGGGTGATGGGCGCCGTCGGATATTTTTGGATCGTGCGACAATTGCCCAGCCGGATGCGCGAACAGCTCGTGGCCCGCGTGCCCATCTACGGTGACGTCGTCTTTCTCGACAACACCGGTATGGCGACCGCCGCGGGCATCAATGTGGGCGATGAGAACATGTTCCGCAGCTTCATCGAGGGGAACACGAAAGCCCGCGCCATCTGGGAATTCGAAAACGTGACCCCTGCACGACTGGGAAGCGACGGCAATCTGGTGCTCGAATCGAGTTTTCAGTCGTTCCGGGTCGTGAAGGGGAACCTCGAACGGGGCGTTCTCGCTCAATTCACGCTGAGCAATGCGACCAATGGGCTGCGCGTGCCCCTTAAGCCGATGGAAGTCAAGGAGTTTCAACGCAATTCGTACGACGTCCGCGAACAGAACCCGACGCTGATCGACGAAAACGGTAAAACGGTCCAACTGACCGACCTGCTGCAGGACGGCAAGCTGCGCGTCGAGGTGGCGTGCCTGTCGGGTTCGCAGTTTCTGGGAATGGCGCGACCCGATCTGTTTCTGCGCATGCCCGACCGCACGTTCGAGGCCAGTTATTTCAAGAGCATCGCCAGCATCGGGCTGATGATGTTCATGGTGGTCACGCTGGGGGTAGCCGCCGGCTGCTTCGCCAAGGGCCCCGTGGCGACCATTATGGCCGGCTTCATCTTCGTTGTCGGTCGCGTGGCCCATTCATTTCTGCAAGAGCTGGTCACGGGGCGATATCGCGATAACCCGAACCTCGAAGTGCCCGGGCGCGGCATTATGGATTCATTTATTCGCATACCGACGCACCAGGCGCCCACCATCGACCTGATCGAATCGCCCCTGACGCGCATCGCGAAAATGATCGACAACTGGGAGCTCTCGGGCCTGTGGGCCGTGCAGCATCTGTTCCCCGATTTTGGAATGTTCGACACGACCGAATACGTGGCCAATGCGTTTGACGTCCCGTGGCGCGAGTCGCTTTTGCCCAATCTGGCCGTCGCCATCGGCTACAGCCTGCCGTGGATCGTCGTGGGTTATTTCAGCCTGAAGGTGCGCGAGCTGGAGGCGAAATGAACAAGGTCTTCCAACGCAAGCTGCTGTACGGCCTGGGGGCATTGCTCCTGTACATCCCCATCAGTTGGCTGGGGTTGCCTGCCGAGCCGGCCCGCGAAGGGGGCACTGGCGGCAGCCCGGGGGGCAAACTCGCCCAATTGCGCAAACAATACGAGCTGGGTGAAGACAACCTGGGAAACGTCGATCCCGCCAGTTCGACGATGAACCTGCTGCTTCTGGGCTTTCGCGGCGTGGCGACCAGCATGCTCTGGATGGACGCGCAGCAACAGCAGAAAAACAAAGACTGGGCCTCGCTGCGTTCGACCGTCGATTCGATCATTCTGCTGCAGCCCCACTTCCTGAAAGTCTGGCACTTTCAAGGCTGGAACCTGGCGTACAACGTCTCTGCCGAGTGGGACCTGGTTCCCGACAGATACTACTGGGTGAAAGAAGGGATCAAGTTCTATCAGTTGGGCAAAGAGCGGAACCAGAAAAGCCCCGAACTGTACTGGTACATCGGCGACACCAGCGGCAAGAAAATCGGCCGCTCAGACGAGTGGCGGCAGTTCCGTCGGTTCTGGAACGATGACCCCGACAAGATCAACTACCCCAATGGCATTGATCCGCGGATCAACCCTGAAGGGAAAGACAACTACCTCGTCGCCAAAGAGTGGTTTGAGCAGTCGCTGCAGGTCGAAGACACGTATCACATCCGCCAGCACATCATGGCCGACTACCTGTTTCGCGGGTACCCCGCGCGCGCACAGCTCGACTATGCGTCGGCCCTGCAGCGCGAAGGAAAGTTCGGCGAAGTGACGCGCATTGCCTGGGAAGACGCGTTTCGCGACATCACCACGGGCTGGGGCCGCGCCGATTTCGACAACCCCACGGGCGAACCAGTGCAGCTCGAATGGAGCTATACCGACGACTGGCCGCAGATGCAGCAGGCCGACGCACACCTCCCCGAAACCAAGCGCAAGTCGTACTGGGTCTTGCGCCACCAGGATACCTCGAACTACCGCTTCTGGCGCACCCGCGCGGCCGCCGAGTCGACTAGCGTGATGTCTGAGGCGCGGCAACTTTTGTACGACGGCGAGCAGGCGTACCTCGCCGCCGACTTCACCAAGGCTCGAGAGAAGCTTTACGACGGCATGACGAAGCTGGAAGAGACGCTCGAAGAGTTCCCCGACCTGACGAACGACGATCTGACCGTTGAAGACGCCATGATCGCCCAACTCTACTGGCGGGCGGCCCTCGAAAACGACGGCGAGCCGCCCCCGGTCGAAAGCGAGGGTTACCCGCTGCAGGAGCTCTGGATCAGCAACCAGCCCCGCATGGCGTCGGTGCTCGAAGAGTTCAATCGCCGCAAGCGGGCGCCGCCCGGGCTGGCCAAGTGACAGTGGCGCAGGGCGTCAACTGTCGGCGCTACTGCGTTGCAACTCGCGCCACCGCTCGTGGAAGGTGCGTTTCGCGGGTGCGGGAAAATCGCGGCAGCTTGTCCAGCCGGCAAGCGGCCCGGGCAAACGGCCCAGCCACCCGTCGCGGGCGAACCAGGGCAGGGCCCGCGATGCGAGCCGCGTCATCAGACGGTAGAGCAATGGCGACCGCATCAGGCGGCTCCAGATGCGGTAAATCAGCTCTTCCCCCCGGGGGGCCAGGTGCTCGTCGTGCTGGGCCGCACGATTGCGAATGAGCAGTTCAGGAATCTGAATCTTCACGGGGCAGGCAGCCTGGCAGGCGCCGCACAGCGAACTGGCATGAGGCTGGTGGTAGTTCTCTTTCAGGCCGTCGAACAACGGCGTAATCACCGCGCCGATCGGCCCTGAATAGGTGCCCCCGTAGGCGTGGCCGCCGATCTTGCGATAGACCGGGCAGATATTGAGGCACGCCCCGCAGCGAATGCAGAACAGGCTTTCGCGCATCGGGCCCCCCAGAATGCGCGAGCGGCCGTTGTCGAGCAGCACCAGATGGAATTCCTCAGGCCCGTCGACTTCCCCGGGCCGGCGCGGGCCGGTGATCAACGAAGTATAGATCGACAGCTTTTGCCCGGTGGCCGCGCGGGCCAGCACTTTGAGGAAGATCGGCAGATCGGCGAGCGTGGGGATCAGCTTCTCGATCCCCACCAGCGAGACGAGAATGCGCGGCGCCGTGGTCGTCAGGCGGGCGTTGCCCTCGTTGGAAATGAGCACCAGTGTGCCGGTCTCGGCCACGAGAAAATTGCCACCGGTGATTCCCATATCGGCGCGGGCGAATCGCTCGCGCAACACGCCGCGGGCGAACTGGGCCATTTCGTGCGGGTCTTTCGAGAGCGACACGTCGAAGGTCTGGCTGAGCACGGTCGCAATTTCTTCGGCCGTCTTGTGCAGGGCAGGGCCGACCAGGTGCGAGGGGCGCTCGCCCGCGAGCTGGATGATGAACTCGCCGAAGTCGGTCTCGGTGACCTCCAGCCCCGAATCCTGCAGGTGGGCGTTGAGATGAATCTCTTCTGTGACCATCGACTTTGATTTGACAATTCGCTGCACGCCCCGCTCGCGAATGATCTGGCGGACGATCTCCACTGCCGCGGCCCCATCGTCGGCCCAGTGCACGTGGCCTCCGCGGGCCTGCACCGACTGCTCGAGCTGCGCCAGGTATTCATCGAGGTGCCGGTGCGTGTGATCTTTGATGGCCCGCGCTTTGTCGCGCAAGAGTGACGAACCGGGCAACTGCTCGAACGCATTGCGGTTTCCGGCGGCCAGCGTCTCTCCGAGCCGGCTGAGTGCGAGCTGCAAGTTGGGCGATTGCAGCGCCTCTTGACTGGCCGCCAGAAACTCGTGGTGCTCGGCGGTGGCGAACTTCGAGGTCATCGTTCCTCCGCGAAACGGGGGCAACGCCCCGAGGGTCTGTTGATGCGTGGCGGTCGATAGAGCGCTGGTCTTCGCCGAACTACTCTCGCGCCGTATGATATCGGCTTTGATGAACCCCTCCAAACCCGCGGCAGTGCCCGACTCCAGCCTACAGATCGAACGTGAATTCGGCGTTCCGATTCCGGGAACGATTCTGCCGCCTGAGCAGTGGGCGAAAACGGCCCTCAAAACGCTGCCGCAGGGCTTGCTCGACTGGCAGTCGCTGTTCGGCCGCAGCGCACCGGTCGTTCTCGATATCGGGTGCGGCAACGGTCGCTACACGATTTCGAGCGCCGTGTGGCGGCCGACGCACGACCATCTGGCCGTTGACATTCTGCCGGTCGTGATTCGCTACGCCACGCGCCGCGCCAACCAGCGGGGCCTGGCGAACGTGCGGTTCGCGGTAATCGGCGGGCGCGAGCTGCTGCTGCACCACGTCGCGCCGGCCACGGTGACCGAAATTCACTGTTACCACCCGCAGCCCTATTATGACGCCGCGCAGGTTCACAAGCGGCTCATCACGTCCGAGTTTCTGGCGCTCGTGTATCGGGCGCTCGTTCCCGGCGGCTTGTTTTTCGTGCAGACCGACAACCCGGGGTACTGGAACTACGTCCGTCAGGTGGCACCCGTGTTTTTCGATTTTGAAGAGCTCGCGGGACGCTGGCCCGACGCGCCCAAGGGGCGCACCCGGCGCGAGATTATCGCCCTGAAGAAAGGGTTGCCCGTCTTTCGGGGCTTCGGCAAGGCGAAGCTCGGGTTGAGCGAAGCCGAGGCGATCGCCCGGGCCGAAAAGCTGCCTCCCCCCACGTTCAACGCCGATCGCAGGCTGCGCGCACTCGATCAAATAGAGCAAGAGACCCTTTGAAAAACGGCGCAGTACATTCCGTGTCTGTGTGGGTTCTAAACGAACTCACGAGCTCGCGACAAAAACGCACGCTTTGGCTCGCTTCCCCCCTTGCGGGGAAAAGGGCATGGAAACCTGACAGAAGTCAACAAAGGAAACGAAGAAGTGAAGAGTGACCACAATCAGGATTCGGACAGGAGATCGCAGAGGCCGCCGAGGAGCAAACTGCCGTTTCAGTCTCGAATGCCGAGAACCTGACAGGAGTGAACAGAGGGAACGGAGAATGAGCGGTTCAGTCGTCGCACGCCCGGCGTGCCGGGACCTGTGCCTCTTGAGCCTTTTCGCGGCCGGTCGATTTCTTCCTTGTGGCTGCCGGAATTCGTACGGGTCGCCGAACCGCACTACAAACGTTGATCGCTGGGCCGCAATCAGGATCTGGACAGGAGATCGCAGAGCTCGCCGAGGAGGAAGCTGCCATCTCCGCGCCCTCTGCCTGCTCCTGTGCGCTTTTTCGAAAATGTCGAAAGGGAGTCCCTGAGCGGCGGACGCTTTCACGCAGGCGGCGGACACAGCCTGTATCTGGTCTCGGGACGCAAGACCGCTGGCTGATCGGCACCGGTGCTCTGTATCTCCGTTTCCTTCGTTGGCTTCTGTGACGTTTCTGTGAGACGGTGGAGTTGGAGGGGCGAGCGTCTCTGATCTGAGATTTGAAAATTTGTAACTCGTCAGCCAAAACCAGTTCGTCTTTATGAAATCGCTAAAGACGTGTATGACGGTCGTTGTTGATCATTGGCAGGGATGCCTTTTCGATGACGGCGCTCGCTGTTCCACTGGGACCGGAT
>JBQTIL010000020.1:0-4912 GCA_052388175.1 Planctomycetaceae bacterium | reverse complement strand
TCGAGCTCATGATGAAGACGCACGGCGGCCGCGCGTTTCTGCACGGTCATATCTTCGGCGATGAAGTGCACGAGTTCCTGGCCCCCTGCATCTACGAAGGGGAAGGCGAGATGCTGGGGATGGCGTTCCTCAAGTCGCTCGTCAAAGAGCACGGCAAGCAGTTCTTCGAGCCCATCGGCAAGGCCCTCAAAGCCAATGACCTCAAGCAACTGAATCCGTTGAACCCCTTGCACGGCTGGAAGCTGCGCGACGTGCTGGTGCCCTACGCCAAATGGCGGTTGCGCGAACAGGTGGGGTTCGGAAGGCGCGTGAAGCTGCCGGCGATGCCCAAAAACCTCAGGCGCCACGCCGAAAACGCCGCCCGGGGGCTGCAGCAGAGCCGCTTGTGGATCGACTCGCTGATGACGCAGCATCAGTTGAAGCTTTCCGACCGGCAATGCGCGATGGCCGACTTGTCGCAGAGGATTCAGTATCTGGTCGTCATGCTCTCGACCAGCCTGTATGCCGCGAAACAGAGTGACGAGGTCGTGCGCACGGCGGCCGACGTGCTCTGTCAGGACCTGTTCCGCACCGTCATTGGCGGCCGCCCGACCAACGCCTACTTCCGCACGGTCACGAAGCTCGGCGAGACGATTGCCGGCGGCGGCTTCAAGTCGATCGCCGGGGTCGATGCGCCGGAGATATTGATGTCGTACTCGCCGTAAATGGCCGACGGGCCGTCTTCTGTACCAAATTCAGCCTGCGCCCCGCGAAGAGTTTTCGGCCGAAGGGAATAGACCCATGAAGACCTTGACAAGAATCATTTCCTGCCTGGTCGTTCTGACAAGCATGACGTCTCTGTTCGCACAGGGGCGGCAGATCAGCCGTCCCGAGGCGGTTTATTCCGAGGCAGCCCCGATTTGCGCGCCGGAAGACCTGCGCAAGGTGTCGCTCCCGAACACGACGATCGACGACGTCACGATCGACTCGGAGCTCGAGGTGTGCCGTGTGACCGCGACGGTGACGCACCCTCCCGCGAGCAACAAAGTGACGATCTGGATCGCCTTGCCGCTGAAGAACTGGAACGGCCGGTTTATCGGAACGGGTGGCGGGGGCTATATGGGGGGGTTGATGGGGGCTTTGGCAATTCCGGCCAGGGAAGGCTTCGCTGCGGGCGCGACCGACGCCGGACATGCCGGGGGCCATCCGAGGTTTGTGCTCACGCCCGAAGGCCGGCTCGACTGGCAAAGCATCCGCGACTTTGCGTATCTGGGCACTCATGACATGACGGTCGTCGGCAAAGCGCTGGTTCAGACCTTCTACGGAAAACCGGCGCGCTATGCCTATTTTGTCGGCAACTCCGGAGGCGGCCGGCAGGCAATGGAGGAAGCGCAGCGGTTCCCCGAAGACTACGACGGCATCTATGCGGGATGTCCAGCGGTCTATTGGGCGCGTTTTATCGTCGGCGATCTCTGGCCGCAGGTCGTGATGCTCGAAGCGAAAAACTGGGTTTCCAAAGAGAAGCTGCGAGCTCTCAACGCCGCGTTGATGGAGGCCTGCGACGCGGATGACGGCGTGCGCGACGGCTCAATCGACGATCCTCTGAGCTGCACCTGGGACCCGAAGGTTCTCGTCGGGCAGGCCGTCGGCGACAGCGTTTTCACCGAGACTGATGCCGATTGTGTTCGCAAGATGTGGCAAGGGCTGCGCGGCCACGACGGAAGGTTTCTGTGGTACGGTTTCCCCCGCGGAACGGATCTCACCGTTCCGGCCAACACGGGGGGTAATCCGTTGTTTGGCGAACCCTTCACGGCCGAGTGGATCCATTATTTCCTTCTGCAGGATCCCAAATGGGACTGGAAGACGATCACAGGCGGCCAATTAGAGCTGTTCTTCAATCAGTCGGTGGAGCAATACGGCGCGGTCATGAGCACGCATAACCCGGACCTGAGCCGTTTCCGCGACCGCAAAGGCAAGCTGCTGATCGTGCAGGGGCTTATCGACCAGATTATCCCGACGGGCGGAATTCTCGAATACTACGAACGCGTGCTGAAGCAGATGGGGGGGCTCGAGCAGGTGCAACCCTTTGCCCGGCTCTTTATGGTCCCGGCCGCTGATCACAACGTTCCGACATATATCGACTATGTCGCCGTGCTCGATTCCCTCGTGGAATGGGTGGAAAAGGACCGCGCCCCCGAGCGTGTCATCAACACGCGGAAGATTCCCGACGGCAACACCGCCAAACGCCCGGTTTACCCGTATCCGCTCCGCGCGGTTTACGGGGGGGTCGGCGACAGTGACGCCGAGGCCAATTGGGTGCGCAAAGACGGCCCGCGCTTCCGTTTGAATT
Organism: Planctomycetaceae bacterium; assembly: GCA_052388175.1. Lineage (GTDB taxonomy): Bacteria > Planctomycetota > Planctomycetia > Planctomycetales > Planctomycetaceae > SIAF01. Next base: position 2,583 of record JBQTIL010000020.1, on the reverse strand, counting down.
GATATTCCTCCCGCACTCCCTCGATCCTCGTTCGCCAAGGAAAGTTTCGGATGCCCAATGTGTTTCGGCTGAAAGAGCTGCCCGGCCCGGTGGCGGTGTTGACGTTCGACACGCCCGACAAGAAGGTCAACACGTTTTCACGGGCCGTGATGGCCGAACTGGCCGACCTCGTGGGGCGCCTGGAAAAACGTCGCGATCTGCAGGGGTTGTTGTTCCAGAGCGGCAAGCCGGGGCAGTTCATCGCCGGGGCCGACCTGAATGAACTGGGCGCCATGCCCTACCTCCCCCCCGAACAGGTCCGCACGATGCTGGCCGAAGGGCACCAGTTGTTCGACCGCCTCAGCGATCTGCCGTTTCCCACGGTGGCGTTGATCGACGGCCCCTCGATGGGGGGCGGCACCGAACTGGCGCTGGCGCTCGACGAACGAATTGCCGCCGACAACACTGAGACCCGCATCGGCCTGCCCGAGGTGACGGTCGGCGTGATTCCCGCGTGGGGAGGCACGCAGCGCATGCCGCGCCTGATCGGCCTGCATCACGCCATCGAAATGATCTGCTCGGGAGATCCCGTCGCGCCGCGGCAGGCCGCCGCACTCGGGCTGGTCTTCGACGCGGTGCCTGCCGAGAAGCTGGTCGAAGAGGGGCTGCGCCTGCTCGCCTGGTTGCGCACCTCGGGTGAATGGCAGGCGAGCCGCCAGCGCCGCCGCCAACCTCTGGGGTTGAGCGAAGACCAGGCGAAGTTCGCGTTCGGGTGCGCGTGGGGGCAGCTCAAGGCGAAGACGAAGGGGCAGCCCTCGGCCGCCGTCACCGCCCTCAAGGCGATCGAACGCGGCGTCAACCTCACTCTCGCGGAAGGGTTGGCGATCGAGCGGGAACTGGCCGGCGAAGTGATCGGCAGCGATATCTCGGCCAATCTGATCGGGGTGTTCTTCATGGGAACAGCCCTCGCGCGCGACCGCGGCGTGGCCGATAAGAACGTGCAGCCTCGGGCTGTGAAGCGCGTCGGCGTGCTGGGCTCGGGGCTGATGGGGGCGGGCATCGCCACGGCCCACGCCCGCAGTGGGGTTCCCGCCGTGATGGTCGATGTCAGCGACGAGCGGCTGGCCGACGGGCTGGCCCGCGCGCGCAAGGTCGTCGAAGGGCGCATCGCAATCGGCCGCGCCACGCCTGCCGACCTGGTGCAGCTTCTCAGCACCCTGGCCACCTCCACGGCGATCGACCGGTTCGCCGATTGCGACGTGGTTGTCGAAGCCATTACCGAAAACGAGTCGCTCAAGACCGAAAGCTATCGCCGGTTGGCCCCAGTGCTGCGCGACGACGCGATTCTGTGCAGCAACACGTCGACCATTCCGATCAGCCGCATGGCCCAGGCGGCGCCGCATCCCGAACGGTTTATCGGCATGCACTTTTTCTTTCCCGTCGATCGCATGCAGCTTGTGGAAGTCATTCGCGGCCAGCAGACGTCTGACGAAACCGTCGTGACGATCGTCGAGCTGGTCCGCAAATTGCGCAAGACCCCCATCGTGTGCGGCGATTGCCCCGGGTTTCTCGTCAATCGCATTCTGCTGCCCTACCTGAGCGAATCGGTGCTGCTGCTGCTCGAAGGGGCCGGGATGGATCAGATCGACCGCGTCGCGACGCGGTTCGGCCTGCCGGTGGGGCCGATCACCCTCAACGACATGGTGGGGCTCGATACGTCGTACTACGCGGGCAAGGTGTTGACCGAGGCGTATCGCGACCGGGCGGTCGACGTGCCCCTCTTGAAAGAACTGGTCGACGCCGGCCGGCTGGGGCGCAAGTCGGGTGCTGGCTTTCGCCAGTTCGTCGGCAAGAAAGGAAAACCGGCCGACGACCCCGCCTTCGCGCCGTTTCTCGAACGCAACCGCATGGCGAGCCGGGCCGTGTCCGACGAAGAGATTGAAGATCGTCTGCTGCTGCCGATGCTCCACGAAGCGGTTCGGCTGCTCGAAGAAAAGATCGTCCAGGAACCGATGCACGTCGATATGGGGCTCATTCTGGGGATCGGTTTCCCGACGTTCCGCGGGGGCCTGTTGCGCTGGTGCGACACGGTGGGCGCTCAGAACATCGTCGATCGCTCGGCGAAGTACGCCACTCTCGGGAAGCGCTTTCAGCCGACCGACGAGTTCGTCGCGATGGCCCGCCGCGGCGACAGGTTCTACCCGCGGCCGACAATTGCCAATTAGTGCCTCACAACCGAGCACGCGGACGAAACCATTGAGCAGCCGTCACACACCGTCGTCTGACTCCACGAGGAGAGTGATTCCATGCGATCTGCAGTAATTATCGATGCCGTGCGTACGCCGATCGGCAAGGCGTCGGCCGAATCGGGCTACTATCGCGACGTGCGGGCCGACGACCTGTCGGCCCATTGCCTGCGGGCGCTTGTGGCGCGCACCCGGATCGACCCGCGACTGGTCGAAGACGTGCGGTGGGGATGCGTCATGCAGCAGGGAGAGCAGGGGATGGATGTGGCCCGCATCGCGGCCCTGATGGCCGAATTGCCCATTGAAACCGGCGGCGTCACGATCAATCGCAATTGCGCCTCGGGGTTGCAGGCGCTCA
>JBQTIL010000019.1:0-57347 GCA_052388175.1 Planctomycetaceae bacterium | reverse complement strand
GAGCCCCGAGCAGACGTCGGGTCAGCGGGCCGTGTTGGACCATCGCACCGACATCTATTCGCTGGCGGCCACGTTCTACGAGCTCGTGACGCTGGAACCGGTGTTCGAGGGCGAGACGCGGCAGGAGCTGATGTACCAGATTCTGCATCAGGAGCCCCGGCTGCCCCGGCAGGTCAATCGCGCCATTCCGGCGGAACTCGAAACGATCGTGTTGAAGGCGCTCAGCAAGACGCCGGCCGACCGGTATGCAACGGCAGCCGACCTGGCGGCCGACGTGCAGCGGTATCTCGACGACCAGCCGATTCATGCGCGGCGGCCGTCGCTGGTGGATCGAGTGCGCAAGTGGTCGCGCCGCCATCCGTCGGTGGTGGTGGCTTCGGTTCTATCGTTGACGGTGCTTGCCGTCGGGTTGTTGATCAGCAACCGGTTGATTTCGCAGGAACAACAGAAAACGAAACAGGCGCTGTTGAGCGAGAAGCAACGGGCCGAAGACGCAGAGTTGCAGCTCACGCAGGCGCGCGGCGCGGTTTCGGTGCTGATCGACGTCACGGAAAAAGAACTGGCCAATGAGCCCAGTTTGCGCGAAGCGCGACTGGAAGTCTTGCAGACCGCGTTGGATTACTATCGGACGATCATCGAGCAGAATCGAGGCAACCCCGCATCGGAGCAGGACCTCGAGGCTATTCAGCAGCGGGTCAGGGCAACGTTGAGCGACCTGATCGTCATTCAGGACGAATGGCTCGTGCTGCGCCAGTCCTTTCTGATCTGCCTGCTGAGCAGCCCGACGATACGGGACGAGCTCGATATTGATGCCTCGGTCGGGCCGCGGCTCGCCGAACTTTGCCGACGATGGTCCGAAGACCTGTCGCATGCCAGCATCGACGTTCGCGGGCGTGGCGACGACGTGCTGCGACACTTCGTCAAGCTGGCAGAGCTGTACTGGCTGCGACTGTGCGACATGCTGACCACCCGGCAGCTTGAGCGGGTACAGCAGATTTCGGTGCAATACGGCGGGTTGTACGCGTTCAAAGGCCCTGCCATCGTCGAGTCGCTCAGGCTTCCGCGAGACGGGCGAATGGCCGTACCGGTGATTGAATCGGAATTCAACCGCTCGGCGTCGCAGCAACCGGGTTCACCGCGTCGCCACCTGAGCGTTGAAGACACGCTGAACCTGAGCCTCGATGACGCAGTACTGTACCTGCTCTCGAAATTGACCAAGAACTGGCACAAGACCATCGGGGCCCCATTCAGCGGGTTGCGAGAGAGTTCTACTGTGAATGACTTTGAAGGCAAGCGGTCAAACTCGCAGCCGCCACAGGATCCATAGCGATTGAGTTTGCCGCATCGGACGTTGCGTTAACTGTTCCGTTTTTTTGTTGTCCTGTTTCAGAAAGGGAGAGTGACATGACGAATCGCAGACGAGGGTTTACGTTAATCGAGTTATTGGTCGTTATTGCCATCATTGCCGTGCTGATCGCCCTGCTGCTGCCGGCCGTGCAGCAGGCCCGCGAAGCCGCCCGCCGCACGCAGTGCAAGAACAATCTCAAGCAGATCGGGCTGGCGGCGCACAACTACAACGACACGCACAACGTTTTGCCGGCGTCGTTTTACGGCACGAAAGCGATCGTGGGCAACACCATCGTCGAGGGAACATCGTGGGGCTGCTTCACGATGTTGTTGCCATTCCTTGACCAGGCGCCTTTGTTCAACACCCTGAACCCCTCGGGATCCAACACGCCGCGCACCGTGTGCGCGACGCAAGCCGGCCGCGATCTGTTTGCGACCAGCCTGCCGGTCTTGCAGTGCCCGAGTGACCAGGGCCCGCAGCCCAACACGATTCGGCCCTTCAACCTTCTCGCGCCTCCGGCCGTAGTCTTCATGGGTAAGAACAACTACCCCGGCTGTGTTGGAGACCAATCGGGTACGGGGCTCATTCGTGAGCCGGGTAGCGGAGCGACACGGTTCCGTGATGCCACCGACGGCCTGAGCAATACGATCCTGTTCGGCGAGAAAGGAACCTTTCTCAAGAAGGGTGGCGTCACCATTCAAGTTGCGGCCGGCGTCTGGCCGGGTTACGACGGCGAGCGCGACACGACGTTCGGTACGACTGCCCCCTGGGCGGGTCACGGTTCGACGGCGTGGAGAATGCAAGACGGGATGAACTTTACAATTGCGAGTCCCCCGTTCGGTTTGCCGGAACAGGGCTACGGGAGCTGGCACGTGGGCGGCGCCCAGTTCGTGTTGGGCGATGGATCGGTCCGGTTCATCAACGAGAATATCAGCTACATGTCGGCGCCCCTGAACGGCATTCCCGCGGCACTTCAAACGATCGTTTCGACGTTCTTTCCGACTGTTCAGTACGGCGCGCCGACCGCGGCCAACATGGGTACGTATAACAGACTCGGAAATCGTAACGACGGCTTGCCGTTGGGAGACTTCTAAGGTCGCGTTAGCCAAATCGCGCTTGTGATTGGTGGATTGCAAGCCCGGCTGTCTCAATGTTCCGGGACAGCCGGGCCTTTCCCTTTGGCGTCGATCAGTGCTGCTCGATCGACGCCGGCACTCGATGACTGCGCTTCTCCACAAGCTCTCAGGAATGGCGTTCGCCCGTCTATTCTGGCTTTCGCTAGCGGCCGCATGCGTCGGCTTGCCGGTTGGCGCCGGTGAGCTGTCCGTTGTGCGAGTGGGCCCGCCCTCATGGTGGACGGCCGATCGGCCCCAGCAGCTCTCGCTGTTGATTGAGGGGCAAGGTCTGGCCGATGTTCGCGTGACGGCCAACCGCGACGTCGTGCGGATCGACCGGGTCGAACCGGCGCTCGACCGACGGTCGGCGATTGTCGACGTTACGGTGGCTGCCGGTGCCGCGCCCGGCGAGATCGGCATTCAATTCGAATCGCAGGGGCGAATAGCACGCTTCGACTGGCGGCTGGTAAAGCCGCCCGAGCGCAAACCCCAGCCGATCGGGCCCGACGACGTGATCTATCTGATCATGCCCGACCGATTCGTCAACGGAAACCCGCAGAATGACGCGCCTGCGGACGAAGACGCAATGCTCGATCGGCAAGACAAAGAGGCCTATCACGGTGGAGATTTCGCCGGAATCCGCCAGAAACTGCCCTATCTGGCAGACCTGGGGGTGACGGCCATCTGGCTGAACCCTGTGTACCGCCAGGGACCGCACTGGGTCACCGCCGAGGTCGCGGGCAACAAGATCCGGTACGCTCCGTACCACGGCTACATGCCGATCGACTTCTACAACACCAACCCGCGTTTCGGATCGCTTGACGAGTATCGAGAGCTGGTGGCCGAGGCGCACCGATTGGGGCTCAAGGTCATTCAGGATCAGATTCTCGGTTACACCGGGCTGCACCACGGCTGGGTCACTGAACCGCCCTTAGAGAACTGGTTCCACGGTTCGCGCGACAGCCATCTGCTGCAGACATTTCAGTACGACAAGCTTGCCGATCAGCCCGGCGCGCTCACCATTCCCCTGTCGGCCGTCGGCCCGCTGGGTGCGATCGAACGGCTCTACGGCGATGCGACGGCAACTCGTGAAGGAAATTCGGTGAAGCTCGAGATGCCCGCCGAATCGGCGGGCCTCTTCCGCCTGCGGCCCTGAAGTTTTTGACCTTTTTGAATTGCAATCTTCGTACAGGAAGGAGCGTTGCCATGCGGGGTAACCCAGAGTTCGGTGAGCGGGGTTTCCAATTGACGAGTCGGCTGACCGTAGCGATCGGCCTGCTGGCCTGCTGCGGATGCGGGAGCAGCGAAGGCGAGTACAAAGGCATCATGCAGACCAGGACGAGCGCCCAGGATGGGCTTGAGGCCCAGGGGGGCAAGTTCTCGGAAAAGAGGCTGCCGGTGATCGGTGAGCTCTATGTTCTCAGCATGAGCGGCTCGAAATCGATCGATGACAAAACCTTCGAAATGATCAAAGAAACCGGGAAATTGATTTCCGAGCTGGATCTGAGCGGCACGAACGTCACCGACGCCCATCTGGCGCTCTTGAACGACAAGGATGTTTCGCGGGCGATTACCAAGCTCAACCTGAGCAATACCGAAATCACTGACAAGGGGCTGCAGAATCTCACGCTGATGAGCATGCTCACTGAGCTCAATCTGGAAAACACAAAAGTCACGGCGGAAGGCGTCAAGGCGTTTCAGAAGGCGCGGGCTGAAAACGAGGCCGTCCAGGCGAAGAAACTGAAAATCAAGCAGTAGCCGGCCAACGGCTGCTTCCGGCCCGTCGCGCGAACAGAAACCCGGCCTGAGTTAGCTGGCGGCGCCGGCCTTGACCCGCCCTGCATTTGCGGTAGGGTGAGACACAAATCTCACGGTCTCACCTGGAGAATAGCGGCATGGCAGGGCTCAGGCGGCGCGAAGTTCTGAAACAGGCAGTCGGTAGCGGCCTGGCTGCTGCGACGGCATTCATTCCGCGACGCGCTGCTCGGGCACAGCCGGCATCTGCGCCGGCACAGGTATATGTCGACCCGGTTCGGACGGTCGCTGACCTCGACCGCAAGCTGTTCGGCTCGTTTCTCGAGCACATCGGGCGGGCAATCTACCAGGGCATCTTCGAGCCCGGTTCGAAACTCGCCGACAAAGACGGCTTCCGCCGCGACGTGCTCGAGGAAATCCGGCGGTTGAACGTTCCTATCGTGCGCTATCCCGGAGGGAACTTCGTTTCAGGGTACAACTGGCTTGACGGCGTCGGCCCGCGTCGCCCGCGGCTCCTGGAACGGGCTTGGAACTCGATCGAATCGAACGCTTTCGGCACGAACGAATTCCTCGCGTGGTGCCGCCGCGTCGAAACCGAACCGCTGCTGGCAGTCAATCTCGGCACGGGTACGCCCGAAAGCGCCGCAGCCCTCGTCGAATACTGCAACGTGGCCCAGGGAACCCGCTACAGCGACCTGCGGCGGGAACACGGCATCGCAGAGCCCCACGGCGTCAAATACTGGTGCCTGGGGAATGAAATGGATGGCCCGTGGCAGATCGGGCACATGTCGGCCGTCGACTACGGGCGCAAGGCGGCTGACGCGGCAAGGCAAATGCGGCGCATTGCCGACCGCGGAATTCAGCTTGTGGCCTGCGGTTCCACGGCCCCGATGATGCCCACCTACCTCGAGTGGGACCGGCAAATGCTGGAACAGTGCTACCAGGTGGTCGATGCCATATCGCTGCATCGCTATGTGGGGAACAACGCCGAAGACTCCGCAGGAAAGACCGAACGATTTCTGGCGATCAACTTGGCGTTCGAACAGCAGGTCGACGAAGTGGCGGGTGTTTGTGACGCGACACGCGCCCGGCTCAAATCGCGGAAGCGGCTGTGGCTGTGCTTCGACGAATGGAACGTGTGGTATCGCAATCGCGAGGGCGACGGCAAGCAGCAGGAGGCGCCTCATCTCATTGAAGAGGTCTACAATCTGGAAGATGCGCTGGCAGTCGGGGGCATTCTCAATTCACTGATGCGCAAGGCCGCCCGGGTTCGCATCGCCTGTCTCGCGCAACTGGTGAACGTCATCGCCCCCCTGCTGACTAACTCCGAGAAAGTCCTGCGGCAGTCGATCTACTTTCCTTACGCCTGGGCGCTGCAATACGCGCGCGGCAAGGTGCTCGACCTGGGAGTCACGTCGGCAACCTACGATGCGCCCGGCCAGGAGGCGATTCCGTACATCGACGCGGCCGGCACGCTCGACCCCGACGCCGGGCTGATCAGCCTGTTCTTCCTCAATCGCGATCTCGAGCGCGAACGCGAAGTGACGTTGGTCTGGCGCGACGCCCTGCCGGTAAAGGTCACCGTCGCGCAGGTCTTGACCGGTTCCGATCTCAAAGCGGCCAATAGCTTCGATGCACCGGGGCGCGTCGCGCCACGTGAGTTGGAAGCCCCCCGGCTCGCCCCGCGGACGACGATCAAGCTGCCGGCACAAAGCTATTCGGTCGTTCAGTTGGCTCTGCGTTGACTGCCGCATCGCTGTAAGCCGCTGTCGCGGCGAGGGTATTGATCGCAACGGCTGCCGGCCCGCCGATCGGCACAAATATTCGGTTCATGCGACCTGCCGCACGACAGCTAACGCGGCGACTGCCGGGGCGGCAGCCTACGAAAGCTTCATCTCAATCCTCCTCGCCACCACATCACACCTGATTCTGGTCGATGGACTGTCGGTGATCGAGAGGCATGCGCCCCATGAGCCGCCATAAGCGTTGGCGGCGGACCTTCGCCAGCTCATGCCGAAACGCCCGCTCATCATCGCACCAGCGATCTCGGATCGCCTTCGCGCTGCGATTGGTCTGTATGTGCCGCAACGTATTGGCAGTTGTCATTGTGATTTCCTTGAACAATCGGATTGAGGCCCGCGAGACACAGGCAGCGTGCGACTTTGTGCGTCCCATAAGCTGACCTCGCAAAGGATGTGCCGCAATGCCCGTAAGGTCTGGCCGCCTCGGGTCGGACGAATTTGGATCGCCGCACGATGTCTGGCAGCCGCGCGGCCGCTAATCAGCCTGGTCGATCTGCGACCAGCAATCGGCGAAAATGAGCCCGCAAATGACAGAGAATGAATGCAATCACGCACTGGCACACTGATTGCGAATGGTCTCGTCAGCAAAGGAAAGCCAATTCAGGCCGGAGGCCCCACGTACCCGAGGCGATGCGTCAAGGTCGCCTCGGGCCAACTTCCACCTGTCTGAGGAGACCTGATCATGTTGTCATGGGCGCTGACGTTTCTGGTGATCGCGTTGATTGCGGCCGCGCTGGGTTTCGGGGGCATTGCAGGAACCGCGGCCGGCATCGCCAAGATCCTGTTCTTCGTGTTTCTGGTGCTGTTCGTCATCAGTCTGCTGGTCGGCGGGTTTCGACGACCGGTCCCGTAGCTTGCGGTCTAAGGCCAGGCATGCGCGGCGGCCCGGCCGCACCCCGGCTCGATTTGTGCATGGCCCAGCCACGACGCGCGGGTTATTCTGCCCCGCACAATCGAAAGCGAGGGGGCGGCGATGGCGTTGCTTTGTAGTACGGCGGTAAAGCCCAGGCCGATCGAGCCGGCGGCGCCTCAGCCCGCATCGCCACCCGCTCCGCCGCCGAAACCTCCCTCCCCACGACCCACACCGCACTATGAGTGGCCGTGGCGACCAACATGTCGGTTCGACGTACCGGCAGGCGGATTGCCCGCCGTTTTGTTGCGCGGGGGCGCCGGCTCTGGTACAGTCTCCTGAGATGGCAGCAGGCAGTGGGTGACTGGCAACGAGCGGGAGGCGGCACATGCCCCATTCAGAGTCGGAGCGCGAGCTGTTGGTTGAGCAAACGGGCGGCGTCGTCCGCCTGACACTCAACCGGCCCGAGCGGCGAAATGCATTATCGCGGTCGCTGTTGTCTCGGCTGCAATCGGCCTTGGAGCAGATCGCCGCCGATCGCACAGCGCGGGTCGTGGTCATCGGCGGGGCAGGCGACGCATTTTGCGCCGGCCACGACCTGTCGGAAATGGTCGGGCAGACTCACGAAGGCTACCGCGATCAGTTTGCCGCGTGCGCGCAGATCATGCAGGGGCTGCGAGGCCTGCCGCAGCCGGTGCTTGCCCGCGTTCACGGCGTGGCTACGGCGGCGGGTTGCCAGCTTGTCGCATCGTGCGACCTGGCTGTGGCATCAGTGCCGGCCCGGTTTGCCGTCCCGGGGGTAAAAATCGGGCTGTTTTGCACGACGCCGATGGTGCCGCTCGTGCGCACGATTCCCCCCAGAGCGGCGTTGGAGATGCTGTTTACCGGCGCCCCGATTTCGGCCGAACGGGCGTTGGCCCTCGGTCTGGTGAACCGGGTCGTGCCCACCGAGCAACTCGACGACGTCGTTCGAGAGTGGTGCCAGTCGATCACGGCGAGCAGCGCCAGCGTGATCGGGCTGGGGAAGCGGGCGTTTTACGACCAGCTCGCCTGCGACGAGGCAACGGCGTACTCTCGAGCGGTCGGGGTCATCGCCGGCAATGCCTGTCTGCCGGATGCGCAGGAGGGCATTTCGGCCTTCCTTGAAAAACGACAGCCCGTCTGGACCGGGCCTTGACGGGGCCCGAAAAGAAGTGCTGACGTCCGGCCCGCTTGATGGTAGGATAGTCCCTCGCGGCTGGACAGCAACGGAGTGACACTTGCGCTAAACGCGCCTGGGGAGCAGTGTCATGCCCAAATCGATGATCTGCCATTGCGGCACGAAGGTCGAAGCGAGCGACGATAGCGTCGAGAAGCGCGCGACCTGCCCAACGTGCGGGTCGGTCGTCTTCTTTGTCGGCCTGCCGGGTTCCGGCCCCATCGACACGTACGCCATCGCCAAGTACGAGCCCCCGAAGCCGGAAGCGAAGCCCAAGCCGGCCGAAGTGGCTCAGGATGAAGGCGCCCCCCCGCCCGATTGGCTCGACCGGTACAAGGCCAGTGCTGAAACAAAAAAGGGAGAGCACAAGAAGACGATCGATCTGATTCTGAAGGCCGCGACTGCTGATGCGGCCGCCGACCCTTATGCGACGGCCCTCTATCTGGCGGTCACGCAACCCTGGGCCGAAACGACCGTGGCGGCGTTGGCCAAGGTCGCCTCGACCGGGCACCCGGTCTACGCCCCCATTGCGGTTTCTTTTCTCGAGCACATCGGGCCCAGCGAGGCGGCGGGGGCCCAGCAGGTGCTGCGAATGCTGGGTGAAGTTCAGAACCCGCAGGTGGCGCAGTTGTTGAGCACCTGCCTGCGGAAGCTGGGGCCGACACCGGTTGTTCAGGTTCGTAGCCTGATCGAGTTGCTGACGAGCAAGCACACGTCGCTGTTCGCGTGGGCGGCCCAATGCCTCGGGCAGATCGGTTCGCCCGCGAAAAGCGCCGTCGACGGGCTGCTGAAATCGCTGAAAGTCGCCAACCACGAACTGCGATTGGCCGTGATCGACGCGCTGGGGTCGATCGGCCGCGATGCCGATCGCGTCATTCCCGTTCTGATGCAGGCCCTCAAGCATCAAAGCGCCGACTATCGCGCGCACGCCGCCGCGGCGCTCGGTCGATTTGGCTCGAGCGCCAATGGGGCCGTGGCCGCGCTGCAACCGGTCGCCAGCGATCAAGACGCTGCGGTCCGTCAGGCGGCCGCAGAGGCCTTGAAGAAGATTGCGACCGCCGCCGCGACGCCGAAATCGAACCCGGGCACGACGCCTGCCCCCGCACCGCCCGCCCCTGAAACGCTGGTCGTTCCGTGCGGGTGCGGCAAAAAACTGCGGGTCAAACCCGAACTGGCCGGCCGCAGGGTCAAGTGCCCGGCTTGTGGAAAAGGGGTGCTCGTTCCACCGGCGCCCTCGGCAGCAACAGACGAGAAGGTTTGCCCTTCCTGCCTGGCGACGGTTCGCGCCACAGTGCTCTTGTGCGTGCACTGCGGTCTCGACTTCCGCACGGGCAAGCAGCACGCGACCAACCGCGAGGCGGCCGTCGAAGAGTCGGTGTCGCCCTGAGTCAGGCCAGCAGCTCTTGAACCACACGCGCCGGTTCGACACCGGTCAGCCGCTGATCGAGCCCCTGGAAACGATAGCTGAACCGCTGGTGGTCGAAACCCAGCAGTTGCAGAATTGTGGCGTGGAAGTCGCGAATGTGGACGGGGTTGTTGACGATGTTGTACGAAAACTCGTCGGTCTCGCCGTAGATCACGCCCCCCTTCGTCCCCCCGCCGGCCATCCACATCGTGAAGCACCGGGGGTGATGGTCGCGGCCGTAGTTTTCTTTGGAAAGCCCACCCTGCGAATAAATCGTGCGGCCGAACTCGCCTCCCCAGATCACCAGAGTTTCATCGAGCAGCCCGCGCTGCTTCAGATCTTGAACAAGCCCGAATGAGGCCTGATCGACGTCTCGGCACTGGTCAGGCAGCCTGCCCGCGACGTTCAGGTGCGTATCCCAATTGTTGTGGAAGATCTGTACGAACCGCACTCCGCGCTCGACCATCCGCCGCGCCAAGAGCACCGTATTCGCGAACGTGCCGGGCTTTTTCGCTTCGTCGCCGTACAGTTGAAAGGTCGATTCGGGCTCGCTCGAGATTTCGGTCAGTTCGGGGACGCTCGACTGCATGCGAAACGCCAGCTCGTACTGCTCGATGCGGGTGTTCGTTTCAGGGTCGCCGATCTCGCGAAGGTTGATTTCGTTGAGCGCCTGCAGGCTGTCGAGGGTCATTCGGCGAACTTCGGCCGGCACCCCCGGCGGATTGTTGATAAACAGAATCGGGTCGCCTGCCGTGCGAAATGAAACTCCGGCATGTTCGCCCGGCAGATAACCCGACGACCAAAGTCTCGCTGAGATCGCCTGCAACTGTTCGGTGTTGGTCGGCCGTGCGACCAGTACGACGAACGTGGGCAGGTTCTGATTGAGCGCACCCAGCCCATACGACATCCAGGACCCCAGGCAGGGGCGACCGGTAATCTGGTTGCCCGTCTGAAGATAGCTGATGGCCGGTTCGTGATTGATGGCCTCGGTGTGCATGCTGCGAATAAAGCACATGTCGTCGACCATTTTGGCCGTGTAGGGCAACAGCTCGGTGACCCACATGCCGCATCCGCCATGTTGTGCGAACTTGTATTTCGAGGGGGCGATCGGAAATCTCTTCTGCCCCGAGGTCATCGTTGTCAGCCGTTGCCCCATTCGCACCGAGTCGGGCAAATCTTTGTCGTACCACTCGTCCATGACCGGCTTATAGTCGTACAAGTCCATCTGCCCGGGCCCGCCGACCATGTGCAGGTAGATAATATGCTTGGCCTTGCCCGGGAGGTGTGGCCCCGGCGCGGGACCGGCAGACTCGGCAGCGCTGGCCGCCCGGCCCGACCCCAGCAGGCTCGCCAGCGCCGCCCAGCCCACGGCGTGCGAGCCCTGCTTGAAGAAATAACGCCGCGTCATCTCGCGCTGGCAGACGTCGAAAGGATTCATGGCTCGCTCTCCTTACTTGTTTAAGACCTCGTCGAGGTTCATCAGCGAATTGGCCAGCATCGTCCAGGCTGCCAGGGTCGCAGGCTCGAGCGCGGGGTCGGGCTTCGACTCTCCGACACAAATCAACTTCTCGGCCTGTGCCGGTCGGTCACGATAGAAAGAAAGCAGTTCGTTCAGCGACGAGTGCACCACTGCCAGCTCTCCCGGGCGCAAGGGGCGCGCCAGCAGTCGCTGCGACACGAAGGCGATCTTCGAATCCGGCGTGGCCCCACCTTCGGTCAAGGCCATTTGGGCCAGATGCCGGGCCGCTTCGACAAACGTCGTGTCGTTCAGTGTCGCCAAAGCTTGCAACGGGGTATTAGTTCTCTCGCGCCGTACGGTGCACGTTTCGCGATTCGGGGCGTTAAACACCTCCATCAGGGCCGGAGGCGCCGCGCGTTTCCAGAACGTGTACAGACTGCGACGATACAGGCTGTCACCCGTATCCTGCACGTACTTGTGCGTGTTGCTGACATCCATCGCGACGGCCTCCCACACACCCGGCGGCTGATAGGGCTTGACGCTCGGTCCGCCGATTCTGGGTGACAACAATCCACCGGCGGCCAGAGCGCCGTCGCGAATCATCTCGGCGTCCATACGAAAGCGGGGGCCGCGCGACAGCCAGCGATTGTGGGGGTCGGTCTCGAGTTTTTCCGGGGTCGCCGCGGCCGATTGCCGATAGGTGGCGCTGGTCACTAACAGTCGGAACAGCCGCTTGACGTCCCACCCCGATTCACGGAATTCGACGGCCAGCCAGTCGAGGAGTTCCGGGTGCGTCGGCAGCTCACCGCTGATACCCAGATCGCCCGACGTCTTGACCAGGCCCGTGCCGAACACTTCCTGCCAGAACCGGTTGACTGTTACGCGAGCCGTCAACGGGTGGTCACAACTGAGCAGCCAGTGTGCGAAGCCCAGCCGGTTTCTGGGCAGGTCGTCCGGCATGGGCGGCAGGATCGCCGGCGTATCGGCGGGCACCGGATCGCGGCGCTTGTCGTACTCTCCGCGAAACAGCACGTACGCGAGCGGCTGCTCTTCGCTCTCATTCATAACGTGAGCGACCGTGCCTCGCGCCCGAATTGATGCGTCGCGCTGCTCGAGCGGCCGCGCCTCGTCTGCGAGCTCGTGATAGACGTCGTCGGCGGTGCCGAGCCAGTAGTCGAACAGCTCGCCGTTCTCGCGCTCATTTCGCTTTTCCGGCGGGCGTCCGGCCAGCCAGCCGACGCGTGTCGACCTGACTAATCGGCCGACTTCGTCGGCCGAAAGCTCGCGATCGTAGATCCGCACGTCCTGAACGCGCAGCAACCCGTCGATGCGGCCCCGCCGGCTGCGCTGCCCCAGCGTGAGCGGAACCCAGGTGCGAATCCCGCCCTGCAGGGAGTCGGCCTTTACATCGACCGTCTGCGGCACGCCATTCACGTAGATCTTCAACCCCAGCGCGTTCGCTGTACCGTCGTAAGTGACGAACAGATGCGTCCATTCATAGCGGCGAATCTCATCGGTCGTCACGACCTTGAGAGCGTCATTTTCGCCGTGCACGAGACCTGCGCCGACCTTCCCGAGCTCGATCCACAGGTCCCAGCCGCGAGGATCGCCTTCATCGTCCATTCGCGCCAGCAGCGCGCCGGTGGAGACGTTGCCAAGCACCTGCACCCATGCGCCGCAGGAAAACGGCTGATCTTTTTCGAAATCTCCGGCAGCGGGAACCTCGACCACCGGCCCTTTGATCTGGTGCTCGAACGAATTGCCCGCGACGTACCCCGGCCGCCATTCGACGGCGCCGGTCAACTCAATGGCGCCGGGCTGTCCGTCGATCGTCAGGGCCAGGGTGCGTCCTTCGCCGTCGCTCAGGGGGATGTGCAACCGCTGACCTTCCCGCGGCGTCAATTCGGCGACCGAGTCGGCCCCGCCGCCGGCCAGCCAATGCTCGAACGCCGGGCGGACTTCGTGGCGGCGCGCGGTCATGCGCGCGCGGGCGTCGGCGAGTTGCGCCTGCAGCAGCGGCCACTCGTCTCGGTCTTGCGGGTGCGGCACAACCACGACCGGCGGCGTGTCTTTGATGTTCTGATCCATCGCCTTCTGCGTGGTGTTGTTGAAAAACGCCGCCAGAGCATAGAACTCGCGCTGACTGAATGGGTCGAATTTATGGTCGTGGCATACGGCGCACCCGGCGGTCAGCCCCAGCCAGACTTGCGCGGTGGTTTCCGTGCGGTCGCGGGTGTACAGCACCAGGTATTCTTCCGGGATCACGCCCCCCTCGTTGGTCGTCATGTTGCAGCGGTTGAAACCCGAGGCAATCTGCTGTTCGAGCGTCTTCCCGGGCAACAAATCGCCCGCCAGTTGTTCGATCGTAAAGCGGTCGAAGGGCAGGTTTCTGTTGAAGGCGCTGATCACCCAGTCGCGATACGACCACATTTCACGAAAATTGTCGAAATGGATGCCGTGCGTATCGGCATATCGGGCGGCGTCGAGCCAATACCGCGCCCGGTGTTCGCCCCAATGATCAGACTCCAGCAGCCGATCGACCAGGCGCTCATAGGCGTCGGCGGCGCCATCAGCGACAAACGCTTCGACAACCCCCCTGTCAGGGGGCAGGCCGGTCAGGTCGAGGCTCACGCGGCGCGCCAGCGTGCGGCGATCGGCTTCAGGGGCAGGAGCCAGTTTTCGGCGTTCCAGCTCAGACAGGATGAAATTGTCGATCGGGTTTCTGATCGATGCGGCACCTTTCACCTGCGGCAGTTTCGGCCGCACCGGCGGAATCAACGACCAGTGCTTCTGATACTCGGCGCCCTCGTCGATCCAGCGTTTGAGCAGGTCTTTCTGCGTGGGGCTGAGCTGCTTCTTGATTGCCGGCGGCGGCATGACCTCGTGCGGATCGTCGGAGAGAATTCGGACGATCAGCTCGCTGGCTGTCGCATCGCCCGGCACAATGGCCCCCATGTCGACCGCCGTGCTGCGCTGATCGAGCCTGAGATCGGCCTTGCGCGCGGCGCTGTCGGGCCCGTGACAGGCGAAGCAGTTCTCGACGAGAATCGGCCGGATGTGCCGATTGTATTCGATCAGCTCGTCGGCACGGGCGGCGCCAGCCCACGCGGCGAACACGCCGCACCAGGCCACGACCCGCACCCGCCGCGAGACCGGCAACCGCGGCAGGGCGTTGCATTTGACGACCGAAAGTTCAGGCAGACGCACGGCAGCTCCTCCGTCAGAATTGTGTACGTCGTTTGGCCGCTATCGTAAGCTCTGGTGGTCAGCGTTTGCGAGCCCTCAGCGGCTGCCGCCGAGCGCTGCTCCTGGGGCGCGAAACCGTACGACGGGGCGTTGTGGAGGCGATTTCGGGAAGCGAGCGACTCCAGTACTTGACGCCGCTGTGCAAGTGCCGCGACATGGCGCGCGCCGCGGCGCGAGGCGAATTCGCGATCAGCGCGTCGACGATCTCCAGGTGCTCACGGGCCTCTTCGCGGATCCGCCGCGTGTCGTGCTGCTCGATATGTCGAGTGTATGACACGTCGCGGAACGCGCGAAACAACGCCTTCAGGCGATTGAGTTCTTTGGCCAGAAACCCGTTCCCTGACGAATTGGCGATCAAGTCGTGCAGATAGCTGTCGACCGTGCGGGCCTGCTCGAACGCGCGACTGCCTGCTGGGTGGCGGCCCGCAGCCATTCGCCGCAACGCGCCCGCGAGCTTGTGCAGCTCGCTCAAATCGATGCGCCCGCAGGCGCGGCGCACTGCCTCGCACTCCAATGCCCGCCGCACCTGCAGCACTTCGCGCACGTCGCGGGCCGTGACACGCCGAACCAATGCTCCACGATTGGGCAGCAGATCGACAACCCCCATCCCCGACAACGTAATCAACGCCTCGCGGATCGGCGTGTGACTCATCCCGAAGCGATCGGCCAGGCGTTGCGTGACGAGGTGCTGCCCCGAGTGCAAACGCCCCTGGAACACATCGGCCAGCAGCGATTCGACGATCAACCGGCGGCGACCGCCGTGATCGTAATGCCCATTGCCATTCGCCAGCGAGCCCTCTGGCATGATGTAAGCGAGGCCTCGGTAAAGAGCTGATGCCCGGCAGGCGAATCGTCGGCGGGCACCGACGGTTCGCGAGACAGGCAGTCCGGGAACCACCGGACGGGTCAGGCAGCCAGCAGTTGTATCGTGACTTTTCTAAGGACGCCTGGCGGCGCCCGGGCGGGCAATTTTCACTGCTGATCGTAGTCTGGCGCCCGGCGCGCGTCAAGCCACAATCTGTAGAATTCTATTCCGATTCTACAGAATCAGGGCCGCCTCAAACGGGCCACAGCCCGTTCGCGTTCATGGCGGCTCAGCGGGCAGCCGCCGCAGTCACCCGCCCGATCCCAAATTGATCGCCCGCCCGCACCGGCCGACCGCCGCGAACGACAATCTCCAGCATCTTCTCGCTTTGCACGTCGCGCCCCGCCTCATCTTTCAGCGTCGCCACGACCCGCCGGCTCGCCGTTTCGATCACCTCACCCGTCGACGGATAGGCGTACCGCCCATCCCTGCTGAACGTGACCCAGCCTGGCTCGTCGCGCAATTCGATATTCGTAATGGGCGCCGGTGGCATGGCTGTGGCGTCAAAAATGTGCAGCCGGCGATTGTGTGCGTCGGTCAGCCACAGTTCCTTCTCATCGGGGGTCAATCCGACTCCGTGGCTGGGGCAGCCGTGTCGCTTCACCGGCCCCTTTTGAAATCCCTGCACTTCGACGCGGTGCAGCTTCTTCCCCGTCGCGAGGTCGCCGACTTCGAACCCCAGCAGGTCGTTCACGTTCACAAAGCACAACGTCTGGCGACCGTTGACCGTAAACGGCCGGATGCTCTCACTGAACGGCCCCACTTTTCCGATCTCTCGATGAGTACTGGCATCTGCCACGGTTAAGAATGGCGACTTTAGTCCCGCGAGATACACCCGGCGGCCGTCGAGACCAAAGACCGTATTGTGGGAGCCCGATTTGGGAACAATCTTCGCCACCACGTCTCCACTCTGGCCGTCGACGACGTGCCAGTGGTCTTTTTCGAGCGACGGAACGTACAACACACTGCCGTCAGGCGCCAGGGCCATCCGGTCGCAGCCCCCTTCGTACGGCTTTTCCCACAACAGCTTCTCGGAGACGAGGTCGAGGCACTGCAGGGTGCGGAGCGTGCTGATGTAGACGCGAGCCGTCGCCGCGCACGCACAGATGCCCTTCACATTGAGCGGATTGCCCTGCTCGTCGAGGCCACCCGTCGGAATTCGCTTCACAAACGAATGCGCCTGGTCAATGTCGAATACCAACAATCCGTGCCCCCCGTATTCCAGATAGTTCCGCACACCGGGCGAGGCGACGTACAACAACCTCTGTTCGGCGGTTGAATCATCAGCCCCAAGCAGTCGATTCGGAGTGATGCCCGGCAAGGCACTCACGAGCAGCAGCCCGACCCAACAGATTCCCAACCGAACGATCGGAGAACGGCATGTCATCGTGAAGCTCCTTGAAGGGCGGAACAGGGCCCATGCCGAACTACGTTACGGCAGACGGGCCTGTCAGTCAAAGTTCCGGCGACAATCACCAGGAACCAGCCCGGGCGGCTTCAGCCGCACCGCTCTGAGTGCGTCCGCCGGGGCAGTTCATTCGTTCCCCAAAACGACGACGTCAAGCTGTGGCGCCGCGTGCAGCAATCCATCGAGAATCGAGTGGCCCAGCCACCGCCTGTAGAACGGGCGGCGCGTGCGACCGATCACCACGTGCGTGATCCCGTATTCCGCGGCAAAGGCCGCAATCGTGCTGACGATGTCGCGCCCTTTGAACGTCATCGGCGTCCCTCCCATCTGCTGGGTGAGAGTCAGCGTGTTGCTGATGCGTCTCTGGGTGCCCGCGTCGATTCGGTGCAGCTCTTCCCGGGGCGTTTGAATGTAGACCGCGTACCAGGGAGCGCCCAGCCGGTCGGCCAGGCGAGCGCCTTTTCGCAGCAACCGCTCGGCGCTCGGGCTGCGCGAGCTGAGGCAGACCATCACCCGCTCAGAGCCCCCCTGGGGCGTACCATGTTCTTGTGCGGCGCGACGCCGATCGAGACGATGCGCGACTTCTTCCAATGCCAGCTCTCGCAGCCGCGTCAGGTTGACCTGCGTGAAGAAATTTTCGAGGGCCGTGTCGATTCGCTCTGCGGGATACACCTTGCCGGCCTGCAGCCGCTCGCGCAGGTCTTCGGCCGAGACGTCGACGTTGACCAGTTGATCGGCCATGCCCAATACATAATCAGGAATGCGTTCCTTGACCTTGACCCCGATCGATTTTTCGACCAGGTCGTACAGGCTTTCAAGGTGTTGGATGTTCAGCGTACTGATCACGTTGATTCCGGCCTGCAACAGCTCGTCGACGTCCTGATAGCGCTTTGCGTTCCGACTGCCGGGCGCATTGGTGTGGGCGAGCTCATCGATCAGCGCGACCGAGGGGCGGCGCGCCAGCACGGCGTCGAGGTCCAATTCTTCCAGGGTGATACCGTGAAATTCAATCTTGCGGCGCGGCACCACCTCGAGGTCGCCGACCTGCGCGGCCGTATCGGCGCGGCCATGCGTTTCGACCACCCCAATGACCACGTCCACCCCACGACGTTTCAAACGCTGCCCTTCCTGCAGCATTTCGAAGGTTTTACCGACCCCCGCGGCAAAGCCCAGGTAGATTTTGAGCCGGCCTCGCTGCTGCTGACGGATCAGCGACAGAAAATGCTCCGGCGCAGGTCGCACCTGATCGGTCGACACGGTGGCGTTCTCCTCCTTAGCAGTCTGTTGAAAAAGGTGCCTGGAACTCTCCGTCCCCGCAAAAAACCGTCGGAATCTGCATGTTCACAAAGTTCCAGACACCTTTTTCAACACGTCAGCAAGCTTCAGGAAGGCGCGTCGTGCGTTTGGCCGAGAACATACTGCGGCTGTGGCAGCTCCGCAGAAACAGGCAGCCGCAGCCGAAATTCGGCCCCCTCGCCCGGCGCGCTCTCGCAGGTGATCGACCCGCCATGTGCCGTGACGATCTCGCGGACGATGGCCAGGCCCAACCCCGTTCCGCTGCCGCGGCTTTGCCCCGGCACACGAAAAAACTTCTCGAAAATCTGCGGCAGATGCTCGGGAGGTATACCCACCCCCGTATCAGCGACCGACAAGGTCACCGCGTCGTTGTCGGCCGCCGCCTTGAGGGTGATTTTTCCGCCGCGGTCTGTATACGTCAGCGCATTATCGAGCAGATTGCGCAGCGCGTGTCGCAGCCGTTCCGAATCAATGGCGATGCCTGGCAAGTCGGCAGGAACGTCCACAACGACTTCCACGCTCCGGTCTGCCGCGCGCGCGCGGATCTCGTCAGCAGCCGCCTGCAAGAGCGTCTGCGGTGCAACGCTCGAAATGTTCAACTGCCGAGCGCCTTGCTCGAGGCGCGCGAGGTCGAGCAGATTGTTGATCATCGCCAGCAGGCGTTCACAATTTTCGCGGGCATCGAGCAGCAATTCAGACTGCTTCGGCGTGAGCGAGCCAACCACCTCTTCCAGCAGCACGTGAACCGCCAGGCGGATGCTTGTCAAAGGGGTCTTCAACTCGTGGCTGGCGGTGGCAACCAGATTGCTTTTGATCTGGTCGAGCAGCCGAAACCGGGTCACGTCCTGCAGCAAAATCGCGGCCCCCAACGTATGCCCCTGCGGGTCGCGGATCGTCAGGATGCGCGGCAAGACCGTCCGTTCGCGGCCGCTGACCCCCAGCGCCATCGCGCGGTCGAAACCTTCCGGCAGGAAATCGCCTTCTCCGCGAAGCGCCCTTTCGAGCGGCGGGCGCAAGGGCTCAGGCGGGTTCCAGATTCCGCTGGCGACGCTCCCCCGCTGCATCGGGACGACCCCCAACAACCGCCGGGCGGCAGGATTGGCCATCTCGACGTGACCTTCGAAATCAATGACCAGCACGGCATCGGGAAACGAGTCGATGGTGGCCTGAATTGTATGCTGAGCGCGCAGCAGCCTTGCCGACTGACTCTGGCGATACGTGCGCAAGTGATGGGCCATGTCATTGAAGGCATGAGCGAGTTGCCCCAACTCGTCGCCGCCGACATAGGGAACCACCTGATCCAGATTTCCCTCGCTGATGCCAATGGCCGCCTGTGTGACGGCCCGCAGTGGGCCAAGGATGGTTCGAATTGTGTGCCACGCCGAGATCGCTGCGAGCGCGACGGCCACGACCCAACCACTGCCGAACCAGATCAATGAATCGGCGGCCAGCCGCTGCGCGTTGCGACTGGCATCCTCCATATTGCTCTGGTTGAGCCGCAGGATTTCTTCCTTCACGCCCTTGATCTTTCCGAACGCCTCCATCAACCCCGATTCGGCGTCGGTTCCGTAATAGAACGCGTTTCGTTCCGCCTCGGTCTTCGGCCGCGCGTAAAACTCGTCGCCGCGCCGGTGATAGGTCGCGGTCAGATCGGCGAGCTGTGCCGCCAGCTCGGCTTCCCGCGGGAGCGTGATATTTTTCAGCTCGAAGTCCAGGTTCTTCTGGCAAATCTCCCAATTCACTTCGTATTGACGGCGGGCCTGCTGTTGCAGCGAGTCGTCGCTCGCGCCGCTGAGCGCAATCTGAAATGAAGAATCGATTCGCTCGAGCCCTTCATTCAGCCGCTCCATCGCGAGAACGCTATCGTAGTTTTCCCGCAGAATCTGCCGCGTGCTGTTACCCAGCCGCGAGAGCAGCACGACGCCGGCAACCCCCAGGACGGTCAGCAGGAGAAACGGGGGGACGAGCGTCAGAACAATTCGATGGCGCAGTGTCAAAGACATGAGGGGGGGCGGTGAAAGTGTCACAGGCCGTATCGTTTTCGCTTGCGGTACAGCGTACTGGGGTCGATGCCCAGAATCGCCGCCGCCTGTTCCATGGTCGCCGTTTGTGCCAGCACCCGGCGAACATGCTCGGCATCGAGCTGGTCGAGCGACACGCTGCCGCCCACTTCGACGGCCGCCGCCGGCAACACCGCGCCGATCTGGGCCGGCAGTTCCGCCAGGCCGATCTCGGAACCTGCCACGAGAATCACGCCCCGCTCGATCGCATTTCGCAGCTCGCGCACGTTTCCCGGCCAGGGGTGTTTCAGCAGCGCGTCGTGCGCTTCCTGCGTGAAACCCGTTATGGTCTTGCGCGACTGGCGCGCGAAAAACTGCAACAGCCCGTCGGCCAGGCGAATAATGTCGCGCCGCCGCTCGCGCAACGGCGGAATCACGACTTCGATTACGTTGAGACGGTACAACAGGTCTTCGCGAAATGCGCCCGACGCAATGGCCGCCTGCAAGTCTCGGTTCGTCGCCGCCAGAATGCGAACGTTGCACACCCTCGTTCGCGCCTCGCCCACACGCTCGTACTGTTTGTCCTGCAGAAGTCGCAGCAACTTCGGCTGCAACGCCAGAGGCAGGTCGCCGATTTCGTCGAGAAACAACGTTCCGCCTTCGGCCGCCGCCACTTTGCCCAGTGTATCCTGCACGGCACCGGTGAAGGCGCCGCGCACGTGACCGAACAGTTCGCTCTCGAGCAGCTCGGCAGACAGGCTCGGGCAATAAACCGTAACAAACGGCGCCGCGGCGCGTGAGCTGCGGGCATGAATGGCGCGCGCCAGCACCCCTTTGCCCGTGCCGCTTTCGCCACGCAATAGAACCGCGGCATCGCTGGGCGCGGCGCGAAACGCCAGCGCCAAGGCCTGCTGCATCGCCGGCTCGTCGGTCTGCAAATCGGCCTCGGGAACCACCGAACGAACCTGTTCTTCGAGCTCTTCGACGTGCGATTGCAGGCGGCGGAGGCGATTGACGCGATCGAGAACAATGCGGAGCTGGTCGGGCGTGAACGGTTTGGGCAGATAGTCGATGGCGCCCCGGCGCATGGCCTCAACCGCCGTTTCAATCGTGGCGTAGGCGGTAATCACCACAATGGCCAGCCCCGGCGCAAACCCCTGTAGCGCGCTCAGCACATCGAGCCCCTGTTCCTGACCCAGCCGCAGGTCGAGCAGCGCCACATCATACAGCCCGTGGCTCAAAAGCTCTTCGGCCTGCGCACGGCTGTCACCTTCAGCAACGCGGTGGCCCATCGATTCGAGCGCCAGGCGCATCGACTTTCGCAGCCCCGAGTCGTCGTCGATCAGCAGAACGTTCATTAGGACCCTGTTGAAAAAGGTGTCTGGAACTCTCCGCACCTGCGAAAACCCCTCGGAATCTGGATGTTCACAAAGTTCCAGACACCTTTTTCAACACCCTGTTAGACCCTGATTTCGGCATTCGGCGTGCCGTTTTCACGGTTGAGCACGCAATTCAGCAAGTGCCCGAAGAAACGCGGCACAGTCAGATTACCGCGCCCGTCTCGCCGACGCACCGCCGCCCTTGCGTTTTGCACGGCACAGCCTGCCGGCTTGCCGCGGCCGCAGTTCGGGCATCGTGCGCTGCCGATCGTGCAGGCTGCATTAGCCATCAAGTCCGATTGACGGCGGTGCTTGCCAAAAGTGCGGGCGCAGGCGAATCCGCCGCGAATTTGGCGTCAGGCGCGCCCCTTGCATTCACTCTCGACAAACACACCTAAGGAGATGCCATGCAGCGCTTCTCACGAAAATTCTCCCTGAGCGCGAACGTGATTCGGCGGATCGCAATCGGTACCGGCGTGGCCGCCGGCCCGGCCGCTCTGTGCGGGTTCGCCTTTGGAATTCTCGGGACGCTCGTCGGTTGGGACCTCGGGCACGTTGCCAAAGTCGCCGCTTATTTCGTGGCCTGCGGCGTGATGACAGGTGCGCTCGTCGGAGCGATCGGCGCGGTTGCTGACTTTTGTTGGCGCACTCCAGACGCCCGGGCAACGCACGCCCTGCCCGGAGTTGCGAGTGGTTACTCGGCATCGTCAGCCGCCGCCCAACCGATGTCCGGGTACCGCTTGCACGCAATCTCACCTTAATCTCACCTCCGTGCGCCCGGCAATCGGAAACAGGCTCAGGCACCGGCAACGATCAGCATTGCGGCCAGGATCGCACGGGCCGTGCCTGCTCCTGCGGATCAATAAACCACAACCAGATTCAACCGGCCTCGTGCGAGTTTTCATTCGTCGTGCAATTTGCCTGACAGCTTCGGGTACAATGCACGACGCACCGTCAGGCGACTGAGCGTAAAGGGCACCCTTACTTCCTGACGCTCATACGCTTAGTGCTACGCCGACAGGCTGGCACATTGATTGCATAATGATGCCGGCGGGTTTTTGATCTGAACCCATTGAATCAGAGACCAGCCATGAATCTCGCTGTCTGGATTCCGGCCCTGGCCGCCCTGGGCCTTCTGACCCTGGCATTGATGTTTGCCTTTGTCATTGCGTGCGACAAAGTGTGAGAAGCTTGATCATGCTCGTGCTCACCGGCTTGGTGACGGCGCTATTGCTTATCTATCTTCTGGCGGCGCTCTTGCGGCCCGAGTGGTTCTGACCCGCCATGTCGCGGCCGAAGGGGATGCGCGCAGGTGACTCGACGCGCTTCCGCCACGGCGACGCTCAAAGGACGCATCGCATGTGGACGTTACCGATCTCGCTGTTGACGTCAGCCGTCGTGCTGGGCGTTCCGTTCGGGTTGTCTATGGCCCGTATCTTCGACGGCCGCTATCAAGCCCCGGCCTGGTTTCGCTGGCTTGAGGCGCGCGTCGATACCGGCTCGCAAAACTGGAAGCAGTACACCTACTCGCTGCTGCTGTTCAATGTCGCGATTTTCGTCGTGGGCTTCGCCATTCTAGCCCTTCAGCCTTACCTGCCGCTCAACCCTGACGGCAAAAAGATGCTCGCCCCGACGACCATCTTCAACACGGCCTGCTCGTTTCTCAGCAACACGAACCTGCAGCACTATTCGGGCGAAGTGCACCTCTCATACTTCAGCCAGTTGTTCTTCATCTGCTGGAAACAGTTCATCACGCCTTCAATCGGCCTGGCGGCGCTGGTGGCGATCATTCGCGGCCTGCGGGGCGACAGCCACCTGGGAAATTTCTACGTCGACCTGTGGCGCTCAGTGCTCTATGTGTTCATTCCGCTGGCGAGCTTTGTGGCCGTGCTGTTGATGGCGGGCGGATCGCCCATGACGCTTCAAGGGAACGCAAAAGTCGCCACGATCGAGCCCGGCGCGATGGGAACCGAAGAGGGTGGTGCGGCCAAGCCGCAGGAGATCGCCCGTGGGCCGGTCGCGGCCATTGTCGCCATCAAGCAGCTCGGAACGAACGGCGGCGGCTTCTTCGGGGCCAATAGTTGCCACCCCTTCGAGAACCCCAACAGCTACACCAACTTTCTGACGTGTCTCTGCATCATCTTCGTGCCTGTCGCGTCGCTTGTCATGTTTGGGCGGATGCTCGGCAACATGCGGCACGCCGGGGTGATCTTTGGCGTCATGCTGGTGCTGTCGATGGCCACGATCGTGTGGGCCGTTTCGTACGACTCGCTGAAACCGAACCCGGCTCTGACCTCACACGCACAACAGCACTTCGCGATTCCCGATCCGGCTTCGGCGGGAGGCCAACGTCCGGTGCCTTTCCCGGCGGTGGCCGATTTGCCCGTCGATCAGTCGCTGGGGAACCTGGAAGGGAAAGAACTTCGGTTCGGCACCTCGGCCGGCGCAACCTGGGCGGCGCTGACGACGAACACGTCGAACGGGTCGGTCAACGCCATGCACGACAGCCTGAACCCGCTGGCAGGTCTTACGCCGCTCACAGGAATGTGGCTGAACTGTATCTGGGGAGGCGTGGGCGTGGGGTTGATCAACTTTCTGATCTATCTCGTCATCGGCGTGTTTCTAGCGGGCCTGATGGTGGGCCGCACTCCGGAGTATCTTGGCAAAAAAGTGGAAGCCCGTGAAATGAAGCTGGCCATGCTGGCGCTGTTGATTCATCCGTTGATGATCTTAGGCCCGGCAGGCCTCTTCGCGGCCCTGGACTGGGGCATGAAGTCGACGAACAACCCCGGGCCGCACGGGTTTTCAGAGATCCTTTATGAGTTCACTTCGGCCTCAGCCAACAACGGCTCGGGTTTCGAAGGTCTCGCCGACACCTGCGGTTTCAACGACAACCCGACACCCGCCCCGTATGCGCCGCATTGGGACATCGCTTGCGGCCTGGTCATGCTGATCAGCCGCTTTATCCCCATCATCGCTCCAATTGCCATTGCCGCCAGCCTGGCGGCCAAGAAACCGACGCCTTTTACCGCAGGCACCATGCGTACTGACAACGTCACGTTCGGGTTCGTGCTCTTGGGAACGATCATGCTGGTAGGGGCGCTGCTGTTCCTGCCGGCGGCCGTTCTGGGACCGATTGCCGAACACCTGGGGCCGATTCCGTTCGGCGGCTGACGCGGCAGCTTGCTCGACGGAAAGAGCCCATCCATATTCAGTCGCGTGAGATTTTTGCCATGTCGCACGTTTCGCATCAATTTCTCCCAAACACTCAGGCGCCAGCAACTGCGCAACCTGCCGGCGACGAGGCGAAGCTGAATCGCCGTGCGAGCCGACGTTACGGCTTGTTTGCGCCGCAGCTTATCAAGACGGCGCTCGGGCAGGCGTTCGTCATGCTCCGCCCCGACATCCAGTGGAAAAACCCGGTGATGTTTGTGGTGGAAGTCGGGACGGTGATGTCTCTCATCTTCACGGCGGCGCGGCTGATGGGTTACGAGAGTCAGGCGCCGTTGGGATACCTGATCGCTCTCGATCTCTGGCTGCTGGTAACAGTTTTATTTGCCAATTTCGCGACGGCGCTCGCCGAAGCGCGGGGCAAGGCCCAGGCTGATTCCTTGCGCAAGACGCGGCAGGAAACACCCGCGCTGTGGCTTCGCAACTATGAAAGGGGAAAGAGCTATCTCCAGGCGGCCCTGCTCGAGCGTGAGGCCTGCGACAAGACGGTTTCCACGCTGCTCAAAGCCGGCGACGTGGTGCTCGTCGAGGCGGGTCAGGTGATCCCCGGCGATGGAGAAATCGTCGAAGGGGTCGCATCGGTTGATGAATCGGCGATCACGGGCGAATCAGCCCCGGTCATCCGGGCGGCCGGAGGCGACCGCTCGGGCGGCACGGGCGGCACACGCGTCCTCTCCGACCGGATCCTGGTCCAAGTCACCGCCGGAGCCGGCAAATCGTTTCTCGATCGCATGATCGCGCTGGTCGAGGGCGCGATTCGCCAGCGCACGCCCAATGAAATTGCCCTGTCGCTGGTGCTCTCGGCCTTCACCCTGATCTTTCTGATCGTCACCGCGGCACTGTGGCCCATGGCGCTCAACGCCGAAATCTACATGCAGTCGTATCTGGGGGCTCTGGGGCCGCTCAGGAGCCTCGGGACCGACATCCCGACGCTGGTGGGGCTCTTGGTGTGTCTGATCCCCACAACGATCGGCGCGCTTCTGGCCGCGATTGGAATTGCCGGCATGGACCGCGCGCTGCGGGCCAATATTCTCGCCAAGAGCGGCAAGGCGGTTGAAGTCGCGGGAGACATCGACACGCTGCTGCTCGACAAGACCGGCACCATCACCGTGGGAAACCGACGGGCGACGCAGTTCGTGCCGGTCGATGGCTACACGTCTGACGAGCTGGGGCGATTGGCCGCCCTGGCGTCGGTTGCCGATCTGACGCCTGAGGGAAGAAGCATTGTCGACCTTTACCAGCGAATGCCGGCCGGGGGCGCGGGAGGCCTGCCGACGCCGCCGGTTGCCGAGGCGCTTGTGCCCGCCGGCGCCCGATTCGTCGAATTCACGGCCCAGACGCGCATGAGCGGCGTCGACCTGCCCGACGGACGGAAAATCCGCAAAGGGGCGCCTGATTCCATCATCCGCCACGTCGAACAGGGCAACGGCCGCCTGCCCGACCGACTGCAAGCACAGGTCGACGAAGTCGCGTCGAAGGGGGCGACGCCTCTCCTGGTGTGCGAAGGCAGCCGGCTCGCAGGGTTAGTCGTTCTCGAAGACATTCTCAAACCGGGCATGAAAGACCGCTTCGAGCGCCTGCGCCGAATGGGGCTGCGGACCGTAATGGTCACTGGTGACAACCCCTTGACGGCCAAGGCGATCGCCGACCAGGCCGGGGTCGACGCCTTCATCGCCCAGGCGACCCCTGAAGCCAAGCTCGAATACATCCGCAAAGAGCAAGAGGGGGGCAAGCTGGTGGCCATGATGGGCGACGGCACCAACGACGCCCCGGCGTTGGCCCAGGCCGACGTCGGCGTCGCCATGAATTCAGGCACTCAGGCCGCGAAGGAGGCCGGCAACATGGTCGACCTCGACAGCGACCCGACAAAACTCCTCGAAGTCGTCGAAATCGGCAAGCAACTGCTGATGACTCGGGGCGCCCTCACCACCTTTTCCATCGCCAACGACCTTGCCAAATATTTCGCGATCGTGCCGGCCCTGTTCGCCGGGGCCCTGCCCTGGCTCAAACCGATCGACATCATGAACCTGCACTCGCCGACGTCGGCCATTCTGTCGGCCGTGATCTTCAACGCGATCATCATTCCGCTCTTGATCCCGATCGCGCTGAGGGGTGTCACCTATCGGCCGGTCGGGGCCGACGCCCTGCTGCGCCGAAACCTGCTGGTCTGGGGGCTGGGGGGCGTCGTCGTTCCCTTTGTCGGTATCAAGCTGATCGATGTGGTCCTCGTCGGCCTGCACGTCATCTCTTAACGCCGCAGTGATGGCCGTGAAACGGCGGCCGCTTTGATTGTGAGATAAATCATGGCCTCTCATCTCCGTGCAATCCTCTGGCTGCTTCTTTTGTCGGTCGTCGTCTGCTCGGTCGTGTACCCGGGGGTCTTGTGGCTCGTCGGGCAGGCCGTGTTCCACGACAAGGTCGAAGGCAGCCTGATTCATGACGAGCGCGGCAATAACTCCGTCGGGTCGCGGCTGATCGCCCAACCCTTTACAGGCGCGCAATACTTCCAGCCGCGCCCGTCGGCCGTTTCGTATAACGCCGCTGCATCGGGCGCCACCAACTGGGGAGCCAACAACTATCTGCTTCGCGACCGCGTGGCCCGCATGCTGGGCCCGCTGGTTAAATACGCCGGCGGATCGAAGAAGGGCGAGCCCGTGGGGCCGGATATTGAACGCTGGTTCCACGAAGATCGGTATCAGGGCCGGCCCGGAATTGTCGCCCAATGGGCCGCCCTGCATTCCACTCTCGCTGCAAACTGGGTCAAGGCGGCCCCCATGAACGCCGAGTTTGTCACCGCGTGGAAGAATGCGCACCCGCAGGAAGTCGCGCAGTGGCGCAACGACAACCCCGACAATCCCAAACCGAATCCCGAAGACCTCGCGGTGGCGTTTTTCACCAGCTTTTCTCGCGAGTACCCCGGCGCCTTCCCGGGCGTCGTCGAACGGCCGACGGCCGAAGGCCACACGGAAACGGCCATCGGGCCCGTTTCCGAGGGCGCCGACATTCGGTCGATCTTTTTCGACATGTGGCGGCAGGATCACCCGGACGTCGATTTGACGCCTGTCCCCGCCGACATGGTGATGGCCTCGGGCTCGGGCCTCGATCCGCACATCACGCTGAACAACGCGCTCTATCAGCTCGAGCGCGTGGCAGACGCCTGGGCAGCACAAACGGATCGCAACCCCGCAACAGTGCGCAGTGAAATTGAAAGCCTGCTCCGCGAAAAAGCCGAGGCGCCCCTGGGCGGGTTGGTCGGCGTCGAGATTGTCAATGTGCTCGAACTGAATCTTGGCCTGCGCGAACGATTCGCAGCGAAGGCCTCGCGGTAGTGTGCGAAGAGATTTCGTATCATCAGCGGCCGCGGGCTGCCGCATTCTCGGCGATACGCGCCCTGACCAGCAGACGCACCAAGCGGGCCGGCAACGGCTTCTTCGTCGAAAAACGAATGGTTCCCGGCACCGTGAATAATTCGGGCTATCGCGCCACGCCGAGAAACCGCGCACCGATACGGTGGCAACCCGCGCCCCCGGGAGCCTGCCAGACGACCTCTGCCAAAAGGGTGGCCGACTCGGAGTTGGGCAACTGAAACGTAATGGCGACAAACTCGTCGCTTAAGGGTACGGGGGTGGCAACAGCAAGCGCCACGCCGCCCGAAGAAATGTCGATCGTCTCGGCCGACTTCGCGTCGCCTGCGATCGCATACCGCATACCTTTGCGGGTGACAGGCACCAGGTCAACCGGCACGGTCAATGGCACGCGTGTGCCGGTGCGGCGTTGAGGCGAGTCGCACAACAGCGGCTGCCGCTCGGTCGGCTTGACCGAGCGCGCCCGAATTTCGCCCAGGACCGACAGCAAGGCCTGGCGGTCGTAGTCGATGGTGATCCGCCGGGTGTCAGACGCCATGTCAATCATCGCGCACCTCGCAACTCTCCGGCAAAGGGTTCGCAGGACGTCGCACAAAGTATAGGCCATATCCGGCCGTCGGCGCTGGGTGCCGATGGAGGTAAATCCCCGGATTTCGACGGACGCCGGCCTCTACCTCGGTCGCCGGATCGCCGCGATCCCTCAAAACCGTTATGTCTGGAAGCACAGGCCTTGTCGGTCGCGATGGCATCGAAATACGGGGCGCGAGGCCGTCGATTCCTATGCCCCAACGCGTTCTGGCTCGCCGAACCTGACCGCGGCAGGAAGAACCACGCCTGCCGATCTGCGACGTCGCATCGGCCGACCACAGGCTGGGCCGAAGGAAATCCGCACCAAACCGCTATTGCGACCGTTTTCCAATCGCGTCGTAGGTCGCGTATTTGTAGAGGTCGCCGAGCGTCGGATAGTTGAAGCAGATGCGATTGAAAAGCTCGGCCCCCGATTCGGTCAAGAGGGCCATCAGCCCGATGTGTACGATCTCGCTGGCGTGTTCGCCGACGACGTGGGCGCCCAGGAGCCGCATGTCTTGACGCCGAAACAAGAGCTTCAGAAACCCCGAATCGTCTCCCACAATGCGGCCGCGCACGTTGTCGGCGTACCGCGCGCGGCCCACGATGTAATCGACCCCCTGTTTCTTGAGCGTCTCTTCGGTAGCGCCTGCCATGCTCGCTTCGGGAATCGTGTAAACTCCGATCGGCAGGACCGCCGTCAAATCGGCTTTCAGCGAGACGCCGAAGGCGTGACAGACCGCGACGCGGGCCTGTTCCATGCCGGTGGCCGCCAGACCCGGTGCGCCGATCACGTCGCCCGCGGCAAAAATATGCGGCACGACGCTGCGGTACTGCGCGTCGACAGGAATCAGGTTCCGCTCGCCCGGCGCGATACCCGCGGCACACAGATTCAGTTCGGCGATGTGGCTCGCGCGGCCGGCGCACACCAGCAACTTGTCGCAAGGCAACGTGCGGCCCGATTTGAGCGTGATGCGCAATTCATCGGGGCGCGACGTGTCGCACTGAACCACCCGATCACTCAGGTGGAATTGCACGCCGCTGGCCTGCATGGCTTTGGCCAGGGCCTGCGAGACCTCGCCATCGAGAAACGGCAGCAACACGTCGCGACCGTCGACGAGTTGCACCTCGACCGACATCGCCGTGAAGGTCGAAGCATATTCGCTGCCAATGACGCCGGCCCCGACAACGACGAGCCGCCTGGGCAGCGACTCGATCTGCATCAACTGGTCGGAATCGAGAATGCGTTTGTCTGCGAACGGAAACTCCGGCGGCCGTCGCGGAGTCGAGCCGGTGGCAATCAGAATCTTTTCGCCTTTCAGCCGAATTTCCGTCCCGTCGGGCTGAACGACGCGAACATGGTACGGATCAATGAAACCGGCCGTTCCGTGAAATCGTTCGACGCCCGTGCGCTCGAGGCGCAGCGCGACGCGCCGGCGCTCAACCATCTCGACGTGGTCGCGATGATGCGTGAACTCGGCAATGGTGGCCGTGTGCCGCAATGACAGGTCGACCCCGTACAACCTGCGCGAGCGCCAGCCCGACAGCGCCAGGGCCGTTTCGCGCAGGGTCTTGCTGGGAATCGTACCCGAATTGATTCCCGCGCCACCCAGCTCGCGGTGCCGTTCGACGAGCGCCACGCGCTTGCCGCAATAGGCGCCCGCCTCGGCGCCGCTCGACCCCGCGGGCCCGCCGCCGATCACAATCAGATCGTAATTGAGCACACTCATGGTCGAATACTCGAAGGGACCAACCCTTCCCGGGTGAGTCGCCGCAACGGCACACGGACGACGAAGGGCACCATATCAGATAGACAGGGGTTTGCCACACGCACCCGCAGCACGAAAAGCCGCGGAACGCACAGGCCGCGTGTGCCGTGCGCCGATTCTTCGCGCGACAAGAAAGGCGCAAAGGACCATTCTGTGCGTCTTGAGGTTTAGCCGGCGGGCTTGCCCGCCGCGCTGCTGGCGGCGCAAAAGACAAACGCATTCCGAATTTTCAAGATTGAATCTGCCACGGCCAACCGGCGAAAATATCAGTGAGAAAATTCCGCAATTTCGCCCCCCCGATGTCCTGCTGGCCACCGGCCAGGAGGGACAGCTTGCGGCACTGCTCGACAAGGTCGCCGGGAAACACGATCCGTCGCGCCTCGAATGCTCTGGGGCCGACGCGGCAGGCCCGGAAACCGCTGAGCACCTGACCGGCAAATGCTGATCATCTTGCAGCAGAGTGCTGAGCACCTTGATGCCCAATGCTGATCACCTGGCCGGTAAATGCTGATCACCTGGTCGGGCATTTGAGCATCTTGCTCGCGTCGCACTCCTACGTAACCGTTCGCGGGCCGGGGACTGGCTCGTTTTTTCCCGTCAGGCCTTTCAGGAGTAGGGTGCCAAAAGCCTTGGCGCAGTGGCACCCGTGGAACTGATCGCCTTGCCGGGCAAGGTCGTTGCGCGCAAAGTGCCCGTCGCGTCGGAACGAAAAGGGCAGCGTCTCGCGTCGCACTCCTGCCGCAAGGCAGGCCCCATTCACAACAGGCTGTTTCTACACAAACAATTATTCGGTAAAAGTTTAAGGCGATTCAAATTTCGACAAACCTGTCGAATTTTGGACCACAGGGCGGGCCCGAAATGCCCCGGCCGCTTCGAGCGGCCCGGGCACTGCCCGTCGCGCGAATTCAAAACCGCGGGGAGACGGCAAGACCGCCAATATGCACTTGGGCAGGGCCGAAACAACGCCTCCGCGCTGCAACGCTTCAGAATTCTGTGGGGGTGACACGGCACCACGCGGTTGTGCGATTCTTCGTGCTCTGGGTGCACTTGGTGGTTGCGTCGGCAGAATCAACCACAATGGACCCAAAGAGCCCAAAGCGAGGCATGCTGGTTGACGCGCAGCAACGCTTCAAGATGTTGTCAAGCACACCTTGGTCACGGAGAATCTCTGCGTCGCCTCGGCGAACTCGGCGGTTCCTAATTCTGACGCACACGCGCAGCCCGTCGGGCGCATTCGCGAATTGACACCATCTGTGAGCCCGTATAGCTTGCACGTCGGTTTGCGCGACAGCGGAGGCTTCTCTTTGGCCGGTCTCGACGCTTCTGTCGGCGAAGGCCGTCTCACCCTCTACGACCGATGGCTCGCGGGCAAGGCATGCCGGCGACGCGCCGCTTCGCGCCAACGCAGCAGTTGGCCCGCCAGGGCGGGGTACTCCGTCCGGCACAGCCTACTCGCAGTCCAGTCGCGGGAGTAATTGATGAATCCGACGGTCTTCGCAATGCGGCACCCCATCACGGTCTTGATGATGGTGGTGGCCCTCGTCAGCAGCGGCTTTCTGGCCCTCAACCGCATGCGGATCGATATCTTTCCGTCGCTCAACACGCCCAAGATCTACGTCTTTCTCGACTACGTCGGGATGAGCCCCGAGCAGATGGAAGGTTTCATCGTCAATCAACTCGAATTGTATTTTCAGTACGTTGACGGCGTTCAAGACATCAACACGCGAAACATTCAGCAGGTCGCGCTGTGCGAGCTGGCGTTCACTCCCGGCACCGACATGGGGCAGGCGATGGCGCAGGTCGTCGCCATGTCAGACCGGGCCATGTCGTGGATGCCCAAGGGAACGCTGCCCCCCATGATCATGCGCATGGACGCCGGCAGCGTGCCGGTGGGCTACCTTGTGTTCGAGAGCGAAGTGACGACGCTGGGGGCCATGGGAGACCTCGCGCAGAACATCATCCGCCCGCTGGTTCAGAAGAACGTTCCCGGTACGGTCGCGATCTCACCCTTCGGCCCCAACATGCGGTCGATCGTCGTGAACATCGATCCGCAGAAGCTGCTCGACTACAACCTCACCCCGCGGCAGATCATCGACGCGCTCGCCAAAGGAAACACGATCATCCCCGCGGGGAACATCTACATCAAAGATTCGATGCCCATCGTCGCCAACAACGCGACTGTCATCGACATTCAGCGCCTGGGCGAAATTCCGCTGCGGATCGGCGAGAACGTCTACCTGCGCGACGTGGCGACCATTCAAGACGCCACCGACATCACCTACGGCTATGCGCTCGTCAACGGCAGGAAATCGGTCTACCTGCCCATCATCAAGAAAGATACCGGGTCGACATTGACCGTCGTGGCCGATGTTCACAAGTCGATGCAGTTGTTCCGCGACGCGGTGCCGAAAGACGTGACGGTCAATTTCGAGTTCGACGAATCGCCTACCGTGCTGGCGGCCGTCGAGAGCGTCGCCACCGAGGGGCTCATTGGCGCGGGGCTTACAGGCCTGATGATTCTTTTGTTTCTGCGCGATTGGCGCAGCGTGCTGGTGGTTGTGGCCAATATCCCGCTGGCGCTGTTCGGCGCATTGTTCGGCCTGTGGGTGACAGGCAACACGATCAACATCATGTCGCTGGGCGGAATGGCGCTCGCCATCGGAATTCTCGTCGACGAGGCGACGGTGACCATCGAAAACGTACACGTCCAGATGCAACACAGCCCCAAAGTTGCGACCGCCGTGCTGCACGGCAGTTTGCTGACGGCCGTGCCGCGGCTGTTGGCACTGTTGTGCATTCTCTCGGTGTTCATTCCGGCGTTCATCATGGCCGACCCGCTGCGGTCGCTGTTCATGCCGCTGACGCTGGGGGTGGGGTTTGCCATGATTTCTTCGTATCTGTTGTCGAGCACGTTCGTGCCGATTCTGTGCGTGTATTTGCTGAAGCACGTCCGCCACGACGAAACCAGGCGCGGGCCGTTCGAGCGATTTGTCGAACATTATCGAATCGTCTTGCTGGGTCTGGTCAGGTTTCGCTGGGTGGTGATCGCCGCTTACCTGGCGATCTGCGGCGCCGTCATCGGCCTCGTGGGGCTGAAAATCGGCAACGAGCTGTTTCCGCAGATCGACTCGGGCGAGTTCGTGCTGCGATTCCGGCCGCCGCCCGGCTCGAACTTCGAGCTGACCCGGCAGATGGCCGTCAAATGCCTGGAAGAGATTCAGCGCGAAGCAAAGCCTGAAAACATCGAAATCACCATGGGGTTCGTGGGGCAGGTCGCCCCGAACTTCGGAATCGACAACATGGTACTGTTCATGCGCGGGCCCGATGATGGCCAGCTCCGAGTGGCGTTCAAGAAGGGGAGCAAAATTCCGCTTGACGAATTCCGCGAACGCCTGCGCAAGACGCTGCCCGAACGCGTGGTTCCCTGGCTGGCGAAACGGCTGGAACAGGGTGGGTTGAGCGCGTCAGACGCCGAGCGGCTCGCCAATACCGCCAGCTTCGGCTTTCAGCCGGGAGATATTGTGACCAACGTGATGAGTTTCGGCGCCGCGACGCCGATCGCGGTACGCGTCGTGGGCACCGACCTGAAGCTGGTGCGGCAACACGCGGAAAAGATCGCCGGCGAAATGAAGCGCATTCCGTTCTTGCGCGACGTGCAGTTCGAGCAGCAGCTCGACTACCCCAGTGTTGAAGTGATGATTGACCGCGAGAAGGCCGGGTTGAGCGGCGCGACGGTCGAAGATGTGGCGCACGCCCTGGTGCTGGCCACCTCGTCAACTCGATTCAGCAACCTCAACTACTGGGTCGACGTAAAAACGGGGTTCGATTATCTCGTGCAGCTTCAGGTCCCGCCGCTGCGAATCGACAAGCTCGAAGAAATCGAAACGCTGCCGCTCGAATCGGTGAATCCGCTGGTCAACCTGATGATCCGCGACGTGGCGGCGGTGCGTTCGGGCATTCGGCCGGGCGAGCTCGATCGAGACATGTCGCAGCGGTACCTGACGCTGACGGCCAACGTCGAAGGCGAAGACATGGGCCGTGCTGCCCGTCAGGTGAACGAGGCGATTGCGGCGGCGGGGGCCCCCCCGCGCGGAGTGCGCGTCGAACCGATGGGGCAGTTGCCGCCGATGATCGAGATGTTCAAATCGCTGGGAATCGGGCTGGTGGCAGCCGTGTTTGTGATCTTCGTTCTGTTGACGGCCTATTTTCAATCGCCGCGGCTGGCCCTGATTTCGATCGGCGCCGTGCCCGGCGTGATCGCGGGCATCGTCACCATTCTGTACGCCACCGGCACATCGCTGAACATCGAGTCGTTCATGGGGTCGATCATGTGCCTGGGGGTATCGCTTTCGAACTCGGTCATGCTGGTGACGTTCATGAACGATCACTGGCAAGAGGGCGACCCGTCGAGCGACGCGGCGGTCGCGGGCGCCAGCGAACGCCTGCGGCCCATTCTGATGACAGCCTGTGCGATGACGGTCGGCATGGTACCCATGGCGCTGGCGCTCGAAGAGGGCAGCCAGATGCAGGCCCCGCTGGGCCGGGCGGTGATCGGGGGGCTCTCGATGTCGACCGTGGCGACGCTGTTGATCGTGCCCTCGATTTTCGCAGCCGTCATTGGCCGCAGCCAGAAGCGCTCACCCTCAATCTACCCGAATGACCCCGAAAGCCTTTATTATGATCCCCAGGCTTTCGCCGACGGCGAACAGACTGCTACCAAAGCCGATGGAAAGGCACCCCATCGCGTTGATCGTCTGCCCGATTTCGAGGCGCCCGCGAGTTAGCAGCCTGTTGAAAAAGGTGTCTGGAACTCTCCGCACCTGCGAAAACCCCTCGGAACCTGGATGTTCACAAAGTTCCAGACACCTTTTTCAACAGGCTGCTAGGGAATTCGTGACCGGCCTTGCGATGCCTGACGCGTCTGCCCTCAGGAGAGATTTGATGCGAGATACAACCGAGCGTGCTGGAAACGCCGCTCTGCGGTCGACGGGACGGCCGCTGGCGCTGGGCCTGGCCCTTGTGCTATTGACGGTCGGCTGTGAAGCGAAACCGAAGGTCGCGACCACCGACGTCTCGGCCCCTCCGAAAGTCAGGCTGGTGCAACCGACCTTGCGCACGATCGTGCGCGTCGTCGGGCAGCCGAGCTTTATCGAGGCCTACGAACGCACGTCGATCTTTCCCAAGGTGACGGGCTACATTGAGAAGTGGAACGTCGATATCGGCGACAAAGTCAGGAAAGGCGACGTGCTGGCGACGCTGTTTGTGCCCGAGTTGGTCGAAGACTTCGGCACAAAAAAGGCCACGGTCGAACTCGACACCGTGCGAATCGATCTGGCCCGGAAAATGGTCGACGTGGCCCAGGCCGACGTCAAGGCGGCCGAAGCACGGTTGGCAGAAACAAAATCGCTGCTGGCGCAGTACCAGGCGCAGGCCGACCGGTGGGATTCCGAAGTGAAGCGCCTCGCGCGCGAGGTGAAAAGCGGCGTGGTCGACCCTCAAGTGCTGCTCGAGTCGACGAATCAGTTCAAGGCCAGCACCGCGGCGCGCGACGCGGCCCAGGCGACGATCGCCAAGGCCGAGGCCGAGTTGCTGTCTAAAAAGGCCACCGCGGCCAAAGCCGAGGTCGATGTGACTGCGGCCCGCGCCGATCTCGCCGTTTCCGAGAGCGAAGCGCGCCGCTTGAATGCCTGGGTCGGTTATCTCACGCTGACGGCGCCATTTGACGGCGTGATTGTGGCTCGCAACGCCAACACCTTCGACTTCGTCGCCCCAGCGACAGGCGACCCGACCACGCAGCAGCGGGCCCCGTACGTCGCGCCCGACAAGGCGGCGCCGATCTACGTCGTCGATCGAACCGACGTCGTCCGGATTTTCGTCGATATTCCCGAACATGACGCCAACTACGTTCAGATCGGTACGAAAGCCACGGTGCTCGCGCGGGCCTACCGCGACCAGGAGCTGCCGGCCAGCGTGACGCGCACAAGCTGGGCCCTTAACGTCAAGAGCCGTACGCTGCGCGCCGAGATTGACCTGCCCAACCCCGAAGGGCGAATTCTGCCGGGCATGTACGCGTACGGCAAAGTCGTCATTGAGCGGCCCGAGATTCGCGCGGTTCCGGTCGAGGCATTGGTCTACAGCGGCGACCGCACGTTCTACTGGAGTCACGAGCAGGGCAAAGCGCGGCGCGTCGAGGTCGAAACCGGCGTCAGCGACGGACGCTGGATGGAAATCACCAATCGCCGCGATGGCGCCGCCACACAGGCTGCCAGCAACGAGTCATGGACCACGATCGACGGCCAGGAACAAGTCATTTTGGGCGATCTGTCGATTCTCACCGACGGCTGTGACGTTCACGTCGTCGAGGCGACGGCCGGGGGGAACGCGTCGGCCGGTGCCGCCCGCGCCGGAGCGCAATAGGCGACCCTGTCGGCAGCGCGTGTTGAGCCGGCTGTGCCTGCCGCGCAAGCGTTGTCGGTGGTACCTCCGGCAGCGGTCTCTCCAATGCCGCGTATTGCGGCCGCCCGAATGAAAGCGTATCCGCCCGTTCCGCTCGCCTGCACAGATTCTGTCTGAGGAACCGCTCGATGGACCGCCTGCCGCATCTGCTGATTGCGTTATCGATGGCAAGCGGGGGCCTGTTCTGCCGTAGGGCGGCAGCGGGCGATCATTGCCGCCGCGCGGCGCCAGACCGCGGGCTCGCGATACGGTCTCCCCTGGAATGCCCCGACCCCTGCGACTCGCCGGTGGGCGGCCGGTTTCGCTGCACTCCCTATTACCCGGGCTATATGCCCGACCGCAGGTGCTGCCTTTGGGGGGCCACCGTCTGCAATGGTAACGTTGGACCGAACTGGCGGCCGGCCGGTGCGTACGGCACCTACGGGGCGTACTCGGGCGCGCGCAGCGACGAGACCAATCTGAGACACCTGGGTGGCTTTGGGCCGGGAGCCGTTCCCGCCGAGCTTCCGAATCGCGGCGTCACGCCCCCGACATCGCCCTAATTGGCACACTTTTGCCCAGCGCCGATGCTCGTCAGCGCGTCGCCGCAGGCGGGCCTTCGCCGACTGGGGGCAGATAAGACGGTCGATTCGTGTCGACCGGCACGACATCGCCCGGCGGCTGAACGGCCGTGATTTCGCTGGCCGGGTACCCCATCGCATGGAACACTTCGAACTGGGCGCGGTTATAGTCGGCGACGGTGGCAATATACGCGTCATACGCCACCATCAGGTGATCGAGCGCGATCACCGCCTCCTGCGGCCGATAAATCTGGAT
This sequence comes from Planctomycetaceae bacterium, assembly GCA_052388175.1. GTDB lineage: Bacteria > Planctomycetota > Planctomycetia > Planctomycetales > Planctomycetaceae > SIAF01. The sequence continues at coordinate 20,017 of JBQTIL010000019.1, read as the reverse complement.
CAGCACGTTGTCAAAGCGTTTGGTTTGTCGCAGCCCTTCGAAGTTTCCATCGAACGTGACTCGCGATTCGCGCAGGCCGCGTTCGGCCTGGACGACCCGCACGGCGGCCGACTGCAATCGCGCCTGGCTGCGCGTCACTTCCGCGGCAACGGAATCCTGCACCTTGAACAAATCCACCATGGCTCGCGACTGCTCGCCACGCTGTTCCTTGATGCGGGCATGGTTGCCCAGCCCCATCGCCTGCCATTGCCAGATCACCTGGGGGCTGAAGTCGTCGCGGGCGCTCCACAGATTCAGGCTGCGGTCGTGGCCGATGCCCTGGGCACCAAACTGAATCAGTTCATAGGGCGTCTGAAAACCGTTGAGCATCAGGCTGGGCATGAGAATGCGACCCCTTTCCCGCCGGATTCGCTGGGCCACCGCCCCGACAATCGCCTGCTGCGATGCGAGCTCGGGGCGATTCGTCAATCCGATCGGTATCAGCTCGTCCAACGGTCGGCCCGGGTCGATGAGCGTGATTTGCAGGTGATCGGGCTCAGCCGGCTCGACCACCACGCGCGGGTCGAGCCGCAATACCTCCGTCAGGTCGGCACTGGCGACGCGCCATTCTTCTCGCGCCGACGCGGCTTTCTGCTCCATGTGCGCCAGTTGGCTTTTGGCCCGGTCGACTTCGATTCTCGGAACCAGGTCCTGGCTCTGGCCGGTCAGCCGGTTGACGAGTTTTCGACCCCGATCGACGACGTCGAGCGCCGCCGCATACTGCCCGCGATACTGGTGTACCCTGAAGTACGCCCGCGCGGTGGCCAGCAGGGCGTCGTTCTTGGCGGCTTGAATGTCCCAGCGGCGGGAATTCAGCACCTGCCGCGCCGCCAGAGGCTCGAAGATCGCGTCGGTCATCGCGACGTTCTGAGTGATGCCGCCGCCGGCGTAAAGAAAATTGATGTTCTGATTGAGCGGTCTTTGGGGCGTGTTGATGCCGCGATTGAAGTCAGGGCCGAACCCATCGTGGCGGATATAGTCGGCCCCCATGTTGAGCGACGGCACCCAAAGCACCTGGGCGCGCTGCAGTTCCGCCTCGGCGACCCAGGCGCTGGCCTGGGCCGCGGCCACGATCAGCGGTCGCGCATCGGAAAGGCGCAAGGCCGTTGCGAGATTTATCGGGTAGGAAACATCCGACGTTTCGAGCGGCGCGTCGCGCAGCACGACGGGCTCGTCGCTCGCGCCGGGTTCCGCCGTCATATCCACCGGTTCATCGGGGAGGGTGACGTCAGGTTCCTCCGCCGATGGTTTCTGGTCTTGTGCGGCGGGGCCGGCCCGGGCATCAGGTGCCCCATCCGGCGCGGGCAAGGCGGCCGGGGGCGAATCGGCGGGCTTGCCGGCGGCAGGCTCATCCTGAGCAAACGCCGCGAGCGCAATATCGCTCGAACGCGTCACCGGTTTTGGCGCCTGCGGCGGGCGGGTTTCTGCCCGCGCCAGCTCGCGGGTCGTACCGCTGGCCGACTCTCGGGGTGAGTGCGGCTGCCGATCTGGCGTTTGCGCTGTCGGTCGATTCTTCACCGCCACGCACGACACCTGCAGGAACAGCGCCGCCGCAACCGTCAGGCATGGGACAAATGCCCGGCGATGGTTCGGCGATCTGGTTCCTGTCGCGTTCAACGTTCTTTCCTCACCGGATCAGAGACGATAGGCCAGGTCAGCGCGTCGCCGCGGGTGGGCCCTCGCCCACCGGCGGCAGATAGGCTGGTCGCTCGGTGTCGACCGGCACGATTTCACCCGGCGGATGGACGGCCGTAATCTCGCTGGCGGGATACCCCAGCGCGTGGAAGAGCTCAAATTGGGACCGGTTGTAGTCGGCAACGGTCTTGAAATAGGCGTCGTAGGCCTGTGCCAACTGGTCGAGCGCGATCACCGCTTCCTGCGGTCGGTAAATCTGCACCAGCACGTTGCCAAACCGCTTGGTCTGCCTGAGCCCCTCGAAATTGCCCTCGAACGTGATTTGCGATTCGCGCAGCGCGCGTTCGGCCTGAACGACGCGAACCGCCGCCGATTGCAGCCGCGCCTGCGCCTCGGTCACTTCCGCGGCAATCGAATCCTGCTGCCGATAAAGCCCCACGACCGCCCGCGACTCTTCCCCGCGCTCTTGTTTGATACGCGCCATGTTTCCGAAGCCGAGCCCTTCGAGCTGCCACACAAGCTGCAAGCTGACGTCGTTGCGCCAGCTCCAGAGATTCAGGTTGCGGTCGTATCCGGTTCCGAAGTACCCCGCCTGCATGCGCATGTGGCCAGGGGTCTGAAACCCGGTCAACAAAACCATCGGCAGCAGCGGCCGGTGCGTTTCGCGGCGAATTCGAACTTCCGCCGCCTGAATCATCGCCTTCTGCTCACCGATCTCCGGCCGGGTGGCGACGCCTATCGCAATCAGCTCGTCAAGCGATCGCTCGGGTTCAATCAGCGTGATTTGCAGGTGATCGGGTTCGGCGGGCTCGACCACGACGCGGGGGTCGAGCCGCAGCACCTCGGTCAGATCGGCGCTGGCGACGCGCCATTCCTCCCGCGCCACCGCGGCCTTCTGCTCCAGCCGCGCCAGTTGGCTTTTGGCCCGCTCGACCTCAATCCTGGGAACCAGGTCTTCGCTCAATGCCGTGATCCGCTCGACCAGCTTCCTCCCGCGCTCGACGACGTCGAGCGTTGCGGCGTATTGCCCGCGATACTGGTGTACGCTGAAATACGCCCGGGCCGTGGCCAAGAGCGCGTCGTTTTTCGCGGCCTGAATGTTCCAACGTCGGGAATTCAGAACCTGACGCGCAGCGAGCGGCTCGAAAATGGCGTCGGTCACGTTGACGACCTGGTACACGCTGCCACCCGCGTAGAGATAGTTGATGTTCTGATTGAGAGGCCCGCCGCCGCCGGGAAATCCAAACGCCGGGTGATTGACGCCGCGATTGAAATCGGGGCCAAAACCGTCGTGCCGGATATACACGACTCCCAGGTTCACTTCGGGCACCCACAACACCTGCGCCCGCTGAAGCTGGGCCTCGGCCACCCACGCACTGGCCTGGGCGGCCGCCACGATCAGGGGGCGGGCGTCTGAGAGCCGTAACGCAGTGGCCAGGTTGATCTGATACGGAACGTCTGTTGTTTCGAGCGGCGGCGGATTCGGTTCCTGTATTTCCTGCTGTGCGGTAAGGGCCGACGATGACTCCGGATCGAGGACGATCGGGCCTTCGGTTTCCGGTTCCGATTCGCCCGCGATCAAGATGACGGAACGCGGCCCATCGGCAGTCGTGGAAGGCGCAGAATTGCTTTCAGGGGGGGTGAACTCTTCGTCAGATGGCGCGGCTTCCTGCGAAAGGATGAGGGCTGCCAGATTCTGTTGTCGGGCCGCGCACGACGGCAGCACGGCGAGGCAAACCAGCAGAGCGTAGCCTGGCTTGCGGAGAGGCATCGCCGAGTCCGTGCGCAGAATTCACGTGGTGTCACAGCGCTTTCTGGTAATATCGTCAAAACCGGGCCGAAAACTCCAATTCTGTCGATTCTGCGGTCTCGCAATTCTGGGAAGACCTGGCAAAATGGTGCGGCGGGCGACTCTGTGAACGAGCTGTGTTATTCCGTGTGGTCGTCCGCGCGCTGAACGCACAATCAAAAACACCTTCTGCAACAGGAGTCATCCCATTCAACCCCTGGTCGAGTACGAACAGAGCAGCGGGCTGGTGCGAGAAGTCTTTGACGATATCCGCGCCACTCGCAAGACGACCGAAATCAACAATTTCTGGAAAGCCATCGCCAGGCACCCCCCGACGCTCGAGCGCACCTGGGCGATGGTCAAGGCCGTGATGGCGGGCCCCGGCGAACTGGACCCCCTCGTCCGCGAGCTGATTTATCTCGCCGTCAGCGTGAGTAATGGCTGCGAGTACTGCGTCGCGTCGCACAAGGCGGCGGCGATTTCCAAAGGCATGACCGATGCGATGTTCGGCGAGCTGCTGAGCGTCGTCGGCCTGGCCAATATGAACAATCGCCTCGCCAACGGGTTTCAGGTGCCCGTGGACGAAAAGTTCAAATAGCCGTCGGCCCGAAACGCGAAGATCGGCGTCATTGATCCCAGAGGTGAATGATGCCTCGCTTCAGGCCAATCGTGACGGCATGCGTTCGGTCGGAAGCTCCCAACTTGGCGAGTATGTTCTGAACGTGCATCTTGACGGTGCCGTCGGCCGTGCCGAGGCGGGCCGCGATTTCTTTATTCGCCAGCCCCTGAGCCACGAGCTGCAAGACCTCGATTTCGCGGGGCGTCAGCGCATCGAGAGGAAACGACTCAGCGACTCTGCGCGTCACGTCTTCGGGCATCAGCATTCTTCCGGCATGCACGGCCCGAATCGCATCCAGCACGTCGACGTGCGCGGTCTCTTTCAGCAGGTAGCCTTTGACCCCGGCTTCCAGCGCCCGGAAAATATCCTGATCGCCGTCGAAGCTGGTCAGTGCGATGACTTTGGCATCGGGAAATTCCTGGCGGATCAGCCTGACGGCGGCAATTCCGTCGACGACGGGCATTCGCAGGTCCATCAACGTCACATCGGGCCGATGCTTTCGAAACAGCTCGACGGCATCGCGCCCGTTTTCCGCTTCAGCCACCAGGCTCATATCCGATTCGTTGCTGAGCATGGCGGCGATCCCCTTGCGAACCAGAGGATGGTCGTCAACGCAGAGCACATGAATCGTAGAAGAACGCGCTCCGGTCATTGCAGTCGACTCTTGTGGAACCCGGCGACAGCACTTTCGATGTTAGTCGGTGCAGCGCCGGCGGTTGACGCCAGTGGATACACCAAACGCACCTTCGTCCCCTGTCCCGCCGCGCTTTGAACCAGAAGTTCGGCCTTGATATGCGCGGCCCGTTCGCGCATGCCCACCAGGCCGTAGTGCCCCGACTGCCCTTCGCAGGCAGCGACATTGAATCCGGCGCCGTCGTCACTGACGGCGACACACAATCTCTGCGGCGTACACTCGACGACGACCTCGATTCTTGCGGCGCCCGAGTGCTTCACGGCATTCGTAATCGCCTCCTGCACAATCCGCAGCATGTCGTACTCGACGTGGACGGGCAGGCTCAGCGAACTCTCTTGCAGGTGCAATACCAGGTGGGCATCACCAGCCTCGGTAAGCTGGCGGGCGGCCTGCGCAATGGCGGCCGACAGCGCCGCCACCGTGCCCTGACCGTTCCGCAGCCCGCCCACCGTGCGGCGGGCGTCGCGCAGGCTCAGCCCGGCATCCTGCACGATCGACTCGAGCGTGGCCCGCTCTGACGACGGAGGCAAACGGGCCGCCAGCGCCTGCATCTGCATTGTCACGCCGGAAAATCCCTGGATCAGGGTGTCATGCAGTTCGCGCGCGATGCGGCTGCGCTCGGCGATAACGGCCCGCATCTGGGCGCGCATCTGCAACCCGCGCAGCCGCCAGGCGAGCCCGCCCCCCAGGGCCGTCAGGCCAATAATCGACGCGATAAACCAGGGCTGCTGATACAGGTGGGGCTCGAGCGAGAACTCGATCTGGCCGCCGGATTCGTTCCAGGCTCCGTCCGACGCCGCCGCATTGACCAGAAACCGGTACTTTCCGGGGGGCAGATTGGTGTAGAACGCTTCGCGCCGCGCACCGGCATGAACCCAATCTTTGTCAAACCCTTCGAGCTTGCAGCGAAACTTCGTTCGTGCCGGCGAAGCGTAGCTCAATGCCGTGTAACGGAAGTACAGGTTCGTCAGGCCGGGGGCGAGGCGGGGCGTGCGTGCGAGGTCGACGTCGCGCCCGTTCACCTGAACCTCTTCAATGCAGACGGCCGGCGGAGGCACGTCGCGGCGCATTCGGCCCGGGTCAACGATCAGCACCCCGCTGTTCGTCGAAAACCACACGGTTCCGTCGCGCATCTTCCAGACGACCGGCTGCACGTCGCTCTGACATTCCACTGTTCGCAAGGCGTCTGTCGGGCTGTAAGGCGTACACGACAGCCGCGCGGCCTTGCCTGCCATGAATTGCCGCACGTCGGCCGGCGCAAGCGAGAAAATTCCCTGACTGCACGCCATCCACAAAGTTCCCCGGTCGTCGGCGACGATCCCTGAAATCTCGTCGTCGTACAGGCCGTCGCGCACCGTAAAATGATGCAGCTTCCCGCCGTCAAGCAGCGAAAGCCCGCTGCCGCGAGTGCCGATCCAGATTGCCCCTTCTCGATCTTCGAACAGGGCGCCGATGTCGCTGGCCAGCCGGCCTCCTTCCAGGACGGGCTCGAAACTCCGGCCTGCGCCACGAACCACCCATCCTCCCCCGGCAGCCGCGAGGACACTGCCGTCGCCCCCAGGCACCAAAGCGAGAATGGGCAATTGCGACCCCAGCGGCATGCGATCAAGCGGCACAAAGCGCTCGCCACGATGCTCGACCAGGCCGGCGTCAGTCCCCGCCCAGAGCGTTCCCAGAGAATCGTGGCACAGGGCGGAGATTCGATTTGAAGGCAGACCCTGTTCTGTCGTGTAACACGATTCAACGCGACCGTCGCGCAAGATGCATAAACCCCGGTCGGTGCCGACCCACAGGCGGCCATCGCCCGCATCAGCCAGCGCCAGGATCGTATCGCTCGAAAGCCCCTGCCCCAGGGTGGCTGCCAGGAAGCATCGACGACCGTCGAACCGCGCGAGCCCCTTGCCCAATGTTCCCACCCAGGTCGCGCCCGAATGATCCTGCAGAATCGGGCCGGTGTCATTGCTCGGCAACCCTTCGCTGACTGTCAGCGGAACGAGTCGGCGATCGAGGAACTGATTCAAACCATGCTTCGTCCCGGCCCAAAGGCTGCCTTCGTGATCTTCGCACAGTGTCAATACCGTGCTCTGCGAAAGCCCGTCGCGCGTGCGAAAACTTTCAATATCGGCCCCGTGATCAGCTCCGCTGATGCGGCTGAAGCCGTCGCGCGTTCCCACCCAGATGGCTTCCCCATGAGACGCGGCGAGACATTCGATCACATCATCGGCCAGGCCGTCTCGCCGGCCGATGCGCAACTCTGCCTCTCCATCAATTCGCACCAACCCTGCGGTCGAGCCCGCCCAGATCACTCCGCCAGGCGTCGCCAGCAGCGCCAGGATAGCGGTTCCGGCAGGCAGCGAAGCGAGTTCTCGCTGAGTCAGAGCAGATCCGTCCCACACGCCGAGCCGGTGGGTCGCACAGCCGATCCAGATCTTCCCGCGGTCGTCTTCGCAGATCGCGCGAACGTCGTTTGCGGGCAAACCCTGCCGGGCGCCGTACGATATGATCTCGCCTTGTGTCCACCGCGCCAGCCCTTCATCAGTGCCGATCCAGACGTCGCCGCGGCGATCGGCCAAAAGACAGCGCACGTTGTCGGAAGGCAGGCCGTTTTGGCGCCCGATGCCGACAGCGTTTCCTTCGTGCAACCTGATCACACCGGCGTCACTGGTGGCAACCCAGAGATTGCGTTCCCGATCTTCGCACACATCGCGAATCGCGAGGTCACCCGGAGAAACCCCCTGGGCAACCTTAGCGCCGACGAAACGCAATCCGTCGAATCGGAACAGACCGCTTTGTGTCCCCAACCAGAGAACCCGGTCAGATGTCTGGCAGATCCTGAAGATCGTGGCCTGTGGCAATCCCTGCTGCGACTGCCATTTGCGAACCAGCGCCTGCGTCAGGGTTCGGTCAGGATCGAGGGCTTGGGCCGGCTGCGAGAGCAGCAACACCACAAGTGCGCCGCCAACTAACCCGCGCGCCAGGCATTTCTGACGGCGCACGCTGGTGCGTTCGTCTGCGCCGTCGCGAAATGCGGTGATCGCCATAATGCGCGGGCTCTCGCCGGGTTAGTGTCATAAGAATTATATCGCCACCGGCATGTTGGCAGCGATACCCGAGTCGTTGCGGTTAATGCAAGGATTCCCGGGGCAATCAGCAGGGGCGTATGCCGAACGGCATACCCCCAGTACTGTCATTCTGCAGTCGGAGGTCGACACCCACGACGCATACAATCATTATGGAGGATGGGCCGGCCCGGGGCCGGCTGCTGTAGGAGCCTGTTGAAAAAGGTGTCTGGAACTTTGTGAACATCCAGATTCCAAGGGGTTTTCGCAGGTGCGGAGAGTTCCAGACACCTTTTTCAACACCCTGGTAGACGGCTCTCAGTTGGCGGCAAGATCCTCTTCAGAAGTCAGGCATCCCGACGATGGCTCAGGGCCCTTCCGAAGCGATACTCGCACCGCGCGAAGTTGGCGAAAGCCGCTCGACGCGACTTTTACCGCCAGAGGCCGATGCCGAGCCCGCTCAAGCCCCCGCCCAAGCCATAGAGCAGCACAACGGCGGTCGTCGTGCGCCCGTTGGCGACAAGCCTCCGAGATCGCGCCTCTGGCCCTGGCTTGTCGCCGTGGCTGTCGGCGCAGCGGCCTGGCACTTTCGTGACGACTGGCGCCCCCGGCTTTCGCCGACGGGCGATTCGACAAGTGCTACCCCAGTCAGGTCAGGCGTTCGGTCGATCCCGGTGAGGACCGCGATCGCGAAGCGGCAGGACCTGCCCATCTACCTCAACGGCCTGGGAACGGTCACCGCCTTCAAGACAGTGACCCTCAGAAGTCGCGTCGATGGCGAATTGATTACCGTTGCGTTTTCCGAAGGCCAGATGGTGCGGGAGGGAGATTTGCTGGCCGAGATCGACCCCCGCCCTTATCAGGCGCAGCTCGAACAGGCTGAGGGCACGCTGGCCCGCGATAAGGCCAGCCTCGAACTGGCGAAATTGACGCTCGCCCGCGGGCAAGAGTTGTTCAAAACGCGGGCGATTGCGCAGCAGCAGCTCGACGAAGAAGCCGCGCAGGTGCGGCAGATCGAAGGCACCGTTCAAACCGATCAGGGGCTCGTCGACAATGCGAATCTGCAACTGACCTATTGTAGGATCACAGCGCCCATCAGCGGCCGAATCGGTTTGCGGCTCGTTGACCAGGGTAACATTGTGCACGCCAATGACGTGACGGGAATGGCCGTCATCACGCAGATTCAGCCGATTGCGATTGTCTTTCCCATTTCACAAGACGACATTCCCCGCGTGCAGAAGAGCATGCAGCGAGGGAAGCCGCTGGCGGTCAGGGCGTACGACCGTGGCTTCAAGACCGAACTGGCAGCCGGCGAGCTATACGCCATCGACAATCAGGTCGATGCCACCACGGGAACGGTCAAACTGAAGGCGACGTTTCAGAACGACGATGGCATGCTGTTCCCCAATCAATTCGTCAATGCGCGGCTGCTGATCGAGACCCGCCATGACGCCACCGTCGTTTCCGCTGCGGCCGTGCAGCGCGGCCCCGAATCGACGTTTGTGTACGTCGTACAGCCCGATGAAACCGTCGAATTGCGCTTTGTCAAGCTCGGGGCGGCCGAAGGCGGCGAGATTTCACTGGCCAGCGGCGTCGAGCCGGGTGAGGTCGTCGTAACCGACGGCATCGAAAAGCTGCAGCCGGGTTCGAGAGTCACGACGCACGGCGGCGAATCACCGCAAGAGCAACCGTCGATGCCGCGGATCGACGCCAATGAGAACAGCGACGGGTCGGTAATCTCGCGATGAATCCGTCACGGATCTTCATTCTGCGTCCGGTGGCGACGGTGCTGTTGATGCTCGCGATCCTTCTCGCGGGGGGCGTCGCGTACTGGCAGTTGCCGGTTTCTGCCCTGCCGCAGGTTGATTACCCGACGATCCAGGTGTTGACGTTCTATCCCGGGGCGGGGCCCGACGTGATGGCTTCGTCGGTGACGGCCCCACTCGAACGGCAGTTCGGGCAGATTCCCGGGCTGACGCAGATGACGTCGAGCAGTTCCGAGACCTGCTCGCTCATCACCCTGCGCTTCGCCCTCGAACTCGATATTGACGTCGCGGCGCAACAGGTGCAGGCGGCGATCAACGTCGCCTCGACGTTCCTGCCCAGAGACCTTCCCAACCCGCCCATCTACACGAAAACAAACCCGGCCGATGCGCCGATTCTGACCCTGGCTCTGTACTCCGATTCGCTGCCATTGACCAAAGTCGAAGACCTAGCCGATACGCGCGTGGCGCAGAAGATTTCGCAGCTCTCGGGCGTCGGCATGGTCAGCATCAGTGGCGGGCAGAAGCCCGCCATTCGCATCGAGGCGAACCCGACGGCGCTTTCAGCCCTGGGCCTCAACCTGGAAGACCTGCGGCTGGCCATTGCCCAGGCCAACGTCAATCAGGCCAAGGGCAGCTTCGACGGCAGCCGCCAGGCGTACACGATCGGCGCGAATGACCAGCTCTTCACCAGCGACCAGTACCTGCAATTGATCGTCGCGTACCGCAATGGCGCCCCCGTGCAGTTGGCCGATGTGGCGCGTGTGATCGACGGGGCCGAGAACGCGCGGCAGGCCGCCTGGATGAATACGACGCCTGCCGTCGTGTTGAACATTCAGCGGCAGCCCGGGGCCAACATCATCGACGTGGTCGATCGCGTGAAGGCCATTCTGCCGACGCTGCGCGAGTCGTTGCCCGCCGCGATCAGGCTCGAAACCCTGACCGACCGCACGATCACGATTCGAGCCTCGGTGCACGACGTGCAGCGAGAAATGCTGCTGACGATCGGGTTGGTTGTCGCCGTGATGTTCGTGTTTCTGCGCAATATCCCCGCGACGATCATCCCCAGTGTCGCCGTGCCGCTGTCGCTCGTGGGAACCTTCGGCGTCATGTACTTGCTCGGCTACAGCCTCAACAATCTGACGCTGATGGCGCTCACGATTTCAACGGGCTTCGTCGTCGATGACGCAATCGTGATGATCGAGAACATCTCACGTTACGTCGAAGAGGGCGAAGCGCCGCTGACCGCGGCCCTCAAAGGGTCGCGGCAGATCGGCTTCACGATCGTCTCGTTGAGTGTTTCGCTGATCGCCGTGCTGATACCGCTGTTGTTCATGGGCGATATCGTCGGGCGGCTGTTTCGCGAGTTCGCCGTTACGTTGAGCGTCACGATTCTCGTCTCGGCCGTCGTCTCGCTCACCCTGACGCCGATGATGTCGGCCCGGCTGCTGCACCATGAACCGGCCGCAAGCCACGGCTGGCTGTACAGGGCCTCAGAAGCCGGCTTTAGCGCCGTCATCAGGTTCTACGGTGCGACGTTGACCCGCGTGCTGAACCACCAGCCGCTGACCCTGTTGATCGCCGCGGCGACTCTGGCGGCTACGGTTTACCTGTATTTCGTCGTGCCCAAGGGGTTCTTTCCGATTCAGGATACAGGAATCATCCTAGGCATCTCCGAAGCGCCCCAAGACGCTTCGTTCGACCTGATGTCTCGCAAACAACTCGAGCTCAATCGCGTCATTCTGGAGGACCCCGCCGTCAAGAGCCTGTCGAGTTTCATCGGCATCGATGGCACCAACACCACGATCAACAGCGGCCGAATTCAGATCAACCTCAAGCCGCTCGCAGAGCGGCAGATTAGCGCCGTCGAAGTCATCAGGCGGCTGCAGACGCGGCTGGCAGCCGTTTCAGGCATCACGCTCTACATGCAGCCGGTGCAGGACCTCAGCGTCGAAACGCGCGTCAGCCGCACGCAATATCAGTACAGCCTCGAGGACCCTAGCGCCGCAGAGCTCGAGGAATGGGCGCCCAGATTCGTCAGCGCGCTGCAGAAGCTTCCGCAGTTGCGAGACGTGGCCAGCGACCAGCAGAGCGCCGGGCTTGAGGCCCGCGTCGTCATCGACCGCGACACGGCCTCGCGGCTGGGCGTCACCCCGCAGATGATCGACGATGCTTTGTACGACGCCTTCGGCCAGCGACAGATTTCCATCATCTTCACGCAGCTCAACCAGTATCGCCTCGTGCTGGAGGTGAAGCCCGATTCAAGAAACGAGCCTGCCGATCTGACGGCCATCTACATCACCCCCCCCGGCGGGGGAGTGGCGCCCTTGAGCACGATGACCCACGTCGAAGAAACGACGGCCCCGCTCACGGTCAACCACCAGGGTCAGTTTCCCGTCGTGACGGTGTCGTTCAATCTTGCCCCGGGCGTCTCGCTGGGCGATGCGGTCGAAGCGATCGCCCAGGCTCAAGGCACGGTGGGGCTGCCGGGAAGCATCGTCACGGGGTTCCAGGGAACTGCGGCGGCCTTTCAGGCGTCGCTGCGGAACACGCCGCTTCTGATTCTGGCGGCGCTCGTGACGGTCTACATCGTATTGGGCGTGCTCTACGAGAGCTACGTACACCCGATCACGATTCTGTCGACGTTGCCTTCGGCCGGCGTCGGGGCGCTCGTCGCCCTGCTGTGGGCCCGGATGGACCTCAACGTGATCGCGCTGATCGGCATCGTCTTGCTGATCGGAATTGTGAAAAAGAACGCCATCATGATGATCGACTTCGCGCTCGACGCGCAACGGCACGAAGGCAAGTCGCCCGACGAGGCGATCTATGAAGCGTGCCTGCTGCGGTTCCGCCCCATCATGATGACGACATTGGCGGCGCTATTTGGCGCCGTGCCGCTGGCGTTCGGGTCGGGCGTCGGTTCGGAGCTGCGCCGGCCTTTGGGCATCACGATTATCGGCGGCCTCGTTTTCAGTCAATTGCTGACGCTGTATACCACGCCTGTGATCTATCTCTGGTTCGACAGATTGTCGCGCCGCCTCGGTTTCAAGACCACGGCCCATTCAGCCGAAGAAGCGGTATGAGCCTATCGTCGCCATTCATCCATCGACCGGTAGGCACGACGCTCTTGACAGCCGCGTTTCTGCTCGCGGGCGGTTTGGGGTACGGGTTCCTGCCCGTGTCGCCACTGCCTCAGGTTGACTTTCCCACGATTCAGGTCAGCGCCGCGTTGCCCGGGGCCAGCCCCGAGACGATGGCTTCGTCGGTTGCGACGCCTCTGGAGCGCCAGTTCGGCCGAATCGCCGGCATCACCGAAATGTCGTCGGCCAGCTCGCTGGGGGTGACGTCGATCACAATCCAATTCGACCTCGACCGCGACACCAACGCTGCGGCGCGCGACGTTCAGGCGGCAATCAACGCCGCACGCAGCCAGTTGCCCCCGAACCTGCCCAACAATCCGTCGTACCGGAAGGTCAACCCGGCCGACATGCCGGTCATCATACTTGCCATGACCTCCGACACGTACACCAAGCCGCAGATGTACGACGTCGCCTCGACCATTCTGCAACAGAAGCTGTCGCAGGTGCCGGGGGTCGGGCAGGTGTCGCTTGGCGGAGGAGCGGCGCCTGGAGTGCGGGTCGACGTGAACCCCACGATTCTCAATCACCTGGGAATCGGCCTGGAAGACGTGCGCACGGCCCTCGGCAATGCCAACACCAATCGCCCCAAGGGCCTGGTCGAAGATAACGAGCGCGCGTGGTCGATCAGCGCCACCGATCAACTGCAGACGGCCGAAGAGTACGCGCCGCTGTTTGTCGCCTACCGCAACGGCTCACCTGTCCGCCTGCGCGACGTCGCGACCATCAGCGATTCGGTCGAAAACATTCGCGCCTTCGGGCTGGCCAACGGCAAACCGTCGATTTCGCTCTACGTCTATCGGCAGCCGGGGGCGAATATCGTCGACACAGTCGATCGGATCAAAGCCCTGCTTCCCCTGCTCGAAGAGCAGATTCCTGCCGGAATCGACTTGTGGGTCACCTCCGATCGCACGGCCATGATCCGCTCGTCGCTGCGCGAAGTGCAATTCACGCTGGGCATCTCGGTGGTGCTCGTAATTCTGGTGGTGTTTGCATTTCTGCGCGACGCACGAGCGACGTTCATTCCCAGCGTGGCTGTGCCTGTTTCCCTCGTGGGAACATTCGCCGTCATGTACCTGCTGGGCTACAGCCTCGACAACCTTTCGCTGATGGCGCTCACGATCGCCACAGGATTTGTCGTCGACGATGCGATCGTCGTCATCGAAAACATCTCCCGCCATCTCGAAGAAGGGCTGTCACCTCTGCAGGCAGCCCTGAAAGGCGCCCGCGAAATCGGCTTTACCGTGCTGTCGATCAGCGTCTCCCTGATTGCCGTGTTTATTCCCATTCTGCTGATGACGGGGCTTGTCGGCCGGCTGTTTCGCGAGTTCGCGGTGACGCTTTCGGTGGCGATCGCCGTCTCGATGATCGTTTCGCTCACGACCACCCCGATGATGTGCGCCGTGCTGCTGAAACCGTATTCCCTGCGCCGCCCGGGGCTCCTGTACCTCGCCAGCGAGCGCGTGTTCGACTGGATCATCGGCAAATATCGTGCGTCATTATCGTGGGTGCTGCGACACCAGCGAAGCACCCTGGCCATCACCCTCTCGACGATTGGCCTTACGGCGTACCTGTACGTGATCGTGCCCAAGGGGTTCTTTCCCCAGCAAGACATGGGTCGCCTGAGCGGTAATCTGGTTGCCGACCAGGATACCTCGTTTCAGCAGATGGCCCGGCTCATTCGCCAGTTCAGCGCCGCGGCCAGCGACGACCCGGCGGTGGCGACGCTTGTGGCCTTCACCGGCAGCTCGGGCGGCGCGAGCACCGTGTCAAATTCGGCGCGAATGTTTCTCACCCTGAAGCCGCTGCGAGAACGGCGCGTCAGCGCCGACGAGGTGATCGCGCGAATTCGCTCGCGCGTCGGGCGAATTCCCGGCGCGAACCTGTACCTGCAGGCCGTGCAAGACCTGCGCATCGGCGGGCGCTCTTCGAGCGCCCAATACCAGTACACTCTCAAGGGAGATACTCTGGACGACTTGAACGAATGGGGCCCGAAACTGATGCGTGCCATGCGCGCCATTCGCGGATTGGTCGACGTCAATACCGACCAGCAGAACCGCGGTCTGCAATTCAACCTCAATGTCGACCGCCCGACAGCCGCCCGTCTGGGCATCACCCTCCAGAAAATCGACGACACGCTCTACGACGCATTCGGCCAGCGGCAAGTGTCGACAATTTACAAGCCGCTGAACCAGTATCACGTCGTGATGGAGCTGGAACCCGAATTCTGGCAGAACCCCGACTCGTTGCGGCACGTGTACCTGCGCGGGCCGAACGACGCCCAGATTCCGCTCAGCACCCTTTATCGCCAGGAACGCACCACTTCGGCGCTCGCGGTCAATCATTCAGGACAATTCCCATCCGCCACGCTTTCATTCAACTTGAGCCCGGGCACGTCGCTGGGCGAAGTGGTTCCCGCCATCGAGCAAACCGCGGCCGAACTGGGATTGCCCGAAACCATTCAGGGCCGGTTTCAGGGAACGGCCCAGGCATTTCAAGATGCCCTGAGCAACCAGCCGCTGTTGATTCTTGCCGCCCTGATCACGGTCTACATTGTTCTGGGTATCCTGTACGAGAGCTATATTCATCCGATCACGATCCTATCTACGCTGCCGTCAGCCGGCGTGGGCGCGCTCTTGGCACTCCTCGTGTGCGGCAACGAACTGAACGTGATGTCTCTGATCGGAATTCTGCTCTTGATCGGCGTCGTGCAGAAGAACGCCATCATGATGATCGATTTTGCACTCGAAGCCGAACGGCGCCACGGCAAGTCGCCCGAAGCAGCGATCTTCGAGGCCTGCATTCTGCGATTTCGGCCGATCACCATGACCACGTTCGCCGCGCTTCTGGGTGGCCTGCCCTTGGCGCTGGGCACAGGTGACGGCGCAGAACTCCGCCGGCCGCTGGGCATCGCGATTGTGGGGGGCCTGATCTTCAGTCAACTGCTGACGCTCTACACGACACCGGTGGTCTATCTGTATCTCGACCGCTTTCGGCTGCGGTTGCACGAGCCGACACCGGCGGCCGTGGAATGAAATCATCCAGAGGGCCGGGAACAGGCCCTGTGACGGTCGCCACGACCGCCAACGCGCTAAACCAATCGGCGAAAACACGTTCGCGGCAGCTTGGAAACCGACTCGATGATTTTGCACGTCGACATGGATGCGTTTTATGCCTCGGTCGAAGAGCGCGACCAGCCGGAACTGGCGGGTAAACCCGTTATCGTGGGTGGAACGCCGCAAGGGCGCGGGGTGGTCGCCGCGGCCAACTACGTCGTGCGCACTTTTGGCGTTCATAGCGCGATGCCCACGGCGACCGCGCTGCGCCTCTGCCCCCAGGCCATTGTGATCGCTCCGCGCCTGCACTATTACGCGCGCATCGCCGAACAGATTCGCGAGATCCTGCTGCGGTTCAGTCCGCTGGTCGAGCCGCTCTCGCTCGATGAGGCGTTCGTCGACGTCACCGGCAGCGAACGTCTGTTCGGCCCGTCGGTCGAAATCGGCCGGCAGATCAAGCAGGCGATTCGCGAGACTGTGCGGCTGGTCGCTTCAGTCGGCATCGCCCCCAACAAGTTTCTGGCCAAGATCGCCAGCGACCTCGAAAAGCCCGACGGGTTTGTGGTGGTCGACCCCGCCGGTGTGCAGGCATTTCTCGACCCGCTCCCCGTCGGCCGGCTCTGGGGCGTGGGGCGCGTCACAGGCCGCGCGTTTCAGCAACTGGGCATTCACACCATCGGCCAGGTGCGCAACCTGCCGATTGAGGTTCTCCAGACGCATTTCGGAAAATCGGGCGCCCACCTCTGGCAACTGGCCCACGGAATCGACGACCGTGCCGTCGTGCCCGATCGCGAGGCCAGGTCGATTTCTCACGAGACGACCTTTGCTACCGATATTGGCGACCGGCAGGTGCTGCGCGCGTGGCTGCTGGAATTGACCGAACAGGTCGGCTGGCGGCTGCGACGCCACGCGCTGCGCGGCCGCACGATACGGCTCAAGCTGCGGTTTCCCGACTTCCGCACGGCGATGCGATCGAAAACCCTGGCCGAACCCACGAACATCACTGGGGAAATCTGGCGCGCAGCGGCCGAATTGCTCGAGCGGGCCTTGCCCGGCAAGGGGCAACGGCTGCGCCTGCTGGGGGTCGGCGTCGAGGGGCTGGAGGAAAGCCGGCCTGCCCAGGCGTCGTTGTTCGGCGATGAAGAGCGACAGAAGCTCGCGCAACTTGATAAGGCCAGCGACGACATCTGCGACCGCTTCGGTTCCGGCGCGCTGCGACGCGCTAGCGCTCTGATCTACGACGCCCGGCACGTGCCCGTGCCTCGTCCTGACGGGCCTCGGCCGAACGAACCGCGATGATCCGCATTGTCGAAGGCAGTTACGTAGTTACGTAGGGTCGGCTGTGCCGGCCCTACATAGATAGCTACTTCCCCTCAGGTGCGAGGCAGACAGCGCCGTAAAAATCGGACGCCGACAAGCGCGAGCATGACTCCCATAGCTCCCTTGGGCCACAATCTCCAGAGCCAGTTGTCGCGCCCGAGCAGCGCCAAGCAGATGTCCCAAATTGTCGGGAAGCCGACAAAGATCGCGAACCCGATAAGCGCAATTCCGAAGCACACGTCAAAGCGGTCGCCTTTCACAGGTGGCGTTTTCGGGTCGCGCATGTCGGAGTATATCTCATGCTCGAATCCTACGGCAGCAGGAATAATCCGGGCATTACGACGGCCGCTCGCGAAAGGTGGCGACGACGGCATAGGGCAAGGAATCGTCGGGGCGAATCAGCGTCCGCACGGCAACCGTCGTCCAAACGCGAGATCCATCCGCGCGGGGCAATCCGAGCGAGAACTCGTCGCTCCCCCCGTCGCCGCGAAACGGAGCCGTCAGGGGATGCAGATGCTCCGAGAATTCAGCGCCATCGGCGCCGATTGCGTGCACCAGCAATGTTCGGCTGATGGCCAACGCGGAATCTTCGGGGCCGAAGTTCAGCAGCCGGCGGCCGGCGGGGTTGGCGACCTGAATCAGCCCTTCGCGATCGATCACGACGAGGGGCAGCGACGTCAATTCCATCACCACTCGATGAAGCTGCTCGATGTCGCGCAGCCGCTGCTCGGTCTCACGGCGCTCGGTCACATCCACGTGCGAGCCGGCCATGCGATAGGCTTTTCCATTCTCGTCGCGCAGGGCCACCCCGCGGGCGAGAATCCAGCGGTAGGAGCCAACTTTGTGTCGCAGCCGGTACTCATACTCGTAGTGTTGCGTTGTGCCGTGAATATGCGCGTAGTTTGCCGCCAGCACGCGCTCGCGCTCATCGGGATGCAGCCGCGCGACCCATTCTTCGATGCGGTTGGCGATTTCATGGTCTTCGAAGCCGAGAATGCTCTTCCAGCGGGGCGAAAAATAGACGTCGTCGGTCTTCAAATCCCAGTCCCAGAGACCATCCTGCGACCCTTCGACCGCCAGCTTGAAACGTTCGCGGCTCGCCCGTACCTCGGCCTCGGCCGCCTGCCGCTGTGATTCCTGCCAGCCCTGAACTTCACGCGCCAGCTCAGACGCCGAGGCATAGCGCGCCTCGCGCTCGCGCGCCAGGGCCCGCAGGCAGATCGCCTCGAGGACCTCGGGAACATTCTTTGCAATGCGACCGGGAGGCACGAGGTCGCCGCGCTGGGCGGCCAGCAGCACCTCGATCGTCTTCGAGCCGGTGAACGGAGGTTGCCCGGTCAGGATTTCGTACAGGATCGCCCCCAACCCGTAGACGTCGGTGCGATGATCGACCAGCTCGAGACGCCCCGAGGCCTGCTCGGGCGACATGTACGCGGGCGTTCCGACGACCTGCCCCTGCATCGTCAGACCCGAATTTGTTTCGTGCGGCGCGACCGACCCCGATTCGTTGGTTTCAGGCTCGGCGGCGCCAACCGCCTTCGCCAGTCCCCAGTCTGCCACGACGACTTCGCCGAAATCGCCGAGCAGCACATTTTCTCCCTTGAGGTCGCGGTGGATGATGCCGTGCGAATGCGCGTACGCCAGCGTGTTGCAGGTCGCGACGAATGCCGCCAGCAGGTTGACCAGCGCCAGCGCGTCTGCTTCTTCGTCGCCGCGGTCGCGATGGTATTTCTCGATCGCCTGCTTGAGCGTCTGCCCCTGCAGAAATCGCATCGCGTAAAACGGCCCCTGCCCGTCACGGGCGGGGCACAATTCGTGTACAGGAACGACGCCGGGATGCTCCAACTGCCCGGTCAGGCGCGCTTCGCGAAGAAAGCGGTCAACGAGCGTCCGATTGCGGGCAATTTCCGGGCGAAGTTCCTTGAGCGCCACTTCCCGCTCCAGTTGTTCGTCCCAGGCCCGCCAGACGCGCCCGATGCCCCCCTCGGCGTGCAGCGATTCCTTCCGGTAACGCGGCGATTTGTCATCGGCCGATGTCGCGTCGGTTGAGGGCGCTTGGCCACCGATCGGCAAATCGTCGATCCACCGTGCCGCCAGTGGCGCGGGCAGGACGATCGTCTCTGCGGCACGTTCACGGCCGCTGAACACCGAGGTCTGCAAACCGTCGGCCTCGCCGGGCGATGCGGCACTTAGTCGCACGACCAGATACTCGAGCGCCTGATGATCTTCGGCCGACAGCCAGCCACGCGAAACCAGCCACTCGGCCACCGACAGCTCAGGTTGGCCCTGGCATGCCAAACATGCCTCAGTATGCTGAGCGACACTGATCAGACCGAGTTGCCGAGCCAGGTCAGCGAACTGCAAATTTCGGGATTCAGACATCTCGGGGGTCGAGAGTCGATCGTTCGAGCGGGTAGAAAACGTGATTGTACAACCCGCTGTGGGCGATGGGAGGGGCGGGCCGCGACGCTGCCGGAATTGGGTGCATCCGCTAGTCCGGGAATGGAACCCGGGAACGCGACGGCGGTCGATTGTCGTGTCAATTCTCGTCATCCCGGAGGGATCACAGCGATTAGCCGGGGGTACCGTCCCGGCGCGCCGGGACGGTACCCCCGGATGGCCGTTGTTGGAATTGTCCTCACCCTAAAGGGGTGGCAGCGCGCTGGCATGACGCGATTTCGATTCGCCAATTGGTTATTCGGCTTTCGTCGTTGCTTCGACATCGTCCTGCTGGCACCCCGCCGGGGTGCTGTGTGTTTTTGCGTTCGTCTCCGGGGGTGGGGGGGCCGGGGGGGGGGCCCCCCCCCCCCACCCCGGCCCCCCCCCCCGCGGGGGGCGGCCCCCCCCCGCCACCGCGGGGGGGGGGGGCGCCCCCCGGCGCACGGAACACCAACACACCCCCCCCA
>JBQTIL010000018.1:0-134588 GCA_052388175.1 Planctomycetaceae bacterium | reverse complement strand
ATTCCCCGGCGTCGCGCCGGTGTCGAGGCACTGGCGGTCGAAGCCGGCACGCTGGGCGAAGCGCTGGCCGCGGCGGGTCCGCGGGGCCCCCGGCCGCCCAACGCGGCCGGGGCACTGCACCCGCAGTTCCCGAGAATTCGGCGTCATCCCCAACGGTGCGACTGCGCTGCCCTTGTCGGCACCCTCCGGGCGATCGGAGTCCCTAACGCCGTCTCGTCGTGCTATCGTAAAGGCATGTCCATTCGCGTCGAGTTTTACGGCATTCCCCGGCGTCGCGCCGGTGTCGAGGCACTGGCGGTCGAAGCCGGCACGCTGGGCGAAGCGCTGGCCGCGGCGGGACGGCGACTGCCCGTGCTGAACGACGTGTGTCTTGACGGCCCGCGATTGCGCGGGGGGTACCTTGCCAACCGCAACGGCCGCGAGTTCGTCAGCGACCCGGCGACGCCCCTCGAACCGGGCGACTGCGTGCTGATTCTCTCGGCCGACGCGGGAGGTTGAGAGACGAGAATAGTAAACAGCGGATCGCAGATGGCGATTGTGGGTGAATGAAGTTTTCGCAAACCACGATCTGCTATTTTCGATCCTCGGCTTGTGAACGACGAGCGTGACCAATCGTGCCCACCACACCCGGCTATCACGGCCGCTACCTGCTGATTGACCTGGCCCGAAACGAGACCGAGCCGGTTCCGTTAGAGGCCTCGACGCTGCGCCGGTACATCGGCGGCAGCGGGCTGGGGACGTGGCTATTGCACCAGCACAGCCGCGACCGGCAGGACCCGTTGTCGCCAGAGGCGCCCCTGGCATTCGTTTTCAGCCCACTGGTGGGAAGCCCGCTGACGACCTCGGCGAAATTCGCCGTCATGTGCCAGTCGCCGCTGACCGGGCGCATCAACGACTCGCTCTCTTCGTCGCATTTCGCCATCGCAGGGAAAAAAACCGGTTACGATGCGCTGGTGATTGTGGGGTCGGCCGCCCGGTGGACGTATCTCGTTGTCGAACCGCTCGGCGTGACGTTCGGGGACGCCACGGCGCTGGCGGGTTTACCCAGTTCGGCCGCCGCAGCAAGCCTCACCGAACAACTGGGGACGGGGTTTCGCATCGCCGCCATCGGGCCTGCGGGAGAGAACCTCGTGCGGTATGCCACGGTGTCGCACGACGGGCGGCACGCCGGTCGCGGCGGGACCGGGGCCGTGATGGGTGCGAAACGCCTGAAGGCAGTGGCTGTCCGCGGTGACCGGTTGACCGATTACGCCCATCCGACGGAGCTCGCGACATACAGCAAGGAGCTATCCCGAAAATCGTTCGGACCGGCCACCGCCAAATATCGCGAGCTGGGGACCGCCTCGAACCTGCTGACGTTCAACCGTCTGGGAACGCTCCCTACGCGAAACTTTCAAGCGGGCGAGTTCGCCGGCGCGCCATCGCTGGCGCCGGAATCGCTCGCGCGCGACCGCGACCGAACCCGCGCGTCGTGTGCCGCCTGCACGATCGGCTGCGAGCACATTTTTCCGCTCGTAGGTAAGGCTTTCCAGTCTGGCTCAGGCAATTCGCAGCAGCCTCGAACGGCGGACGTACAGGGCGTGCGGATGGAGTACGAGAACCTGTTCGCCCTCGGGCCCTTGTGCGGAATCGATGATGCCCAGACTGTTCTCGCGGCGTCTGCCGCCTGTGACCGTCTTGGTATCGACACGATCAGCGCTGGCGCCAGCGTCGCGTTCGCCATGGAGTGCGCCGAACGGGGCCTGATCGACGCCCCCGGCCTGCGGTTCGGCCGCGGGCCGGCGCTGCTGGCCTTGCTCGATGACATCGCCGCCCGCCGCGGGCTCGGAGAGCTGCTGGCACAGGGGACGCGGGTTGCCGCGGCTGAGATCGGGCAGGGGGCCGCAGATTTCGCGCCGCACGTCAAAGGACTGGAGATACCCGGATACGAGCCGCGGGCGTTACAGACGATGGCACTGGGGTTTGCCGTGGGCACGCGCGGGGCAGACCACAATCGCTCGGGTGCGTATCAGGTCGATTTTTCCGAAGCGGTCGATCGGCTCGCCGCGGGCCCCGAAGCCGCGCCCCTTGCGATTCAAACCGAAAACGAAGCCGTCCTGATGGATTCGCTGATCCTGTGCAAGTTTCTGCGCGGCGTTTTCGACGATAAGCTGGCCGCAATGGCCGAAATGCTGCGGCTCGTCACCGGCTGGGACGTGACGGCCGATGAGCTGGCGCGCAAGGCGGCGCAGATCGTGACGGCCAAGAAATGGTTCAACATCCGCCAGGGCTGGACGCCGGCCGAAGACACACTCCCCCGACGCTTTCTCTCACAGGCGCTCGAACAGGGGGCCAGCGCCGGCGCGACGCTGACCTCCGAGAAGTTGCAAACACTGATCGCAGCCTACAACGCGGGCCGCGGGTGGAGCGCCCAGGGATATCCGGGTGATGAGCAGATCGACGCGCTGGGGCTGTGAATGCAGCCAAGGGCGCTACCGGAGGCTTACGCCCCGCGCTCGCCTGGGCTTACGCCGCCCGCTCGCCCGGGCGTTTATTTGGCGCGCCCGCCGAAGTAGGCCCGGTCGCGTTCGTCGAAGCCGGCATAGCCCAGAAGGTCATACAGCTCGGTTCGAGTCTGCATCTGGGTAAGCAGCCCCTGCTGGGTGCCGTCGGCGGCGAGCCGCGCGAGCGCCTGTTCGACCGCCTTCATCGCGATCCGCAGCATCGTGACGGGGAAGAGCACCCCGCGATACCCCATCTCGGCCAACTGGCCGACGCTCAGCAACGGGCTCTTGCCGAACTCGGTCATATTGGCGATCAGGGGCGCTTTGATCTCTCGCGCGCAACGTTCGAACTCGTCGGGCGTCTCGAGCGCTTCGGGAAAGATCATGTCGGCCCCGGCGTCGAGGTACGCCTTCGCGCGATCCAGCGCCTCGTTCAGCCCGTGCGCGGCGCGGGCGTCGGTGCGGGCGATCAGAACGAAGCCCGGGTCGCGTCGCGCGGCAACGGCGGCCTTGAGCTTCGCCACCATCGCCTCGCGGCTGACCACGGTCTTGCCGCTCAGATGTCCGCAGCGTTTGGGCAGCTCCTGGTCTTCGAGGTGCAGCCCGGCGAGGCCGGCTTCTTCAAACAGCCGCACTGTGCGCTCGACCGAAAGCGCTTCGCCAAAACCGGTATCGGCGTCGGAAATGACGGGAATGGCGACGGCCCGCGTCAGGTAGCGCGCCTGCTCGGTGAATTCACTCTGCGTCAAGAGGCCGACATCGGGCAGGGCCGCCACGCCGGCCGACAGGGCCGCGCCCGACTGATAGACGGCCCGAAAGCCAGCCCGCTCGGCCAACCGGGCCGTCAGGGCATTGAAGGCGCCGGGAATCGGCGTGCAACCGGAGGCGAGAAGTTCGCGAAAGCGCGTGCCGGGTGAGGCGGTGAGTTTCATCATGGCGCCAGTGTACCGGGAAACGACCGGCTGTTCACATCCATCGAACGTGTTTTTCGGGTCGCGTTGGAACTCCGCAGGCCCTTACCGCGTCACTACGGCATCGGTCGTTCACTTCGAATACGACCTGGCCGAGGCTATGGAGTCGCTGTGTCGCCGCCGTGCGACCATTGGCCGACGCCGGGCGTTGCACGTCTCGACTCCCCACCGCTTCAGTTGCTGGAGTACAATCGGCGGCATGAGCGAGCGAATGCATTGGGCTGTCGACACCGTCGTTGCCGTCCTATTGCTCTTGCCGGGGCTGGCGTTCCTGATGGGCGTGTTGATGCCCGTACAGCCAAATGAACCACTGCTGAGCCATTGGGATTGGCGCTACTTCGTTGCGGGCATTGCGCTCCTTTTGTTCGGCTAACGCTGCGCCACCCGTTCGCGTCGTTATGAGCCGAACAAACGTCGGACCTCGTCTCCCAACGCCACCGACCCGCCATGAACCAACGCCGGCGATCCTTCGGACTCTGGGCGGCCGTCATGCTGGTGACCGGCGGGGTGCTGTATCCATTGAGTTTCGGACCGGCGTGCTGGATCGCCTCTCGATACGCGAACACTTCAGTCCACAATAACCTCGACATGCGAACGTTGGCGCTATCGAGGCCTTACGGTCCGCTATTGAACGTCCTGCTGAATTGCCCACCACGCACAGTTGTTCTTGAATCCGATTGGAGAGAGGGATTTCTGGTTTGGTACGCGAACGTTTTGGCGGCTCCGGGCACCTGGGTCTGTCCTGAGCACGACAAGTTCGGAGGATATGGAGGATATGTAGTCTTGATAAACCGGACTATCACAAACAGACTGATGCAAACTCCCAGGGCTCTCGACAGGCTGATGCTGGTATGACCGAAGCACGCGACAAGCCGACGGTGGGATTTTGGGCGACGGTGGTTGTAGTGGCTCTGGTCATCCTGTATCCGCTGAGCTTCGGACCGGCGTGCTGGATCAATCAACGAACCGGCGTTGGGGCTTCAGCGATTCCAATGATCTATTGGCCGATTGCGCGGCAAACAGATCGCAAATTTGGTGAGTGGAGCTGTCGCCGGACGGCGGTGCCCGAGTTGATCGTTTGGAATGCCCGACTGGGAATCAATGGAGATCAATGGCCGTATGGCCGCGACGAACTCGGATGGACGCTTTGGCGTGGCCAATCAACTTGGTAGGGCCATCACATTTCGTTCTGAATCGTCGTGGCCCTGAATGAATTAAGGGACGGCTGCGCCTGCCTGATCGCAATGTCAAAGTTGGCGGGCCGAGACCAGGGGTCTGCTGTGGCTTGGGACGAATTCCTTCGCCCGCCAGTTGACGTCGCCTCTGCCGGGGCTGCGACTCGTTACCGTGACCGTTCCTGCGGCTGACGCCGCAGGCTACGAGTCTGTCGTCGCTCCGCGACTGCGTTAGTTCTGCGCGCTGATGTCGAGCCTATGGATGCAGGTTTCAGCATTCCGGGAGCTCACACCGCAGGCTGGAAATGGATCGCCGCTCTGCGGCTGAGCAGGGGCCGCCGGGTCTCGGGAGAGCTTACCGGCCGCGCTGGGGCCGCGAAAGGTCGGCGAGGGGAGCAGGTGAGCCGAGCGTTTCTGCGCCGGCACCACTCACCGTCGACGCCCGCTGGAAAAGATCACCCTCCCGCGGGCGATTGGTCGCGCGCGGAGTCAGCGCGTGGCGGTGCGGCAAGGCTGGTTGTGGACCGGGAAACGGTCGCCCATTCCCATCTTTCCTATTTTTTCCGGTCCCGTTAGAATTCCGCCGGACCGGTGATCTCAGGGGGAACTGAGGAATAGTCAGGTCACGGTGAACAGGGATTTTCACAATTGAAGCGAAACGCAAGGAGTCGCATTGTGACGCGGAGCATCTTTGCAGGCGTTGGTGTGGCGCTATTGCTGGTCTCGGTGGCGCGCTGTGAGACGAAACCCGGCGCGGCGACAAGCGACAAGCCGGTGATATCGGTCGTCTTGTCCCCCATCAACAATCTGTACAGCGATCTGAAGATGGTGTTTGACCTGGCGAACGACCCGAAAGGGTACACGACGCTCAAAGACGCCATCGACGTGTTTCTCGATGGTGTCGAGACCAATAAGACGAGCGGCGTGCGGATTTTCACCAATGCCGAAGGATTGCGCCCCGTGATCTCGCTGCCGGTGGCCTCGGAAGACGATTTCAAGAAGTTCCGATTGAACCTGTGGGACCTCGACGTCAAGACGGCCGAGCCGCCGGAAAAGCAATTGCTGCCCCAGGTTCCGCAGAAGATCCGACGAGACCTGCCGAAATTGAAGCTCGCCAAGAACGAGCGGCTGATCTTCGGATTGTACGACGGCTACATGCGCTATGAATCGGGCCAGTTGCACCTGGCGGAAGCCCTCGCAGACGTGCGGATTCCAAAAGGCGGCGTCTCGCCCGATCTGCTCCAGGGCATGGATCTGGCGATTCACATTGATGGCGAATCGCAGACGCCTGCTGATCGAGTTCAAGCGTTCGCCAAGGCGAAGAAGGAGATTCTGGGGGCGCTCGAAAAGGGCGAGCAGGAGCACGAGGCCGATTTCGAGCTTCGCAAGACGTTGACCGAACATCAGGTGGCCGAGATCGAACGATTCTTTTCGGAATCGTCAAAAATTCAGATCGGCTTTATCACCGCGGCCGACAAGAAGCACGTGCGGGGCCAGCTCGAGCTCGTGCCGGTCAAGGGAACGTCGCTTGAGCAGAGCATTCATCAGATCGTCGACGCCCCGGATGATTTCGCGGGGGTGGGGAAGGCCGATTGCGCCCTGGCCGGGTCGATCAACTTTCCCCTCGACGCCCTGCGTCAGGAGGCTCTTAAGTCGATTTCTACGAAGGCTCGAGTCCGCTTGAAAGATAAGATCGACGCCGACGAATCGTTGTCGGCCGATCAGAAAGCGACCGACAAAGACCTGGTGGATCTGGTGTTCGACGTCGTCGACGATTTCGCCGGCATGGGGGTGTACAACGGGTTCCTGCGCGTCTGGTCCAACGGCGACTCGACGTTGACGACCGTGGGGGCGACCCGGGTGCTCAAAGGGGGCAAATTTGTCGACCTCCTCAAGAAGTTCGCCACCCGCGAAGGGCAAAACTCGGTGCAGTTGAACGTCGACAGCGTGGGAGGCATCGACATTCACAAGTTGACGGTGGCTGACGTTCAGAAGGACTACCCCGAACTCTTCGCGAAAGACGGCACGATGTACGTCGGCACGGCCGAGACAGCCGTGTGGTATGCGCTGGGCGAAAAATCGCTCGAGCGGTTAAAGCACGCGATTGAAGAGTCGCAGGCCGCGGGGGCGAAGCCCGGACCGATGGTCGATCTGCACGCCAAACTGCTTCCACTGGTCGAAGTCTGGGACAAAATCCGCTCGCGGCAACTGGCGACGCAGAAAGCGAAGCCGGCTGAGAAGACCAAGGCGGGCGACAAGGAAGATCGCGCCGCCCGCGCCAAAGGCGTGTTGGCCGAACTGCAACCGCGAAAAATCGCGCTCGAGGCGTTTCCCGGCGGAAACGACACCGTGTCGATGTCGTTGGAGCGCAAAGCAGACGCGGTGACCGGGGCGATGCAATTCGACGAGGGGATTCTGCGGTTCGTGGGCAAGGCGCTGTCAAAGTTCGTCAAGGACAACCTGGGTGACGACTGACCGTGCTGCCTTTGCACCGGGCCTCTCGCCCGATCTGCTCGATCGGCTTGTCGGGCTCAGCGCGGCGCTCGACTCGGAAGGCCACTGGCCGGCCGAGCAGTGGTCGCTCTTGCAGCAGTCAGGCGTTCTGCGGTGGGTCGTGCCGCGGGAATTCGGCGGAACGGCCGTTTCGCAGGCCGAATTGCTGGCAGGCTACGTGCGGCTGGCCTCGGCCTGCCTGACGACGACGTTCATTCTGACGCAGCGCAACGGGGCGTGCCAGCGGATCGCCGGTTGCGACAATGAAGCGCTGCGCACGAAATGGCTGCCGGTGCTCGCGCGTGGCGAACGTTTCGTCACCGTGGGAATTTCGCACCTGACGACGTCGCGGCAGTATGCGCGGCGGCCGGCCGTCGAGGTTGAGCCGGCGCCGGGCGGGCTTCGGCTGACAGGCGACGTGCCGTGGGTGACCGGCGCGCCTCACGCCGACGCAATCGTCACCGGCGGGGCGCTCGCCGATGGCAGCCAGGTGCTGGCGCTGGTGGACACGCGGGCCGCGGGGGTTGCCATCGACCCGCCCGCGCGCCTGCTGGCCCTGTCGTCGTCGCAAACGTCGTCGGTTCGCCTGACGGGGGTCTTCGTGCCGCACGATGACGTGCTGGCCGGCCCCGTGACGAACGTCATGAAACAGGGAACGGGGGGAGGCACGGGCTCGCTGGCGACGTCGGCGCTGGCGGTGGGGTTGGCGCAGGCGGCCTGCAGCCACCTGAAGATCGAGGCCGGGCGGCGCCCCGAGTTGTTGGAAATTTTAGAACCGCTGGCCGGCGAATGCGCGACGCTTGAGCAGACTTTGCAGAGTGCAGCTTCGTCGGCAGAGGTCGGCAGTGTCGCGGCGTCGCCCGAGGCGATTCGCGCGGCGGCCAATTCGCTGGTGCTGCGTGCCACGCAGGCGCTTCTGGCGGCCTCGAAAGGGGCGGGCTTCGTCGCCGGCCACTTTGCCGAACGGGCGGTGCGCGAGGCAATGTTTTTTCTGGTCTGGTCGTGTCCGCAACCTGTTGTGCAGACGCACCTGCGCGAGCTGGCCGGGCTGGGCACGTGCTGATCGTTACCCCGAAGGTAGGGGGGGACAAGCTCGCCCTGCTCGTTGGTGGGCCTGCGCAAGCCGCTCAATCGTTGAATGTCGCGCGATATAAATTGAATGCCTTTTTTGCGAGCGCCGGCCCACCAGCATGCCTGGCTTGCTGGTCCCACCCTACAAGCTCGGGCTGGTTACGTGCTGACGCACTACGCGGTCTGGGCCAGAGGCAGCAACCGCGGCATGCGAACCCGCATTCCTTCGACCCGGCCGTAATGGGCGAGCAGCTCACGGAAGTTGCAGCGCAGAAAGGCGTGCAGACCGTCGGGCGGGTTGCGGGCGAGCCAGCGGTCGACCAGACGGTCCATCTTCTGGTCGTAGTGCCTTTGGCTGTGAGAGTGCACGTGAAAGTGGCCGGGCAGGCGGCGGATATCGCCGTCGAAGCGGGGGCTGATGTGATGCAACTCGTGCATCACCGTGATCAGTTTCTCACGATAGGTCTGGTCGAGAAACCGCGGCAGATAAAACGTGAGAACGTACAAGAGCTCGATTTCGCCAGCGTGCCAGCGCTCGATCGTGTAGGGGCGGCCCCTGCGACAGGTGGTGAGCGACCCGCCTTCAAACCGCAGCGGCGTCAGCTTCGCCTGCAGGCCCCAGTGCACCCGGCTGCGGGCCTGAGCAAAAGAGACGGCGACCTGTTCCATCCGCACGTGCGCGAATTCGGGCAAACCGCGCACCACGTCTTCACAGAGCCTCCGCATGGCCGATGTGAAATCGAATGTGCCGCTGGAATGCATGGTCGCGCGTCGTCTCCTTGGGTCGCAGGTTAGCAGGAACTTGCCATTCGCGCAAAGGGCATTTCGGCAGGCCGCGCGTGGCGTGTGTGCGTCAGAAGAGTAGGTGGAATTTCTAGACGAAACGCCCCCGGAAGGAGAAACACCGGGATCTCGGCGTTTCTCAACGTCGAGACGCACACCCACAAATCGACAGGAGTAAACAGAGGCAACAGAGGAGAAGACCGGCCTCTCCGTTGGCTCATGTTCAAATCTTCTCGGCCCGCTTGAATTCTGGGTGATCCCGGCCGAAACACTCAGCCCGAGGAATTTTGTTGCCATGATCGAGCACTTGTTTGCCGTCGTTCTCTCGGCGAGTCTAGAGCGATCTTTGCAACCTCAGCGGTTTTCTCGCCAGATTTCCCGCCAACGTTCGAGACACATACGCGCGCGTGGCTCAAAAATCGGCCCGCGCGACGTACACGCACGTGATGGCCAGCACCACGGCCAGAAACGCCAGACTGCTCCAAACGGGTCCGGCGACGTCGATGGTCACGCGCGGGCGATTCAGGTCTTGCGAATTGGGGTTGGGGCCGAACGAAATCGTCTCCTGCTCGGTCAACAGATACTGCACCACGTTGTCGAGTTCGTTGGGTTTGGGAAACACCGTGTAGATCGGCATGATGGCAAAGCGGTAGACTGTTTCGAGCGTGCCCATCGCGGGGCTCTGCTGTTCGTCGATTTCGAACGGGTCAAGCCGATAGCGGGTCACCCGAGTTCCGCGGTCAGCCGTCAGCAGCCGGTTCGACGCGTCGAACGCGACGGCTGAAACGTCGCCCTGTCCTTGAATGGCAAGTGTTGCCGGGCGCGCGTTGCCGGCGTCGTACAGCCACAACCGACGGTGATGAAACAGCACGGCGAACCAGCGACCATCGGGCGAGGCGAGGGCGAAGCGGGGCGGGTTGTCGCCGGTGGGGCGCAATTCATGCTGCACGCTCAGGTCGCGGGCGTCGAGAATCAGCACCCGGCCATCGGCGAGCGCCGCCGCGACCGTCGTGCCGCCCAAAGCCAGAAGCGCCGCCATGTCTTCCTTGACGTTGTCGAGCTTTTTTTCAAGGCGGCGGGAGTACTTTCCGTCGGCGCTGCGCTCGAGAACGATCAACGTGCCGCGATTCCAGGCCGCGACCTCGCCGGTGGCGGCGTTGACTGCCGCTGAAATCGGGCTTTGGAGTTTCAAAGGCTGCTCGGGGCCAAAGCGCACAAACGACTCTTTGGCCGCCTCGTCAGGTTTCGCGCCGGGCCTGGCGTCGCGCTTCAGCCGGAACACGGCGCCGGGGTTGAGCGTCAGCAGGTCGCCCTTGTCGTCGACCAGGAGCGCCGCCGCGCCGGCAGGCGCCGCCGGACCTTTTTTTCGCGTCCAGCCTTCGTCGGCCGCCCCCACCCACGTCGTCGCGCTGGGGCCGAACAGACTGAACCCGGCGTCGCGGCGCGGAGTTTCGATGGCCAGAAGCCGCCGGCCCTGGGCGTCGTACACCGGCCCCACCAGGGGCGGGCCGAACATGAACTGCCCGAATGATGGGGCCGGGACGTCGGACGAAAAGACTTCCTCCCAGACGTGTTTTTCGGGCCGCCATTCCTGAACCTGCCCCTGCTCGGTGACCGACAACAGCGTTTCGCCGGCGGGCACAAGCGCCGTCAGGCGCACCGGGGCGAGCCAGAGTTGCTCGATCACCCCTTTGGTCGTGCCGACCGCGAAGCACGCGGCCCAGAACAGCACCGTCATGACCACCGACACGATGGCATTGCGCCACAGCACGCCCGCGAGGGCCGACACGCAATAGTAGATCGCGAACAGAAACAGAAACACGGGAATACACAGCAGCAACCGATTGCTCCACAGCTCGAACCGCCAGCCGGCGATCAGCCACAACCCAACGATAAAGTAGGCGGCGTTCAGCAGAATGAACGCGCACCCGCCCAGAAACTTCGTCAGGAACAACAGCGACCGCGACACGGGCTTGCTCAGCAACAGATCGATCGCGCCCGGCTCGAAGGTGTGCGGAATGATCGGGGCCGTCACCAGAATGGCCGCCAGCACCCCCAGAATTCCCACGCACAGCGAGATGATCGTCGCCAGGGCCGTCTTGATCACGGGCTGGGCCTGCGCGCGGCTGATGGGGAGGGGGTCGCCCAACGGCCAGAACAGATACTTGAGCTGCAATTCGCCGCTGCTGCCTCGCGCAATCTCGGTCGAAAAAGCCGCTTCGAGCAGCAGGCGATTGAGACGCGAAAGGTCATCAGAGCGCAGTCGGTCGATTCCATATTCGAGCAACTCGCGGGCTTCCTTGCCCGGCTCGACCTCGCGCCAGGCCGCTTCGTCGTACAGGGTACGGTCGTCGAGCAGCCGATTGAACTCTTCGACGACCGAGTCGGGCAACACGCGGAACAACTCCCGCGGAGGCAGCTTCTGGCGGTCGACGATCCGCGATTGCAGCTCGGGGCTCAAGCGCGACCAGACCTGCCTTCCGGGAGAGGGCTCGGGCGCCTGCCCCTGAGATTCGAGCTTCGTGAAGAGCCCCGACCAGTCTCGGATATTGTTGCGAAAAAATTCGACCCCTTTGCGCTCTTCGAGCGACAAGGGCGCCGCCGCCAGCAGCACGAGCGTCGTCAGGGCCAGCAGAATCCACAAGACGCGCGACGCGAACGCCTCGCGAAACGAGTCTTTCAGAACGGCAAGATAAGGTCGCATAGGGCCTCAAATTTCCCGGGTCGGCCAGGTATCGAAAGTCGCCACCATGCCCCGTCTTAGTTTAGTCAGGCGCGGCCCTGCACCATGCCGCCACGACCGGCCGTTCGACGCGGGTCGTCTCCGACGTCAAACACCGGCTCGGCGCCATCGCTGGCCCAGTCGGATGTCACGATTTCCATAAAGGCCTCTTCGAGCGTGTCGCGACGGTGCGTCAGTTCGATCAGGCTGACGCCGGCCGATCGCAGCGCATCGACGCAGGCGTCAACCGCTGATTGGTTGTGCAGTTTGAGGGTAGCCTGAAACTGCTCCGGCTGCCCCCCCGCAGAAGATTGGGCCGGTTTCGGCCCTGAGCCTGGGGCCCGCCAGCTTGCGATCTGGCACTCGCGCAGCGCCCCGCGAATCGCCTGTTCGTCGCCGGCCAAAGTCAGCTCGACTTCCATCTCGGCGCGACGGGTGATCTCGGAAATTAATCCTTCGCGACGCAGCCGCCCCCCGACCAATATCGCGACACGATCGCAGACCAGCTCAACCTCCTGCAACAGATGGCTGTTGATGAAGATCGTTTTCCCCTCGTCCTTCAATCGCTGCAGGACCGCCCGCATCTGGCTGCGGCCCACCGGGTCGACCCCGTCGGTGGGCTCGTCGAGAATCAGCAGTTCGGGGTTGTGCAGCATGGCTTGCGCCAGCCCCAGACGTTGCAGCATGCCTTTGGAGTATTTCTTCACCGGGGTCTTGCCCCATTCCGCCAGCCCCACCAGTTGCAGAAGCTCTGGCCTGCGGCGGCGAATGTCGCGTCCCGAAAGGCCGCTTAAGCCTCCGTAGTAGGCCAGGGCGCTGTTGCCCGTATGATGTCTCGGGATGCGGTGGCTCTCCGGCAGGTAGCCTACGCTGCGACGGCCGCTGCGGTCTCCGGCGGGGCGACCTAAAAGCGTCGCCCGGCCGCCGCTTTTGCGGACGATTCCCAGCAGGACCTTGATGAGGGTGGTTTTGCCGGCTCCGTTGGGGCCGAGCAGGCCGAAGATCGTTCCCGGCGCGACCCGAAACGAAACCCCCTTCAACGCCTCGATCCGGCGGCGGCCCAAAAGGCCGTCGCGGTAGGTTTTCTGAAGCGCGTCGACTTCGACGGCGGCGGTTTCTGCGTCGGGCATGCGCGGCTCAATTGCGAGATTTCATGACGGTCATTTCATTCTGCTTTTGTAATCCATCGGGCGCGATGATGACACCCATCAGACGCGAACGCAGGAAGTACCACGACGGATCACCGTCGGATTCATGTCAGCCGCCGTTTGTGGGTTGTCGTGCTTCAGGAGAACCAGAACGCGGTGAGCGCGTGGCAAGCCCGGCGGCGAAACGAATGAGAGGGGCGCGTGAAAGGAGTGGCCGCCGGGTGGCGAATTGCCGGGTTCATGCCATACCATTCGTCGATTACCGCCCACCGCGGTGTGACAGAACCCGGGAAACCTCCTCAGAAATGAATCGCGATACCGCGCTTCGCGCCGTGCGCGACCGCCCTGACCCCTGGGACGTCGTCGTCATTGGCGGCGGTGCGACGGGGCTGGGGGCCGCCGTCGACGCGGCATCGCGGGGCTACGCCACCCTTCTGGTTGAGCAGCACGATTTTGCGAAAGGAACTTCCAGCCGCAGCACGAAGCTGATTCACGGCGGCGTGCGTTACCTGGCGCAGGGGCGCGTGGGGCTGGTGCGCGCGGCATTACGCGAACGCGAATTGCTGTTGCGCAACGCGCCCCATCTCGTACATGAACTTTCGTTCGTGATCCCCGCGTATGCGCTGGGAGAAATCGCCTGGTATTTTGCCGGGCTTAAAGTGTACGACCTGCTCGCCGGCCGATTCGGCCAGGCCCGCTCGCGCCGGCTGACGCGCGCCGCGGTGCTCGAGCGGCTTCCCACGCTTTCGCCCCTGGGCCTTCGCGGAGGGATCTTGTTCCGCGATTCGCAGTTTGACGACGCGCGGCTGGCCGTCACCCTGGCCCGCACACTGTTCGATCTGGGGGGCGTCGCACTCAATTACGCGCGGGTCGCCGGGTTGCTCAGGAAATCGGGCCGCGTGGCCGGGGTACGCGTGCAGGATGTCGAAACGGGTCAGGAATACGAAGTCTGTTCACGGGTCGTTGTGAACGCCACCGGCGTGTTTGTCGACGAGGTGCGGCGGATGGATGACCCGGCCGCTTGCCCAATGGTGACGCCGAGCCGCGGAGTACACCTGGTGCTCGCGCGCGAGTGCCTTCCCGCAGAAAGCGCCTTGCTCGTACCTCGCACCGACGACGGCCGCGTGCTGTTTGCAATTCCCTGGCACGACCGGCTGCTCGTGGGAACAACTGATACGCCGGTCGACGGGCCGGCGCTCGAGCCGCGAGCCGCAGAAGACGAGCTTGAATTCCTACTGCGGCACGCCGCGCGGTATCTGGCGACCGCCCCCCGGCGCTCTGACGTGCTGAGCGTTTTTGCGGGGTTGCGGCCGCTGGTGGGCGCCAAAGCGGGGCAGCGGACGGCGGCCGCATCGCGCGACCACCAGATCGACGTTTCCAACGCGGGGCTGGTGACCATCACCGGCGGCAAATGGACGACGTACCGCCACATGGGTGAATCGGTGATCGACCGCGCCGCGCGACTGGCCCGCCTGCCCGCCCGAAAATCACCGACGCGCGACCTGCGGCTGCACGGGTGGAGCGGCGAAGGCAACCAGCACGAACCGCTCGCAGTGTACGGGGCCGACGCGGCGGCGATCCGAGCGCTGGCGGCGGCAGAGCCGGCGCAACGTGCCGAATCAGGTGTGCGCGAATCACTCCCGCCGCCCGCGGACGCGCCGGGCGAGACGCTTCACGCGCGGTTGCCGTACCTGAAGGCTG
The DNA here is from genome assembly GCA_052388175.1 of Planctomycetaceae bacterium. GTDB lineage: Bacteria > Planctomycetota > Planctomycetia > Planctomycetales > Planctomycetaceae > SIAF01. The sequence goes on along the minus strand of JBQTIL010000018.1, from coordinate 120,041 downwards.
AAGTGGCCTGGGGCGCGCGCCACGAAATGGCCCGGACGGTGGAAGACGTCTTGTGCCGCCGCACGCGGGCTTTGTTTCTCGACGCCCGCGCGAGCGTCGAAGCGGCACCAGTCGTGGCGGAAATCCTGTCACGAGAATTGGGGCGAACGCGCGAGTGGGTTGTGACGCAAATTGCCGACTTCACGCAGCTCGCGGCAGGTTACACGTTAAGCGGGTCGGGTTGATGGTAATGCATGCGGCGGAGCGCACACGCACCGTTCCGACCGACGTTCTGCGGTGCGACTCGCTTCGCTCGGCGCACCCTACTGCTGCGTCTCGGACCACGCGCCTCACTTCAGCTTCTCGCGAAACACCTTTTTCAGCTTCGTGAGTTTCGGGCCGATCACCGAACGGCAGTACGGGGCCCGTGAGTTGTTGTTGTAATAATTCTGGTGGTAGTTCTCGGCAGGATAGAATTTCTCGAACGGCACAATCTGGGTCACGATCGGGTCGTCGAAGACGCTCGCTTTCGTCAGCTTCAGGGCGTATTTTTCGGCCAGCTCTTTCTGCTCTTCGGTGTGATAAAAAATTACCGAACGGTACTGCGGCCCCACGTCGGCTCCCTGCTGGTTCGGCGTCGTCGGATCGTGCGTCTTCCAGAACACCTCGAGCAGCTCGGGGTATGAGATAACGGCCGGGTCGTACGTGACCTGCACCACTTCGGCATGCCCCGTCAGTTTCGAGCTGACCTGCTGGTACGTGGGGTTCTCGACATGCCCGCCGCTGTAGCCCGAGACGACTGATTCGACACCCTTCAATCTCTGAAAGACCGCCTCGGTACACCAGAAGCAGCCTGAACCGAAGGTGGCGCGCTCGAGCTTTTTCGCATTCGCGGCCGGCTTGCCTTCACCATCCGATTCTTCGACCTTGGTTTTGACTTTTGGCTCTGCCGCGCCGGCTGCTTTGTCGTTCGACAGGGCCGCCCGGCCCCAAAGGGCCGCCAGGGCCAGCGCCAACGGAACCGCTACAAGTTGTCGGTGCATGAGAATCTTCCTGTCGGGCGCAGGGTTGGGGTGGCGCGTCGTGGCAAACCCCGCGAACGGCCGAAACGCCTTACCGATTGCATAGAAAATGAGCACAGCCGCCCTGAGACCTGCCTGTGAGCCGAAAGTATTGTATCCGACCAGCGGAAGGCATTAAACAGTCGAGCTACGAGGCGCGCTGATCCTCGCGGTTCGATGACACCCAAGCGCCCAGGAAAATCACTGCCCGCGCGGCGTAACGGCACCTGCGGCCAACGCCTCGGCGGGAAATCTCGCCGCGCTGGGGACATTCAATATTTGGGAGGCGCCTGGTCTCCCGAATGGCAGAGCCAGTGCCGCACCCACTCCCCGAATCGGTAAGCCATCCGTTTGGGTGCAGGTGACGCCGGGCGGAAGGCCAATCCTGCTGCGAGCAGGACGATCACCTCTTCGCGCACATCCTCGAGTTTCAGCCCCAGATTCATCAGGACCTGTGCAGCCACCCCTTCCTGCTCGCGCAACAGCCCCAGCAGAATGTGCTCGGTGCCCCCGTCGTTGTGATTCAGGTTGCGGGCTTCCTCCATCGAGTACTCGATGACCTTCTTGGCGCGCGGGATCTGCGGCAGCTTGCCCATCGTGACCATATCGGGGCCCGACTGCACGATCTTCTCGACCTCCATGCGGATCTTCCGCAGGTCGACGTCGAGGTTCTTCAGCACGTTGGCGGCGACCCCCGAGCCCTCTTTCACCAGCCCCAGCAGAATGTGTTCGGTGCCGATGTATTCATGGTTGAAGCGCTGGGCCTCTTGATTGGCCAGTTGCATCACCTTGCGGGCTCGATCGGTGAAGCGCTCGTACATGGTTCAATCTGCCTGCAACTGGCTCGAAACACATTGCCTGCGCGCCCGGCTCGGCCCGTTACAGCACCATACCTACTGCGATTGACTACACCAGAATCTCTCGAATCACTCGCGATGGCTCGACACCCGTGAGTCTAAAATCAAGACCCTGCGACCTGTAGGTAAATCGTTCGTGGTCGATGCCCAGGCAATGGAGCATTGTGGCGTGCAGGTCGTGCGCGCTGACCGGATTCTCGGCGATGTTGTACGAGAAGTCATCGGTCTTGCCATACGTGATACCCGGCTTGACCCCTCCACCGGCTAGCCACGCGCTGAAACAGCGCGGATGGTGGTCACGACCGTATTGAGTCTGCATCACAGGGCCTTGCCCATAGACGGTTCGCCCGAATTCTCCACCCCAGATCACAAGCGTTTCGTCCAGTAATCCGCGTTGACGCAGGTCTCGCAGAAGCGCGGCTTGCGCCTGGTCGATATCCTGGCATTGCAGCGGCAGGTCTTTATGAACTTTGAAGTGGTGGTCCCATCCGCGATGGTAGAGCTGAATGAAGCGGATGCCGCGCTCAGCCATTCGTCGCGCCATCAGGCAGTTGTAGGCGAACGATCCCGCCTTCACCACATCAGGGCCGTACATCTCGAGAGTCGCGGCGGTCTCATCACGAAAGTCGGTGAGCGAAGGAATGCTCACCTGCATCCGATATGCCATTTCATACTGCGCAATTCGCGCCAGAACCTGTTCATCGCCATTCTGCTCGGCATTCCGGCGATTCAGTTCGCTGATCAGGTCCAAAGTACGACGTCGGTCGTCACGCGACATCCCTTTGGGGTTATTCAGGAACAGCACCGGGTCGGCTGAAGCGCGAAACTGGACACCCTGATGCTCCCCAGGGAGAAACCCCGCTCCCCATAAGTGCGAAAAGAGGGCCTGCATTTGACCCCGTCCCTGACTGATCATCACTATGAATGAGGGCAGGTCTTTGCTGGAGTTCCCGAGTCCATACGACAGCCAGGCGCCAACCGAAGGCCGACCGGGCAATTGGTGACCGGTCTGCATGAAGGTCATTCCCGGTCCATGATTGATCTGCTCGGTCTTCATCGAAGAGATCAGGCAGATTTCGCTCGCCATCGTGCCCGTTTGTGAGAGCAGTTCGCTTACCCACAAGCCATCCTGCTGGTTCTCAAAGCGCCTGAACGGGAACATCGTCGGCACCACCGGGAGGCGTGCCTGACCGCTCGTCATGCCCGTGAGTCGCTGCGTTCCTCGAATCGATTCGGGCAGCTCTTTATCGAACCATTCCTGCAGGTGTGGTTTGTAGTCGAACGTATCAATCTGGGAGGGCCCCCCCTCCTGAAACAGATAGATGACTCGTTTGGCCTTCGCTGGAAAGTGAGGCAGCCCCCCGCGTCGGCCTTCACCGCCATCCGCAGAACGCGGCGTCTCTTCCGCGAACAGTTGCTTTAGCGCGGTCGCACCGAGCATTGCCAGGCCTCCCGCCGCCGCGCGCCGGATCAACTGTCGCCGATTGATATTGAACAGATACTCGTGCAATGGCCCCATGTTGGATTCCTGTCTGTCGGACCTATTCCCGCACAAGTGCCCGGTCCAGGTTGAGTAATGCATTGGCGGCGACCATCCACGCAGCGACCTCGCGCGCATCAAGATTCTCGGGGACCGACGCCATGCCTTGCCTCAGCAACGCCGTGGCATCGTCCGCTCGTTCTCTGTAGCTCGCACGCAGCGCGTCGAGAGTCTCTGTGAGCGCCGCGACCTCTCGTGTTGAAAGTGCGCGCCCCGTGACGCGACGACTCATGCGGGCCAGTCGCTCGTCGGCCGTGAGTGATTCGGGGCCTTCCGTCAGTGTCCGCACGGCGAGCATTTTCGCGCACTCGAGCAACTGTTCGTCATTGAGCGTTGCCAGGGCCTGGAGAGGCGTGTTGGTGACACTGCGACGCACCGTGCAGTACGTGCGGTCGGGGGCATCGAACACCGTCATTGCGGGAGGCGGGCACGTGCGCTTCCACCCGCTGTAGATGCTTCTCCGATAAAGTGCGTCGCCCTCGCTGCGCACATAAACGCGAGTCGTGCTGGCCTCGTTCGCTCGCTCCTCCCACAGTCCTTCCGGTTGGTAAGGATACACAGGCGGCCCACCGAGTGCTGGGGAAAGCAACCCGGACACAAGCAATGCTGCGTCTCTGATTTCCTCGCCAGTCAGCCGCTGCCGCGGAAAATACGCGAGCCATCGATTGTCCGGATCCTTTTCGCGCACATCGCTTCGCACCAGCGACGCCTGTTTGTAAGTTGCGCTGGTCACGATGGCACGCAGGACGTGCTTGACACTCCACTGGTGCGCGCCGCCAAACTGCTCGCTGTGCTGAAAGGCATAGGCGAGGTAGTCCAACAACTCGGGATGGCTTGGGTATTCCCCCTGGACCCCAAAGTCGTCGAGTGTGTTGACGATGCCTTTTCCGAAGACGCGTTGCCAGAGTCGATTGACCGTGACGCGGGCCAATAGCGGGTTGTCGTCGGACACCAGCCATTTGGCCAGGTCGAGGCGACTGGTCACAGCGCGCTCGGCGTCGACAGAGAGGGCCTGCGGAGGGCGGCGCTCAACCGGATGAGTAACGTCTGGCTGATCATACTGGCCGCGAATCAAGACGAAGGTCTTTGTCGGTGTGAGGGCTTCCTTCATCACCATGACTTTGACCTTTGCACCCTCGGGCAACAGGGGTGATACCGTCTCGATGAAGGGGGCGTAGGCAGGCGCGGGATCGTTCTCAGCATGCTTTTCGGCGATCGAGTTAAAGTAGGCCTGAAGGCTGTAAAAATCTTCTTGCGTCAGCGGGTCAAACTTGTGATCGTGGCAGCGGCAACAATTCAGGCTGAGACCGAGAAACGCCGTGCCAAACGTTTGAACGCGGTCTGCGGCGTACTCGTTGAGAAACTCAGCGGCCAACGTGCCCCCCTCTGTCATAATCAAGTGATGCCGACAAAAGGCAGTGGCCAACGTCTGGGCAGGCGAGCTGTTTTCGATCTGATCGCCGGCGATCTGCTCCCGCACGAACTGATCAAAGGGCATGTCGTGCTGGAAAGCCTGGATCACCCAGTCGCGCCATGGCCAGACGGTTCGGAGGTGGTCGTGAAGATAGCCGTTTGTGTCCCCGTAACGAGCGACATCCAGCCACATCGTCGCCATCCGTTCGCCGTACGCGGACGAAGCCAAAAGTCGCTCGACCTGCTTTTCGTAGGCCTCGGGAGTCGCATCAGCGAGGAACGCATCAAGCTCTTCCGGGGTTGGAGGCAGCCCGGTCAGGTCGAACGTCACCCGACGCAGCAGCGTTTCACGATCGGCCGGCGCAGATAACGCGAACCCTTCTCGTTTCAGACGAGCCACGATCCAGGCGTCAATCGAGTTCATCGGCTCTGCCGCCGGAGGTGATGGCAGGCGAATCGGCTCGAACGACCAATGTCGTTGATATGCGGCCCCGCCTTCTATCCAGCGAGCGATTTTTTGCTTCTCTGCATCAGTCAGTTGCTTGTGAGACGCGGGGGGTGGCATGCACTCATCAGGCGCCTGACTCTGGATTCTTTGCCAGGCCTCGCTCGCTTCGAGCGAACCGGGGACGATGGCGCGGGAGCCGCTCTCGAGCACCTGAGTCGCTCCGTCGACCAGATCGAGGCGGAGGCCCGCCTGTCGATGCGCCGCATCACCCCCATGGCATGCGAAACACTTGTCGGCCAGGATTGGTCGGATGTCGCGATTGAACTCCGGAGGCTGCGCTTGGCAGCCCCCGCTTCGCGGAGTCGTGATTGTGCCTGCCACAGCGCAGGCCACCGCCAGGACTCGCCAGTGCCCAACCGCCATCTTTCGAAACACAGAAGTCATTTGCGGACTGCCTCGTTCGAGCCACCACGTGAACTGTCCCTTAACCTTATTGGCAAGGCGCCTCCGCGTCTTGCAAATTCGACCTGCGGACTTGTAAAATCGGCGCATACCTGCCGCTGCGATATTGCACACGCACACGTGCTGGCCGTGAGTACCCCAGGCACGTTCGTGCCAGAGCGAGGGTGCCATGAGCGCCTCCCGACGTGATCTCGACCGAAAACGTGATTCCCGGCTCAGGGCCGTACGTGCCACTGACTGGCTGGCACTTTTTCAGCTACTTCCGGACGTGTCGTTCTTCGTGAAGGATACTCGCGGCCGCTTCATCGCAATGAACCGACGCGGATGCGAGTTCTGCGGTGTCGCGAACGAACGAGACGTTATCGGGAAGACCGATTTTGATTTCACGCCGACGCGTCGCGCGATGGAATACGTTCGCGACGATCGCGAGGTGCTTCGTACGGGAAGGCCCCTCGTGGGAAGGATCGAAAGTGCCCCTGAGATGGAAGGGTCTCTGCGATTGGTGATTACGTCCAAGATTCCGTTGAGAGACAACCGTGGACGAGTGATCGCGATCGCAGGCTTCTCGAGATTGACCGATCAAGTGCGCGAGAAACCCGCGATCGAGCGGTTGGGTCGGGTCATCGAGCGTATCCAACGTGATGTGCGCACGATTACCTCGACAAAGCAGTTGGCCGATATCGCGTGTCTCTCGGTCAGCCAACTGAACCGCGTCTTTCGTCGCCAGCTCGGAACGTCAGCTCATAAGTATCTGGTACAGATTCGAGTCGAATCCGCCTGTCGGGCCCTGGCCGAGAGCAACCGGAAAATTGCGGCGATCGCGCACGAGTTCGGGTTCCACGATCATGCCCACTTTTCCAAGACGTTTCATAATCTTTACGGGATTACGCCTACGGCTTATCGCCGTGCGCACCAACGACCGGAGCTGCAAGATGAGGCTGGTCGCCGGTCTCACCGCAGGTGAAAACCGTGGCCTGCGCGGGCTCGTTTTAACGGTGCTCGGCCGACTTGCGGGGAGGGATCGAATAGGTCGCCGTGGCGTGCGCGGCAAGTTCTTCGTCGCCGGCGGAGCGAATCGACACCTCGCCGACTGCCAGCCGTTTGCCGGTTTTCAGCAGCCGGCATTCGGCTTCGAGCGGCCCCGGCAGCGGTTTCTTGAGAAAGTTGATGTTGAGGCTGGTGGTCACGGCGAGCGGGTTCCAACCGATCGACGCCAGCAAGGCCACGTACACGCTGACGTCGGCAAGCATCATCATGGTGACGCCCGAAATCGTTCCGCCGGGCCGGAGGGAATTCTCGAGAAACTCCTGCCGCAGCCGGCAGCCCCCGTGCCAGACCTCCACGATCGCGAGGCCGGTGGTGTTGTTGAACGTCTCCGGAAACTCGGCTTCGAGCCTGCGGGTCATTTCAGCCCGACTGATCGCCGCTTCGCGCATGAATGCACCTTTGTGGTCTGGCCCGGTTCGCAGGGCGGGCCTCACAACTTACCCGACGCGCTTCCCTGCCGCCCTGCAGATGGCCACGGCCGCGCCCGCGAGGAACCCGCCCGCGGCACCGCTCGCGATGGCAACCAGCGTCACCGGCAGCCACCACTGATTGCCGGTCGTCAGATCCCAATGGAACGCGAGGGCCGTGCCCGCCAGAACACCGAGCGCGATCCCCAGCCACACGAATACGCTCCAGACTTCGTGTTCGCCCCGAGAGAATACGAACGAGACGCTGCCGACCAGTCCCACGAGCGCACCCAGCGGAAGGCCGCAGACGAGCGCGCCGATATACTGCCCGAACCCGCGAGTCCACGGCTCGCCACCCGGCCGCTGCAACAGCGCCACCACCGCGCCGATCACGAATGCCCCGGCGATCGTGCTCAACGCCGTTGTGCCAATGACGAACAGCAGATTCTGGATGTACCGCATGACGTGGTTTTGTTCCGCTCAACGGCTTCAGCGTTGGCTGTGGATCAAGAACTGCGAGCCAACACGCGCCGCGAAAGAGAAAAGCGTCTGACTTCGGAGAAAGAACGCGACGATAGCGACGACCCCGGTCGCGAAGACGAATGCGTCAGGCTGGCATCATATCGTGGGGCCAACCGTAACACACGCGAACCTTGTGCGTGTCGACGGCTGGCCGACCGATGGGGTATAAGAAGGCAGAACATGACAAGGCGAGGGGCCGTAGCTCAATCGGTTAGAGCAGCAGACTCATAATCTGTTGGTTCCGGGTTCGAGTCCCGGCGGCCCCACATTACCCGATGGCCAGAGACTGGCCACTCATTTGTTTCAGGAACACAGATGCTCGATCGACTTTCCGGGGCTCGGTCGTTTCTCGCTTTGGCCCATCGAATTCGGGCATTACAATGCTATCGACTGAGCGTTCGGTCGAGAACCAATCGCTCGATTCGCGCGCGGCGGAACACGTCGTTTGTAGAGTGTTCGCCTCCCAAGTTCTCTTTGTCTCTTTGGGCGAAGACTGCCGGTTCATGACAATCAAATGTGGCGTTCGGCGGCGCAACGATTCGTCTCAAACCAGGTCAACCTGAACGCCCGAAAGGAAATCGACATGAAATGGCTCGCGGTGCTGTTCATACTTGTGTGCGGGATTTCCGCCCAGGCGCCTGCCCAGGATCCGAACGATGTTGTGAACAACCCGAAGCTCTTTCTTGACGCGGCAGTGAAGGGCCTGAAATGGAAGGAACCTGCTGAGCCGACAAGGATCGTGGGCCCAATCCATTTTGTGGGGACGAAGGGCCTGAGCATATGGCTGATCACGACGTCCGAGGGGCACATCCTGCTAAATACCGGGATGCCGGGGTCCGGTCCGATGATCGAAGCCTCGATCCGCAAGCTCGGGTTCAAGCCGGAGGACATCAAGTTCCTTCTCACGTGTCACGCACATATCGATCATGTCGGCGGGCATGCTCACATCAAGGAAACCTCCGGCGCCAAGGTTTTGATAATGCGTGAAGAGGTTGAGCTCTTGAATTCGGGCGGCAAACTGGACTTTCACTATGGCACGGTCGCTGAATTCGAGTTCGACGCGGTCAAGGCGGATCGCATTCTCCGAGATGAGGACACGATCAAGCTCGGCGATGTTGCCCTAACCGCACGGCTGACACCTGGCCACACTAGGGGAGCGACGACGTGGATCATGAACGTCGTTGAGAACGAGAAAATCCGTACCGTCGTCTTCCCGGACGGAAGCGGTGTGAATCCCGGATACCGGGTAGCCAATAAACCGTCGTATCCCGGGATCGGCGACGACTACCGCTGCACGTTACACCTCCTGGAAATGCTCAAGCCAGACATTTGGTTGGCACCACACACCGAAACCTTCGACTTCGAGGGCAAACGAGCTCGCGCCGCGAAAGAGGGTGTCAAAGGGTGGGTCGATCCGGAAGGATACCGGAAATGGGTGGCCGGCCAACGCGAGAAATATGAAGCGCGGTCAATACGGAAATGAAAGCGCCCGCCGAGAAAGAGGACAAGCCCAAGAAGTGACGAGGTCACTTCCTGCACCAAACGCGACGAACCAGGCGCGGCACCGGACCGGGGTACCAGTATGGTTTAGAACCGGTTACGGTAAACAACCCCTCCGCGACCCTCGCTCACCGGGGGTAGATTGCAGCTTTCCGTGTACGAAGAGGGTTGCTTTTACTCCAGTTTCGTCTCACCTCGCACACCGCGTGAGTCGGATCACCGGGTTTGATCACATAACCGGACCGGGATCGACACATGGGCAGAGAGGCAAACGCCGATTGCTCGCGGCGGGAATTTTTGGGGGTGGCCGCGTTATCGGGCCTCGCCGTTGGGGTATTTTCGTCCGGCTGTTCCACTGAAACGCCGCCGCCGCCCGTTGGCCGGCGGACAGACTCAGAGGTTACCGTTAACCTGGAGACAAGCGCAGAGGTCGGTGCGCAACCGTCACAGGAACTGCCGACAGCGGAGCAGAAGCCTGCTCTGACGCAGGTGGCGACATCGCACGTTGTCACCAGCCGCTGCCACGGTTGCAAGTACACCGACTGCGTTGTCGTGTGCCCGGTGGATGCGTTCACGGAGGGGAAAGAGATGCTGTATATCGACCCCGAGAGTTGCATCAACTGCGAGGCGTGCGTGCCGGAGTGTCCTGTCGAGGCGATTCTGTCTCCCGATGAACGAATGTGGTCGAGAGCGGCTGAGGAGCGCAGCTACATCGCACTGAACGCAGAAATGGCGAAAAAGTCGCCGCGCATTACCGCGAAGAAAGAACCGTTGGCAGGGCCGAACTGCAGGGCGCGTTAGAAGCGACGGTCCTGACAATGAGCGGGGCGGGCCGCGGGAATGCGACCGCTCATGCGATATGTGGTAAAATTTGGCTGAGTATTGAAAAGCGAGGATTTGCCGGAGGGACACAATGCCTGCGACCGTGTGGCCATTCATTTCCACCGACGATTCCGGAGTTGCCATCATCGAGGGAACTCGGACGAAGGTGATTGAAATTGCCCTGGACCGTTTGGCTCACGAATGGACGGCTGAAGAAATCTGCCGCCAACATGCGGGGCTCTCGCTGCCCCAGGTTCACGCAGCCCTCGGTTACTACTTCGAGAATCGAGCACAGTGTGATCGGCAGATCGAAGAGAGCCTGAAGCGCTCTGAAGAAATCTGCGACCGGCGTGAAAACGCCGCCCTGATGGCGAAACTTCGGAGCCGACAGGGAACATGACGCTTGCCCTGTATGCGGATCACCAGGTGAATTCCGCCATTGTCGACGGTTTGCGCCGCAGAGGCATCGATGTCTTGACGGCGCTTGAAGATGGGTTCGATCGCCGCGCCGACGCAGACATTCTGGCCCGCGCCACCGAACTCGGTCGAGCGGTCTTCACACAGGACGTCGATTTCATTCTTCTCGTCGACGAGTGGCTTACGGTCGAGAGGCAATTCTGTGGCGTCATTTTCGCCCACCAGCTCAAAATTACGATCGGGCAGGCGATTCGCGACCTGGAACTCGTGTGCCGCGTCTGAACTCTCAAGAAGCTACGAATCAGCTCATCCGATTGCCCCTGTGAACTGGTTCAGGTGGCCACCGCTTCACCGGAAAATTTGCGATGACGGCGCGCCCCAGACGCCGCGCAGCCGCCCCGGTCGTCACGCCGCTTTTTTGGGTGCGCGGCCCATCCAGCTTCGCATGACGCCCGCCAGCCCCTCCGATTTCGGGTGGAGCCCCAGTCGACGGGCCAGTCGGCCGGCGCGATTCGTCATTCTGCGGCACACGTCGAGTTCGCCCAGCAATCTCTGCGCTTCCTGCAGGCTGCCGGTGGCGTCGAGCAATTGCCGGCGCGTGCGGCTCAATTCGAGGCGCAGTGAAACACACTCGAGCGCCAGCCAGTTGCGGTCGGCGTCGGCGACCGTCAATGCAGCGTCTGCATCGCAGGCGTAGCCCAGTTCGTGCAGGCAGCGATGGTGAACCCGCGCAACCTGTTCTGACAGCGCGGGCGTGATGAAGCGTTTCCAATGCCCGGGGTTGCCGCTCCAGTAGTGCTGGTTTTCGACCAGCCCCTTGAGCCGCTCGAACCCGTTGGCCGCGCAGGCGGCGTCGATTTGTTCGGGCGACCTTGGTTCAAGGCCGGCGCTCAATCGGAGCAGTTCTGAGGGCGGGTCGGCGACGAGGTCTTCGTAGCGCACTTTCAGGCAGTGGTCGAGTTGCCACCAGCCGCAGGTGATGTCTAAAAGCGACCGGGCACGTGGCCCGCTGGCGTACCGCTGAAATTCGGCACTTGTCGGCAGGCAGCCCCTGATGGTGTCTTCGTTGCCAGATTCTCCGCCGAACCAAAGCGACGTGCGCGACCAGGTTGTGCAGAAGTGCAAGATCGAAATCAACACGTCGCACGGGTGCCGGGCGATTGTGATCGGGCAGACTTGATGTTCGCGCAACTGTTCGACGAGCCGGGGCTCGGCGTTCCAGTGCAGTTGCACGACGCAGCGCGGGGGCAGGGCGTGCCAGGGAACGTCCTCGGGCCGGTCGCAGACGATGTGCGTGAGGTCGTAGAGCGACCCCAGCAGGCTTCTGAGCCAGGTGTTGCCTGAACGAGGCGTTGCCAGAATTGCGACGCGCACCAATCGCTCCCGTGCTGGCCGTGCGTGAGTTGGATAAAGCGCCGCGGCCAATCGCCGCAGCCCCCGCCATGCCGGCTGGGCGACCCTGCCAGATGGCGGCCGAGACGTACGTGTATCCAAAGTATCGGTGCGGATCGTGCCGATCTTGAGGATTTTTCAGGCTCAGGCGGGTTGGCTGAGTGTAAGTCGGCGGCGGGCGCGCTCAACTCGGAGTAGTGCCCTCTTCGTACATGACGGACAGGCTCGAGAAGCTTGAGTTGGAGATGTCACTCAAGCCTCAAGTCTCGCGGCTCAGTCCTTCGTTTTTCCGCGGAATTTCTCGAAGGGGATCGAAGGCGCTCGAAGGGGCGCGCGCGCCCCTTCGCAAAAAACGGCCGAAATCACTCGAAGGCGCTCGAAGAGGCGCGCTGTAGTGTGACATCGGTCATCCGTTCGAAACGGCCATTCTGGCGGGGGATTGGGAGAATTTGAAGATACGGGAGATCAGGGGATGACGGCAGGAAGGTCCGCACTGGGCCCCCTCGACCAACGTACGTCACACTTTCGAGGCCGACGGGTTTTGTTCCACGGTGTTCGTGCTGGAGCGGCACCCACCCCGATCTCGGCGCCTGCGCCAGCCACTATTTTATCAGGGTCGATTTGCTGCGTGCCGATGAAAGTGGCGCGCTTTTGGAAAACAGGTTCGAAATCGTTGAGGCGCGAGGCCCGAGACGTGCGTAATTGCGGGGTCCCACAGACGAAACCGGAAACCGCTACGAGCGCCGGGGATGCGGAGCGGCCATTGTTCCGGCCGGTCTGCGAGCTGCCGGACGCTTCGCTTCTCTGTTCCCTCAGTTGACTCCTGTCAGTCTTTTGTCATTGGAGATCTTGGCACGCTACAAGAATGTCACAGGAGCCAACGAAGGGAACGGAGAAGTTGCACGTCGTGAATCGGCCACGAAGGAAGGGAGTCGTGGTGATTTGAGCAGGTCAGGCATTCGCTGCGCGCCTGCGCAACGACTGCGCCGGCGGTTGAGCTGGCCCGCGGTCTTCACCTGCCCTGCCCAAGCTGTATTGGCCGCTGGGATGCATCGCCAAACGGACAGATTTGGTCTATCGCGCCGTGTCGAAATATGCCCGGTTGTGGATGCAAACCGAACCAATTGTCCTTGTCGGTCTTCCGTATGACGGGCATGGGAGCGTGGTATTCCTTAAGAATGTTGATGATACGAAGCCTCGCTGACTCGCCGCATCCTTGGGGTATCATGCCGGTATGGACAAGACTCGCGGCCCGCTGACGATGCTGCTGACCAGCCGAAAATTTCGGCTTGTTGTTGCTTTGATCGTTTTGTTGGTCGCGTACCCCTTGGCATACGGGCCATTCCTCTATTTGTGTTATTCGCCCGGACCAACGCCAGTGGCAATTCTGAGCGCGGGTGTATGTTTCTTCTATCCAATGTGCCTGCTGCCTTCAGAGTTGGTGGCACGCGGCCCCTATTACGATTATCTGTGTTGGTGGGGAAATCTTGCAGTACCTGGTATGTGTCCGTCGTCCCCCAGTCCTCCAACCCCGAGCGCACCCTCGCAGCCTGGATCGTCTCCACATGAAGACTCGCGGCCCGCTGATGATGTTGATGACGTGCCGGAGTTTCCGCGTGCGGACGTGATTCATCCGCCGGCGCTGGCAGGCTGGAAGCCTGGCCTGCTGCATGCCACCCTTGCCGATTTACGAGAGTCGTTCGATCCGCTAAACTTGCGACTCACGAGGTTTTCAGGCCGTTGAATTGCGGCAGGTGCACGCTCTCCCGCTGAGGGGAGGCGGGGGTAAGGGCAGTTGGCAAACATGCTGTAACCAGCCCTCACCCTGACCCTCTCCCGGGGGAGAGGGGACTGCTATTCAACGGCTGCTTGCCGCGTGCCGCCATAGCTCAGTCGGTAGAGCGACGCTTTCGTAAAGCGTAGGTCGAGGGTTCGAGTCCCCCTGGCGGCTTTCTCGCGCCGGCAATGGGCCGCGCGGATGAAGATCCACTGACCCGTTCCGTTTGAGGAGCCTTGATCGTGTCTGAACCTGCGAGCGCTGCCCACGGCGCGCCTGCCGAAAGTGTGCCTCATGTTCATGCGAAAACCGGCAGCGAGGTTTCGACCCCGGCCTTCGACCGCGACGAAATCAAATCGTTCGGCGCCGACGACGGACATGCCGTGACCGTCATCGGCAAAATGCTCGTCGGCTTCTTCTTCTATTCGCTGGTGGTGATGGCGCTGGTGGCGTGGCTGACGTTCCTCCGCGTGGGGCAGCAGCCCGATGTTCACGCGGCCGGCACGCACCACAGTGCAGACGCCGACGATTTTTGACGAACGCCCGAGGTGTGAGACTCGCGCATTGAGGCGGCGAGAACTCAACGGTGCGACGGCGCACAGCTTGTCGCACCCTACGTCTGAAAGAGGCGTGAGGCGCGAGTAAATCTTTGCGGCCGCGCGCCAGGCGAGCCCGGCGGCGAACCGTACCGCACGCCTCAGAACTCACATTCTCAAGCCTTTCGCTTCAATTCTGCTGCGCTGCAGTCGCCGCTGCTTCGGCCGCCTCGAGGCGCCGGCGGGCCGCCTCGGCCCAGGGCCCGCGCGTGTCGAACTCGAGGTAGGCTTGCCAGTGGGCGATCGCGTCGGCCGTGCGGCCCAACTGGTGCAGCGTCTCAGCCAGGTGCAGGTGCGCATCGGGGCAGCCGGGGTGAACGTCGAGCGCAATCTCGAGCGCTTCGACGGCGGCTTCGGGCGCGCCGAGCTGTGCGTGCAGGCACCCCAGTTGCGTCCAGGCTTCGACATAGTACGGATCAAGCTCGACGGCGACGTGATACCGTTCGAGAGCGGCCTGGAAGTTGTCGAGCCGAAAGAGCGTTTCCGCCAGGTGAAAATGCACCTCGGGGGCGTCATGCTCCTGCATCAGGCTCATGCGATACGCCTCGATTGCACCGGCCAGTTCGCCCGCATCGGCCAGCTCGCGGGCGTGGTCGCACCAGTCGGCCGCGCTAGAGCGGGTGCGATCGGGCACAGGGATCGGCAAGGTGCTGGAGTGCCCCGTGTCGGCCGCTGGCTCTTCCGCCGGCCCCTCGAAATCGAACAGCCGTTGGCCGCGGGCAGTTTTGAGCCGCCCCTGGCTGTCGCGGTACACGAGGTGCCGGTCGCGCGCGAGAATTTTCAGTTGCGCGAGGGGCCGCTCGACGTCTCCCAGCACCGTGCGCAGCGCCGCGAGGCTTCTCTGAATTTCGGCGACGCTGACGCCTGCGGCCAGCAGTTCGGCCAGCCGCCGCGCGCCGGTCACTTCCTGAAAGTCGAAATACGGCAGGCGATGCACGCGGCTGACGGGGCGGATCAGGCCGCACCGCTCCCAGCGGCGGATTTCATGAACCGACAACGACAACAACTGGCTCAACATGGCGGGGGTGTAGAGCCGCTGCATTTCGCGGCGATGGCCGTCGAGCCCCACAAACGCCAGCCAGTCGGATTCTTTGACAATGCGAATCGCGAGCCCTTCGTTGCGCCAGCGTTCGACCTGCTGCAGTTTGACCGAGGGCTGGCCGTCGGGTTCGAGCGGCCAACCCTCTTCTCCGACGACCAGCATCGTCGTCTGGCGACTGACGTGTTCAGCGGCGGTCGCACCGCACTCGACCGCGCGGGCCTGCGCCTCTTTGTGGGTCATTGAGGCGAGCGTGCCGGTAAACGCCAGCCGCTCACCGGCGAGAGGGAGCGGGGCGGGGGGCGAGGCAGTCGGACTACCGGCCCGTTCATAATCGGAAGGCGGCGTTCCCTCCCCCAATGGGGGAGGGTCGGGGTGGGGGCAAACTGTGGGAGAATGCTGCGAATGGCCCTCACCCTGACCCTCTCCCAGAGGGAGAGGGGAATTTCTTAACGGATTGGTCAGGGGAGTTTCCTCCATGATCGACGAACATACCGCGACCCCGGCGGCGAAGGTAGCATGGGGGGGCGGAGCACACTATAAAAACGATCTACACATTTACCTCGAACTCTCGCAGGACAGGGGAGGGTCGGGGGTGGGGGTGATTTCCAGCGTCAAATCGCGCACGCCCCCCCATCCCGATCCCTTCCCGCGCGAGGGGGGAAGGGTGCGAAAGCGCGCGTTTTCGCTGCGAGCACTTTGGATGTGTTGCTACCTGTGAAATCCGTACCGGGGGGCCGATGCCGCCCCGCTCGCCATCGCCGTGATACTTGAATTTCGACTGCCGCACCCATGCCTGAACTGTCGTCTGCCGACCCCGAGCTCTGGTCTGCCATCGACCACGAACGCACCCGCCAGCATGACGGGTTGGAACTGATCGCCTCGGAAAACTACACCAGCCCCGCCGTGCTCGAAGCGGCCGGAACGATTCTGACCAACAAATATGCCGAGGGGTACCCCGGCCGACGGTACTACGGCGGCTGCGAGTATGTCGACGTGGTCGAAGCGCTGGCCCGCGACCGGGCCTGCGCGCTGTTCGGGGCCGAGCACGCCAACGTGCAGCCGCACGCGGGCTCGCAGGCCAACATGGCCGTGTATTTGACCGTCTTGAAGCCGGGCGACACGTTTCTGGCGCTCAACCTGGCCCACGGCGGCCACCTGACGCACGGCATGAACCTGAATTTCTCGGGGCAATTGTATCACGCGGTGCATTACGGCGTGCGGCCGTCAGACCATCGCATCGACTTCGACCAGGTGCGGGCGCTCGCGCGCGAGCACAAGCCGCGGCTGATTGTCGCGGGGGCGAGCGCCTATCCGCGCGAGATCGACCACGCGAAGTTCGCCGAGATTGCGCGCGACGCGGGTGCGTTGTTCATGGTCGATATGGCCCATTACGCGGGGCTTGTGGCGGCGGGAATTCACAACAGCCCTGTTCCGGTGGCCGATTTCGTCACCAGCACTTCTCACAAAACCTTGCGCGGCCCGCGCTCCGGATTCGTGCTGTGCAAAGAGCCGCACGCCAAGGGCATCGACAAGACGGTGTTTCCTGGTATGCAGGGGGGGCCGCTCATGCACATCATCGCGGCGAAGGCGGTCTGCTTTCGCGAAGCGCAGCAGCCGACGTTCAAGACGTATGCGAAGCAGATTGTCGCCAACGCGAAAAAGCTGGCCGAGACGCTCTTGGCCGGGGGGATGAAGCTGGCCTCCGGGGGAACCGACAACCACCTGATGCTGGCCGACGTCACGCCGCTGGGGCTGACCGGGGCGATCGCCGAGACGTCGCTCGACAAAGCGGGCATTACCGTCAACAAGAACATGATTCCGTTCGACTCCCGCAAACCCCTCGACCCCAGCGGCATTCGCATCGGCACGCCGGCGCTGACGACGCGGGGAATGAAAGAGCCCGAGATGCAGCGCGTGGGGGAGTGGATCTTGCAGGTGCTGCGGGCGCCCGAAGACACGGCCGTTCTGGGGCGGGTGCGGGGCGAAATCAAAGAGTTCTGCAAGAGCTACCCGGTGCCGGGAATCGGGTGACTTCGAAGCGTGAGGCGTGAGACTTGAGGGACGAGTGCGCGGCCGCGCGCCGGGCAAGCCCGGCGGCGAAACGTTCAAGACTCACGCTGCGGGCGTTCGTTCTCGAGCGCTTCGATTCGATTGCAGAGCCAGCCGATCGAGCCGCGCTGTTCGAGAAACGTCGCGAATTCGTCGTAGGCGCGAACGTCGCCCAAAGCGCCCAAAAGTGGTGCGAAAAACTGCATCGCCTGGGCCGTGACGTAGTTCAGCGGGCGCATGGTTTCGAGAAAGATCAGGGCCGGCGTGGTCAGCTCGCGGGCGACAACCTGCCGGCAGAGCCGCTCGGCGACCGCCTGCTGCGCGGCGGTCGGCGCCTGCGATTCTCTTGATTCAATCGCGAACGCGTGCTTGAGCCAGTCGAGAGGCATGGCAGGTTCCGTGGCAAGGCAATGGCCCGAGCGCCCGGTCCAATTGATTGTAGCGTCAGCTGTGTTTGTGCGTCAGAAAAGGACCACGGTGCCACTGCGCCAAGGCTTGTGGCACCCTACTCCTGATCTGGAATAGCGGCGATCAGACACGCGCGGTGCAAAGCATTGCATCGCGCCCTCCTGCGGATTACAAGGGACGCGCGGGACCGAACCAACGATGTTTCACGGAAGGAAACCACGATGCCTGGTGAGATATTGCGCTGTCAATTGGCTCATGTCGCCCCGCTTTTGGGGCTCATCTGTGCCAGCGCGGCTTCGGCCCAGATGCTGGGAAGCGGCGGCGGAGGCCTGATTCTGCGGGCGGCGCACCCGGCGGTGATTCTCGAACTTGGGCTCGATGACGCGACGGCCGAGAAAGTTGTGGGGCTGGCGGCCGAATTCGACCAGGAATTGCAGACGCAGGCCGAAAAATCAGGTTTTGGGCCGAGTGCGTTCGAAGGGCTGCAAGGCTTGGGTGAAGACGACCGCACCAAGAAACTCGGCGAAATCCGCGGGAAAACCATGGAGCTGGGGCGCAAACTCGACCGGAAATACGCCCCCCGGCTCAAGGAGATCATCTCGGCTGAACAATTCACGCGGGTGCAGCAGATCCGCTGGCAGGTCGGCGGCAGCCAGACGTTCGACGACCCTGAAATCGTCACCGCGCTGGTGCTGACCAAAGATCAGCAGGAGCGGATCGCCGCGATCAACAAAGACTCTATACAAAAACAAAGCGCCCTGTTTGCGGCGGGGTTCGCTGGCCCAAACGCCAAGGTCGCGGAAATGGTGGCCAAGCTGCAGGAACTGAACGCCGAGCGCGACGCGAAGGCGCTCGAAGTTCTGACCGAGGCGCAGCGCAAGAAACTCGCTGAACTGAAAGGGAAGCCGTTCGACCTGCGGAAATTCGCGCCGCCGGGGCCCGGCGCCTCGAAATGAGACATTGCGCCGCGCGGTTTGTCAGCCGCGCAGCCGGCGTGAGATTTCATCGACGACGTCGCTCGCTGCGAGGCGGGTCTGTTCGAGCGTGTCGCGGTCGCGGAGCGTGACGGTTTGATCCTGCAGGCTCTGGCCGTCGACCGTCAGGCACCAGGGGGTGCCGATTTCATCCTGCCGGCGGTACCGCTTGCCGATCGCGGCCTGCTGGTCGAAGTAACTGGGGATTCCGGCGGCCTTGAGGGCCCGATAGATTTCGAGCCCCAGTTCGGGCATGCCATCTTTCTTGACGAGCGGCAGGACGGCGGCCTTGAGGGGGGCGAGCCGCGGGTGCAGCTTCATCAAAATGCGCTGCTGCGGCTCTCCCTTCTCATCGGGCTGCATGTCTTCGGTGTAGGCTTCGCAGAGAAAGGCGAGGGTCGCGCGGTCGGCGCCGGCGGCCGGCTCGATCACGTGCGGCACAAACCGCTCGCGCGACTGGTCGTCGAAATAGCTCAGGTCTTTGCCGCTGCCGGGGAACCTGGGCTTCCCTTCGGCATTCGTCTCGACGACGAGGCAGCCGCTGGCGTCGCGAACGAGCTTGCCTTCCATGTGCGAGCGGAGGTCGAAGTCGCCCCGGTGGGCGACCCCTTCGAGCTCGCCGAATTCACCCGGCTCGAGAAACGGAAACGTGTATTCGATGTCGGCGGTGCCGCGCGAGTAGTGGCTCAATTCGTCGGCCGCGTGGTCGCGCAACCGCAGGTTGTCGCTGCCCAAGCCCAGCTTCACATACCAGTTGTACCGGCGGTCTCGCCAGTACCGGTACCATTCGAGCGACTGGTTGGGGTGGCAGAAGAACTCCATCTCCATCTGCTCGAACTCGCGCGAGCGGAAGGTGAAATTGCGGGGGGTGATTTCGTTGCGGAAGCTCTTGCCGACCTGGGCGATGCCGAACGGAACCTTCACGCGCACCGTGTCGATGACGTTCTTGAAATTGACGAACATTCCCTGGGCCGTTTCGGGGCGCAGAAACGCCGCATCGTCTTCAGACCCCAGGGCCCCCAGAATCGTTTTGAACATCAGGTTGAATTCGCGGGGCTCGGTGAGCTTGCACTTGTCGTGCTCGCCGGGGCATTTGCTGGGCTTCAAAGGGCATTCGCTCGATTTCACGTGATCGGCGCGAAAGCGGGCCTTGCATTCCCGGCAGTCGACCATGAAATCGTGGAACATGTCGTAGTGCCCCGAGCACTTCCAGACCTGCGGGTGCATGATGATCGAAGAGTCGATGCCGACCATCGAGAACGTCTGGGGAGCCCCGGGAAGGGTGGCGAACTCGTCGTGGTTCGTCACCATGTCGCGCCACCAGGCGTCTTTCACGTTCCGCTTCAGTTCGACCCCCAGGGGGCCGTAATCCCAGAAGCCGTTCAGGCCGCCGTAAATTTCCGACGACTGAAAGATGAACCCGCGCCTTTTGCACAGCGCGACGACCTTGTCCATCGTGGTTTCCATAAAAGCGCAAGTCGAGTTTCAGGATGGGGAGATTTCAGAAGAACGATGCCGGCTCGCCGGCATCGGCGCCTGCGCCGGGTGACGTCAATCATCACAAGTCATTGCGACACGGCAGTCGAGATAAAGTTCAGACAGGCAATTCAGGCGGCGGTTCGATCAGGGGCCGTGCGATGGGCCGGGCGTCGGCCGCCGCGACCATCTGCCACGGATCGCGCGACAGCTCGGGCACAATCGCGCTCGCGTCGATTCGGGCGGCGGTCACAATATCGGCGTCCATACCGAGACCGATCAGGTTGCGGCCCCCGCGGCTCGACCGCAAGGCGCTGAGGAAGCGATCATAGTGAGAAAAGCGGTTTTCCAACAGGTCGAGGGCGATCGCGGTCGCATCGTCAGAGAACTCGAATTCTGTGCCCGAAGCGCGCAGCCCCCGGGCGATCGCCCCGGCGCACAAGACGTCTTCAAGCGAAACGTATCCCTCCGTCCCGGCACATACGAGGTTCACGCTCCCCGACTGCTGCGTGAGCCATTGAATGACGGCGTTCAGATTGGCGAAGGCCCCGGCGACGACCCGTCGCGCCAGTTGCGCCTTCAAGATCGCGCGGGTGCCGTTGGTGGTCGTAAAGGCGACCGTCTTGCCGGCAACGGCCCCGGGTGTGTATTCCGCAGGGGAATTCCCGAGGTCGAAACCGGGCACTTTCAATCCGCCGCGCTCGCCCCCCAGAACGGCCGACCCGTCGGGCAGTCGTGCCATGATCTGCCGCGCTTCGTCGATCTCGGCGCAGGGAATGACCCGCTCGGCCCCGGCCTCGAGGGCCCAGACGATTGTCGTGGTGGCCCGCAGCACGTCGATCGCGACGGCCACTCCGTCGTGAAGTGCCTGAGGGTCAATCAGAGCCGGCAGCAGGTAGACGAAAACTGATCGCGGCATGGCATTCCTAATGGTTCGTTGGAAGGCGACGCGCGTGATATGCTGGGCGTGCCAACATCGGCACTCGGTTCCATCGGGGAGCGAACATCCTGCGCGAGGAGCACAAGGTCGTGGATGAAAAACGGAGGGCCGCTGAGAATGCCACGCCGGTGGCTATCCGATCGTCGGCTGAAGAAGACGTCGACCCGCGGATCGATCTTGCGGTGCAACGGACCGAGTTGGCGCTGGACCGCACCCAACTGGCGTGGGTGCGAACGGCGTTCAGCCTGATCACCGCGGGGCTGGCGTTAGACAAAGGAGCGGCGGCGCTGCACAAGGCTCGGGTTTTAGCCGGAACAAACTGGGTCACGGGCGGCCACGTCATCGGAATTGCGTTGAGCGCTGCCGCAACGCTCTTTCTTTTGCTCGCGTCGATTGCCTATTTCCGACAGGCTCGCACGCTGGCTCGGCTCAAAGGATCCATTGTGCCCTGGGTACCGCCCGCGCTGCCCATGTCGTTGCTGGTCGTGTTGCTCGGTGGTGTCTTGTCGATCTTGCTGTTGACGTGGACGTGAGCAGGCAGGATCGCTGTTTCAACCCGCAGCGCCGCCCGGGCCAACGTCGCCATACGTGTGCTGGGCGCTCTCGAGCACGACGCAGCCTTCGCCGTTCCCGATGAGCCGCGCGACCTGTGCTTCGTTCTCCAAAGGTTCCATGAACAATTCATCGACGAGGTTCTGTTCCAGCCGACTGAGCAGGTAAATCTGGGCCCAGTCGGCGGCGCCCGCCAGTTGCGTCGCCGGGATCATCTCGACGGGAGCCTGTTTGCGGATCGGCTGTAGTGCCGCGCGTGGCGAGCGGCTCTGCTGAATCAGCTTCAGGCCCTCGCCGGGTTCCTCCGCGACTTCCGAGAGCACCACGATTTTGCCCCCTTTGACGACGAGATTGCGGGCTGTGGCCAGGGCCGCGCCGAGTTGGTCCCAACCGTGGCCCGCGGTGTCGGTATCAATGGCGACAACAACCATCGCAACGCGTTCGGGCAGACGCACGCGCCACAGTTTGTCGAGTTGCTTCTTACCCTTTCTGAAAACGGCATCGCTTGAACCGGCCAGCACTAGAGCGACCCCCGTTCCGGCCGATGGAATGACCTGCACCGAAAACTGCGTACCGAGCAGCCAGGCGATCTCGTCGATCGACTGCCGCAACGGACGTTCGTCGCCCGGCCCCAGTTCACTGTGCCCTTCGCCGCGCGAGCGAATGAAGGCCTCGGTGTTCGACAGGCCGGGGTAGAACACGCTGCTGGTTCCCCGGTAGCCCAACAGCGGGTCGTAACCCAGGGCCCCGACGGAAAGCACCACGTCGGCGTCGGTCAGGTCGCGCGCCAGATACACCCGCTCTCCCCGGGCGGTGGTCGCGAGGTATGCCAGTCGCGACGAATCGGTGGGGTCATGAATGGTCCAACGCACGGCCCGGCGAACCTCTTCGGGAAACAGCCGGCGCGGGTCGGGCAGCGGAACGCCGTCGAGCGCCACCGGCTGGATGATGTGAAACGACTGAGGTTCAATGCCACGGCGCGAGACGACGGCCCAGATTTCAGCCAGCACTTCAGCGCCCTCGGGCGTATGGCGATCAAGCGCCACCACGACGCTGTCGCCGGGCACGCAGGCCTGCTTGAGGGGGGGAAAATCGAGCGGCCCCTGCAACTGCGCGCGGGTGGCTTCAGCCACGTTTTCGCACGCCGCGGGCCCTGCATGCCGCGCGACCAGCGCCCGGGGGTCGAGGTCGCAAGTGACGCTTCGTGTGAATCCGTAGTTCAGCGTCAGCGGCATGTGCGGTCTCAAATCGCAACGGCAGCAAGGGCGCCGCGACCGGGGCGAGCCCAAACTCGCCCCCGCGTCGCTCGTCAGCCCGCTTGCGCGTCTGATAGACTGGGGCATCATTTCAGTTCGCCACCCGTGTGGCAACCCAGGAATTTGCGCCGCGCCTGCCATGCCGACGTGGGAAGACGATCTGTCGCTCGACGACGATCAACTGATGATTGCCGTGCAGTCGGGCGACGCGCAGGCGTTCGAGCGGCTCGTGCGGCGGCACCAGCGGGCGCTGGTCAATTTTTTCTTCTGCAACACGCGCGACATTCAGTTTGCCGAAGACCTGACCCAGGAAACGCTGCTGCGGGTGTTCGACCAGGCGTGGGATTACCTTCCCTCGGGCCGGTTTCGGGGGTGGATGTACCGCATTGCCCGCAATCTGCTGATCGATAACATCAGGCGTCGGTCGCACGACGCGCTGATTCGGGCCGTTCACGGGACGGGAGATGAAAAGTGTGTGCTGGCGGGGCTGGCTGACGAGGTGGTTGCCCCTGACGAGACGGCAGACCGCCGTGAGCTGGCTGAACTGGTCGAAGAGCTGCTGCAGGAATTGCCGGAAGAGCAGCGTTTGACGTTTACGCTGCACCATTTCGCCGAATTGAGCCTGCCGGAAGTCGCGGGAATTCTGCACGCGAACGCCGCCACGACCAAAAGCCGGCTGCGCCTGGCGCGCGAGAAACTTCGAGAAAAACTGGAGGCCCGCGGGGTTCGCGGATGAACCGGCCGACTGTTCGTTGCGTTTATTCGGGGTCGCGGTGGCGAGTCGGCCGTTTCTGCTCCCGCGGCGCCTGGCGAGCGGGTGTGAACATGAGGGAGACTGCTCCATGACCTACTTCAGTCGCTTGAGCGATATTATCAGTTGCAAACTCGAAGACCTTCTGGCTGACGCGCCCGACCCTGCAGCGGCTGTCGCCCGGATCATATCCGAAATTGAAGAGGGGCTGGCGGGCGCCAAACGCAGTGTGAATTCTGCGGCGAATGCCGAAGACCGGCTACGAGCCGAGCTGGCCGAGCGGGCGGCCCAGGTTGGCTATTGGGCCCAGCAGGCCCGCGAGGAGCTGCTGGCGGGTCGCGAAGATGGTGCGCGGCAGGCGCTGTCACGCAAGAAAGAGGCCGAAGACCTGCAGGCCGGCCTCGAACAGCAACTTGCGGCCGCCACTTCGACTCGCGAACACCTGACGACCACGCTTCGGGCGATCGACGCGCGGCTGGCCGAAGCTCGTCGGCGACAGCAGGATCTGGCGAACGGCCTGAAGACGGCGCCGCACGGAGCCCGGGTCCCGCACGCCGGCGAGCCCGCGCCGCTTGACCGATCGCGCGCCGCTCAGGTTGAGGCCGAGCTCGAGGCCTTGCGCAAAGAGCTGCGGCAGGCGCTTCCGTAGTGCGGGTCGCTGACCCGCACCGAATGTCGTCCGGGTCGGCGACTCGGACCACGACGAGTCTGGCCGGACCGAAACTGGTCGATACCCGACACGACTACCGGGCGCCGCTTTTCATCAGCAGCCAGCCGACGGCGGCAATGGTGACCAGCAGATAGCCGTACTGCATCGGCGTGATGTTGTGCCAGGCGCTGAGCACGAACGTCTGGTAGTAAAATGCGTAGTCGTAAATCGTCTGCATAGCGAGACCCTCGGGC
Organism: Planctomycetaceae bacterium; assembly: GCA_052388175.1. Lineage (GTDB taxonomy): Bacteria > Planctomycetota > Planctomycetia > Planctomycetales > Planctomycetaceae > SIAF01. Next base: position 95,450 of record JBQTIL010000018.1, on the reverse strand, counting down.
ACGGTAGTTGGCGCCCGCTGCCAAAGAGTAGGTTATTCGACGCCAGAGGCAAACGGGCCGCCGTCGACTGGGACGATTGTTCCGGTCAGGCCGTCAGTCGGGACTGTGACGATCGTCGTGACGGTCTACGATTGTGGAATGCTTCCACCAGCAAGGCACGCGGCGGTTCAATCGCGGGCCGGCTCGTACCCGAAGGCCCGCAGCTTCGAACGCAGCGTCATGCGCGAGATCCCCAGAATCTCGGCCGCCTGCTGCTGATGGCCGTTCACGTGCCGCAGCACTTCCGGCAGCACCGCGCGATCGACGGCGCTCGTGATTTTGCGGTACAAGTCGCCGTCGCCATTCAACAGCAATTCCCTGACGAGCTCAGTGATATTGAAGTCCGCGGCGACTTCAGCCGGAGAATCTGACAGCCGGCCGGCCCCCCGGCAAGACAATGGCAGGCACTCGCGTGTGATGACGTCGGCAGTCGATTGCAGCATCGCGTATTTCACCGCGTTCTCGAACTCGCGAACATTGCCGGGCCAGCCGTGTTGCTCGAGGGCCGTCAGGGCCTCGGGCGCAAACGACCTTACCTGCCGATCGAGCTCGCGGTTGTAAAGCCGCAGAAAATGTTCCCGCAAGAGCGGCAAGTCTTCGCGGCGGTCGCGCAAGGGGGGCAGGTGGATCGTGAAACCGCTCAGGCGATAGTACAGGTCTTGCCGGAACCGCCCGCGCTCGACCAGTTGCGTCAGATCCTGATTTGTCGCAGCGATGATCCGCACGTCGGTCGTGATCGTATTATTGCCCCCCACCCGCTCGAACTGCTGTTGCTGAAGCAAACGCAGCGCCTTGGCCTGCGTGGCGGGCGTCATGTCACCGATTTCGTCGAGAAAGATCGTGCCGCCGTTGACCTGTTCGAATTTTCCGATGCGCCGCTGGTCGGCCCCGGTAAACGCGCCCCGTTCGTGCCCGAAGAGCTCGCTTTCCAAAAGCGATTCGGGCAGGGCCGCGCAATTGATCGCCAGAAACGGCAGCCGGCTGCGGCGGCTGTAGTGATAGATGGCCCGCGCCACCAGTTCTTTGCCGGTGCCGCTTTCTCCCACCAGCAGCACCGTGGCATCCTGCGGCGCCACGCGGCCGATGGCCTTGTACACCTCCTGCATCGCGGCCGATTGCCCGACAATGCGATCGGCAGCGCCGTCTTCAGAATCTTCCTGGGCAACGACAGCCGGCACGTGGCTGTCGCGGCTGACCTCAATTGCCCGCTCGACCGTTTGCCGCAGTCGTCGAAATTCCACCGGCTTCAGCAGGTACTCGAACGCCCCCCGCCGCATGGCTTCAATCGCCGTCTCGGTACTGCCGAACGCCGTAATCACAATCACCGGCAAGCGCGGGTCGATCTGGCGAATGCGATCGTAAGCGTCGAGGCCCGACATGTCGGGCAGCCGCACGTCGAGCAGCACCACGTCGGGTGGATCGTTCTGAACCCGCTCGACGCCTTCCCGGGCCGTCGCCGCCGCGCTCACGCGCACGCTCGGCGAACCCAGGCACTCGCGCACCGAAAAAGCGATGTTCGGTTCGTCGTCGATTACGAGCAATTGAGCCATGACGAATCTGCTACGTGACGTGAGAGTCAGTTCAGTGCGGTCGTCGCCCGGCCCGGCGCGGCCTCGACGTGTTTCAAGGCGGGAGAACGATGATCTAGCGGCAGCCGAACGATAAATTCTGCGCCCCCCTCGCTCCGATTACGCGCCGAAATTTCGCCGCCATGCGCCGTGACGATGCGCTGGCACACCGTCAGCCCCAGGCCCGTGCCGGTCTCCTTGGTTGTGACGAACGGCTCGAAAACATCGTCGAGCACGTCCGCAGGAAGGCCGGTGCCCGAGTCGATGACCCGGCAGACCGCCCGGCCGCCAGCTTGCACAGGGGGGCAGGCAGGTTCGGCGGCAACTTCCACCACGGCCTCGCCCCCTGCCGGCAGTGCGTCGATCGCGTTGAGCAGCAGGTTCAGCAGCACCTGCCGGATTTGAATGGCATCCGCATCGACGAGAACCGGTTCGTCGGGCGCCCGCACCAGCAAACTGACCTGTTGCCGCGCCGCGCGCCCCGCCACCAGCTCAATCGTCTGGTCGACGAGCCCCACCAGGTCGAACGAAGCCTTTTGAGGGGGCGACGGGCGGGCGAAATCGAGAAACGATTGAATCGACCGCTCGAGCCGCACGATTTCTTCTTCCACCACTTCCAGCGGCCGACCGACGAGCCCTTGGCCATCGTCGCGGTCGATTGCCGCCTGAACGAGCATCTTGATGGGCATCAGCGGGTTTCGCAGCTCGTGGGCGACCCCGGCCGCCAACTGTCCCAAAGCGGCAAGCTGCTCGTTTCGCACCACCTCCAACTCGCGCTGTTCGAGGCGTTCGACGATCTCGGCAATGTGCCGCTCCATGCTGTTCAATCCGGCCTCGAGCTCGCGCAGGCTGCCGACGCGCGAGATTCTCACCGGGCCGGCGACCTGCTGCAAACGCCCCGCGACGCTGCGCACCGACACATCAAGCTGCACGATCGAACGAGTCAACGCCCGGGCCAGCCCGGCACCGGCCAGCAGCCCGCCGGCGCCGCCGCAGACCCCCAACAAAAGGAACGCCCGACGCATCTGATCGGAGGTGGCGCGACTGGCTGCGGCCGTTCGCGCAACGACCTGCCTGTTGAAATCGATATACCGCTGGCCCGGCAGCAGAATCGCGTTGGTCAGCGTCTCGTCGACCAGATGGCCGAACGCCTGCCGCCGGTCTTCGGGAGAGCGGTCTGACTGGTCAATCTGCTGAAATTCTTCCCAGAATTGCCGGTAACCGCGATCGAGAACCCCGATCAGTTCCTGTTCGCGGCTGGTGCGCGCGAGCGCCTTGGCCTGTTCGAGCTGCTTCTCGGTTTCGGAGTGCAGCGGACGGATGCGATCGAAATAGCGCTGATCGCCCCGCCGCACGTACTGATTCAATTGATGCCGGATTTCGCGCATCCCAACGTCAACTTCATGCACGGCGAGCATTCCGGCAACCTCGCGGGCCACCAACGACGACGTCACTGCCTGTTGGCGGTGTACGTTCCAGGCTGCCGCCGCCCCCAATGTCAAAAGCAGCAGGCTGATTGCCACCAGCGGCGCCACCAACCGGAACAAAAAGCGATCGTGCATCTCAGAGATTCACACTGAGCCGGCTGGCCAATCAATGGCCTCAGGCTGAGCCAGCTTCTGGCCGCATTGCCTGAAATTATAGCAAGGCGCGGCGCCCGGGCCGCAGTGCGAGCGGCGTGCGATTGAGGCACTGCCTGGCGCACGTTGAACGATCGCAAAGCCAATTGCCAATAGCGGTTACATTGTCGGCGCGGTCGTGCCGGCGCGGCGTTCTTCAGCCCGTCGCACGGATGAATTCTCCGCAAGGAATCTGCCGCGGAATGACGGGTGCGAGAGGCGGGTCTGCCGTCGCCATGAAGTGGCCTTCGGTGGTCGGTCGCAGGGACGCACAGGGTAAAGGAGAATTGAATGCTTCAACAATTGCTGCACGAGTTCGCGCATAACTTCACGCACAATCTCTTCAAGCCGCTGTTGTTGTTTTTCTACGCCGGGTTCCTGATTCCCCTGTTGCGAGTGAACTTCGAGTTTCCGAAGGTCATTTATCAGGGGCTGACGATCTACCTGCTGCTGGCCATCGGTTGGCATGGTGGCGAAGAATTGGCCACGCTGGGGGCCGCCGAATTGACGCAGGCCCTGGGGTTCATGGTCATTGGGTTCATCACGAACACAATCGTCGGGTTCTTCGCTTATGGAATCTTGCGCAAAGCCACAAAATTGAGGTCTATCGATGCGGCGACTGTGGCCGGGTACTACGGCTCCGACTCGGCCGGCACGTTTCTGACGGCGGTTGGCGTGCTTGGGGCCGCGCAGATCGCATATGCCGCATATATGCCCGTGCTGCTGGCGGTGATGGAGATTCCGGGTTGCCTGGTGGCGCTGTTTCTGGTTTCGCGGATGCGCCAACACGGCATGGATGAGCTGGGCAACATGCCGGGCGAAGCGAGTTACCGCGCGTCGCAGCGGCGGGCCGTCGTGCGAAACAGGTTACCGCCGGCCGTGCATGCAGCCGAAGGGCACAATGGCGACGGGATTGCCGTTCATGAGTTCGAAGAAGAGCTGGTGGGCGCGGCGGCTGGCAGCCAGTCTGTGCGAGTCGTACGGCGCACTGGGGGGGCCCGGATTGCCGGCGTGACTCTTGGTGGCGGCTACGATGGCCCGAAAGACGACGGCCATCAGCATCACCATGTGTCGAAGGCCGAGCAGCAGGAGGCCGACCTGGCGCTCGAGCACATCGACGAAGACGCCGAACCTGCCATCGCCAAACCGAAAGTCGGCTTCAGCAAAGAGATGTTGCACGAAGTGTTTTTGAATCCGGGGATTTACCTGCTGTTCGCCGGGATCGCGATCGGTTTTCTCAGCCGGCTGCAGGGCGAATCGGTGACTCTTGCCGACGACGAACTGTTCGTCAGGCTGTTTCAGGGAATGTTGTGCCTGTTCCTGCTGGAGATGGGCATGACGGCTTCACGGAAGCTCAAAGACCTGAAAGCCGGCGGCTGGCAGTTCATCTTGTTCGGCGTGCTCGCGCCGAACGTTTTTGCCATTACGGGCATCCTGATCGCGCACCTGTACGGCTTGTTCCTCGGTCAGCCATTTGAAACCGGCACTTACGTGCTGTTTGCCGTGCTGTGTGCAGCGGCTTCGTATATCGCGCTGCCGGCCGTGCAACGAATGGCGATTCCTGAAGCCAGCCCGACGTTGCCACTCGCGGCGTCGCTCGGCCTGACCTTCTCGTACAACGTGACGATCGGCATTCCGATGTACATCCTGGTGGCCAAGATTGTGACAACAATGATGCCGATTGCGTCGTTGCCGCCCATCACCTGACGGCCACCCGACCCCTCTCCGCATCGTGTTGCAGGCCATTCTGCAGCCCGCCGGCGAGTCACGCTCCCCGCAACGCTCGCGGAACGGAGAGGGGTTTTTGAAGCAGACCGACCGTGGTTCTGGCGATGATGCAACGCTCGCAGCCGGTTCCGGAGCAGCACGATGTCAGAAGATTACGTTGGCCCGCCATTGACGCCCAAAGTCAACTCAGCGGCCATTGTGTGTCTCACGGTCTCCGGGGTTGCGTTCGCATCTTGTGGATTCGCGCAATTGGCGAACAATTTCCTGTCAGGCTCGCTTGCGATCGGCGGCTTGGCCGCTGTGGGATTTATCTACCTCACAATGGGCCTGCTGAGACTCGGCGGCGAGGGCCAGTCGCCGGCCGTCAATACAGAACTGCAAAGAGTCAGTTCAATCGTGCGACCCCAGGCCGCCCGGGTTGCCGACTCGGTCGCACATAATCGCGAGGCGCCGCTCGTCTCCCAAGATGCAACCTGTTCGTAGATCGGTCATGGCTAAGGTTGTGGTACATCCTCAGAATTCTCGGGGGGTGGAAAACGCTGAAACACGATTTGCGGGACCTTGTCTTACGAAACCGTAATCTTCCAGTTGATTGTGCGTTCTTCAGGCGACGGCTGCGCTGCTTCGCTGACGGAAATGTAACGCGACTGTCGTAGCTGGGTGTTGGTGCGCCGGTAAAATCGTGGTGCACGCGCGGGTCGTTGCGCGCAGTTCTGGCATCGCGACCCGGGCGGTTTGCAAATCGCACCGGCAGCATAAGGACGCCCCCCATGAGTGACTCCGTCACCGCCACGTCACTCGAAACGCCAACTGTTACCGTTCAGGAGAAACCTCAAAACGGGCTTGCCGGCCTGAAGCACTGGCGTCACGATTTACCCGCAGGGCTGCTGGTGTCGATGATCTCGGTGCCGTTCTCGATCGGCATTGCGATTGCGTCGGGTGCGCCGCCCATTTGCGGATTGACGTCGGCCATCATCGCGGGCTTTGTGCTGCCTTTTCTGGGAGGTTCATTCGTTACGATCAGCGGACCTGCGGCAGGCCTTGCGCCGGCGCTTTATGCCGGGATGCTGACGCTGGGCCAGGGCGATCTCGAAAGAGGTTACCCGCTGCTGCTGGTTGCCATCTGTTTGACTGGGGCAGCGCAAGTCTTTCTGAGTTATATCAAGGCGGCACGCTTCGCCGCCATATTTCCGGCGGCGGTTGTCGAGGGGATGCTGGCGGCCATCGGAATGCTGATCATCGTCAAACAGCTTCCAGGACTGCTGGGGCATCCGTACGAAGCACATGAGTTCTGGGGGATTGTGCTGGAGACTCCCAGGGAATTCATGCAGATGAATCCCAAGGTCTTTGTGCTCGGGGTTTCCAGCCTGGCTCTGATATTTCTGCTGGGCTCGTTCAAGACGCGCTGGCTGAAGATTCTTCCGCCACCGGTCATCGTGGTGGTGCTGGGAACGATCGCCGGTCAATTCTTGTATCTCGATAAAAGTGACCTGATTTTCATTCCCGAAAATCCCCTGGAGCACGGGCTGGTTTTGCCGGATTTTCAGGGTGTTCTCACTGACAAGTCGTTGTGGCTTGCGGTCGCCACGATCGTCCTGACATTGACGATGATCGACGGCGTGGAATCACTGGCCACAATTGCTGCCATTGACAAGGTGGATCCGTACAAGCGCAAATCCGACCCGAACCAGACACTGCTGGCGATGGGGGTCTCGAACATGTGCTCGAGCGTCGTCGGGGGCCTGACGATCATCCCGGGCGGCGTCAAGAGCACGGCGAACATCCTGGGAGGCGGACGCACGCAATGGGCCAACTTTTATAATGCCTGCTTCCTGCTGCTGTTTCTGTTTTTCGGTTCGCACGTGATGAACCTGATGCCCAAGAGCGCACTCGCAGCCGTGTTGATTTTCATTGGTTACAAATTGTGTAAGCCCAGCGTTTGGCGCCACGTGGCACAGATCGGCAAGGAACAGCTATTGATCTTCGCGTTCACAGTTGTCGTGACGCTTTCGACCGACCTGCTGTGGGGCATCTTTGCGGGCATCGCCATGGAACTGTTGCTGACGGTGTGGTTCGCCCAACGCACAAGAGCCGCCTTTCGGCAGCAAAACGGCGTCTCTCGCATCGTGCCGCTTGAAGCGCTCAATCAAGCGGCGCAATTGTTCAGGAATCCTGTCACGGAACGAGCGGCAGTGAACGGCGATTACCACCTCTTTTTCGGCCGACAACTGGTGTGCTTCAACGCCCTCCACGTGAATCGCGAGTTGGCGCAGGTTCCCGCAGACACCAAGACGATTTTTCTGCACATCACGAAAGACCTCACCCTGATCGATCATACCTCATGCGAAAGCCTGTTCCATTTCGCGGAAGAGCATAATCGCAACGGGCATGCGCGCGTTGAGATCGTGGGATTAGATCGCCTGCAGATGCGTTCCGAAGTCGAGACCTGCATGCGGCTGGGTTATGTCGACCCGGAGACAGAGCAGGTCGAAGAAATGCCATAAGGCTTGAGCATTCGGCTCTCGAAGCAGACGCGACGCGCGACTGCCATGAAATGCGAAGCCTCGGATAGCGGCGGTCGCGCTACTCGCGCCGATCCTGTCGGACGGCTCATGACCGCGATGGTACCCGGCTCTGCGGTTTTGGCGACTTGGGCAGGGCGTCGCGGCGGGCGCTGGCCCCGTGCATAATTGAATTTTGCGGCCGCAGCGTCTCTCGGGCTTGCATCCGTGATATGATTATATGCGGCAGATTCGTGCACGCGCGATCGAGTTTTGTTCCCCTCGCGGACTTTGGTGTCTGAATCAGGATCCGGTTCAATTATGCGAACCATCGACTACATCTATCGATTCGATCCGAAGAACCCCAGCGTCAAGCCGCCGCCGGAAGACGCTGAAGTCGGGCGGCAGAACCTCGAGAACGGCAACCGCCTGTTCTCAGAGTGGATGCGGAGCTGCCGCACCGGTTCGTTTTCCACTGGTGAGCCGCGGTACGTTGTCCAGTGCAATGGTCTTGAAGTCGGCATGGTGCGTTCGCAGGGGGAAATGCCGCGGCAGGCGCCTTTTGCCGTCGTCGTGGGTTGCTCGGACGCGCGCGTGCCCCCCGAAATGCTGTTCGGGCAGGGGTTCAACGACCTGTTCGTGATCCGCGTCGCCGGCAACGTTCTGGCCGACGAGTGCTGGGGCAGCATCGACTACGCGATCAATGCGCTCAGCGAAAGTGTGAAGCTGGTCGTGGTGCTGGGGCATGGGGGCTGCGGCGCGGTAACCGCGGCCGTCGACGCCTATCTGAACCCGCTCAAGTACTCTTCGGCGCGCACCTCGTACATGCTGCGTTCGATTCTGCACCGCATCTTCGTGCCCGTGCACCAGGCGGCCAACGGCCTCTTGAAGGTGTGGGGCCCTGATGCTCCGACGCTGCCTGATTTCCGACGCGCCCTGATCGAGTCGGCAGTCTGTCTCAACGCGGCCCACGCGGCCTACAACCTGTATTCCGAAGCCGAACGGTCGTGGAAATCTGACATTCAGGTGCTGTACGGCGTGTACAACCTGTTTACGCACCAGGTCAGCATGCCTCCTGCGAGTTTTCGGCTCCCGCTCGACGAAGTCGAGCGGCGGGTCAATCTGGCCTACGCGCCGACGCACCCGCGCGAGTTCGACGGGTTGGCGGTGCAGATCGCAGATTTGCTGCGGCCCACGGCAACCCCGAAGCTCTGCGAGACTGAGCCCTCGGAGCCAGGCCGGGCGGCGTCTTAAGCGCGCCCCAGCGGGTTCCAATTCGTCAGAGCCGTTGCAGCTTGCGCGCGGCGCCTGCGGGGCACGCCTCAATATCGGCCTGATGCGGTCATCTTTCGCGTTCCGCAGGGGCGGTTGGGCGAAGCTGGGCAACGTTTACCGTCGCGTCCAATCGGCGAGGCATTGCCGAGCGTGCGCTTTGTCGAGACCCGTGGCTTCGCTGGAGTTCGTTCGCGCGCAAATGCACTGGCCCGACCAACGCCGCCTGCTCGATACCTTACTCTGAGTCGGTTGCCGCCGAACAGCAGCCGGAAACCAGGCGTTACCCGACAGAGAGTCTGGGCAAGATGCGCCGACAATTCCGAGGGCCGGATCGGGCGACCAGCGAGACAGCAGCTTCGGTTGGCAAACGTAACTGACGTAGCGTATCGATCGGTATTTCGCCGTGCGGCGGGGGGCCGCTACTGCGAACCCGAGGGCGATACCTAGCGGCAAACACCAGCGACATGCTCTCACGATTCTACCAGCGTTATAGCCGGATCCTGCTGTGGTTGGTCGTCCTCAGCTATCCCTGGCTGATGTACGAAGCGGTTTCGGTTCCCGCCAATAACGACATCGAAACCTGGCTCCCGCAAGACTCGCACGTCCGCACGCGCTACGAGCAGTTCAAGCGCGATTTCGGCGTTGAAGAAGTGGTGCTGATCGGCATCGAGCGCGCCATTGCCGACGACGATCTGATGGAAGCCGTCTGCGGCCGGCTCGACCGCCTGCCCGGCGTGCGAAAATGCTGGTCGCCCCGCCGGCTGCAGCACCTGATGGGCGAATCGGGGGTTGAAGAGAACGAGGCCCGCAGCCGCCTGAACGGCCTGATCTGCTCGCCCGACGACAATCTGGCCGGCCTGATCGTGCTGCTGTCAGACGCGGGGGCCCGTGACCGCGCCGGCACAGTTCACGATATCGAGCGCGAGCTCGAGTACTGCCGGATTCCTGAGAACGGCCATTGCATTTCGGGCGGGCCCGTCATCGTCACCGAGCTTGATCGCCTGGGAGGCACCGACGAGAACACGAAGTTCTTTCTGGTCACGCTCGTGCTGTGCCTGGGCCTGCTCTACTACTGGGTGCGCGACTGGAAACTGTCGATTTCGGTGCTGGCGTTGACCGTCTGGGCGATCAATCTGACCTTCACGATCTTCAAGTTCTGCGGCGGCCAGATGAATTTCATTCTGGGCGCATTGTCGATCATGGTGATGGTCTTCACCCTCGAGGCGGCGATTCACGTCATCCACTACTACCGCGCGTCGTTGAACGCGCCCGACCCGCTGGGCGAAGCACTGCGACTGTGCTGGAAGCCGTGCCTGGTGTCGATGTTTACGACGACCGTCGGCCTGTTTTCCGTCAGCGTAACCGACATCGCACCGGTGACTCAATTCGGGTACGCGTCGGCGCTGGGGGCCGTGGTCGCCATGCTGGCCGGTATCGCCATCACGCCCGCGATTCTCACTGTGCTTCCCTCGCGCGAGACGCACGTGACCGAAGAAGACGGACGAAGTTACGCTCGCCTGGGCGACTGGCTGCTGGGGCACCATCGCGGCGTGATTTTCGCATCACTCGTGCTGGCGGTTGTCGGTTGCTTCGGGTTGACCCGCATCACGACCAAAATCGACCCGCTCGATTTCCTGCCGAAAGACGGCCGGGTTCTCAGCGACGTGATGCGCATCCAGAATGAATTGACCGAAATTGACTCGATTGAAGCCGTCGTCGACTTCGGCGACAGTGACATTTCGTTCGTACAGCGATTGCGCAAGGTGCGCGACCTCGAACACACGATCCGCCAGCACCCGGCCGTCAGGCACACGATGTCGGCGGCCTCGTTTTTTCCCAACGAGCTGCCCGACAACCCCCTCGCGCTGATTCAGCTCTTGCAGCGGGCCGAATCGCGTCAGGGCAGCAACGATTTCATCATCGGGGACCAGCAACTGTGGCGCATCTCAGCCCGAATTCGGGCGCACCGCGACCAGTCGATCGGCGATATTCACCGCGAGCTCGAACGGCTGACTGCAGGCCAGCCCATCGCGTTTACGGGCATCGCCCCCCTGCTGGAGCAGGCTCAGCAGGAGATCTTTCGAGGCTTCTGGAAGAGTTTCACGTCGGCATTTGTCGTCATCGGGTTGGTGATGGCGATCGCCCTGCGATCGGTCAGAATCACGATTCTGGCGATGATCCCCAACCTGCTGCCACTGGGCATCGTGTTCGGCTGCCTGGGGTGGTTCGGCCTGCCGGTAGACATCGGGATGATGATGACGGGCAGCATTGCTCTGGGAATCTCGATCGACGGCACATTCCATTTTCTGGTGCGATATCGAGAGCAGTGCCGCGCCGGCAGCTCGAATACCGAATCTGCGCGAATCGCCTTGATGACGACCGGTGGGCCGATCTTCGAGTCGATTGTCGTTTCGAGCATCGGGATGCTGGCGATGACGCTCAGCAGCTTCGGCCCCACCGTTCGGTTCGGGCTGCTGATGGCCGCCCTGCTGATGGCCACGCTCGCTGGCGACCTGCTGCTGTTGCCGGCGCTGTTGACCGGGCGGCTCGGACGGGCCGCCAGTCGCGCCGCGCCGACCCCCCCCAAGCTGCCGGTGCCGGCGCGACACACCCGGCCTCGCCCGGCGCTCGCCGCCGATCGGGTCGCCTGACGCAAACTGAACTTGGCGCATGGTTTAGGCGGTGGGCTGTTGGGTTTCTGGATGCGGAGGGGCGCGGCAATTATACTCAGTGGTCTTCACCCTGAGGAAGCGACACGATCGCCCTGAGGATCAAACCGGGGAGTCCGCAGTCTATGTCATACACCTTTCTCACCGGCGGCACGGGGCTGCTGGGCCGATACCTGATCAAAGACCTGATTACGGCCGAAATTCCGCTGGCAGTTCTGGTCAGGGCGACGCGCCGCGCGGGGGCGCGCGACCGCGTCGAAAACATGATGCTGTACTGGGAATCAGAGCTGGGGCGCAAGCTGCCGCGCCCCGTCGTTCTGGAAGGTGACATCACCGAAACCGACCTGGGGCTTGACCCGCGCTCGATGCGCTGGGTTGCCGAGAATTGTGATTCGCTCTTGCACAATGCGGCCAGTCTCACCTTTGAAAGCACCAGTTCGACCAGTGAGCCCTGGAGGTCGAACGTGGTGGGCACCCAGAACGTGCTCGACTTGTGCCGCAACGCCCGAATCCGAATGTTTCACCACGTTTCGACCGCCTACGTCTGCGGCCTGCGCCAGGGCCGCATTCTCGAAAGCGAACTCGACGTGGGGCAGCGGATGTCGAACGACTATGAGCAGAGCAAGGTGCAGGCCGAGAAGATGATTCGCGCGGCCGACTTTCTCGACCAGGTCACCGTGTACCGCCCCGCCATCATCATCGGCGACTCGCGCAGCGGTTACACGACGACCTATCACGGCTACTACGTGCCGCTGCAGGCGGTCTATACGATGGCCCGCACACAGGAACCCAACGCCACCGGTTGGATCGGCACATCCGCCCGCTTCGCGCTATCGGGCCACGAGACCAAGAACCTGGTGCCCGTCGACTGGGTTTCAGCCGTCATCGCCCACATCGTCAGAAACCCTGAGCATCATGGGCAAACGTATCATTTGACGCCCCGGCACCCGATTACCGCCCGGCTTCTGGCCGATGCGCTCGAAGAGGCTGCGGGTTTCTATGGCGTCAGGCTCGAAGGGGGCGGGCGGCAACTCTCGGGCCTCACCGAGCATGAGGCGCTGTTTTGTGAACTGATCAGGGTCTACAGTTCGTACTGGAAAGACGACCCCACGTTCGACGCCCGCAACACGCAGCGCGCGGCGCCGCACCTGCCTTGCCCGCACGTCGACCGGGCCATGCTGACCACGATGGCCGACTATGCAAAGCGCGTGTACTTCACGGCGCCGCGCGCCCGCCCGATTGAGCCTCTGTTCGACGTCGTCCGCGCGCTCGAACCTTATCTCGATGCGACGATTCCTGAAGCGGCCGCCGGACGCACCGAACGCGTGGGCCTGCGCGTGACGGGGCGCGGCGGCGGAGATTGGACGCTGACGTTGAACGAGCACGGGTTGCTGGCGGCTGAAATCGGCGTGAATTCGTCGCTCGCAGCGCTCGTTTCGTGCGACAGCGACGTTCTGGCCGACATTGTGGCCGGCGCGTCGTCGCCTGAGGCGGCGCTCGGCGACCGCGTGCGGCTTCAGGGCCCCGTTTCAGCCCCAACGGCCGCGCGGGCCCTGCGGGCCGTCTGCCTGGCCGACCCGCGCCCCGCCGTCGCTGCCGCCCCCTGACGCGCTCGCGCCCGTTTATTTATTTGGCGAACAGATCGTCGAGCAGCTCGCGCTCGATCGCCTCGGCCGCCAGCGCATGCGCCCGCTCGTTGGGGTGGGCGTCGAAGCGGTTGACCGTCAGCCCTTTGCCGACGTGCGGCGCCAGAACCGGCTGCAAATCGAGCGCCCGCACGCCCGATTCGCGGCAGAAGTCGATAATCTGGCGATGCGCGTCGGTGAACGCGTAGTCGGGGCCCAGGTCGTGCAGAAACGGGAACACAACCACCCGCAGGTCGATGCCGTTTTTGGCGCAGAGCTGAAAGATGTCGTCGAGCTTTTTCCGCAACAACTGCCAGGGAACTCCCGCGTACGACTCGCGCAGAAACGAATAGTAACCACCGCCGCGCGCCGCCCGGGCGTGCTGAATGCGAGAGTGCAGCAAGTTGAAGAAGTAGGAGTTCTGGAACAGCCACGAGCGGGGCGCCCGCGCGCCGATCTCGCGGTACAGCTCGACGCTGCGCTCGTCGTAGATCTCGATGTCGTTCAGGCAGATCGTGTAGACCACCACGTCGACCGGCAGTTGGTCGGCGAGCAGCGCCTCGAGCAGCGCTTCGATCCAGTGCACCTCGGTGCCGGCATCCGCCAGGTTCGCGACAAAGTACCGCCCCGGCTGCGTCCGCTCGAGGTCGCGGCCCACAATGTCGCTGAACCGGTCGGCGACGTTGGGCACCCCATGGCCGTAAGTGAAGCTGTCGCCCACGAAACAGACTACCCGCTGCCCCTGGACGAGTTGCGGCGGATAGTCGCGCGCATCGCGATACACCGTGGCATGATCGTCTCGAAACTTCAGGACTTTCTGCACGGGGGCGACGTGTCGGTCGAACCACAACTTCGAAACTTTTGTGGTATTGAAAGCGTCGCTCTCGTCATACAGCACGGCGAAATACAGCTCGACCGCGGTAACGAGCGCCAGAAAAATCCAGATCGACAGCCCCAGATTGGCGATGCGGCGCCGCACAGGGCGCAGCCGGCTGCCGCGCCGCAGCCATAGCAGCAGCAACAGTGCGACCCCCAGCACGGCCAGCACGCCGGCCATGCTGAGTTGATAATCCAAAGGCAGGTCAAACAATCGGGACATCAACCCATCGCCAACCCGGTTTCACGTCACTGAGTGTGGTTTCTACGTCGCAAACGGTCGGCCCGCGAGGCCGCCCTATTTCGATCTTAGCTGGTTTTGCCCTGTTCGCAGAGGGAACCTCGTGGGCTTCAAGGGCCGGCAAAGCCGGCGACCGCGTGCGTCGAGGCAAACTGACGGGTGATGCGACCGGAAGCGCCGAGGCAGCAGCCGGGCCCCTTGAGGCGCGCTCTGCGACGAACGCACGCGACTGCCCCCTGACGCGCTCGCGCCCATTTATTTATTTGGCGAACAGGTCATCGAGCAGCTCGCGCTCGATCGCCTCGGCCGCCAGCGCATGCGCCCGCTCGTTGGGGTGGGCGTCGAAGCGGTTGACCGTCAGCCCTTCGCCGACGTGCGGCGCCAGAACCGGCTGCAGATCGAGCGCCCGTACGCCCGATTCGCGACAGTAGTCGATGATCTGGCGATGTGCGTCGGCGAAGGCGTAGTCGGGGCCCAGCTCATGCAGAAACGGGAAGACGACGACTCGCATGTCGATTCCGTTCTCGGCGCAGAGCTGAAAGATGTCGTCGAGCTTGTTCCGCAGCAGTTGCCAGGGAGTTCCTGCGTACGAATCGCGCACAAACGAATAGTATCCTCCGCCGCGCGCCGCCCGGGCCTGTTGAACGCGAGAATGCAGCAGGTTGAAGAAGTACGAATTCTGGAACAGCCACGAGCGGGGCGCCCGCGCCCCGATCTCGCGGTGAAACTGAACGCTGCGCTCGTCGTATCTCTCTATGTCGTTCAGGCAGATCGTGTAAATCACGATGTCGACCGGTAGTTGGTAGGCGAGCAGTGCCTCGAGCAGCGCTTCGATCCAGCGCACCTCGGTGCCGGCATCCGCCAGGTTCGTGACAAAGTACCGCTCGGGGTGGGTACGCTCGAGGTCGCGGCCCACAATGTCGCTGAACCGGTCGGCGACGTTGGGCACCCCATGCCCGAAAGTGAAGCTGTCGCCCACGAAACAGACCACCCGCTGCCCCGGGACGAGCTTCGGCGGATAGTCGCGCGCATCGCGATACTCCGTGGCATGATCGTCTCGAAACTTCAGCACTTTCCGCATGGGGGCGACGTGTCGGCGGTACCACAACTTCGAAACCTCCGTCGTGTTGAAAGCGTCGCTTTCGTCATACAGCACCGCGAAATACAGCTCGACCGCCGTGATGAGCGCGAGAAACATCCAGATCGACAGCCCCAGGTTGGCGATGCGGCGCCGCACGGGGCGCAGCCGGCTGCCGCGCCGCAGCCTTAGCAGCAGCAACAGTGCACCCCCCAGCACGGCCAGCACGCCGACCATGCTGAGCTGATAGCCCAAACGCAGGTCAAACAATCGGGACATCAGCCCATCCCCAATTCGGTTCCACGTCACTGACTGGGGTTTCTACGTCGCAAACGGTCGGCCCGCGAGGCCGCCGCGATTCAATCTTAGCTGGTTTTGCCCTGTTCGCAGAGCAACCCAGGGCTTCCAAGGCCGTCAAAGCCGGCGACCGCACGTGCGTCGCGGCAAACTGACGGGTGAGCGACCGGAAGCGCCGAGGCAGCAGCCGGCCCGCTGCGGCGCGCTCTGCGACGAACGCACGCGACTGGCATCGGGAGGACTTGTCGGCCCACTGAATGACAATCGCGGGAGAACCAATTAAGGGCCGAGACGGGGCGGTGTCGGCAACCTTTCGTGATTCTCCCGCGACGTTTACAACCCGACGCCGACCAAACAGCGGGCTTCGCCCCTGGGGCCGAGACACGCCAGCCGCGATGCGCCTTTTATTGTAGCGTGGTTGATCGATGGTGCCGCAGATCGGCGGGTTACAAATGAGAAAGGGAGCGGAACCCGCCAGCGGCCGATTTGCGGTGGATGAACGGCAGGAAACCGGCGGGCCGGCAAGAGGATGCCGCTCAAATCAGGGACGGCGGCGCGGAACACGCCCGAGTGAAAGCTGAAGTCGAAGCCGAGATGTCAGCAGAGAAGTAACGTAGGCCAGTAACCGCGGCCCGTCAGGCAACCCGTGGTGGGTCGCTGGCAATCGCGCTGCGATTTCGCCGGCGAACCAACAGCATGACTCCTATCCCGGCGAAGATCGCCAGCGAACCAGGTTCGGGGACGGAAGAGAACCTTGCGGCCTCAGTGTTCCCTCCCAACGGGTTGATCATGAAGACTTCGACCGAGAACGGCGGGTCATCCTCAAATCGCAGCGTGTACAGCACTTCACACGGATCAGTCGGGGATGAGACCATTTCGCTGAGCACAGGGGGATGCTGGCCCCCATCGAGGGTGAACGAAGCATCGAAGAACACGTCGAAAGTCGTCCCCATGTTGCCGTTGGCCGCGAATTGCAGGGTCAGCGACAGCGGAAGATCCTGCGGCGGCGGCAGAGGCACCGGAGTGAACTCAAACGTCTCACCGTTCTGGCCCGTCAAAGCAAACGTCAGCACCGCCTGGTTGATCACGTCCTGCGTGAAGACCGGGCGCGTCGGGTCGGTCAGATCCTGCGTGGGGTTCGGCGGGACAATAGGATCGGGCGGGTGGGCCACCAGATCGACGGACACATTGAACAACGCGCCGCTGACAGGATCGCTGGCAACAAGGCCGAATGGGCCGGCCATTACTCCGGTGGTGATGGAACACAGTAAGCCTACGGCGCACAGCAAGCGATGCAGAGACATGGTTCCCCCCCACCAGTTGAATTCTTGAACCCCCCAGAGTGGCAGTATGGAGAGACTGCGGAGGTTAATGCAACCGAAATTCGGCAGAATCGGAGGATTCGCAGAAGACATCTTCGCGTCTCCACATGACCCTCCACGACCCCGACCCACTCAAAGGGCGTTGCCTTCCGACGGCGCACGACCTGCGGCGATCGTTCGCAACCCGATGGGCTCGGAAGCTGCCGGCGCAGAAGGTTCGGCAGTTGATGCGTCACCCCCGCCTGGCGAGGAAACTGAATTGCCCCCAGTAGGACTCGAACCTACGACCTAGTGATTAAGAGTCACTTGCTCTACCAATTGAGCTATAGGGGCTTGTCGCCGCGAGGGTTGCGCCGCGAAATCGGCGACCGCCTGTGGGCGAGTTGGGTATTGTAACGGCCCGGTCGACGGACTCAAGGCTGCCGAATCGTGGGGTGGCATCCGGCGTCCGCCGGTAGTGGGTCTGTTTGAACTATTTTGCCAAAAGCGCGACGATATCCTCGATTGACCACAGACGGTCGGTAACGCCGGCCTTCATCGCGGGGCTGCACCGCAGGCTCTGGTGGACGCGAGCGAAGTTGTAGTGCATGTAATGCAGCGCGACTGAATGGCAGTGGTTCTCGATTTTCTTGCTGAAGGCGTTCGTCAGCCGCGTGAATCGTCGCATCTTCATCCGCATTGTCAAATTCTGCCGCTCCGCAAAGCTGGTCGAGATATGCTCCGGGTCAGGCTGGCCCGTGACGATATGCCGTGAGCAGCCGACACACTGTGCGGGGCTGTATTTCCGTTGATCCTCTTCGCTGGGCTTGCCGTAAATCTTCACCAGCATGGCATAGTCAACGTCCCAGCCGAACGCCTCTTCAACGGCCTCCAAATACGGCCTGTGGCCGTCTGACGTGACCTGTACGCGATGCTTGAGGCGGGAGGCCAGATCGTTGATGAAGATACGGGCGGTCTGGCCGTCCCGGTCGCCTACCAGCCACGACGGGACAAGCTTTGTGTCGGCGTCGATGGCGACCCAGGTCCACACGTCGCCGATGCCGCCGTTCCGGGCCGTCGCGACGTTCTTCTCTTTGCAGCCCACGAAGCTCCAAATCTCATCGACCTGAAGGCGGCGGCAGGTCAGGTTGCGCAAGGTTGCGTCTTGGTATTCTGCGCACTTGCAGCCGAGCGCGACCAGCAGACGGGCCACGGCGTTCTTTGAGACCCCCGTCATTCGGACGATGGAGCGGATGCTACACCCCTCGACCAAGGCCCGAACGACTTCACAACGCTTTTCCGTGGTGATTGTATTCATACGGACCAGTATACTTGACCGGTCAGGTATAGTCAATGATTTATTTACCTCAAAGGTAAACGAGTTTTTGTATTCGTACTTGAAATCCATTTACCAAGTAGGTAAAGTATTTCTAAAAGGACGCCGATCATGGACGTAACGTTCGCCAGAAGCCGGGAGCAGAAGCTCTGCAATTCTGGCAGCAAACTCAGGGCCGAGTACGGCCCGCGGATGGCCGACCTCATTCAGGAGCGGTTGGCCAGTTTGTCGGCGGCCGAGAATCTTGAGGTGATGAGATCGCTGCCCGGCCGGTGCCATGAGCTTACTGGCGATTTGCGTGGCCATCTGGCAATGGACCTCGTTCACCCGATGCGGCTGGTATTCCGGCCAACGGACGATCCCCTGCCGCAATTGTCCGGCGGGGGATTGGATTGGCGCGGGGTGCGTGGCGTCGAGATATGGAGAATCGGCGACTACCACTGAAACCATACGGGAGTGAGAAAATGACCAAGCAAACTTTGAAATATGAACCGGACTATGCAGTTGCTCCAGGCGCGACGCTGAAGGAAATCCTTGATGAGAAAGGAATCAGTCAGGCGGCACTGGCGGTTCGTGCGGAAATGGCAGAGAAAACGATCAGCCAGATCATCAATGGGGTAGCTCCAATCACCTACGAGACTGCCGAAAAGCTTGAATTGGTGCTGGGTGTTCCGGCTCGATACTGGAATCAGCGAGAACTGGCCTATCGAGAATCGCAAGCCCGCATCGCTGCAACCGAGCGCATGAAAGCTGACATTAAGTGGCTGGAAGAAATTCCGGTTGCGGTCCTGAAAGAGCGCCAGTTCATCGCCGCCGAATCTGACAAACCAACGTTGGTGCGATTGGCGCTTCAATTCTTCGGCGTCAGCAGCGTCGAGTCTTGGCGTGAGGCGTGGGGCAATCCAGCAGCGCAGTATCGGGGCGGCAGGGCTGTAGAAAAGTATCCTGGTTATGTTGCAGCTTGGCTGCGAATGGGCGATCTACAGGCTGAGTCGATGAATACCGCCCCATTCAACGCAGATGAATTCCGGCGCGCCTTGGCCGACATTCGCGGGATGACAACCCTGGAGGCGGGGCAATGGTATAAAGAAATGCCCGTGCGCTGTGCCGCAGCAGGAGTTGCAGTCGTCTTTACAAGAGAAATACCGTCCGCCGCTGTCAGCGGCGCGGCTCGCTGGGTCACTAAGGACAAAGCCCTGATCCAATTGAGTTTGAAATTCAAGACGACCGATCAGGTTTGGTTCACGTTCTATCACGAGGCTGGACATATCTTGCTGCATGGCAAGAAGCAAATGTTCGTCGAATTTGGCATAAGCGAGGAGACCGCCGACGAGCGCGAAGCCAATGAATTTGCGCGAAATCAACTGATTCCACCGGCTCAGCACAAGAGACTCCCGTCTCTGAAAAATCGAAGTCAGATACGTTCATTCGCAGAATCCATTGGAATTGATCCGGGAATCGTCGTCGGTCGTTTGCAGAGAGACGAATTGGTGTTCCCGGCTGCTTTTCGAGATTTGAAACGCCCCATTGATTGGGACAAATAATGGCTTTTCGCGCATCTGATGATTTTGTCGCGTGGGCACAGAGCTTAAGTGGCTTGCTGACAACAATACGCACTGAATTCGGGAGCATGGCGGAAATGGTTGAAAGCCCGGAATGGGATGAGGGCCGAACTCGTTACGCGCTATCTCTCGTTAAGAGTCTCAACAAACAGTTAGCCCAAGCCGAAGAGGAGCTTGCGACACATGTCACGGAAAAGTATGGGTAAGACCACGGACGAGGTTTATCTCGATCTCTTTGAGCAGTACCGCAAGCTGCATCCAGGCGCGGTCCGAATGGAAGACGTTGGATTATGGATCGAGAACCAACGGCTACTGCCCAGCCCGCGCGTCAGCGCCGCTTCAATCCATACGCGCAAATTAAAACAGGCTGCCAGACGAAAGCGAATGAAGGATGGGAAGGGTCGGACTGTCAGGGAGTGGCTGGCGGTAAAAGTCGAGCGCATGACCGCCAATGGCCAAAAGGTCTTCGATGTTATTTGGGATCAGCTTCACGAAATGAGTCTGGACCATGCCCTGTCGGCATTTGGGCAGCGCGACGATGTCATTGCAAAACAAAAGCGTTCAGCAACCCGTGACGTTGAAAGCTGCCTCGATTTCAATCCGAACGTGAAAGGACATGAGGATCAGTTCCTCTTTGCCTTTATGGACGAAGCGCCCGTACCCGTCGTCACGGAGAAGATTGGCGAGACAGATTTCCTGCCGCCAAGCGAGACACCCTCAGACCCGCGAAGAATACCGCGCTAGCGCTTTGACCAACGCGATTCTGCCGCCTTTTTCGCAATCGCCTTACGCTTCGCGGCAGACAGCTTCGCCGCCCGCGCCTTCCCGCCCTTGAGGCCGCCCAGCCGGCCCAGGGCGACGGCGGCGGGGTTCTTCCCGTCATCGACGGGAGCATCGTCCGGCGGTGCTTCGCCGATGCTGATATCGACGATGGCTTTGGCGAGCTGATTCATGTCGCGGGGGCGCTTCGGGCGCTTGCTTGAGCGGTTTGGCATGTCTCAAGCATTGCAGTGAACCCCGCAGGTGTCAAGGTCCGCCCGCAGGGCGCGATTCTGTCTATCAGTCCGATCTATCGCACAATGTATTGGCTTAGAAAAAGCGGCCCCGAGCCATTCAGGGTCGGGTACACGCAAAGGAAATAGGTCCGTCAAGTCTTGCGGCAGTCAGTCGGAATCGCTGGCGGATTCAAACGGACCCACTACCGAATCGTGGGTGGCATCCGGCGTCCGCCCGGTTTCGCAGCCCGCAAAGAAAATCAACGACAGGTGCCCCACAAGGCGCGCCAGCCTGACTTTTTCGTCGCAGATCGGGAAGCCGGCCCCTGTTTTCCGAACGCCGGTTAAGGTACCCAAGCGCCCCCCGCCGGTCGCTCACGTCACGATGAACCCGTAGTAGTACACCAACAGGCCGGTGATCGAGGTCAGGGTGATGTCGGCGGCCGAGAGCCAGCCCAGTCCTTTGTGCAGCCGGCTGTGGGCCGAGGGGGCGGGGGGCGCCGGAAAGCGGCGCAGCGCGAGCGCAAGTGTCGCGGCCCACAGAAACACGGTGCTCACCGCGAATACCAGGTGCACGTACAAGAGCGTTTTGAAGCTCGCGTACTCTGCGCCGGTCAGCGGTCGCGGACGCTTGGCCAGAATGCCGTCGATCCCGCCGTGCAGGCGCATGTCAATCTCGAAGAGCCCTACCGCCAGGAGCAGCACGAGCCCCAGGGCGACTTGCAGCGACTTGTGCAGGCCGTAGCGTCGGCGGACCTTGACCGACGCGAGGCTGAACAAGAGCGTCGGCACGACCACGACCAGCGCGCAGACCACCACATCGAGCATCAGCGACGCGGGGTAGCCCAGAAATCCGTCTTGAATCCAGCTCACGCCGCGAAACGTAGCAGAACGGGCGTGGGGTTCCAAGCGCCGTCAGGCAGAGGGGCCGCTGCGCTGCCGCCCAATTGCCGCGCGCCTTCGGCATACGAAGAAAACAGCGGGCCGCAAGAAGGCTCAAGAAATGTTTTTGCGACTTCTGAGCCTTTTCGCGGCTGGGTTTTTGTCGTTCGAAAGCTCTGTATCGCATCGTCTCCCGTCGTGCCAATTGTCGGCGGGCACCCCCGATCGGCGAAGCGGGAGTTTCGGCAAGGTGCTTTCCCAAGCCAGTGGGCGACTGAAGGCGAGCCTGCGTGACGGGAGGGGTTCGCAGGCCACCGCCGATCGTGCTGGACATGGAGACCTTTGTCTGACCACAATTCCAGAGGGATTTCAGCCATTTCGAAACAGGGGGCAGGATTGCGATGTTGCTGGCTGTCGAACTGACCCTGTTGGGGATGGGGGTTTACGCGCTCGTCACCGGCCGGTTTCCGCCGGGAAAGTCGGCAGCCAATCGCGTGGTGGGGTGGCCGGCCCGGGTCGTGGGCCTGTTGTGCGTGCTGCCGCTCCCGATGTCGTTCTGCGTCGCGTTTGTCGTCGCCGCCATTCTGGTGGCCCGCGACGGGGCGCTCGCGATGGAATCGTTCGGCTGGACGGCGATTGTCATCGAATTCAGCGTGCTGGCGCTGTGCGGTGTGGCCGCGACGGTTGTCTTTCGGATGAATCGGCAGCCGGTCGACGATCTGGCGGTCGGTTCGGCAAGCTTTCGGACCTGCCCCATGTGCGGGGCGGCGCTCGAGCCCTCGGCCGGACGCTGTGCGGCGTGCGGCGAAACGTTCTCGGCGATCGCGGCGGCGAGTTCGCTTCCCGAGAGTTTCGAGCGTTCGCGGTTCATGCCGCGCGGATTCCGGTCGTTGCTCTTGATCTACGGGCCGTCGGCGGGGTTTGGCTGGGCCGTCTTCTGGTCGTTGTCGTTCGCCGCCGCGCAGAAACGGTCGTTTCTCGACGTGCTTCCGATCGGCCTGGTCGGAGGCGTGTTCTTCGGGCTGTTGTTCGGGGCTTTCATGGCCTATTCAATGCGCCGCGACGAACGCGCTTTGTGGTTCACTGATCGCGGCGAATTTCTTTCCAGGTTGCAGGCGGCCATCGGGAAGGCGCGGTACGTCGCCACGGCACAAACGGATGACTGTTTCACGTATAAGCCGCGGTGGGGCGCGGGTTACGGCGCAGGGCTGTGCGTGCGGCTGCTTGAAAAAGAGGCGCGGCTGGTCGGCCCGAACTCGGTGCTGTCGAAGGTCGTGCGCAAGCTGGGTCAGGCCGGGCGCGCCGGCGCGGCGATTCACGAAGCGATTCGGAGCGCCGAATGACGCCCGCGCCCCTGGTCGACGAAGCAGGCGCCTCTTCGCCGGCGCTTGGCGCAAAGGAGGCCGAGACGATCCGCTTTCGCCCGCGCCGCGACCTGTGGGACGCGGTCGATTTTTATCTGTGGTTCTTTTTCGGAACGCAGGCGGTCGGGCTGCTCTGCATCATTTCGGCACTTTCCGAGATGACAACGAAGTCGGTAAGTTCAGGGGCCCTGATTTCACTGACGATGGGCATTGTGTATTTCGGCGCCGGGATCGCGATCCTTTACCGGCATATCCGGCAGCGCTTTGCCCTGGCCTACGAGCTGACGCCCTCGGAGCTGGTGATTCATCACGGCTACAAACAGGTTCGCGTGCCCTACGCCGAGATTTCTGGGGCTCATCCGAACAAAATCTGTCGGATGACGACGGCCCTCAAGCGGGCGACGCGCGTCACGTTTCGCAGGCCCTATGGCGGCGAACGGGGCATCGACGTAGCGGTGGTCAACGACGAAGGTTTTTTGGAAGGGCTTGCGGCCCGTTGCCCGCACTTGCGCCGCGAAGGCCCGCGGCTGGTCGATGCGGGCGCCCGGGCGCGCAGCGGGTGCTGACGGGCGTGGCGTGCGGGGCATTGCGGAAATGTAACGCAGACGGCCGGCTCGGGCTGCGCGCGCCGACTGACAGCGCGTGGCTCGCGCTGAGGGCCGCACAGGAACTTCGTGCGATGGCGTCCTGCGAATGGCCGCCTGACTGCGATTTACCGCAGCCGGCCTTCCCGTGCGATTCGGGCGAATGTATGATTTGAGGAACCCCAAGATGGGGCATTCCTCTCACAGGAGACCTGCTCATGGCGGGTAGTCTCCCCGGTGCTGTCAACGCCCACACACGGTCGCTTTGGCGACGGCGCGAGGGCTTTTTTTTCGCACGGACCAACCCACGTCGTCGCTTTTCTGGCAGGCTCGCGCCGCAAGGGGGACGGAATGTCGGAAGTTCATGGTCGGCTGTTGATCGGGGGGATGACGCTCAAAGACCTGTACGGCGTCGTCGAACTCAAGAACGATTGCGGCTGCGCCGAGTGGTGCGGGCACCTGCTCGTTGAGCCGCATTTTAACGAATGTCTCGAACCGGGCCGTCCCTACCGGCTGGAACTGGACGACGGGCGGTCGGGCCAGATCGCCCTCACAAGCGTCGAATGCCCGCCGGGAGTGTGCAAGTTGCGAGTTGCCTTTGACGGGCTGTCGCCGCTGAGTTCGCCGCGGCCGGCGCCCGTCGTCGAATCGGCGCGTACGGAACCGCTGGAAGTGTTTGGGTAAGTGTCACGAGTGGCGGGGGTCAGTCTCCGCCGTGTGGGCCAGCCCCGCACCGCCGCGCCCACGGGCGGCTCGACAGTTGAATTTGAAAGTCACAAGTGAAATGAGCGCCGGCCGGCAAGTCGCCAGTATTCGCTATGAGCCGGGCCGACTCGAGGAGGTGCGGGAGTTCCTGAAACGCACGCGCAGCGAACTGCGGATCATTCGCAGAACGCGCGTCTATCGCGACCGCGTGTGCATTTACGACGTCAACGACGACTGGTTCGAGGTCGAAAACCTCGGCTGGACCGACGCCGACGTGGTTGCCGTGCTGGCGGCCGTCAACGCCGCCTTCAATCGCGACACGATCCACAACCCGACGGAAGAGGAATTCAAACAGTTCAAGACGGGAAGGAGATATGCCTGGGCGGCCGACAGGGTGATGTGATTGCGGATTTGCAATTGCGGATTGCGGATTGAAGATGGGAGTGCAGCGGTGAACAAATCCGCAATCAGAAATCAGAAATCAGAAATGCCTTCACTCGCCGTTCATGCGGCCACCAGGCCCGTGACCGTAGAGATGCTGAATCGGTGTTTTATGGCCCCACGAGATGTCTGTCACCGCAACGCCGAACACGGCGGCGATTTTCTGCCGCTCGGCAGGCGACGGCGTCCATCTTCCCAGGACGATGGCGGCCACCCGGCTTTCTTCGAGGCCGCTCTGGGTCGCCAGTTCCGCGATCGAGATCTCGTGCCGTTCGCAGAGTTCCGAGACGGGGGCAGGCATGGTCAGAAGTTCTCCTTCAAGCCGAACCGTCGATACCGGATGTTCCGCGGGTCCATACTGTGGCCCCAACTGACTTCATCCACGGGTACGCCGAAAGCCTGTGCCACGCGCCGGCGCTCGTCGGGGCTGGGGGTCCAGCGGCCCAGCGCAATGGCCTCCATTCGGGCGAGCGCCAATCCCGCGCGCTCGGCCACTTCGTCGATTGTAAGCTGCGTTTCCTCGAACAACAGGTCAATTGTTTTCACGGGTCACAAACAACGTCGAAAGGTCGAAGCGTCGAAAGGGCACAGGGTCGAAGACATGCCGGGTCACAGCATAACCGAAGCGGCCCTCGGTTTTCGACTTTTTCGGCTTCGGGATCGTGACTTTTCGACTCTTGGACTTTTCGACTCCTGGACCCTGTGACCCTTCCACTCTGAGACCATATTTTCGCACGGAGCTCTTCACCTTATGGCCAGCGTCACGATCGATCGTACCACGGGGGTTCCCGAGTCACGGGAAACGGAGCAGAAGTTCCAGTACCCGGGAATCCCCACCACCTGCGACGGCGCCGAAGCCGTGGTGTGGGTCGAAACGCGCATCTCTCAAGGCTCGGGGGCCTACCCCATCACCAGCTCGACCACGATGGGGGGCGGGTTCAACGCGGCCATGATGAACGGCGCCCCCAATCTGTGGGGCGACGAGCTGGTGTTTGTCGAGCCTGAGAGCGAGCACTCGGCGGCCACATTCTGCGAAGGCTTTGCCGTCGCCGGCGGCCGCGTCACCAATTTCACCTCGGGGCAGGGCCTCGTGCTGATGAAAGAGGTGCTATACACGATTTCCGGCAAGCGGCTGCCCATGGTGTTCAACATCGGCGCCCGGGCTCTTACCAGCCAGGGGCTCAACGTGCACGCCGGGCACGACGATGTGATGAGCGTCGCCGACTGCGGATGGGGCATGCTGTTCGCGCGCAACGCGCAGGAAGCGGGCGACCTGTGCCTGATCGCCCGCCGCGCCGCCGAAGCGTCGAAGACGCCGTTTTTCAACGTTCAAGACGGCTTTCTGACGACGCACACGGTCGAAACCGTGCGGCTGCCCGAACTGGAGTTCATGAAAGAATACGTCGGGAAGGCCGAAGACAAGCTGATCAACCTGATGGACCCCGCCAACCCCATGATGTCGGGCGTAGTCCAGAATCAGGATTCCTACATGAAGGGCAAAATCGCCCAGCGCTGGTACTACGAGCAGTGCGAGCCGGCGCTGCGCGACGCGTTTGAAGAGTTCTACCGCAAGACGGGCCGCCGGTACGACCTTGTCGACGCCTATCGCTGCGAAGACGCCGAGTACGTTCTGGTGGGCATGGGCTGCTACATGGAAACGGCCCAGGCCACTGTCGACTACCTGCGCGAAAAGAAGGGGATTGCCGCCGGGTGCCTGAACATCTACTGCTTCCGCCCATTCCCGTCGCAGGCGATTATTGACGCGCTCAAAGAGTGCAAGGCGTTTACCGTGATCGAGCGGATGGACGACCCGCTGTCGACGGCGGGAAACCACCTGACGCGCGAAATCAAAGCGGCCTTCTGCGACGCGGTCTGCGGCCAGAACGGCATCGAGAAAATCGACCGCGTGCCGCGCATTTACAGTGGCGCCGCGGGGCTGGGCAGCCGCGACGTGCGCCCGGGCGACATCAACGCCATCTTCGACAACATGATTAAAGATGGCCAGGACTTCTTCTGCGTGGGGGTCTACCACCCGCTCGCGCTCGAAATCAAAGAAGACCCCGACCTGCGCCCCGGCGGCGGGTTCTCGATGCGCGGCCACTCGGTGGGCGGGTTCGGCTCGGTGACGACCAACAAGGTCATCGCCACGATCGGCGGCCAGGTGTTCGGCAAAGACGTGCAGGCGTACCCCAAGTACGGCTCGGAAAAGAAAGGGTTGCCGACGACTTACTACCTGACCATCGCCGACTCGCACATTTTCACCCACAGCGAGCTTGAGCACGTCAATCTCGTGGTGCTCAATGACACGAACGCCTTGTTCAGCGGCAACCCACTGACGGGCATTCTCGAAGGTGGGGCCATCTTCATGCAGAGCCCCTTCACGAGCGCGGCCGACGTCTGGCAGCGCATCCCTGAGCATCACAAGAAGCTGATTCGCGACAAAAAGATTCGGGTGTTTTTCATCGACATGGTGAAAATCGCCCGTGAAGTCGCGTCGGAAGCCGACCTTGAAATGCGCATGCAGGGTATCGTTCTGCTGGGGGGCTTCTTGAAACTCACCCCCTACTCGGCCGACAGCAACATGTCTGACGATGAGGTGTACGCCGGCGTCGAGAAAGCGCTGCGCAAATACTTCGGCAAGCGCGGCGACCAGGTGGTGCAGGACAATCTGACCTGCGTCAAACGGGGTTACGGTGAGATGCAGGAGATTCCGCAGGAGATCATTCACGCGTAGGGCAGACTGTGCCTGCCGCCACGATGACGAATATCCGATCAATGTCGAATGTCGAAATCAGAATGACGAATCAATGACGAAATCCAAATGCCACTGATTAACCGGATCGCCAAGGCGCTCTTTGGCGCTCCACGCTTCGAAAAGCGCGATGCATCTTGTTCCTTCTGTCGCAGGAGCTATCACCAGGTCGGGCCACTTGTCGAAGGGCCGGGAGAGGTATTCATTTGCGGCGCCTGCATCGCTCTGTGCCGCTCGATTCTCGACCGGGAAGCCCAACGCCGTGGTTTGCACTTGAACAACAACTGACTGTTCGTCATTCGTGCTTCGTCATTGATTCGACATTCGGATTTCGACATTCGTCATTCCGCGCTATTTCACTCCACAGGAGTTTGAGCCCATGTTAGATGCTGCCTCGAACGGCAACGCCGCTGCCGCCGACCACCCGTCGATGAACGACGCGAGCGAGCGCGACCCGTTCAATAACAACTGCTATGGCACTCTGGTCGACGCGCCCTACAAGCTTGTCAGCCTGCCGGTGCTCGACGTTCGTGACTTCAATGACCGCATCATCCGTGGTTACGAAGACGGGACCGGCGAGAAAGACCTGCCCGCCGACCTGTCGACCGCGCGGTCGCTGATTCCCGCCGGCACCGCCGCTTTGCGCGATTTCAGCTACGTAGCGCCGGAGATTCCGGAGTACATTCCCGACAACTGCACCGGCTGCATGGATTGCGTGACCGAATGCCCCGACACGGCCATTCTGGGGAAGGTGCTGTCCGAGAGCGTTCTCGAGCAAAAGCTGGGGACGATCGCCGACGAGCACGATCGCGAGATGTTCGCCTTCCAGTGGTCGAAGACGCAGAAGTATTACGAAGCGCCGAAAAAGAAAGGGCAGGAGGGGGGGCGATTCGCGATCATTATCGACCCCAGCAAGTGCAAGGGGTGTGCCGAGTGCGTGACGGTGTGCGACGACCATGCGCTCAAGATGATCCCCAAGACTGAGCAGAAGATTCGCGATATTCGCCTTGGGCACCGGCTGTTCAAGCAGTTCGGGCCTTCTGACGAACGCTACATCAACGACAAGCTCTTGATCGACATGATGCTCAAAGAGCAGACGCACATCTACGTCGGCGGCGCCGGGAGCTGCGCGGGGTGCGGCGAAGGGACGGCGTTGCGCATGATGTGCGCCGCGACCGGGGCCAAATTCGGCGACCAATGGTGCATCGTCGCCGCCACAGGCTGCAACACGGTTTACACCTCGACCTACCCTTACAACCCCTATCTCGTCCCCTGGACGAACTCGCTGTTCGAAAACGCACCTGCCGACGCGATGGGCGTGCGCATGCGGTGGGACCAGAAGGGCTGGCACGACAAGCCGATCTGGTGCATCGGCGGCGACGGCGCCATGTTCGACATCGGCTTCCAGTCGCTGTCGCGCATGCTCGCCTCGGGCATGCACATCAAGATTTTTGTGCTCGATACCCAGGTCTACTCCAACACCGGCGGCCAGGCCTCGACCAGCACCTACACCGGGCAGAACACCAAGATGAGCGTGCACGGCAAGAAATACGGCGGGAAGCAGGAACGCCGCAAAGAGATCGCCCAGATCGCCATGATGCACCCCCGCACGTACGTCGCCCAGACGACCTGCGCCCACACCAACCACTTCTACAAGTCGGTGCTGGGGGCGCTCGAGTTCGACGGGCCCGCGGTCATTTGCTGTTACACGACGTGCCAGCCCGAGCATGGCGTCGCCGACAATATGGCGGGCGAACAGGCGCGGCTGGCGGTCGACACCCGCGCGTTTCCGCTGTTGATCTACGATCCTCGCGCCGGCGACACGATCAAGAAGCGGCTAAGCCTGCAAGGGAACCCGGCGATGAAGGAAGACTGGTTCACCAACCCCAAGACGGGCGAGGTGGTCGATTTTGTCGACTTCTGCCGCAGCGAAGGGCGGTTCGCCAAGCACTTCGATAAAGACGGCAACCCGTCGGAAACACTGCTGATGGGCCGGCAGGACCGGCTCGAAAACTGGCACGTGTTGCAGGAGCTGGCGGGGTTGCGGTGAGGTAGGTCGTGCCTGAGGGAATGGGTGGGATTCCAATCACCCATGTCGCGTCGCGCGGAATTGCAGAATCCGCCTTGCGACGGTGGTATTTTGGGAACCCGGATGCCAAGCACCGTGTCACGCAACGGATCCCATGTCTTGAGGGAAATTGGATCGCGGAAATAGGGCATGCAACAATTTGTAGAAGAACTCAGCAGTCGCGGTGCAAAGCACTTCTATGTAGAAGTGACGAGTATTTCGATTGCGAAAACAATAGAGGACAGTTGCATTTCGACAGCGGCCCCCTTTGAGCCGTCGCACTATTCTCCGCTGAACGACACCCTTGTGTCCGCTATCAAGTGTAAGAACGTGGGCCATTGACACTCGGCAAGGTCGCCCCATCGGCATGCCACGCAATGCAACACGGTTGGAACGCGAAAGATGACCCAATCGTTGCCGAGGTCGCCGAATCCGCGACGGAACAGGCGGCGGCTTTCAACTGCGATACCTCGCCACGATTTTTCACAACCTGAAGTGACGAAAAGTCCCGCGCCCGCCATGAGGGATGCGAAGGCGCCGGCGCACCATCACGGCCCGGTGGGAAGCAGCGGCCCCAACGAGTCAATCAGCGGCTGCAAGTCCTGCGTGGCCACTTCCCAGGCGATGTCGAAATCGACGTTGAGATAATCGTGGACGATTCGGTTCCGCAACCCAACGATCTGCGCCCAGGGAACGGTTGGCTGTTGCAGGCGGAAGTCCGTCGAAACCATGCGAGCCGCTTCGCCGATCGTCTGCAAAAGGTGGATGACGGCCAGGCGCAGCATTTCGTCGGCGTCGTACTCCGCGCGAGATTTTCCGGCCAGAAACTGCTGTGTGCGCCGAGCACAGTCAACCATATGGCCGACGTACCTCAAATCATCCTTCGCCATACGCCAGCTCCGCCGTGGCGAGCACCTCATCCTTGATCCAGCGATTGAGGTATCTGGGGTTGGCCATGTCGATCCGCCGTCCGCCGCACAGGGCCGACAATTCCTGTTCGACATCGAAAACCGCCAGACCGGGAGTACGGCCCGGCTCAAACTCGATCAGCACGTCAACGTCGCTGTCGGCGCGGAAATCGTCGCGGAGGACAGAACCGAAAAACGACAGCCGGCGGATATGATGACGTCGGCAGAACTCGGCGATCTGCTGTTCCGTCGCGGGAATGTTCTGTCGCAGGTTGGCCTTAACGGACATAGACTTTCTCCTGCTTGAGTATACTACATTCCGATCCAGGCGCAATCCGAGCAAACGCCCATTTCCTTCAACCCGTCAGCATGTACACGTTGCTGTCGGACCTATGATTTCCTCGCGGCAGCGGACCGAAAACGATCACTGGTGCATGGATTTCGCGGGCGCCTTTCCCGGCGCAGCTACTGCCGCTCGACCTCGTGATCGCTCAACGTCGCCAGGCGCGCGATTGCCGCGCGAATCGTGCCCAGGTCGCTGTCGGCTGCCAGCGGCGTGCCGAACACCACCCGCGGCCAGGGGGCCGCCTCGGGGGCCCTGCTCTCGGAGTCGCCCGCTGCCGCCCGGCTGCAATGCACGGGCAAAAGCGTCGCCGGCGTCGTTTGCCGCCATTGCGAAAGAAGCCGCAGCACCGGTTCGTCGGGAACAGGCTGGCTGACCGTCAGTGCCACCATTTCTCCCTTGCGCAGCGTTTCGTGGCCGACTTCGAGCGCCCGTTCCCAGAGGGCAGGCGTGCCGGCGCCCGAAATGGTCAACTGCCCGGCGCGTTCGGCCAATTTCCTCAAGAGCCCGCGCTTTTCTTCGGCCGCCTCGCGCTCCACCAGCACCAGGTGCGTGTAGCGATCGACCGCGGCGACCAGGTCGAGCGCTGCGGCGAACGTGTTGCAGTCGGTGACGAGCACCACAGGGCCGTCGAGCGGCATGTGGTCGAGTGCTACCGTGCGCAGCCGGTTGTGGCCGAAGGCCGATATCCAGATGCCGGCCCGCAGGAAGAAATCGGGCAGGCGGCGCACCAGCACCACCAGGGCCCCCACCGTCAGCACCGACGTCGAGACGAACAACAGCCGCGGGATCCGCAACTGCTCTTCAAGCTCTGTGACAAATCGCGGCAACAGCTCCGGGCGGCCATCAACATCGCGCTCGGTGAGGTTGGCGCCCAGCGCCTGATCGAGCCCGAAGCTCAGCAGGTAAAACGCGGCGACTGCCAGAATTCCCCCCAGCACGTTCAGAAAATTGCTGGCCGCGACGACGTTGCCTTTACTCTCTTTGGGCGCGCGATGCTGCAGCAGCGTGTACAGAGGGACGAGATAGAAACCGGCCCCGAACCCGATGCCGAACAGGCACACAACGAACAACTCGGGCGACCGGCCGGGCAGCGCCGGCAACAGCGCACACAGCACGATCAACACCGCGCCGATAGGCACCAGGCCCAGCTCGACGCGGTGGCCCGAGAGGTATCCGGCGGCGAGGCTCCCGAGCCCCACCCCCAGCCCCACGAGCGCAAACAAGAGCGCGACCCGCAGTTCCGATTCCTGCGTCGCCTTCTCGAGCCCGGCCGGCAAAACGCGGGCCAGCAACCGGTCGACGCCCGTCGGCTCGCGTTCGGTCGGCTGCCCATGTTCGCGGGCCAGCATTTCCTGCGCGACTTCAAGCTCTTTCTTGAGCTCGCCCTGATACAAGAGGGTTTGCCGCAGAAACAGCGTCATGAACACGCAGAACGCGATTCCTGTAACCGCCAGCGTCAACGGCTTCGAGCGCCACAGAATGCCCAGATTTTCCGAAAGCGGCCGCCACCAGTTCAGCGACAGTTTTCGGTCGGGGGCGGCGGCTGGGATACGGTGCATGAGCGCCGCCGTCGCCGTTCCTAATAGCGCGAGCGCCAGCAGAATGGCGCCGATGATCCATTCGCGCCCCGGTTCCATTCGCCCGGCGAAGACTTTCCCTTTCAACAGGGCGTACATGATGCCGCCGAACGAGGTCCCCAGAATCTGCGCGGTGAAGCTGGTTCCTTCGAGAATGCCGTTGCCGCGCGACAGGATTGACGGATGCAGAATCTCGGGCATCGCCCCCAGCTTCGCGGGAACGAAAAACGTGCTGTGCATGCCCATCAGAAAGACCGTCGCGATCACCAGCGACGCGCTCCACACCGCCACGCTCGGCAAGCCGGGCGAATCGGCCGGCACGAAATGCGGCAGCAAGAGGCCCGTCAGGGCCAGCGCCATCATGCCCACCTCGGCGATCTTCCAGAAGACGATGACCGAGCGCTTGCTGAAGCGGTCGCCCAACGGGCCGGCGAACGAAGAGAACAGCAGAAACGGCGTGATGAAGCAGGCCGTCACCAGCGAAACGACAGCCTTGTCGTCGAGGTGCCGCACGTGCACGAACCGCACTAGCATGTCAACGGCGTAAAACACCGCGACCATGTGGATCGCCTGGTCGTTGAACGTGGCGGTGAACTGCGCTAAGAGCAGCCCGAAGAACGTCCGCGAATTGAGGGTCTCGGAGAGCGGATACGTCATAACCACAGGCCCCGGCGGACCCGCCGCCGGAGGATTCCACAAGAGAAACCATTCCCTGCCCATCGCCGCGGCGCAAACAGCGTGTTGAAAAGACAATGACAGGCGCCCTCGCAAATTCGCGTTTTCGCGAGGTCCCGGCAATGTCCGGGAGCCAGCCCCTGTGATTCAACGGCCTGCCAACGCCGGCGCGGCCTCATGGTTATAGCGAATGCCGTGCGGGCCGCGTAGGGGCGGGGAACGTAATGCCGCGAAGTGACATCGTGCCGTTCCGGCTGTGCTGCGTCTTGACCCTACATGCTGCGAACCGCTTGTGCGCCTTGAACGGGTCAATCGAACCGGTTCCAATGGCCGCCGACTGCGAAGATTCAGCCATTGAGATATCAGGGCAACCTGCGCGGCTTCACACCTGCCCCGATTCTTGCCTTTGGGAGGGCGGCTGCTGAATGAAACACAAACCCGAGGCCATCATCGACGCATTCTGGGACGCCGCTGAGTCACTTCCAAACGACGCCGTGGCCGCAACTCACCTGCTCGAGCTGCTGGCCGGCCTGTGCGAGCGGCTGGACCGAATCGAACCGGCCGAGCGATTTCGAGAGGCGATTCGCGAATGCCGCGAGTCGGCCGAGCAGCACCGGCGGCTGCTTTCAGGAAATCAGGTTCGGCTGGCTTACTCGTACAGCACGCTGGGCAATGGTTTCGTCGAATTGAGCACGTTCAACGCCGAACTCACCGAGGTGCAAGAGTCGGGGACGGTTGTCGGAAAACCGGGGGCACGCATCGTGTTCGACGAGCACGAGGCGCGGCGTGCGATTCACATTCTCGCGACGTTGTTTCCAGAGGCATGTGCGGGGAAATCCCCTGACCATTGAAATAATTTCCGACCCAACCCATCACTTCGGCTGGCTGTCTGCCGAACCGCCTTGCAGATAGCCTTTCAGCAACTCGGGCAGTTGGGCCGAAAAGCGGCTGCGGGGCATGACTTCGTCGCACCCGGCGTCGCGGGCTGATTGCAGCCGTTCCGTCGCCACATGCGAGCCGAACGCGACAACCTTTGGCCGCGGGGCGCTGCGCAGGGCGCTCACCAACTCGGCGACGTTCAAGGCGGGGTCGGCCAGGTCGCAAAACACGCAAACGACGGGGGCCTGCTGCAGCCGCCTTTGGGCGGCGGCCACATCGGGCGCTGTCTCGACGCGAAAACCCAGCGCAGCAGCCGTCCCAGTGACCTTGCTGGTGAAGAAGAGGTCGCGGCTGATCAGCAGGCCCGAGGGCGGGGTGGAATGGTCGATCATCGTTTTAGACATTGCGATGCGTCGCAACTCGTTTGTTCCAAAAAGATTGCGGGAAAAGCCGGTGCCGGAGGCACGCCCGCTCCCCACGGATCAGGTGAACTTTGTGTCAGGGTGGGCTTTTCCTTCATCTTCGACAAAATCTCTCAACTCGGAACCTTCGGAATGTCGATCAAAGTAGGGCGTGCCGGAGTGCACGCGGCCGACACCGCTGGAAGCGTTAGGCCGTCGGGGGGGCAGGGATGCCCATTTTGTCGCCTGACATCAGGGAAGATCAATCCATGCGACACCGACTGAAACTGTATACCGGCGAAGAAGAGGTCTCCACCGCGGTTGCCGAGCCCGATTGCTCGGTCACTTTGGGCGAAATCGCCGACATCCTGGCGGATGCCGTTCGCACTCGCCGGGCCTGGTTGCGCGACTTCTCAGACGACCGGATTCAGATCTCGGCTGATCTGTACGAAGTGCTCTCGACCTACTGGAACATGCGCCGCGGTGCGTAGCCAGATCGGCTGGCGGCTCCTCTCCCTCTGTGAGAGGGTTGGAGTGAAGGCCGATCGCAACGTGCTCTGGCCAATTCGGCCCGCCGCCGCCCCTCCCCCATTGGGGAGGGAGCGCCACTTCCCGTTCTTCAGCGGCCTGCTACGGCACGGCCAGCGAACAGGCCAGGCTGGCCGGGTCGAAGATCTCGAGTGCGCGGTAGAGAGTGCGGGCCATCGCCCGATGGCCGTAGTGGTTGGGGTGAATGCTCTGATCCTGAAGCCACTCCAACAATTGCCCGGGGTCGGATTTCGCCCCCTCCCACTCGCGCCAGTGATCGATCAGGGGCGCGTCGCAGCGCTGGGCCACGTCGCGCACGATCTCGACATAAGCGGGCAAATCGAGCCGCGACAGGGCATGCGGCGCATAAATCGTATTGGGCGTCTGCACCACGGGAATGGCGCCCGCTTCGCGCACCCGCCCGACAATCTCGCCCAGATTGTCGCGGAACGCGCAGCGGCCGACGGGCCCGGCCAGGCTGTCGTTCATACCCAGCAGCACAAACACAACGTCGGGCGCAAACCGCGCCACCCGCCGCTCGAACCCCAGCAACAGCCCCTCGGTTCGTTCGCCGCAGACGGCCGTGTTGATCACGACGTCGTCGAAGCGCCGCAGCTCCCACCGCACCCGTTCGGCAAACAGCTCGACGAAGCTGCGCCAGCCTTCGGTGTAGAGGGCGCCGTGCGTGATGCTGTCACCCGTGAAGAGCCAGTTGATGGGTGTGGCGCCGCTCAACAGAGGCTTCACGGCCGCCAGCCCCTCGGCGACCTGACCGTTGGCAGAGGGGCGCTCGCAGGCCTCGGTGGCTGCCCCGACCGGCTCGACTGCGATGCGGCTGCTCTGAATCAACTGTCGCCGGCGACGCGTCGGCCGATTTGCGGCTGCAGTATGAATTGACCGGCCAGACCGTGACACAACCGCCTCCTTCGCCGACGCGCCGCGGCCGCCTCCCTAAATCATCCGGTCGCCGGCGATTCACACCGTTGTCTGTTCGCGACGGGGCCTCGCGCCGCGTTAATTGTCGGCCCCCTGCAGGAACTCTACAATCTCAATTGAGCGTTGCCGGTTCACGCCGCCGACAATCACGCTCTGTAGCTCGAATCAATCATCGGTCAACTGAAGAAGCAATTGATGTTCCAGATCAGCCAGCAAATCGACTTCTGCTACGGGCACCGGCTATTGAATTACGACGGCAAGTGCCGGTTTCTACACGGCCACAACGGCCGCGCCGTGGTGACGCTCCAGGGAGAAGGCGTCGACGACCGTGGGATGCTCGTCGACTTCACCGAGATCAAACGGACGTTGCAGCAGTGGATCGACCAAGAGCTCGACCACCGCATGATTCTCTGTCAGGACGACCCTTTGGTGAGTGTTCTGCAGCAACACCAGCAGCCGCTGTATCTCATTCGTTGGAATCCGACCGCCGAGAACATTGCCCGGCTGATCTTCGAACGGGCACATGAGTTGGGGTTTCCCGTCGTCGAAGTGGCCCTGTGGGAAACGGCCAAATCGTGCGCAAAATTTAAGACCTGACTTGCCGCAACCCGGCCGCGCAAGAAAAACCCTCAGGGCAGGCCCTGCAGGAAGAACCGGATATCATTTGCGGGAAATAGAATTGCAGCGTGGGTCGAACTGCAACTCGGGGCACCCTCAAAATCCGCCTCTTCCAGCAAGCACCTCTCCCTGAGGGTCAGGCTGGGCTCATCAGTTGGCAGACGTCATCGTCTGCCAGTCAATCCTCCAGAAAAACCCATGGCGATCGACTGCCGTTCGCCTGACTCATTGGAATGCAATGCTCGTGCCAGCATGAAATTCATCTCAGATCGGTTCTCGGCACGAGTGAGTCAATTGGATGTAAGTCTTTTATATGTAGATAAATAAAATGAATCGATGGAACCTTCGATTGCAAATCGGCACGCATCTGGCACAATGGTTGAGAGACCGAATCGGCGCCGATATCGCCGCGTCGGCGCCGAATCCTGACAAAGCCTTGGCGAGTATTTCGGCGCTGAAAAGTTTGCGATCTGACGTAATATGGGTGGTTCAGCGAATAATCAGATGGCGAGATGGGCTCTCTTGAGCATGGGGGCGGTAGTGCTTGTCTACTGCCTCATCGTAATCATCTTTGTCGCCACGGCCCACGACCTCGGGTTTCGATTCCTGCTGGTCGATCAGACGTCCACAGAAACGGGCGACTCCGCCAGGCTGCCGGGGCTGGCCATTCGTGAGTTCAGCCGTCGCAACATCGAAGCGGCGATTGAACCGGGCATCGCGGAGGGGCCGGAGAAGGGCGATCGGCTGCTGGCCGTGGCCCGTCGGCCGACCCCCAGCTTTCTGCACTATGCCAAGGCGCTCACCGAGCTGAGAGAAATGCAAGTTCCGGCGGGGTGGGTGGTGTCGCAGGTGTCGGCGGCCGACCTCTACAAGAACCACCGACCGCTGGCAGAGCTGATCGAACGTGACGGTGCGCTGCTGGTGGAGGTCACGCTGCTGCGGAACGGTACAGATGAGATCGCAACACTTTTGCCGGTCGAGTCGGTGCCGTGGCCTGAAGTCGTGCGGACGCTCGTCTGGTTTCTGCTCGTACTGGGGGTCTTCTCGGTGGGCGCCCTGGCCTTCTGGGCGCGACCATTCGATCGGCAGGCGCGTGTGTTCTTTGCGATGTGCGTCGTGACTCTGGGAGGGTTTGTCGGGGGTTACCATTGGTGGGTGATCGCGGGAACGCTGTGGCTCACGATTCCGTTCTTGGTCTGCGCGATGCTCGTGCCTGTGGTGACGCTGCATTTTTTCCTCGTCTATCCCGAGCCGAAGCCGCCGCTGGCCAGGCACCCGCGCGGCACGATCGCCGCGCTGTACGCAGTGCCCGCCGCGTGGATTGGGGCGCTGGCGGCACTGGTGATCTACATGTGGTGGATTTTCGATCCCCAGGTCGACGATGCACGTGTGGCGCGCGCGCTCAAGTTGCTGCACGACGGAATTTACGTGTATCTGTCGATTTCGGCCCTGTACTTCGCAGCCACGCTCGCCGCGCTGGTCTACAGCGCTCGCACCACGCGAAACCCCATTCTGCAGAGCCAGGTGACGTGGATTCTGTGGGCGGCCGCGGTGGCGACGCTGCCTGTCGGCTATTCGCTGTACCTGGCACACTTTCGCCCCGAGCGATTCGCGCTGGGGGACGCGAGCCTGCCCATGTTCACCGCGAGCCTGCTGTTCATGCTGGCCTACGCCGTTGGGATCGTGCGCTACAAGCTGATGCTGGTCGACCAGATCTTGAGCCGCGGCATGATGTATTACATTCAAAGCCTCGGTGTGACGGTGGCCTTCAGCCTGCTGATCGCGCTCAGCGCTTTGGCCGGCATGTATCAGACCTCGCAGTTCAGCCGGCAGGCGCCGGCGCTGTTTGCGCTGGTCGCGGTTGGGGTGTTGCTGCTCAACTGGTCGCGCGACAGGCTGCAGCAGTGGATCGATCGGCGGTTCTTTCGCGAGAAGTTTCCGATTGACAGGGCGCTGGCCCGGATCAACGAATCGTCGGGCAGCCTGGCAGACCCCGAGGCGTTGGCGCAGAGGCTGTTGTCTTCGTTTCGCGACCTGCTGGGTGTCGATCATGCCGCTTTCTACCTGCGCCACCCCGGAACCGAAGAACTGCGCGTGGTCGCGTCAGAAGGCTGGGAATCGGCCCCGCCCCGGCTGTCGTCCGACCAGGAGCTATTGGCGATGCTGCAGGAAGAGCCTCATGTGCAGCGCGACAATGACGCCCCCTTGGAATCGCCCTCTGCGACGCAGACGCTGTTGCAGCAACTGGATGTAGAGCTGGTGCACGGGCTCGAAATGGATGGGCGCCTGACGGGCCTGGTGATGCTGGGCGCCAAACGCGCGGGCGGTCAATACACGGCCGACGATCTGGCCCTGCTCACGTCGCTGGGGCAGATTACCTGCGTCGCGCTGCACGGGGCCCGCGTGCAGCAGGCGGCGGCCGGCCTGAACGAAGAATTGCGCCACAAGCTCGAGAAGATCTCAGATCAGCAGCGGCTGATCTCGATGCTGCAAGCCGAAATCACCTCGCGACAGCAACCGCCTGAGCCCGGTCGGGCCACCGACCCGTTCCGAAGAGATCTGATCAAGGGGGCCAGCCCCGCCATGCGCGTGGTGCTCGATACCGTGCGGAAGGTCGCGGGGAGCCAGTCGTCGGTACTGTTGCGCGGCGAGAGCGGCACGGGAAAGGAGCTGTTGGCGCAGGCGATCCACGAAAACAGCCCCCGCCGAGGGGGGCCCATGGTCAGCGTTCATTGCGGGGCCCTTTCGCCGGGGTTGCTTGAGAGCGAGCTGTTCGGCCACGTCAAAGGGGCCTTCACCGGCGCCCATCGCGACAAGGTGGGGCGGTTCGAGATGGCCGACCGCGGCACCCTGTTTCTCGACGAAATCGGCGACATTTCGCTCGACACTCAGATCAAGCTGCTGCGCGTGCTGCAAGAGCGCGAGTTCGAGCCTGTGGGGGGGACGCGCGCCGTGCGCGTCGACGTGCGGCTGATCGCCGCCACGCACCAGAACCTCGAACGGCTGATTGCCGAGGGGCGGTTTCGGGAAGACCTGTTCTACCGCCTGAACGTGATCAGTATCGCGCTGCCCCCCCTGCGTGATCGGAGCGACGACATTATCGAGCTGGCCCTGCATTTTCTGGTTCGCGCGGCCGAGCGGGCAGGCAAGCCCATCACCCATTTCGACGACGACGCCCTCGACGCCCTGCGACGTTACACCTGGCCGGGGAACATTCGCGAACTCGAGAATGCCGTCGAACGCGCCGTCGTCATGGCCGAAGGCCCGGGCATCACGCTGGCCGATCTGCCCGCGGCAATTCTCGAGGGCGCTCGGGGCCGCGCTCAGTTTCAGGAGCCCAGGCCTCAGCCCCCGCTCGCTGCGACCGCTCGCGATCTCACCCGCCCGGTGGCGACCCGGTTGTCAGCGGCACGTAAAACGCCGCGGGGCGGGGCCCGGCAAGAACTGGTTGACGCTCTGGAAAGGGCCGGCGGCAACAAGGCCGAGGCGGCCCGGCTGCTGGGCGTACCGCGCAGCACGTTTTTCAGTCGACTGCGGAAGTTCGGCCTCGATGGTGCATGACATTCGAGCCCAAAGGAAATGGTGAAGCATGGTCCGCGTTCGTGTATTCGATCGACAGGGGCGGCTGGTCGGGCCCGTCGATTCGCCGCGCGTCGAGCTGAGCGATGCCCAATGGCAGAAAAAGCTGACCCCTGAGCAGTACCGCGTCTTGCGTTCGCAGGGAACCGAGCGGCCGTTCTGTGGCACATTGCTCGACAACAAGCGGCCGGGCGTGTATGCCTGCGCCGGCTGCGGGTTGCCGCTGTTTACTTCCGACGCGAAGTTCAATTCGGGAACCGGCTGGCCCAGCTTCTTTCAATCCATCGCCACCGAGAACGTCGAGCAGCGGGCCGACGACAGTCACGGCATGTTGCGCGTCGAAATCGTGTGCGCCCGCTGCGGGGGGCACCTGGGCCATGTCTTCGACGACGGGCCGCGCCCCACGGGAATGCGCTTCTGCCTCAATTCTGAATCGCTGACATTCACTCCCAGCGACCGGGTCGCCGCGCTCGCCGACCCGGCCGCAGACGGGGCAGGTGGTAACGAGCCGGAACACGGGCGGGCCGCCGACTCTCCGACGCGGGAATTTGCCGTGGCAATTTTCGCGGGCGGGTGCTTCTGGTGCACTGAGGCGGCGTTTGAACAGCTTGTCGGCGTGATCGACGTTCAAAGCGGCTATGCCGGGGGGGGCATGAAAGAAACTGCCAACTACGAACGCGTCTGCGACGGCGACACGGGGCACGCCGAGGCGATTCGTATCACCTACGACCCGACGCGCATCAGCTACAACCAGCTTCTGGACGTGTTTTTCGACGCCCACGACCCCACGCAATTGAATCGGCAGGGGAACGACCAGGGGACGCAGTACCGGTCGGCGATCTTTTACGCGACCGTTGCCGAAAAGCAGGCCGCTGAAGCGGCGATTCGCCGCCTGACCGAAGCCCGGGTCTTTCCACAACCAATTGTGACGACGCTGGAGCGGCTGGTTGAGTTCTACCCTGCCGAAGCGTACCACCAGGATTACGCCCGCAAGCACCCCGACGAGCCGTACATTCAGCACCATGCCCTGCCCAGGGCGTGCGAGGTGCGTGACAGGCATCGGGCGCTCGTCCGAAGAGATGGCGCGTAGACCCCGGTGTGGGGAATCGCGTGCGCCGGCCCAGGTCGC
Source organism: Planctomycetaceae bacterium (assembly GCA_052388175.1). Taxonomy (GTDB): domain Bacteria; phylum Planctomycetota; class Planctomycetia; order Planctomycetales; family Planctomycetaceae; genus SIAF01. The sequence continues at coordinate 54,368 of JBQTIL010000018.1, read as the reverse complement.
TTCGAGAGTCTGCCTCTAAAGCCTGAGGGCAGACTCGGAATTCGCTGCAATAAGCTGTAGAGACTGTACGGCCTGAGTCGATATTTCTGAATAGCGTGATTCTGCCGACAAGCCCTGTTGAATCGAGCGCTGATTCCAAGCGGGGGCATTTGTCGCCAATTTCATCTGCGGCAGGGCAAGCCCTGGGCCTGATCAGCACGAGCCAATCGGCAATTCGGTGATTCCCGGCGGCGCCGGCCACGGGGCGGGGGCGACTCGATGGCGCTGAACCCTGTGTCTGTGCATTCCCTGATGACCCTTCGCTGGAGTCGGGGAATCGCGATTGCCGTCTGCGGCCTGCTGGGCGCGATCTGCCCGGCGGTGTATGGCTGCTGCACAGGCATCGCGCCCGCGGTGTTTCACGACGAGCATAGCTATCTGCTCGCCGCAGACACCTTTGCGCACGGCAGGCTGACGAACCCCAGTCCCGAATTCGCAGAGTTCTTCGAGGCCGAGCATGTTCTCGTGGCGCCCAGCTACATGTCGAAATACCCGCCGGGCCAGGGTCTCTGTCTGGCCCTGGGCCAGGTGCTGGTGGGCCAGCCGATTGCGGGCGTCTGGCTCTCTTGCGGAGCCTTCGCGGCGTGCCTCTGCTGGATGCTGCAGGGATGGACGTCGCGGCGCTGGGCGATCGCGATAACTTTATTGTTCATCTTCAAGATGGGGGGAACGTCGTCGTATTGGAGTCAGTCGTATTGGGGCGGCGTCGCGGCGGCCGCCGGCGGTGCGCTTGTGTTCGGCGGAATGCGGCGGACGATGCGCTGGCCGACGGTTAGCGCCAGTCTTCTCATGGGTGTCGGTGTCGTCGTACTTTCAATTACCAGGCCGTTCGAGGGCTGTGTTGCCTGCTTGCCCGTCGCGGTGGCCATGGCCTGGTGGCTTCTGCGCGACCGACACACGACGCTTGCCGTCAGAACGACACGGTGGGCGCTCCCGTTTTTTTCGCTGTGCCTGGCCGGGGGCGTGGCCCTGGCGAACTACAATCAGGCCGTTGCCGGCGACTGGCGCATGTTTCCGTACGTCGTCCACGAGCGCCAGTATTTTCACCGCGACGCATTCTGTTTCAGCAAGCCTCGCGAACCTGGGCGCCTCGCCACTCCGCGGATTGCGAGCTTTTACGCCGGATCTCGTGAAAAGCCCGGTGTCGGGACCGAACTTGTTCAGTACGTGGCCCTCAAACTGATGAGCAGAATAACGGAATTCCTCGCCCGCGGATACTGCGGATTCAGCGCTAGTGCCAGTGTACGACTCGAAACCAGCTTGTGGGTGGCCGCCCTCGTGCTTGGCGGATTGAGGCGCCCGCGACTTCGGCTGGCTGCGATCATCATCGGAGTAACGCTGGCCGCACAGGCGCTGGTGATTCCGTGGTGGCCTCACTATTCAGCCCCCTTGTATCCCCTCTTGTACGCGGCCCTGGCAGACGCCGCACGCAGAATGGCCGTGTGCTGCCGGACGACGGCTCGACCGATCGTGTCGCTTGCGCCCGTCGTGCTCCTATCGCTGGCCGGCTGGCCGTCGATCTCGTCAAACGGCACCACCTGTGCGCGACACCTGTACCATGCGATCACCGACGAATCGCCGGCGCCCGAAAACTCAAATGAGGTCAAGTCGCGCGAAGAACTACTCAAGCGGTTGATGTCGACCCCGGGCGACCACCTGGCTTTTGTACGGTATCACGCTCAATACACCGTGCATGACGAATGGGTTTACAACGGGGCCGACCTCGATGGTGCGCGGGTGATCTTTGTCCACGATCTGGGGAACGAAAAGAATCTTCGGCTGCTGACCTGTTACCCCGGTCGACGCGTCTGGCACGTTTTCGTGAGCGAGACAGCCAAGACGTTCAGCGAGTACCAATGGGGCCCGCCTGCCAGCGAGCAACTCGATAGCGAGGTCGCATTATGAAGCTGATCGTGCAGATCCCGTGCCTGAATGAAGAAGAGACCTTGCAAGGCACGGTTCGAGACATTCCACGTCGGATCAATGGGATCGATTGGGTAGAGATCCTGGTCATCGACGACGGCAGCACCGACCAGACTGTGGCGGTGGCGCGGGAAGCCGGAATCGACCACCTCGTTCAATTTCCCGAAAGTCGCGGACTTGCGCACGCGTTCTCTGCGGGTATCGAGCGCAGCCTGATTCTGGGGGCAGACATCATCGTGAATACCGACGGCGACAATCAATACGCCGGCGACGACATCTCAAAGCTCGTGCAGCCGATTCTGGATGGGCAGGCACAGATCGTCATCGGAGATCGTCAGCCGGCGAAAATCGCTCACTTCTCGATCGTGAAGCGGATTCTGCAAACCCTGGGCAGCCGGGTGGTCAGCCGGCTGGCGGGGACACAGGTGCCCGATGCGGCCAGTGGTTTTCGAGCGTACAGCCGCGAAGCCGCCTTGCGCCTGATTCGAACCAGCGATTTCAGCCACAGCGTCGACCACGTCATCCAGGCCGGTCGTAAAGGCATCGCGATCAAAAGCGTACCGATTCGGACCAACAGGAAGCGACGTGAATCGCGGCTGTTCTCGAATATCGGGGCCTATATCCGGCGTCAGCTCGGCACGATGCTGGTGACCTATTCGTTGTATCGTCTGACCGTGGTATTTGCCGGTGCGGGCATTATCACGATCAATTTCGGGTTGTTGGCGGGAATTTACGCTGTCTATCGCAGCCTCTCTGGAGAGGCCGCGGGCGGCCACGTACCGTCGCTGGTATTGTCGGGCGTGCTTCTGCTGGCTGGCTTTCAGATGCTCTTGATGGCCATTCTGGCCAAAGTGATCAATTGCAGCCATCTCGTCATGGAAGAAGCGCTCTATCGCCTGCGGAAGCTGGAACTGAGGGACGAAACGCCGCGTGCTCGCGTTGACGAGCGCCCGCCCCTCAGGCTGGCCAGTTGATGGCGGCGGGCCGTCGGGAACGCTGGTCGATTGCCCGATGGCGGGAATCCGTTGCGCGGCAGCGCGTGAACGGTTGCCTGTGATGATGCGTGGCAGAAGTCTGTTCGCAGGGAGACGCAAAGTGCGGCCGGCGAAACGCTCTGCGGGCCCTTGCCATTCCCGCCGGCCATGATAAACTAGGTATATTGACTAGCCAGATTGGATGGGCGCGATGACGACCATTGGAACGTTCGAAGCAAAGACGCATTTGACGCGGTTACTCGCGCGAGTCGAGTGCGGGGAAAGAATCCTGATTACCCGGCGTGGAAAACCGGTGGCGATGCTGATCTCGCCTCCCGAGAGTGCTCAACCTGACGTGCGGCAAGTCGTGTCGGAAATGCTGGCCCAGCGCGACCGGTCGGGCCCGCGCCTGGGGAAGGGTGTCAGCCTCCGGGCGCTGCGTGAGGAAGGGCGACGGTTCTGATGCCTCGCCGCAAGAAGGACCCAACGCGCCCCACCCCCCAGCCAGAGCAATTCGTCCTCGACTGCTCTGTGGTCTTCGCGTGGTATTTCTCGGACGAAGCCGATGTATGGGCCGACTCGGTGGCGCAAAGCCTCGCTGGGGCACAGGCAATTGTTCCCGCCCACTGGCCCCTCGAAGTGGCCAATACCCTCCTTATGGGTGAACGCCGCAAACGCAGCACAGAAGCTCAAGCGACCGCCTTCGTCGGCTACATTCAGAATTTACCGATCGAAATTGATGACTCAACGGCAACACAGGCGTGGTCAGTCACACTGAGCCATGCCCGGACGCAGGGGCTGTCCGCCTACGACGCGGCCTACATCGAGCTTGCGATGCGCCGACGATTGCCTCTGGCCACACTTGACAGCGAATTGAAGCGTGCCGCCCAGGCGCTGCACATTCGCCTTTATGCGCCCACGGTGGCCACGTAACCCAAGCGCAGTCGCGACGCGCGGGCAGAAAGACTCAGCCTGGCATCAATACGCCCGCCGGCAGCGTGACGCGGCCGAAGTAGTTGAAGTGGCAGGCGAACTTCGCCTCGCGCAGGCGTTTCGTCACCGCGAAGAGCATTCGCAGCCGTTGCGCGCCAGCCACCGATTCGTTTCGCAGCCGCGCGAATTTGCGCCCCCGCAGAATTTCAACCGTGTGCAGCAGGTCTGTCTGATCGGTCGCTTCAAGTTCTTCCTGCGGCTCGAAATCGGCGCTGACCAGCGAGAGTGCTTCGGGATGCCACTCGGCTGTCGGGTCTTCGGGCGCGATCGTCGCGCCGATCCCGTAGTAGTCGACTTCGTCGGCGGTGAGGTTGCCGTCGAGATCGGGGTTGTAGTTTTCATTGTCGGGGTCGTCGTCGAACGCCGGCTCGCTGGGAACTTCGGCCGGTTCGGCCGAATGCACGCTGACCAGCGCATCAGCGAGAGGGGCGCCCTGCTCGACGACTGACTGTACGATCTCGCGGTGCATGCGATGGAACAGGTATTTCGCCGCCACGTAAAACCCGGCGGCGAGCGCCAACAGCACGCCCACGGCGCCCCACCAAGGAAGCAGGTCAAACAGGCTTGTAGCGAGCAGCAGCCGCCGCCACATGGTTCATAACCTCCGACTGGATTTCCAGGCAGGTCGCCCGCGAAAGATGGACGCAATCCTGCCGAAAATCCAGGTCGCCCGGCTGTGACCGCCGTGTTCGGGGATCAAATGGTCCGACCTCCGGGGAGTTGTCGCATCGGATTTAGCGACAAAAGCCGATTTGGCGGTTTTTCGAGCTTCTGGTATTCTCCCCGCCGCTCTCAGGCGCGATTCCGGCGGCCCGAATCGCGGCGGCATTCTGCACAACAACAGGTTTCGCGGCCGGCCGAGGCGAGGCTGCTCATCTCTGAGGCGCGACGTGCGGCGTTTGACCCATCGACGATTCCGAGCGGTCGCGGCGCTCGCGCTGGTCAGCGCGGCTGTCGGTTGGCCGTCACTCTTGGCGCAAACGACGCCTTTTTTTGAGTCGGCCGTCGACGGCTATCTCGACCCGGTGTGTCAGCCCTGGGAATGGCAAATTCTGCCGGCGGGACTGTTGTGGCACTCGTACCTCGCCGGGACGAAAGAGCCGCGGCTGGGGTACGCCTGGCTGTACGACACCTACAGCAAAACCTGGGTCAACGATTCGACCCTTGGGGCCCGCGTGGGGTTGTTGCGGTTCGGAACGCGCGACCCATTTGATCCTCAGGGGTGGGAACTCGACGTCGAAGCCGCGGCGTTTCCCCGACTTCAGGCGCAGCAACTCGAATTGAACGCCGTCGATTTTCGGGCCGGCGTGCCGCTGACCTGGCGCGGAGGCCCGTGGCAGACGAAGCTGGCCTATTATCACGTCAGCTCGCACGTGGGGGATGAATACCTGCTGGCGAACCCCGGGTTTCAACGGATCAACTATCGCCGCGACGCCCTCGTTTTCGGAGCCGGGTACTTTGCCTCGCCGGACCTCCGCCTGTATGGCGAAGTAGGGTATGCCTTCATCACCGATGGTGGTGCCGAGCCGTGGGAATTGCAGCTCGGGTGGGAGTACGCGCCGACGCACCCGACCGGCTGGGGCGGGGCGCCGTTTATCGCCATGAACGCCTATTTGCGCGAAGAGGTCGATTGGGGAGGAGACTTCACGCTCATGGCCGGCTGGGCCTGGCGCGGCGACCGGCTGTTTCGCATCGGCCTGCAATACACGGTGGGAGAATCGCTTCCCTGGGAGTTTCTGGGACGGAGCGAACAGCTTGTGGGGGTGGGGCTGTGGTACGACTTCTAAAGCAAATCCGACGCCCCGCGGTTGAATTTCGACTCGTCAGCCGACTTGAGATCGGGGATAGTAAAGGGCCGACACGCCAGAATTGGTTTCGTTTGAAAGCCCCTGCGTGCGAGCCCTAGTCCCCTTGGCGGGCAAACCACCAGGAATATTCTCAGATGGATGCAACGACAGTGAAACGTGATCCTGCCGCTCGAACAGCAATACCTGAAAATTCCGTCCAGCGTGAGCTACGACTGTCGCCCGCCGCCGCACGATTGCACGAATCGCTCAGGAAAAAGACGGCGCGGGTCGGCGTGATCGGCCTGGGCTACGTCGGCCTGCCACTGGCCAATCTGTTTCACCAAAAGGGCTTTCGGGTTGCGGGGTTCGACGTTGATGCGAAGAAGGTCGATTCGCTGAAGGCGGGGAAAAGTTACATCGGCCACATTCCCGATGCGCGCGTCGCCGAGCTGGTCAAAGACGGCCGATTCGAGCCGACGTGCGACTTCAGCCGGATTCGCGAAGTCGATACGGTCTCGATCTGCGTCCCGACGCCGCTCGATGAATATCGCGAGCCCGACTTGTCGTTCATCGAAGGCACGGGCCGCAATCTCGCGCCCCATCTGCGGGCCGGGCAGTTGATCGTTCTGGAAAGCACCACCTACCCGGGCACGACGCAAGAGGTATTGCAGCCGATTCTCGAGCAGGGCTCGGGGCTGCGTGCGGGGGTCGATTTCTTTCTGGCGTACAGCCCCGAGCGTGAAGACCCGGGCAACCCGAACTATTCGACGTCGACGATTCCCAAAGTGGTGGGAGGCATGGACGCTGAATCGCTGGCGCTGGCCGTGGCGCTCTACGAGCAGGCGGTGCCTCGCGTTGTTCCCGTTTCGTCGATGGAGGTCGCCGAGGCCTGCAAGATTCTTGAAAACACGTATCGCGCGGTGAACATCGCCCTGGTCAATGAGATGAAGATTCTGTTCGACCGCATGGGCCTGAGCATCTGGGAGGTGATCGAAGCGGCGAAGACGAAACCATTCGGCTTTCAGCCCTTCTACCCCGGCCCCGGTCTGGGAGGTCACTGCATACCGATCGACCCCTTCTACCTGACGTGGCTCGCCAAGCGCTATGGTTTGAACACCCGGTTCATCGAATTGGCCGGCGAGGTGAACGCGCGGATGCCTTCGTACGTGGTCGAGCAGGTCATGCGGGGCCTCAATCGCAGCGGAAAAGCGGTGCAGGGGGCAAAGATTGCGATCATCGGCATCGCGTATAAGAAAGACGTCGACGATTCGCGCGAGTCGCCGGCGTTTGAGATCATCGAAGAGCTGCTGCACCTGGGGGCCGTGCTGTCGTATCACGATCCGCACGTGCCGCAGCTCTCGCGCACGCGCAAGCATGATTTGCGGATGGCCAGCCAGGCGTTGACGGCCGAGTACCTAGCCGCCCAGGACTGCGTGTTGATCGTCACCGACCATTCGGCGGTCGACTGGGGGCTGGTTCTGGCACACGGACGACTGATCGTCGACCCCCGCAATGCCACCGGAAAACTGCCCGGCTCGCGCGAGCATGTGATCAGTTGATGAACGGTGCGGGTCGAACGTCGAGTCAATCGCATCGGCCGTCGGCGCGTCCCGGTGCAATATCATTCGTCAGTCATTGATTTGATCGGCGGCGGCACCGACACAGGCTCGGGTGATTTTCAATTGGGCCGGCTCTTCCCTATACTTCCACCAACCGAAGTCCGCGGGAATTGTGGTGCCGGCGGGTGTTTGGTTCCGTTTCTCGATATTCAACGCGAAGGACTGCGGTATGCGCCGCCCATTTCGAATGATCGTTGGCCTGTTGCTCCTGGTGACCTGTGGGCCACGGCTGCTATTCGCCGAGAACCCTCTGGATGCCGTTTCGACCGACGCGGGGATCGTCATCCGGTTGAAGTCGCCCGCCGATACCCGCGAAAAAGTTTCGGCCTGGCTGAAAGAAGTTGAGCCTGGGATCGGGGATCAGTTCCAGTCGCTGACGGCTGAGGCGGGAAAGCTGATTTTGAACCCGACGCTGGGGGGAGTTGACCCGGCCGCCGACTGGTGGGTGGCGATGTACCCCCGGCCGGCGAGTCAACGGCCGGGCGTCGTATTTCTGATTCCGGCATTAGATCTAAAGCAGATGCGGCAGTCAGCGGGAGCACCCGACAGGTTCATGGAATTCGGCAAGTTCGGGGTGTACAGCAAAGATGCCGACGCGTCAGACCGCACGGCGGCGCGCATCAAGGGAGAGGGAAAGTCAATTTCGGCATTGATTGAGGCAGACAGCGCGGCGCTTTTCGACCAGGGAGACGTGTCGGTATTCATTCACGTTCCGCGGCTGGTCGCTGTTCATCGCGAAGACCTCGAGGAGCTGAAAGAGCAGGTTGCACAAGGCCTCGACAACTTGCCGGGCGCCCCCGGGATGAATACGAGCGCATTCGGCGACGTGCTGCGGGAACTGATGGAACTGGTGTCGCGAGGTCTCGATGATGCCCAAAGTTGCACCATTGCCGCGACGTTCTCGAAGGAAGGAGTGTATTTCGAAGACCTGGTGCGGGTGGCGGCCGATTCGCAATCCGACAAGCTGCTGCAGAACCGCCCGCCCGGGACGCTAGCGCTTTTGAAATCGATGCCGGCAGGCGCGCTGGGGTATCTGGGGCTGTTCGGCGATTTCTTCGGTCTGACCGACCTAGGGGCCCGGTTTGCCGGTAACCCGGCCCAGGGGGAGAAGGGGCAGCAGGCGAAAGCGGCCCTTGATGAACTGAAAAAACTGAAATACGGGGCCACCGCCTCGTCGTTTGTACTGGGCGCGTTGAAAGACGGGGCATTGCGGACGGTATCGATCAGCGATCTCGATCAGCCCGCGAAGCTCCGCGAGCTGACCAACAAGATGATTAAAGCGCAAGGCAAGATCGAGACGGGCGCCACGGTCAAAGCGTCGTCTGAAGTGAAAGAAGCGGGGGAGCAGTTCGGCGAGGTGGCTGCCGACGTGGTCAAGGTCACATTGGCGGCCGGCGACGACGCTGAACCCTTCGCCGCTGAAATCATCGGCCGCTTTACCGAAGGGGTGTATGGTCCGGAAGGGATGGTCTCGCGACTGGTGTACCTGCCGGATAAGGCGGTGCAGACCACCGGGGGCGGAAAGGCCGCGATGCAATCCGTGCTCGACGCGCTATCAGGCAAACAGCCCCCGGCTGGCGAGCAGCCTGCGTTCAAAGGCGTTTACGACCGACTGGGGGAGAAAGCGAATCTGATGGTGCTCTTCGACCTGCCCGGCACGATCGGGCAGGTGATTCGAATCGTGGCTGAAAGCGGCGCATTGCCGTTTGTGCCTGTCAACGCGGAAATGGTTCAAGGGCTGGACCTCAAGCCCTCGTTCATCGGGCTGTCGCTGGCAGCCGAGCCCCGGGGTTTGCGCGTCAGAACCCTGATTTCCACCGAGCAGGCCCGGGGGGTGGCGAAGCTGGTCGAGATGGTTCTGCAGATGCAGGCGGGGTTCGGCCCCCCAGTTCAATAGATTTCACCTGCTCCGGGGGCCTTTGTCCCGGCAATTCTCAACATTGCACCGATTATGGCTGCCGAAGATGCTTACGACCCGCGCCGCGAAACGTTGGTCATGGAAACACGCACGCTCTGGGACCCGGCCCTGGGAAACCTGACCGTGGCCGATAAAGAATGGCTGGCGCGGGCCGTTCACGAAAGCCCTGAAAAGGCTGCGAAGATCGGTTACGAGCGTTCGCACACCGGGTTCGTTCGCGAAATCACGGTGACTGTCGCCGATGTCGAGCGGCTGTATCGCGAGAGAGCCGCGGTGCGCTAAGTCGCGAGTCGGCGTCTTTCGGGCAGGCAGCGCGAGAAAGCGTCGAGGGCGGCTGAGGCCCGGCGCCAAAGCCAACAAAGCACCCCGGCCGCCTTGCGACGGCCGGGGTGTTCGACTCGGCGGTGACCCTCGCTGCCCGGCGGAGTTGCCGGACGCCGGGGCAGCGTGAGGCCTCATTGCACCAGCTTCGGTGTCGTCCAAATGAAGTCGGTGACGTTCGCCGAGTTGCCGGAGATGACGCTGGAGCTGATCAGCGGGGCGGGCTGCGCGACCACCGTCTTATTGCCCCCCGTCAACTTGACGTACATGATGCGGATCCCCACAAACTTCACAATCTCAAACTGGGCATTGTTGCCTGGCCCACTCACATCGCGAAAGATGGGGATCGCCCGCGGTTGACCGATAATCGCTGTCAGCTCGTCCTTGATGCCGGCGCTGATACCGGTGTCGCCATTGAGCGACAGGTAGCCCCCCTGCGGGACTTCAATCTTGCCGCCGAAGTATGCCAGGTCTTGCGCGTTGACGCCGTAGAGGATCTGCCGCGACAGATCGGCGGTGCTGTTGTTGGGGCTGCCGAGGTCGACGGTTCCGCGGTTGCCCGGAGTCAAAGACTGGTTGCCATAGGGATACAGGTCGATTTCCCTGATACCGTCGCCGCTGCCCGAACTGACGCCGCCGTTGTGGTACGAGTAGTTATCGGGCCCGGCGCCAGCCATCAGGGCGTTCCAGCTCGGTTCGTCATACGCGATCGGCAGGAGCTCGCAGGTGGTGGAATTGGCCCCGTTGATCTGAAAACCCGCGCCGGGCAACAGCGCCGCGGTCGATGAGACCGACAGGTTGGCGTAGTTGTGCCCCAGCGCGCGGGCGAAGAACAGCGGAAGCGCGGCATCTCCGGCGCCCGAAGCGCCGCGCCCGCGGTTGGCCGTCACGCGCACCAAATTGTACTGCTGAGTTCCCCAGCTATCCTGCCAGCCCCCCGTCTCCCCATTCCAGGAGCGCTTGCCGAACTGCATGTCGCCCGACGGGCTGATATAGACCGATTGCTTGTCGCCGGCCCGGTTCGAGGCGGCGACCGATACGGCCGAGTTCTTCGCGTTGGTTGAGACCGTCTCCTGCGACGGATTATTGCCCGGGTTGAGCCCTGGCCCAAGCTGCCAGGCTGCGGACAGCGCGGCGCTGTCGGTGGCCACCTGCAATTGCGATCGGGTGAGCGCGATATAGCCAAGATCGACGCTGAAGGCCGCCAGCCCCATCAGGCCGACAAGAAATCCCGCTGACAGAACCACGATATTTCCGCGGCGGTGTTGCCAGGTGTTCGATCGAAACGGTTTGTGATGCGTGCAGATCATGTTGGAGTCTCCTTGCGAACGGCAGACGTGTGGGATGAGGAACGAATCGAATCGCGAGTCAGCTATCGCCTCACGTCACGTCGGCTCGTCGATCTGCGCGTCGCGAACGGTGTCGTCGGTGTTCAACAGCGTCTGGGTGGAATCGTTCGCGTTGTAGTATCGCACCTGCTTGATTTGAAACTTCGAGACGCGGCCGCGCCCGAACCCGACGCGCGAAAACCGAGCGGACGTTTCGGGGCTGTAACCGCTCAAATTGGTGAGGTCAGATTGCCGCCGAATCCAAAGTGAGTAATCGGCGCCGAACGTACCCCACGTTTGCGACTGGCCGTTCTTGACGCGGTACGAGATGGTTCCGTCGCCCCAAACCCGCATGCTGATCGTGAACTTGATCGTTTCGCCCGCGGTCGCCAGCGAGCTGAAGTCGTCGTGATGCGCCTCGCCCGTCGCCTGGTCGTCCCACCAGGTCTGGAACTGCAGGCCCCCTCCGTAGAAGTCGGGCAGCGTTACGTTGTTGATCTCAAACACCGCGTACTGGCCGCTCAAGTCTCCCGTGGGCGTCGTAACCACGTACAACTGCGGCGCGGTTTCGTCGGCGTTCGGCTCGCCGATGACCACTTCCCAGTCTTCTTCGATCTTGTTGACGGGCAGCGCTTCTTCCGCCGAGAGAGACGGCGTCAGGCATAAGCCCAGAAGCAGCCCGACCTGCACGATTCGCCGGGCGACCGGCCCAGCCCCGGGGGACGCAATCTCGCTCTGCGCGGACGATCCCCGCAATGACCACAGATTCCCACGCATAGTTCACCCCCCACGATGTGACGGCAAAACGATCGTCCGTCGAGCGACGGGCCCGAATCGTCATTCAGACTGCGGCGGGTGGACGGGAATTGCTGCAATCCGCCGCTATGCAAAACCTACGTCGTCTTTCGCGTTGGTCAAGAAAAATCCGCACGGTTCGCGCACCGCGCATAATGTGGCGATTCGGCAACATCTCGACAGCCGGATTTCCATCGATTCGATTGACGGAACCGGCCTGCGAACTCGCGGCGGCGCCGCATTCACGCTCGGCACCACCCGCATGTCACCCGTCGGCATACGCCTCGCGCTCGAACGGGTTGTCGAGGTAGGGATGGCGGCCCTGCCACCACTGCCAGAATCCGGCGGCGAAATAAGCCGGAATCATGAACGGGCCCCAGCGTTCGTACTGCCGCACGTGCACGTGCTCGTGGTCGCGCGAGCAGATCAGGCAGTTTTCGTCACGACCGAGAATCACGTGCCCCAGCGTCATCGCGGCGCAGCAGCCGACAAACGGCAGCCTGCCGCGGAGATACCACGAGACGACGCCGCCATGTACTTCAAGCACGCCGCGCACGACCTGCACTCGCCCACCCGTCGAGAGGGCCGCCGCTGCTGCAACGAACCCCAAAAGCGACGCCGGCGCCGCCCACGCATACCGCAATGGAACCAGAAAACGCATGACCATTGGAATCAGGCCGGTGAGCTCGGCAGCAGAGACACAAACACAGCTTTCCTGGCCCGGCCGTCAGCCGGCGTGCAGCCGCCTATGTTCCTCCTCCGTCCCCGGCCGGTTGTCGAGCCCTTTGCCGGCCGTCAGCTCGATTCGATCGACGAATTTAACGTTTGCGCAGTCGTCGAGTTCGGCGGTGTGGCAGGCGGCGGGGTCTTTGATCAGAAACCGAATGGGTCCGCCGTTTTTCGCGGGCAATGGCCCGCCGTTCAGGCGGTACACCACAATTCCCTCGCCGCGGACGGCCGCCAGCGGCACACTGGCGTGAAAGTTGTCGGCCGTCGCGTGCAACGTCAGATAAGTCGCCGAAGGCCTGGGCCGCACCCGCTTGAGCAGCCCCTCGAGCGTCACACCATCGCCGGGCCGTTGCGGGTGGAACCGACTGACGTCGGGCACCTGGTCGGCAACAGGAATCGTCTGCAGATCGGCAAAACTGAACTCACACGGGTTTTCGACTTCTCCATCGACTCGCAACATCACCGGCTCCCCTTCGAGCGTTTCGTCAACCCAAGGGCCACTCGCGCCAACCGCGTTCGCCAGTTCAGTATACGCGAAGCGGCGCCAGTCGGCAGCCGAAGGGACCATGACAGTGCAAATCGCCGGTTCGCACCATTGTCCCAGACCTCACGGCTCGGGCGACGCCGCGGCGATGGTTCGAGCGTCGTGGATCCATAGCCCGGCGAAGACCCCGATCAAGCACAGCGCCCCCCACTGATAGAGCGTCAACCCTGGCCACAGCCGCGGTTCCGGCCGAATGAATTCGGTCGCGAAGCGAAAGACGCAGTAGGCGATGAAATACAGCTTGATCAGTTGCCCGCGAAGCGCTCCGCAACGCGCGAGCGTAACGAGCGTTGCCGCCGCCGCGAGGTGAAACCCCGCCTCGTATAGCTGCGTCGGGTGTCGGCACACGCCGTCGCCGAAATCGACCCCCCAGGGAAGCTGCGTGGCGACCCCATAACAACAGCCCGAATGGTAACACGCCAGCCGGCCGATGCCGATCGCGGCGGCGACCGGCGCGGCGAACGAATCGCCCGTCTTCATGCGAATACCCAGCACCGCCTTCACAATCTCGACGCCGAGATACCCGCCGGCCATTCCGAACAGAATCGTCTTGCCGTTATCGAGCCAGGCGCGGCCCGAGAGCAGCCCGGGCCAGTCGGCCAGCAGAAAGGGAAGCTTGGCGCCGATCATCGCACCACAGAATGCGCCCAGGCCCAGGGCGAGGCGCTGTCGCCCCGGCAAGGGCAGCCGGTTGCTTGAGACCTTCTGCACGACGACCGCGGCGGCAATCGCCGCCAGCATGATCAGGGCGTAACCCGCATCGGGACGAGCCAAGGTTTTTCGCCTGCGAACGGCCGGACCCGCGAAAATGCCCGAGCGGGCCGAAAGTGATCGGCCGGCGATCAAACACAGGTTTCGGCCGGCACGGGCAATCGCCTCCAGCGTTTTACGGCTTCAATCAGGCTTTGCTTCTACCGCGGGATCGTTTGCCGGCGCTTGAGCGTCGCCCGAGACGGGTTGTTCCACCGAAACCTCGCCCGGCTGGTGTGGGTCGCCGATCGATTCGATCATCTTCACGACGGCCGCTTCGTCGTACTCTTCTGCGGGCACCCTCAGCATCAGCATGGCGACTCCGTTTTGCGTAAGGAAAGAGCCGCTCACTTCGCGCATCGCCTTTCCCTCGCGGGTTGTCCCTTTCACGAATTCAAAGCTGGCTTTTTCGCCCTTGACGGTGTACTCGCGCGATTCGGTTTCGCGATCTTGCAGGTCTGGGAAGCCGCCGCCGCGTTGCGCCTGCTGCTGGCGCAATGTCTCACGCATCTGCTCGCGCTGCTGTTGCTGGTTGCCTATCATCTGATTGCCGAACTCCATCAGTACCAGCAGGGCATCGTCACCGGCCCCTTTGGTGTAGACGACACCCCGCATGAGAACGAAATCGAATGCTTGCTTCGGCTCGAAACCGGGTGGAACTTCGAGCGTGACGATTTGGTCGGTCCGCTGACGAACCGCCGCGGGGTCGTCGACCATCGCGTTCTTTGCGAACTTCTGGAATTGCCAGCCGACAAGGAACATTCCTCCGCAGCACAGGAGCGCGCAGATCCCCCCGATCACCCCCAGCGTCAAAAGCACTTTCGCCGCCGTGCTCATGCCCTGCTTTTGTGGTTCGCGCTGCGGCCATTCGTCTTGGGTCGACATCTGAGTGCTCCGGCTATTTGGGGATACGAATGGATTTCATCAGCCGCTCCAGCGCCGCGTCGTTCAGCTCATCTTCGGGCGCCACAACGCTCAACGTCACCTGGCCCCTTCTCCCACGGAAGCTTCCCGAAACGCTGCGCAGCGGATGGCCGGCGTCTGACTTGTACGCGCCCACCTCAAACGTAACAGGGCTGCCGGCGACTTCAAATTCGCGCGTCTCATAATGCACCGCGTCTGCGTCTGAGTTCTCTGCCTCGGGCGAATCGCCCTCTGCCTGCCCTTCGCCGGCTGGCGACAAATCAGCCGGCTCGTCGTCGATCGAAAAGTCGTGGGCGCCCGCCTGCTGGTTCGCTTCCACCAGAGTCAGCTCTCCTTCAGGCTCGGTTTTGTGCCGGTAAGATACCATTCGAAAGAACATAATGTCGGAACCCTGCACCGGTTCAAACTGTGGTGGCACGTCGATCTCGACGATCTGCCGGCTCAATTCGCGGACCTTTTCGGGGTCTTCAATCGCCGCGTTTTCGACCAGGTGGCTGACCCACCAGCCGACGCCTAACACTCCCCCGCAGCAAACCAGCAGGCAAATTCCGCCGATTATTCCCACCGCAACCAGCCACCGCGATGCGCTGCTGGAACGGCGTTGCGGCCCCTCGAGGTTGGGCCAGTCTTCATGAATCGACATGTCATCATCCCGCGCCGTGACTAACGTAACGAAGGCCGACGCGGTTCACAGGATACACCCAGTGCGACGCGGCGGGAAAGTCTGAAGAGAGAATTCGCGCGCCCTGCCGCCGGCGCGTAGCGCACCCGCGCCAGAATAACGCCATCCGCAAGCGCGTCATTCCGAGCCTCTCACGACTGCCGGGCCGCCCGCTCGCGGTCGCGCAGCTCTTGCATCATCCGGCGCCGTTGCTTCTTGCTTAAGCCTCGCAGGTCGGGCTTTTCGAACGTTGGCTCGTCACCCAGCGGCTCTGGCTCGCTGACCGGTTCAACGTCACTGGAATCGCGCTCGTCAAACGCCGACCGATCGACCCGGGCCGGTTCAGGGGGCGCTGCGACGGCCGCCGGGCGCGCCGCATCGCCCGCGCGCGGCGTCGGGGCCGGTTCGTCGGGTCGCGCGTCGGATTCTTCGGGCTGAGTGTCAGATGCCTGGCTCGTGCGGCGCTTTGTCGCCCGACGCCGCTCGACCGCCTGTCCCTCGTCGGGGTCTGGGTTGTGCGACGGCTTGCGCGTCAGCGCGAGGCGCGGAAGTTTGAGGTGCGGGCGTGGTATCCAGCTCCGCCGGGATGGCGCGGCGCTCGGGTCGGCCGTTCGATGCCACACGTGCCGGGCATGCAGCCACATGCTCATCAACAGCCCCAGATGTCCGGCCAGGCACATCGCCTGAAAGGTGATTTCGCGCACCCGTCCGGCAACCTGCGGCAACGCATCGAGTTCCAAAGAGGCTGCGCCGACGTAGCCGGCTGCAGACACATACAAGAGCCAGCGGCTGGGCCCGCACGCGAGCATTTCGCGCCGCAGCGACAGAAACAATCGCATCGCGATCAGTGCCACGGGAACCAGCCAACACAGTGCTTCCTTGCGCCGGAAGTGCGCTGGCACATAGCCCTCAGCGAGATCGCCCAGCAGCCGATGTCCGCCGGTCGCCGCACAAAAGCTGGTCACAAGGCACGCGGCCGCGGTCCACATCCACAGCCGATACCGGCCGTCAAAATCTTTGAGGCTCCGCGAGCGGCCCCACCAGTTGATCAGAGCGAGTTGCGCGGCGAGCAACAGAAACATGCTGGCCAGCCAGTCGGTCGCGCGCGATTCACCCGTCGAAAGCACACGGGCAAAGCTGACGCCGGCCGCTTCTGACCATTGAGGCGCGTACCAGCCTGCCGCGACGGTACCTGCGGCCAGCGCCCCCAAACCGATCCCGACTGCGAGGTACTTCCACCACGCAGTGGGAATGAGCCTTTCGACCGGCAGCGGGGAAATGGCCGTCTGAGCGACTGGCCGAGTCTCGGCCGAACCACCATGTGCGAATCGCCGGGTGTTTCCCGCAGAGGCGAGTTCCAGGGGTTCCACGGCGCCTTCGCGCAGGGCGATTTCGTCGGCCTCGACCGCCAAACGGCGGCGGCGACGCTCTGCCAGACGCTCAGAACCTGCGAAGCGGGTGTCCATCCTTGTAACCCGGCGCGGAGCAATGCCGCGCCATGCCCGGCGATGCGATAGTGCCGCCTCAATTATCGGATGGCCCACCCTGCGAGGTTGTTGCAGGATGGGCCTCGGTTAGCTTCCGAACGGGCGAAATGAGTTTGCGGCAGGCACACTTTGCCTGCGACGCGCAACCGGCCCCGAACCGCGATGCTGCCTATTTGGCAGTTTTGGCGTTGTCAAACGATGGCTGCCATACTGGCTGACCTCGGATTTAATACGCTCGACATGGATCTGCCAAATCGACAGCTCCTCTCGACGGTGAAAGCCGTGTTCGAAGAGAATTGAACAAGCCCTAATTTGTGTTCTCTGTATCCGGCGCTGAGATGGTCCAAGAGTTGTTATCAATTGTAGATTATTAGCTTATGACTCTCACTGAGATCCGACTTCCGGCGCGGATCGCTGAGGTTAGGTCGGATCGGGTGGAAGGCCTTATGCATCGGCACACCCTTTGCGAAATTTCACTCGCCGCGTAAGCATCCGACAGCCCCGAAAGGAAAGGAGAGAGTGCAATGAACCTGCTCAGTCGCTTTGGTGGCCGCATTTGGGACCCGTGGCGCGAGATTGGCCAGTTGCAGCACGAAATGAATCGTCTGCTGGCAGGCGCTCGGGCCTACACCGGCATTCCCTCGAGGGATTACCCCCCGATCAACCTGTACGTCGGCCCTAATGACCTCGTACTGACGCTTGAGGTTCCCGGCGTGACGCCCGACAAGGTCGATGTTTCCGTCACCGGCGACATGGTCACCATCACGGGCGAACGGGCTGCCGAAGCCGTGCGGAACGGCGAAAGTTTCCATCGCCGCGAGCGTCCCACCGGACAATTCACGCGCGAGATCAAGCTGCCATTCGAGGTCGATCCGTCGAAGACCGAAGCGACGTACGACAGGGGAGTGCTGAAAGTCACCATGACGCGTCCCGAGTCGCTCAAACCGCGCAAAGTCACGGTGAAGCCGGCGTAGCCAGCCGGTTCCCGACACAGGCAACAAGACAGATCCTGAGGAGAAGAATCATGCAGCCTGAAGTGAAACATGAAACGGCCACCGTGGCCAAGCAGGAATCAGAGACGCCCCAGGGGAGCGAACGCACCCGGGCCCGAAAGGTGTACATTCCGTTCGTCGACATCGTGGAGACCGAGCAGGCGCTGCTGCTGATTGCCGACGTGCCCGGGGTCGATGAGCAGGGCGTCGACGTGACCATTGAGAAGAACGTGCTGACGCTGCGCGGCGCCGTCGCGGCTGAAACGCCGGCCGGGCACGAACTGGGTTACGAAGAATACGGTATCGGTGATTACGAGCGCTCGTTCACTCTGCCGAATGAAATCGACCGCGACGGCATTCGGGCCGAGATCAAAGACGGCGTTTTGAAGCTGACGCTTCCGAAAATCAAACAGGCGGTTGCCCGCAAGGTCGCCGTGACGGTGGGATAGGCCCGCCAGTGAATCGCTTCGAATGTCGCATGGTCAACAGCAGCCTGAACAGGCAAGGAGGCTCGAAATCAGAGAACATGACAGCAAGACTCGCAGATGAGATGAGCGCAGGCTAACCGTCCCTCGCGCGAATCCACCCTCGCAGCCCGGCCCGCTTCAGAGCAGCCGGGCTGCGATTGTTTTTCGGCCCGCGCTATCGTGACCTGACGCCGGAATCAACCTGTCGGACCGGCATTTGTCACCGTCTGGTCCGCCAGTCGGCGATACCCGCCGGAAAAATACAATAGCGGCGGCGACTCGTCGCCCAATTCTCCGGCGACGATTTCGCCGACGAAGATATCGTGATCGCCGCCGGGTAGAATTTCGGCCACCCGGCAGTCGAGCCAGCCCAGAACGCCCTCGAAGATCGGCGCCCCGGTCGTGGCCGTTTTCCATTTCAGGCCCGTGAAATCCTTGGGGCCCGGTTTCGCAAACCGCTGCGAAATCTCCTGCTGGTCGAGGGCCAGAATATTGAGCGCAAAATAGCGGTGCTCGCGCAATTCGGCGTGGCTGCCGGCTTTCTTGTCAACCGCCACCAGCACCAGGGGCGGGTCGAGCGACAGTGAGCAGACGGCATTCGCCGTCAGGCCGCCGTGCCGCCCCTCGACACCCGTTGTAACCACCGTGACGCCGGTGGCGAACCGCCCCATGATCTTACGCTGCAGGCCGGAATCAAATGGCATGATGCTCCTTACAACGACTTCCTTCGCGCTCGATACCTTTCACTCGACCGCCCCTCACGCACTTGCTCCCATGTGCGTGACCACGAAGGCGGGGCGAGTCATCTCACCTTCCGATGGCGACGCAGATTTGTCAACCCGGCCTGTGCGGCCGTTTGGCTAATGTGCACGGGATGCCGGTGGGCCGCGGAGTTGATGGTTCGTCGGCGCCTGACGGCGATGTTGTCTAGGGCGCAAACATCAATAACCGGCAGACGCCACGCGGACGAGTGCCGGCTGCGCTCGGGGTGCGCGTTGCGCGCACGAAGGGGACGGTCAATTTCTTTCATTTCCGAACCGAGACAGGCCCCGGGGGAAGCGAAAAACGGCCTCCAATGGCGCACCTTAATCTGCCCGAGCCACGCAGGCGTGACGCTCGTGGCCTCGCTAATCGCGACCGCCAAAACGGCGGCCCAACGTAGCTGCCAAACCGAGCACCACGAACACCATCAGGCTGCAAGGCTCGGGAACGGAATCGTGCGCACCAGGCCTGACCGCCAATCCGGTCCCCCCGCCGGCGGCAGCAACCGCTTCCCAGTCCCGCAAGTCGCCCGCCTGGAAGCCGCCATTCGACACGCCGGGAAACAAGATGTTGTCCAGCAGCACCCCCGACTCGGTCCCGGCGCCGTCCAGGAAAAACTCGAGAGCGAGATGCGTTCCCGGGGGCAAACGCGGGAACAGGCGGTCGATGTCCACGGGAATGTGGACGGTGGCGAAGTCGTTCCGCAGGGTCGCGGGCGCATCGAAACTGGCCACTTCGATCCCCCCCAGACTGATGGACAGCCTGCCGGTGGTGGTGGGGAACAGGAAATCAAAGGCCAGTTCGTGTCGCCCCGTCGGAGCGTCGATCTGCTGGCTGAACGAAGCTCCTTGAACCGATTTGAGGGCCCCGGAAATCTCCAGGTCGCTGGAGAGCACCTGCGTCACTGCCAGGGGATCTGCCCGAATGATTCGAGTGACACCGTTGTCGAAATGCACGCGCATCGCCAGTTGGGCGTGATTATTGAACGCCTCGGACCCGAACTCTACGGCCGTTACCGTCGAGGGAAATCCCTGAAGGGTGTCCCCGAGGGTAAGCAGCCGGTCTGTGTTGGGATTCGGTCCTAAAAAAACTCCCTCTCCCTGTCCCAAGTCCAACGTTGCAATGAACGCCACCCCTGCCGTGCTGCTCGCCACGTCGGATGAAAAGAAATCATATTGGCCGGTGCCGTCCGCATATGTCGTGATCGAATTCGTGTCGCCCTGGAAAACGCCCCAGATTCCGTTGCTCTGCCGGCCGGAAAACGCCACCCTCCCGAAGTCGTCAATGGAAGGGCCAGACCTGAGAAGGCTGAACTGGCCGTCGCGGGTGTCTACGATCGGAGCCGCAGAGAGACCCACCGTTCTCCAGATCGAGCTGTCGGAGAGGCTGTGATGGACCTGAAACGCCATCCCCAATTGCGGGCTTTCACGCTGCATTGTCGCGCCCGAAAGGGAGCCATTAAAGTCGTCCGACCTCACGAATGGGGCAGGTAGCCCACCCGCCCCGATGGCAATGACACGTTCGGAACCGAAAAAAGCATTAAAGGCGACGACGCCCGCATTGTTGATCGACGTACCTGCCAGTAAAGACGTAAAATCGCCGTGCGTATTCGTATCGACGATGGTGGTAATCCCCCCGTTGCCGTTGACCTTGACGACGACAGCGCCCCCTGAATCCAGCGCCGATCTGAAACTGATTTCACCCCCGTCATTAATCGATGGAAAGGTGTCAGCGCTTCCGCCAAACGGAGGGGTTTTGTCAGCGACGGCCACAGGCGTTGCGCCTACGCCGATGCCGTGACCAAGCCTGGAACCAATGCCATACGTAAATGCGACTTGTCCTGCATTATTGAGTGCGGGGCCAGTTACAAAGGTCGTCGTCCCCCCCTGCGCAATGGGTCCTCCCGCAATGGTTCCTCCCGTGCGGGCGATCTGGGTGAACGTGTAAATCCCGCTCACCGCGCGCGAGGCGCTTCCCGCGACCAGAATGGCGACGAGCGCTATGGCCAGCGCCAGCCGACACGCCCCCCGGAGACTGCCGGCTCGGCGGATGAGTTCCCTCAGCCGCTCGCACGCGGAACTCAGGAACGACTGCCAACACCATCTGCCATGATCTGGGAAGGTGGAACGAGCCATGCGACACGACCTTTCAGCCCGCCGGCGCAACCGTGGGCGGCAAATTCGCAGGGGTCGAAGCGACCTCTCCTGAAATTGCTGCCGCCTGCTAACGGTGCTCTCCAGCCCACATTATCAAGCCGGACGAAAATAGTTGCAAGTCACACAGCGCGGCGGAGGGCCGCTTGAGACCGCCGTTAACGCGGCACAGCGCCCGGCCAAGCTGTCGCCGGGTCAGGCAGGGAGGGAGGGTGGGAGGGAGGGTGGGTGGGTGATCGGAAGTTACTCTCCCAGCCGTTTCCCCTGCGGTGCGGGCGTCGCCTTACCCGGCAATCACGGAACGAGGCGACACGAACTGCTGCTTACCAGTCCCCGAACGTGTCTCCATCCGCGATCGAAATCAGCGCCCGGCGCGTATCGGCCGGTGTTGACTCAGAAATAAGGCGGACGCTGCCATCGCCAAGCGCTGTATTGATCCCCCCCACGTGCGCCAGTTTAGTTTTCGGGCCGATATTGAGCAGCACTCCCGCGTCGGCATCGTAGGGCGACATCCACGGAACCGCCTGATCGACCGGGGCCTCGAAGACCAGCAACGTAGTCGAGATGCCGTCTGTAATCTCCCTGAGTCGTCTCGGTTCGCCGGGGCGAAAGCAGCCGTTGGCGCGTCCCCGAGATAGATCGTGCGGGTGCGCGGACAGTCGGCCGCGGGGCACGAAACGACTCTCAACGCGGTCTTGCGCGCCTTTGCCTTCGCCAGGTCGTCCCAGGCGTTGGAAAGGTCAATCTTGTCGTAAAGTGGCTGCTGTTTGAGATACGATAGAATCAGCGTGCGCCAACTGTGCAGGCGTGTTCCGTGGGCGTCGACCACATGCGCCGGAGGGAACCGCCCATCATATGCGTCTGAGTAGTTGTGCAGCGCGAGCGCGATCTGCTTCAGGTTGTTCTTGCATGGCACACGGCGCGCGGCCGGCGTCATCCCCTCCGACGAGACGAATCGCAAAAGCAAAAGAAGCGATGCGACGCCGATGCCGACAACGGCCAGTCTGATTAGGCACCCGTCATCGCGGTTGGGCAACCGGCCTCCAGGGGGCGGGGCAGATTCGGGGTCTTCGGACATCGATCAGGACCAGATTGAGAATTCCGACTCCGGCAAGACGGCTCCGGCGTCCTCGACACAGTCAGCCAACAGCCGGTGAGGATGATCGAGAGTTACTCTCCCCGATGTGCAAGCGGAGTCAGGGCGCGTCTCGTCCGCAAAATTCCAGGTCTTCGTCGGCCTCAGGCTCAAAGACGACCCCGGCAAGCTCTGTCTCAACTGCAAATCCCTGCCTCTCGGTTTCCGAAAGGTGCGCCATCAGGTCGCGCCAGCCCTCGACGACCTCGGGGCGTCCAAGTACGAACAGCACCCGTCCCGGCTTTCCGGCCCAGGTAATGCGATCCCCGGCGCGAATCTCCTCGCCGGAACGATAACGCGTCGAAAAGAAACGCATGACCCGATTGTACGCGGAGGGGCGATGTGCCGATGCGCGGCGTGGCGTGGGAGGGTAATCAGGAAATACCCTCCCGCCACAGGCCTCGCCAAACCGCCCTTTAAGGGCCGCCCTGGCTGCATTTTCGGGCACCCTAACGCCTGCGGAAAAGCCCGGAATTCACCGCAAACCGAGTGGATTCCGGGCGCGCGTCGAGGTAACTGGCTGTCCCTGTGCCTGGCGGTCGTCGCCGGGCGGCAACGCGAAAGGGACGAAATGTCAGCGAAGAAGAAAGCCGGCAAGGCGACCAAGGCCAAGGCGAACGCGCACGCGACCAATGGCAAGCTGAGCCAGATCGAGGCGGCGATCAAGGTTCTGGGCGAGGCCAGCAAGCCCATGAACTGCAAGGCGATGGTCGAGGCGATGGGGGCCAAGGGCTATTGGTCGAGCCCGAACGGCAAGACGCCCGCGGCGACGCTCTACGCCGCGATCCATCGGCGCCTGATGGCGATGTTGTCTAGGGCGCAAACATCAATAACCGGCAGACGATTGGTCCATTGAAGAGCTTGATTTTCTGCTTCGCGGGAAGATCGATGTGCCGGGCGAGCGAAAGATTGCCCGCGAGGACCCAGGCGGTCCAGCCGGCGAAGCGATCGGAAAGCGCCGCGCCGAACCGGTGATAGAGTTCCGCAAGCTCGCGTTCGTTCCCCAGCCGCTCGCCATAAGGCGGGTTTGTAACGAGCGTTCCTGGCACGTCCGTCGGAGGAACCATCTCTGCGACCGGCCGCACAAAGAACTGCATCGCCTCGGCGACGCCGGCCCGCGTGGCATTGCGCCGCGCCGCTTCGATCGCGTGCGCATTGACGTCGGTGCCGACAATCGGGTGCGAGAGTCGGGTCTGCCGCCGGGCGCGGGCCTCGGCGACAGCCTGTTCCCAAAGTCGCGCATCGAAATCGGGCCAGAGCCGGCAGGCGAATTTCGGGCGCGACAGCCCCGGGGCAACATTGAGCGCCTTAAGCGCCGCTTCGATTAACAGGGTTCCGGAACCGCAGAACGGATCGTACAGAGGCCCGGCGCCATCCCAGCCGGTCAGTTCGACGATTGCCGCGGCCAGCGTTTCCTTGAGAGGCGCGGCGGTCGGTTGCTCACGATACCCGCGTTCGTGCAGGCTGACGCCGACGGCATCGAGACTCAGAGTGCAGCGGCCGCCTGCGAAGTGTGCGTGAACCAGAAGATCCGGGTTTTTGCGATCGACATTGGGGCGCGCGCCGCGCTCGCGCCGCAGCCGGTCGCAAATCGCGTCTTTGATTTTGAGGGCGGCAAACATCGAATTGTCGATGCCGGCGTGCGAAGCGGGGCTTTCATCGGGCGAAATACCGGCCGGCTGACGCCAGTTGGGAGCCCGCTGGTGGTGGGTGCGAGCTGGCCCGTGTCGCTCCAACGTCGCATGCACCGCAAACGTCTGGTCGGGGGCAAGCCACTCTTCCCAGGAGACGCGCCGCGCCTGCGAATACAGCATTTCAGCGGTCGCCGCGGCAAACTCGCGCAGCGGGCGGAGCACGCGCGAGGCCGTTCGCAGCCACAACAGCACGCGATAGAGCGTCTCGGGGTCGGCCGCGAAATGCACTCCGCCGCTGGCAAGCCGGACGTCAGCCGCACCCAGCCGCGCCAATTCCGCCGCCGTCGCCGGTTCGATACCGGCGGCGGATACGGCGAAATAGTCGTTCATCGGCCGAACTGAAACCAGCTACTTCGCTGCGGCGAAGCGCTTGGCGACCTCGGCCCAGTTAATGACGTTGTAGAACGCGCTGATGTAATCGGGCCGGCGGTTCTGGTAGTGCAAATAGTAGGCGTGTTCCCAGACGTCGATCCCCAGAATCGGCGTGCGGCCCTCAGAAATGGGGTTGTCCTGATTCGCGGTGCTCTCGACGATGAGCTTGCCTTTGTCGACCGAGAGCCAGGCCCAACCGCTGCCGAAGCGGGTGGTCGCCGCCTTGCTGAACTGCTCTTTGAATGCCGCGAAGCTGCTAAATGCGGTTTTTATCGCATCGGCCAGCGGGCCGGTCGGTTCGCCGCCCGCGCCGGGCCCCATGATGGTCCAGAACAGGCTGTGGTTGGCGTGGCCGCCGCCGTTGTTGCGAACGGTGGTGCGGATTGCTTCCGGAACGGCGGCCAGGTCTTTGATCAGGTCTTCGACCGATTTCGCCGCCAGGGCCGGGTGCGATTCGAGGGCCGCGTTGACGTTGTTGATGTAGGCCTGATGGTGTTTGGTGTGATGAATCTCCATCGTGCGCGCGTCGATGTGCGGCTCGAGGGCGTTGTAAGCGTAGGGCAATTTGGGCAATGTGTAAGCCATGGTGGACGCTCCTTCCAGATGGGAATCGATCGGATTCGCTCGCCTCGACCGTTTATACCGGCTGGCGATAAGGGTTGCAAAGCTGCCCGCGCCCGCGCGCTTCTCAGCGCTGGCCTCAACGCCTACAATGATGGCTGACAAACATTCCCTGACGTTCGACATCTGCTGACGAGGCGCGTGTCATGCTGCGCTATCTGACGGCCCTTCCGGTATTCAACGAGCAGTCGCACATTGCCGGCGTTCTGAACGAGGTCCGGCGGTACTCGCAGGACATTCTCGTCGTCAACGACGGGTCGACCGACGGCACGGCGGCCGAACTTGCCCGGTTTCCCGACGTGCACGTTGCCACGCATGCGCGCAATCTGGGCTATGGCGCGGCGCTGCGCAGCGCGTTTTTGTACACCACCGAACATGGGTATGATGCGCTGGTGACGATTGATTGCGATGGCCAGCACGAGCCGAGGCTGATTCCTGAGCTGGTGCGGGCGTTGACGAGTGACGTCGATATTGTCTCGGGCAGCCGCTACCTGACGGTGCACGCCGGAGACAGCGTGCCGCCGCCAGACCGCCGGCAGATCAATCATGTCATCACCGAGCGAATCAATCACGAACTAAGGCTGCACCTGACCGACGGCTTCTGCGGGTTCAAGGCGTACCGGGCCAGTGCGCTGGCGGCATTGCACGTGACTGAGTTGGGGTATGCCATGCCGCTGCAACTGTGGGTGCAGGCGGTCGCGGCAGGCCTGCGGATCGTCGAGTTTCCTGTACCGCTCGTGTATCTCGAAGAGAATCGCTCATTCGGCGGTTCGCTCGACGATGCCGGCATTCGGCTCGCGCACTACCACGCCGTGTTCGACCGCGAGTTGGCTCGAAGCCGCTCGCTGCCTCCGGCCCGCGCAGATCAACCGACGGCCTGCCAGACCCGATAACTCGCCGGACTCTCACTTCGACCGTTCATGACGACCACCGTGTGCATGCCGGACACTGCGTGTACCGACGAACGCCCCTGGCAGCGCACGCGCCTGCGGGCGCCGCAGGGAGACATGACGTTTGTGGCCCAGCCTTCGCTGGGGGAGGCGAGGCAGGTCGCCGGGACGAATCGCGAGCGACTGGCGAGTCTGGCGATTGACGTGCAGGGGCGCCCGTTGGCGGCTTTGCGCTCATGGGCGCGCCGCGAAGCCCTGCGGGCCGCGAAGGAATATACCCAGGGCGTGCTCGGGACGGCGTCGAAAGACCACTCGAAGCCCGACGTTAATGCTTCGACGATATTTGTAAGCGGGCACCAGCCGGCGTTGTTCCACGCCGGGGTATGGGTCAAGAATTTTGTCGTCGATCGACTGGCGCGAGGCGCAGAAGGGATCGGCCTCAACCTGATCGTCGACAACGATGCGTTAACCTCGACCAGCATTCGCGTTCCCACGGGATCGCGCACGAGCCCGCGTTTCGAGGACGTCGGGTACGACGCGATTCGAGGGTCTCAGCCCTGGGAGGAGCGGCCGATCGTCGACCGGGCGCAGTTCGAATCGTTCCCGCAACGGGTCGCGGGCAAGCTGGCCGAGTGGGGATTTCGGCCGCTGCTGGAGGACTACTGGCCGGCTGCGGCCGAGCGTTCGCGGTACACAAGGTCGCTGGTCGAATGCCTGACGGCCGCGCGTCTCACGTGGGAACGGAACTGGGGCGCGCACAACCTCGAACTGCCGATCAGCCGGCTGTGCGAGCTGGAACCTTTCTTGTGGTTCGCCTCACACCTGCTCGCGCACCTGCCCCGCTTTCACGCAATTCATAATCGCGTGTTGCGCGAATATCGCGAGGTGTATCGGATTCGCAGCCGCACGCACCCGGTTTCCGACCTGCGCGCCTTCGACGGCTGGCTGGAAGCGCCCTTCTGGGTTTGGCGGGCGGGAGACAGCACCAGGCGCCGCGTTTTCGCCCGGCAGGCAGGCGGCGAAGTGCTGCTCTCTGACGGACGCGAGCAATTTGCGGCGCTGTCTCTCGCTCCGCAACAAGAGGCCTGTTGTGCCGTCGACGCGCTTGCGCGATTTCCCGCGCAGGGCCTGCGAATGCGCACCCGGGCCCTCTCGACGACGCTCTTTGCGCGACTCTGCCTGGCCGATCTGTTCGTGCACGGGCTGGGGGGCGCCAAGTATGACGAACTGACCGATCGTCTGATCTCGAGATTTTTTGGCTTGAAAGCGCCCGGCTACCTGATGCTGTCGGGAACGCTGCAGCTTCCGTTGGGGTCTCACGGCGTCGATCGGGCAGACGAGCAGCGCGTGCGGCAGCAGTTGCGAGAGCTGACGTTTCATGGCGAGCGATGGATGACGGCCGGCCCCGACCACCCCGGGCAGGCGTTGATTGACGAGAAACGGCGGCTGGTGGAAGAGCAGCATGCGGCTGAAGAGGCGCGGCGCGCGGGTGAGACCTCTGTTGGCTGGAGCGCGGCGCGTCGATCGGGATATGATCGCTGGCGGCGTTTGCAGGAAATCAATCAGAAGCTGAGCGCCTACACACGGCACGAACGGGCGCGGTTGGAGCAGGACTTGAAGCAGACTCGCGAGCAACTGTCGGCCGACGCGATTCTGCACAATCGCGAATTCGCCGCGTGCCTGCACCCGTCCGATCGATTGAGGCGGTTTATCGAACATGTCCGTTCCTTCGCGTAACGGCAGATCGCGGCGATTCGGGCCGTGGACGGAAGTCCTGGCGCTATTGCTGGGGCTGTTACTGGTCGGTGCGACTCTGGCCAAGCCGCGACTCGCACGCGGCCCGCTGGGGTTCGCAGCGCCTCTGTTTCTGGCAGCGGGGCTGTTGCTGTTCGGCTGGGGGCTGTTGACGCTCTCGGGCAACCTTTGGGACCGCGTCGGCGGATGGGCGTGGCGCCGAACCCGCCGCTACCGGGTGCACTTTCACCGTGAAGCCCTGGTCTACATTCTGATTCTACTGGTGTTATGCCTGGGGGCCCTGCTGGGGCATTCGAACATGTTGATGCTGGTGTTCGGGCTGATGGCCGGGCCGTTCGTGCTCGCCGGGCAGATCACCCGCATGATTCTCAATCGGTTGCATGTGTCGCGTGTGCTGCCGGAATATGCGGTCGCGGGCGAAAGATTTTCAGTGCGGCTGCAACTGACCAACCGCAAGCCGCTATTGTCGGCATGGATGGTCACCGCCGCCGACCGCATGGAAAACCACCGCGAGCAGCAGCAGCCGGCGGTGTTGTTTTCGCGCGTCCCTCCGAAAAAGTCTCGCGGCGCCGCGTATTCGGTACGGCCTGCACAACGCGGGGTGTACCGGTTCGGGCCGGTGCGGGTGATGTGCAGTTTTCCGTTGGGTCTGATGGAAAGATCGTTCGAGCTGGGCGAAACCGCAGAGTTGACGGTGCTGCCTCGCATTGGCCGACTGACCGAACGCTGGCGTGCGCGCGAACGATCAGGGCAACAACCGTCACACGCGTCGCAGGCGCGCCTGGGCGTCTCTGACGACGAATTCCACCGGCTGCGCGAATACCGCGGGGGCGACAATCCGCGGGCCATTCATTGGCGCACGACCGCCCGACGAAACGAATTGATGGTTCGCGAGTACCAGCACCAGCGCTGGCCCGAACTGTGCCTGGTGGTCGAATTGTGGCAGCCGAACGAGCCCGTGAATGCCGAGCTCGAACGCGTGGAACGGGCCCTCAGCTTCGTGGCCAGCCTGTGCGTCGACCATGCGCGGGGGTCGGAAGACGCGGCGCTGCGGGTAGTCATTTGCGGTGCGCGATCTCAGACGTTCTGCACGACGGGGCATTCTGCATCGTTACGCACGGTTCTCGAAGAGCTGGCTGTGGCCGAAGCGGGCGCGGCGCCCGACCTGGCGCCGGCTCGAGACGCGGCTGCCGCGGTCAACAGTTCGGCCCGGCGCATTCTGGTCACCTCGCGGTGGCGCGACGCGACCGGGCCGGGCGGGCAACCTGCCGAAACCGGATCGGATGGCGGGCTGGCGTCGTTCGAGATCGTGCATGCCGATGTCACTGAACTTGCCTCGTACCTCGATTTCAGCCACTCTGCCGGGGTCTCGACGCCGTGAGCCTGAAATCACTGTTCCAGATCAGCGTCTACACTGTCACGGCCCTGTCGGGCGCGATGCTGGCGTACGGCGAGGGGGTGGCGTTCCCGTCGGCGCTGACGGTGGTGCTGGCGATCTGCGCGTATTTCATCAGCGAACGCCATGCCGTGATTCGGATCGGGCCGTTTTGGAGCAACGTGCTGGGACTCGCAGCGCTGGGGCTGGCCGTGTTCGAGTTTTTCGGGCACAACCTCGAATCTCGACTTTTGGCCGGTGCGCATTTTCTCGTCT
Source organism: Planctomycetaceae bacterium (assembly GCA_052388175.1). Taxonomy (GTDB): domain Bacteria; phylum Planctomycetota; class Planctomycetia; order Planctomycetales; family Planctomycetaceae; genus SIAF01. The sequence continues at coordinate 25,084 of JBQTIL010000018.1, read as the reverse complement.
ACCTGACCTGGATCGTTTTGTTTCAGGACAAGCACTTCCGCCAGTATTGGTGGCTTCTGGCGCTGGGGCTCTTGCAAGTGGCCGTGGGTTCGGTGTTGACCGATTCAGGCTGGTATGGCGTGTTCCTGGTCGTGTACCTGCTGTTGGCCTTGTGGACCATGTCGGTTTTCAATCTCTACAACGGCGCCCAGCGATTCGGGGCGCTCGAGGCGCCAGGCATAATGGCCGCCGGCAGGCTGAGTGCCCCTGCGGCTCTTGCGCCCGCCGGCGCGATCGCACCTGTACCGGCCCTGACTGCCTTGTTTCGCACGGAGCTTCGTTCGGAGACGATGGACGCGGTACAGCAGGACGTGCCGGGCCGCTGGATCTCGCCGCGATTCGTCTGCGGCGTGGTGGGAATTTCGCTGGCGGGCCTGGTGCTGGGGCTGGCGCTGTTTCTCCTGGTACCCCGCTACTGGTTCGGTTCGGGCAATCCACTGGCTCGCAGCGCGGCCGCAGGGCTTTCAGCCCGCACAGGATTCACCGAAGAGGTGCGCCTGGGGCACCTGGGGCGGATTCTCGAAAGCAACGAACGCGTCATGCAGGTTCGACTCTTCGATCGCCGCGACCGCGATCAGGAGTCGCCCCTGGGCCTTGACGAATTCGCGGCGCTTTACGGCCTGTCGGAGCCGCTGTTTCGCGGCAGCGTGCTCGACACCTATGAAACGGGCCGCTGGTCACGCACTCGGCGGCGCGGCCCGCCGACGATCGAAACTCTCGATTCGTACCCGATTCCCAGGGACGTGATTCGGCAGGAATATCAGTTGAATACCAGAGAATCGGAAGTGCTGTTTGCGATGCGGCCGATTCTCATCGGCCGAATGGACCCGTATGAGCCGATGCTGATCGATCGCGCGACAGGTACGCTGTCGACTCACAGCGACTTTCGCGACAGCCTGAAATACTTTGTCTATTCGCCCCGCCCGGCGCCTGGCCAGCAGGTAACGCCACGCCAACCGTTCGGCGACCTGCAGGTTCCTGAAGATTCGCAGTGGATCGCCGCGTCGAAGTACGCGCGCCCGCCAGAAGACCTCGACCGCCTCTGCGCCCACGCGCGTCAGATTGCCCGATACGACTCTGGGGCCGGCTCGGGCGACGAGCCGACCGCGTTACAACGCGCCCGCCTTCTCGAAGCCTGGCTGCGCGACTCGGGCCAGTTCACCTATTCGCTCAACATGACGGTGGTCGATCCTGAGATCGATCCGGTGGAAGACTTTCTGTTCAACCGCAAGAGCGGCCATTGCGAATACTTCGCCTCGGCCCTGGCCCTGATGCTGCGAGCCGTCGGCGTACCGTCGCGGCTCGTCACGGGCTTCAAGGGGGCCGAGCAGTTCACCACCGGTAGTGGCAGCTATTATGAAGTTGCGCAGCGGCACGCCCACGCCTGGGTCGAAGCCTGCCTCGATGGAGACTGGGTCGTACTCGACCCGACTCCGGCCGCCCGCGATGAAAGCGTTCGCAGCCCGGTGCGGGGGCCGGGAGTGTGGAGCACGGCTCGCAACCAGATGTCGTCGTTGTGGTCGGACTACGTGTTGAGCATGTCGTCGAGCCGGCAAAGAGAGTCGTTCTACGACCCCTTTCTGGGGTCGTTTGCGGGCGGCGCCCGCGCCGTGCGCGACAAATTTGCGCAGGCTCGCCAGGCGGCCGAATGGGCGCGGGCCCGGATTGAATCGCCCGACCAATGGTTCGTCGGGGCCGCCATTCTGGCGGGCCTGGCAGTGATCGCCCTGGCGACGTTCAGCGCGCGAAGATTGCGTCGGAAATGGTTACGAAATCGGGCACGGGCGACGGGCGGTGTGCGGCCGCGGTGGGTGCGTTGGCTGCCCGCGTGGCTTGCGCGCTGGTGGGTCTCAGGCGAGGCCTCGCAGTTTGTCGTCGAGTTCTATCAACGGTTCGTGGCGCTGGCCGCCAAACGCGGCGTCCGGCCCACGTCGACAGAGACCGCGCGCGAATTCGCACGGCACGTCGAACAGGCCCTGTATGAGCCGCTGCGGCGGGCCCAGTTGGCGACGTTTCCCACCGAGCTGACGGAGCTGTATTATCGCGTGCGGTTCGGGGGCCAGTCGCTGGAACAGGTCGACGCCAGCCGAATTGAGCCGCAGTTGCAGCTCTTTGAAGAGCACCTGCACCAGCGGTCGCCTCCCCGCGCTTGACCAATACCGCGGACCGTCGTAAGTTGACACGCCAGAGGGGCTTCTTCGGGTCGCTTAGCTCAGTTGGTTAGAGCGCCACGTTGACATCGTGGAGGTCACTGGTTCGAGTCCAGTAGCGACCACTACTGTAAGGCCATTCCGATCCGTACCTTACGGATACCTGCCAAATCGGCAGCGCGGAGCGGGACGCCGCTTACGACGCGCTTTTTGGCGGGTGTCGCGTCCCCGATAAATGTCCGTTTTTGAGGCAGCCTGCGTGATTCCGAGAATCAAACCTGCGGCCTCTATGCGGCACAGGGCAACGAAGCCGTCTCGCTGCCGGATTTCCGGGCGAGCCCGCTGCCTTGGGCAGGTGCCAAGGTGCCAATGGACTTGATCGATGACAGAAATGATCGCCTGGCACGGCAAAACTGTGTGAGGCGTCGAATTCGGGACTGCGAGAGCAGGGGGAATGGGTGACTCGAAGGAATTCGAGCGCGGGCCGCGGCGGGAGAAGTCGGCGGTTTTTATCCCTCGAATTGATGAAAGGCCTTCATGAAGACGGACAAAGTCAACATCGACCATCTGTGTGAGCTTTCGCGTGTGATGCTCGACGTAAATCCCGGGCTCAGACGAGCATTTCAAGAAGCGGCGCGGTCTTTGGCAATGGAATACCGAAGAATCCGCGACACAGTGCAGAACGCCCCGGCGGAAACGGCTGCGTCGCTTGAATCGGGGCCCATGCGACTGACCGTCGCCATTCTGCAGGTTCTGCTGGGAGTTCCCAGCCCGGAACATGCGGCGAAGTGGGCCATGCGGGAGACTGAGACGACCAAAGTCTGACGTGCAGCAGATTGAATCTATTGAATCTGCCGACTTGCGGGCAAGAAGCCCGCAAATCTGTGAGTTCCGCTGCAACGTCGCAGACGGTGCCCAGGCGTCGGTTGTCGGGCGGATCTTCGGAAGAATCTGCAACGGGGGTGCCATATGACGCGGCCCTGGTACACCAGCGGTGTTGGTCTGTTTCTGGCTGTCGGCGGAATGCTGACGGTGGCGCGCGGAGATTCGGAAAGCGCGCTCGTGCTCAAGCCGGGCGAGCGGATCGTGTTCTTCGGCGATTCGATCACCCAGGCGGGCACCGCGCCAGGCGGATACGTGACATTGGTCAAAGCGGCGCTGGCGGCCAAGCGGCCCAATTTGAAGGTGGAAGTCATCGGGGCGGGTATCGGCGGAAACCGCGTGCCTGACCTGGAATCGCGCGTCGACGCCGACGTGCTGGCGAAAAAGCCCACGCTGGTGGTGATCTACATCGGCATCAACGACGTCTGGCACCATCAGTTGCCCAATCGCAAGGGGACTCCCAAAGACAAGTTCGAACAGGGGCTCAGCGGGCTCGTCAGGAAAATAAACTCGGCCGGCGCGCGTGTCGCGCTGTGCACCCCGAGCGTTATCGGCGAGCGGGCCGACGGGGCCAATCAGCTTGACCCGATGCTCGACGAATATGCCGAAGTCAGCCGCCGGGTGGCGCGCGAAACGCAGGCGCAGTTGATCGACCTGCGCAAGGCCTTTTTAGCGCATCTCAAGACCCGCAACCCCGACAACAAAGAACGAGACGTCTTGACGAGTGACGGCGTTCATCTGAATTCCGAGGGGAATCGCTTCGTGGCTGAGCGCGTTCTCGACGCATTCGGAGTCGGTGCCCCCGCGGCAGACGCCCAGGGCCCGGAGGAAACTCCGCTGAGGCAGGTGCTGTTGTTCAAGTTCAAAGATGAAGTCAGCCAAGAACAGGTGCAGGAGGTAGTCGATGTATTTCGGGCGCTGCCCAGGAAGATCGATACGATCGGCGCCTTTGAAGGGGGCCTGATCGTGCCCGACAAGCTGGCCCAGGGCTTCACGCACTGTTTCACAATGACGTTCAAGAACAATGCCGCGTTGCAGGCATATCGCGAGCATGCGGCGCACATCGAGTTCGTCAAGCTGCTGGTGCCGCGCGTCGAAAAGATTTTGATCGTGAATGCGCCGCGATAGCGGTGGCGCGATCAGCGCAGACCCACTCCCGGCGCGCGGCTTGCTGGTTTCACCTACCAGGACATGAATAATCCGGGCTACCCCTTCGCGCGCGTCGCCGTGAACATTTCGGCGATCGCCTCTTCCAGCGGGCGGTCATGCACCCCCACGTCTTCAAGTTCGTAATTAGCCAGCAGGGCCGCCAGCGTTTCGGGAACCTGCTGGCGCGAAACACGTAGTTTGGCGCGCGGATAGTTCAGGTCGAAGACTTCGCCGAACTTCTCGAGCCCTTCGGGCCGCGCATCGTCGGCGAACTGCAGCTCGATCACCTTGAATTTGCTGAAGCGGTCGACGATTTCAGACAGCGGGCCGTCGTGCTTGATCTGGCCCTCGTTGATAATAATCGCCCGCCGGCACAGGGCCTGCACGTCTTTCATGTAGTGACTGGTCAACAGCACCGTCAGGCGCCGCTGCGCCTGATAGTGCTTCAGGAACTCCTGCACCTTGTGCTGCGAGATGACGTCGAGGCCGATCGTCGGTTCGTCGAGGTACAGCACCTCGGGGGCGTGCAGCAGTGCGGCGATCAGCTCCATTCGCATCCGTTCGCCCAGCGACAGCTCGCGCACGGGCTGGCCGACCAGCTTCCGTACCTCCAAGAGCCCGGTCAGCTCGTCGAGGCGCCTCGTGAAATCGACCGGGTCGATGCGGTAGATTTCCTGATGCAGGCGGAACGATTCCTGTGCCGGCAGGTCCCACCAGAGCTGGTTTTTCTGCCCCATGACCAGCGCAAAACGCCGGCGATACGCGACTTCGCGTTTCCAGGGGACGTAGCCCAATACCGACGCCTCGCCCGAGTTGGGGTAGATCAGCCCGGACAGCAGCTTGAGGGTGGTGGTCTTACCGGCACCGTTGGGCCCCAGAAAGGCGACCATTTCTCCCTGTTCGATCTGAAAACTGACCCCCGCGACGGCAGGTACGGCGTGATATTCGCGGCGGAACAGCCCTTTGATCGAGGCCCACAAACCTTCGCGCTTACGAAATACCCGATAGGTCTTCTTCAGGTCGCGCACGTCGATGGCGATCATCGCCTTATCTTAGCCCGCATCGCCCGCGCGAGCGAGAATGACGAACGTCGAAATCCGAATTTCGAATCAATGACGACGCACGACGGGCCAAATGACGAAGAGTCGCCAGCGCCTCCCAATGCGCGTATTTGGCGTTCGTCATTCAGAATTTCAATCGGTCAGTCGACGTTCGAGCGGCTGGTGGTCCTGCGGGCTACCCGCATGTTGATCGAATTCCGCAACCGTACCTGCTGCTCGGGCATTGTCTCTGAGACCAGCGTGACGTCTTCGAGCCGGTACTTGCCGCGTTCTCGCACGAGGTCGATGCGGGCCCCGAGGCGGCTGTCTCCGAGCCGCAGTTCGGCCTTTTCGCCCGGTAGCCAGCGGATGGCGGTAACGGGGGCATACAGGTGAGGCAGCGGATCGTGGTCGAATTGCGGAGGGTGATCGTTTTCGAAATGCTGCCAGACGAGGCGGCAGAATTCTTCGCTGGCGTTCGCGCGAACCCGCACCATGTTTTCAGCTTCCAGCCCCGAAGAAAAGGCCAGCACGGGCAGCACGATTTCCAGCCGCGCTTTCAGCGATTCAGAGCGGGCGGCAGCGACCGACCCGGCGGCCGGCGCGTCGTCGGCCAGTGTCGGCGGCAGAAGCACGTCATCGACCAGCATGCGGCCGGCGTCGTCACGCAGCACATAGGTCAAGGGGGTGTTCCCCTGTTCCACGAGTACCTCGGTCAGCGACCCTTTGAATGAAGTTTGCACAATCCGCGGGGGGACCGGTTCCAGGTCGTTCAGGGGCAGATGCCGCCAATCCTGGGCGGCCAGGCCCTCCCAGACCCGTTCTTTGAAATCCTGCGTTGCGAACTGGCGGACAGCGCCCAGGTCGCGGGCCGCGATCGCTGAGCTGAAACCGATCAGCGACGCGTGCGCGGTAAACAGGGCCGACAGGCGCTTGTCTTGCGCAGTCTGCAACTCGTAGATTGTCACGTCGTCGATGCGGTAGCGGGGCGCGGCGTGAATCTGCTCGAGCGCGTCGCGCACCAGCGTGAGCTTCAAGACTTCTCCGCCGGCAGGCACTACAAACGTCGCGCCGGTTCCTTCCAGCTTGACGTTGAAATCGTCCATGGTGTCGGCGGCGGCCGGCAGCGGAACGGTCGTCAGGTCGGCGGTCGCGAGACTGCCGTTGAAGAACCGCGGCGTGCAGACGAGTTGCAAGGCGGGTTTGTCGCCGGCCCGATAGGCCCCCTGGAAACGCTGCGCGGCGCCCATGGCGGCAGACATCTGTCGCACTGATGCGATATCGGCCGCCCCCTTCCGCGATTTGACTTTCAGCTCGTCGAGTTTCCAGGCGTCGTCGAGGCGGCGGAACGAGAAGACCAGTTCGCCGTCGATTCGCGGCACGCTCAATTCGGCCGTTTCTTCTCCCAGCCGATCCTGAGGGCGAATTCCTGTGTCGTGGGCTACGTCGGTTGTGACTTTCGTGGCGAACTGTGACAGTTGGGCGGGAGCGAGTTCGGCCAGCGATTGCCCGAACTCGGGGGTCGCGGTTGCCAGAATCCGATCGCGGTCGGCCGACTGCCACGCCTCAAGCGAATCGTGCAGGCCGTGCAGTACGGCCAGACGCGCCCCCAGCGATCGGCCCTTCTTCAAATCGTCGCTGCTGAGATACATTTCGTCGACGACCCAGCGGCGGCTGTCGCCGTCGCGCTTCAAGACGAACTGCACTTTCTGGCCCGTTTTCTTATTGCCCACGCGGGCCACGACGCGCCTTTCGACAACGCTGTTCGAATCGTCGTCCTGCTTCTTGACGACTTTTACGATGTGCAATGTGCCGTCGGGAATGTCGACCAGCTTGACCGTGTCGAACGTGTCTTCGCCGTGAACGGCCTTCTGTTCAAACGCATCGGACGACTGCTGCTGGAGTTTCTTCAGGTCGTGCTGGCGCAGGCTTTCGGCGAATGCTTGAACGACCCGCCGCTCGGTCAAGTGCGAGCAGCCGGTGGTTTGGGCGATCCAGCACCCGCAGACCACGAACAGGGCGGTTTTGCGCATCAGACGGGCCTTCTTGGCGTTCGAGAATGACGGCGGCAGCGGCCTGCCGGCAGATCGGAGGGGGGCGGATTGAGGCGAAGGTGAGAGTGAGAGAGGGGGGGTTTTTCGCAAATCATCGCTGACCGGTCAAGAGCGGAATTTCTCCGTATCGAAGGCTGGAACGCTGCGTGCCCACAGCGGCTCTATCAGGGTCGGCCAGGAGGAGCCGCTGCTTCGGCCCGTCTCTGCGCGTTGTCGGCGCTCTCGGCGGTATTTGTCGATCGCGCGATTCACCCGCCGGGGCGTTTTTAAGCCGAGCGGAACCCGGGAATGAGGATCATTCTGAACCATGCTGTGTTGCCGTGGCGAAGAAAAAGGGACCACAAAGCCCAAAGTTGCGCCGCACGTGAGACCGCGCGTTGCGTCACTTCGCGAACTTCGATCAAATGTCGTCGGATGTCATTCGGATTTCAGGGTTTGGGTTCGGAACCCGCGTTGTCGCCGATTGACGGCCCATGTACGTCTCACCCCGATAACAACGAGTCGTCAAATGATCGTCGGCGTGCCGCGAGAGATAAAGCAGGATGAATACCGGGTCGCGATGCTGCCTGTGGGGGTCGAAGAGCTCTCGCGGGCCGGGCATCGCGTGCTGGTGGAACTGGGGGCGGGGGTTGGCAGCGGGATCACTGACGACGAGTACCGGGTGAATGGGGCGGTGATTGTCGATAAGGCAGCCGATCTGTTCGCTCAGGCTGACTTGGTCGTGAAGGTCAAAGAGCCTCAGCCTCAGGAGTATGCGCAACTGCGTCGCGGGCAGGTGCTGTTCACCTACCTGCATTTTGCCGCCAGCGAATCGCTGACGCGAAGCGTGCTGGAGACGGGGGTCACGGCGGCGGCCTACGAAACTCTGCGCGGCCGCCAGGGCGATCTGCCGTGTCTGACGCCGATGAGCGAGGTCGCCGGGCGGATGAGCATTCAGGAAGGGGCCAAGTATCTCGAGCGCCCGCAGGAGGGCCGGGGCATTCTCCTGGGAGGCGTGCCCGGGGTTGCGCCGGCGCACATCGCGATTCTGGGAGGAGGCGTGGTCGGAAAAAATGCGGCTCGGATCGCCGCGGGCTTTCAGGCCGACGTCTCGATTCTCGACATCAACGTCGATCGCCTCAGGTACCTGGACGACACGATGCCCCCGAACGTCAATACGTTGTACAGCGACCGGCACAATATCCGCGAACAGCTCATGCGGGCCGACCTGCTGATCGGCGCGGTGCTGATCGAAGGGGCCCGCGCCCCGCGGCTGGTGCGCGAGCAAGACCTGAAACTGATGAAGCCGGGGGCCGTGATCATCGACGTCGCAATCGACCAGGGAGGCTGCATCGAAACGTCGCGCCCGACAACGCATTCCAAGCCGACTTACATCGTACACGGCGTCGTACATTACTGCGTGACGAACATGCCGGGCGCGGTGGGGCGAACGAGCACGTACGCCTTGTGCAACGTCACCTTTCCCTACGTCCTGCAGATTGCGCAGCTCGGTCTGCACGGGGCGGCCGCGCTCGACTCTGGCTTGGCCAATGCCGTCAACATGTACGACGGAAAACTGACGAACCGCGCGGTGGCCGAGACGTTCGGTATTCCGTTCACCCCCTACGACCCGGCGCACTCCGGTGGAGCAGATCCCGGATGACTACGACCTATTCATTGGCATGATGTGGTACAGGTTTGGTACGGCGACTGGCCGTGCCGGGTCAGGAACAGTCGAGGAATTCGAACGCGCAAAAGCACGCTTCGATCGCGACCCGACCACGCTTCAAATAATGATGTATTTTAAGAATGCCCCGGCGCCGATTGCCCCAACAAAGCTTGATCATACTCAACTTGCAAAGATCGCAGAGTTTCAAACAAATCTCGGCAAGGAAGGTGGACTTCATTGGTCGTTCACGTCGCTGGATGACTTTGAGAAGCTTGTACGAATGCACCTAACCCGGCATGTACAGTCGTGGCGTTCCAAGCAGGCCGGTACACACGCAGATGTAGGGGTTAAGCGCCAACCAGAAGCGGCGCATCAAGAAGCGACTCTTGCCGCAGGTGTAGAAGATGAATCGGGAATAATCGACCTAATGGAACAGTTCGAAGACGAGTTCGCGATGGCCACGGAGATTACTGAGCGAATTGCTGTCGCAACGAAAGAAATCGCTGAGAAGATGGAGGTCCGCGCGAGGGAGGTTCGAGATGCCACGCCGGCGGTCGGGTCGCTAGATCGCAAGGCGGCAAAACGTCTCGTAGAAAGGGCGGCGGCCGATATGGACCAATACACGTATCGTATGGGGGCTGAGTTGCCCCTACTAAGCCAAGCGGCGATCATGATTGACTTCGTGATCGGCCCGGAATCGCAAAGTCAACTCACCGACAATTTGGAGGCGGTACACACTTTTCAGACGACGCTTAGCATGGTCGCTGGCCAAATCACCAGTTTCAGAAATGTCGTTTCAACAATTCCTCGAATGACTACACGGCTAAATAAGTCAAAGCGTGCGCTCGTCACCGTTCTGCAACGGCTGATTGATGAATTGACCAGCGCTCAGGCGATGGCGAGGGAAGCCGAAACATCGTTTGCGTCAATCATCCATGTACAAGTGGCATCAACTGACGCCGAAAGAGAGTCAAATGGATCGCGGCCCTAGTCGAGAATTTGTCGCGCCGCCCATTCGGTGGTTCAATTAGCGCGAATCGGCACACGCACCTTCTCAGTGTAGAAGTGGCACTTCGACGGAAAAGTTCAGGGGGCTAATGCCCCCCGCTCGCCGTGAGCGACGGCAGGCCGCGTGACTCGCGCGCGGCGTACCCCCGCCGGTCGCTGGGCCGTGACACGCCACGCCGCAAACCTTCGAGCACATAACATGGCCACAAGAAGTTCAAAAAGCACAAGCGATATGGTAGCGTTCTTGTTCCTCTTTACGGCCAATTCCTCCGAACGCATTCGTCGGCTCGGCAGGTGTGAGCAGGGTCGGCGCAACTCGATGGTTCGACGGCTGTTGCGAGCGTGATGACCACCTGCGGCGCCTAGTTCGTGCGAGCGAGAACACAAATTGCCGGGGTTTGTGTTCGCGCTTTGTGTTCGCGCTAACTCATTTCCCGACACGCGTTTGTGAGCGTGAACACAAACCCGGCGGACATTTGCTGCGTGTGCCCCTCACTCTGGTGAGCAGACAAGTGTCGCAGACGCCTGGCGACCGGTTCTCTCGCAATCTGCGCTCATACCCGAGATTTCCAGGGCCCTGTGGCACACATCGCCCGTCACTGAGCCCGTCAATCAGGCGCCGGCCAGCAGCCGAGCGGCGCGCATTCTTCTCGTTCGCGGCACCTGCAACAGCCACAATTTTACCAGAGTCTGGTTTCAGCGCGCAGACGAAACGAGCGCGCATTTGGAAAAGACGGAACCCAAAGTGCGAGACGCCGGGCGAGTCGAGCAGAGGAAGTGCCGCCGGGGCCACGTCACGAGGCCACTGCCGCAATCGCCGCGCGGCTCTGGCAGTGAGACTTCTTCTCAAAAAAATTGCCGGACCTGGAAATGGCCGATCGAAAGTCCTCGAACGCCCGGCAAATCCGGCAAAAGCGTTAAAGTTTCACAGACTCGATGACCGAAGCACTTTGGTGTGCACGGCAGGTCGCGCATTCAAAGCCTGTAACCGGCATGGGAGGGAGCATTCGGACGCATTCTGCTTCGAAGCCCCAAGAGCGGAGATTGTCACGTGCAGCGCCTTGTCGTAGCTCGGTCGGATGAACGGAACCGCGCGGGCAGCGGCCCCATCGAGCTTTCCGTGGTGATCCCCTGTCTGAATGAAGCGGAGACGATCGGCGGCTGCGTTGTCGAGGCTCTGGAAGCGATGCAAGCGAACGACATCTGCGGCGAAGTCATTGTGTCCGATAATGGCAGCACTGACGGTTCGGTTGCCATTGCGAAGGGCCTCGGTGCGCGCATCGTGCGTGTCGCCCAGCGCGGCTACGGTGCCGCACTGATGGGGGGCATCAACGCGACCAGTGGCTCGTATGTCATCATGGCAGACGCAGACCACAGTTATGACTTCCGTGAAATTCCCCGGTTTCTCGACAAGCTGCGGGCAGGCTTCGATCTGGTGCAGGGATGTCGGCTTCCGAGAGGCGGCGGCAGGGTATTGTCGGGCGCGATGCCACCCATGCACCGTTGGATTGGAAATCCCGCATTGTCGTGGCTGGTTCGGTTCTTGTTCCGGGCCCCGGTGAATGACGTCTATTGCGGAATGCGAGGATTCCGAACGGAAAAATACCGGGAACTCGACCTGCGGTGCGTCGGAATGGAATTCGCCAATGAGATGATTGTCAAGAGCTCATTGTTCGGGCAGCGCATTGCCGAAGTGCCCATCACGCTTCATCGAGACGGACGAATCAATAACCGGCCCCATTTGCGGACGTTTCGTGACGGGTGGCGCACCCTTCGCTTTTTGTTGATGTGTACGCCCCGCTATTTGTTTATCGTGCCGTCAATTGTCCTGTTTCTGCTGGGCCTCCTGGGATACGCCGCGGTCTATTGCATGAACTCTCGCTTCGGCGGTCATACGCTGTTGTTTTCGAGCATGGCGATGATTGTCGCCCACCAAGCGGGCGTCTTTGGAGTCGTCTCGCGGTGCGTGACTGTGGCAGCCAGGATCCTGCCTCCCGACCCTAAACTGAATCGTTTTTTGCAGGTTTTTTCTCTGGAACGCGGCATCCTGTTCAGCCTGTGCGCTCTGCTGATGGGCGCGGTGATGCTGGGAGTTCCCATCTGGCGTTGGATTTCCGCCGGCTTCGGCGAGTTGTCTTATGAGCGGAACCTGCTGTGGGTGGCGCCGGGAATGACATTTTCCGCCTTAGGCGTACAGACTCTGCTGGCGAGCTTCCTGATGAACCTCATCGAGTTCGCCAAACTCGGCTCGCATCCGCCCGGGGGACGTAGCGGCGAGAGCTGACCGCTCGCCGCGGGAGCCCCCGACATGTCGCCGAAGCGCAAGAGTCGCCTGATTTGCCGAGTGCTCCTCGTCACGCATCACTATCCAGAACATCGCTCAGGGGTGGCGATTGCCGCCGGTCATTTGGCGGATGTGTTGTCGAGTTCCGGCTGCCACATCGCCTGGGCTGCGAGCTCAAACGCAGCGTCTGATCGCAGCGGCGACAATGCGATCATTCGGATCGCGATGTCGACCTGGAATGTCGCCGAGCGGAGGCTGGGTTTTTGTTATCCGCTGTGGGGGCCGATCAGCATCTGCCAACTGTTCCGCCAGGTGTGCGAGTGCGACCTCCTTCATTTGCACGAATACATCTATCCGGGCAACATCTTCGCATTCGTCATTGCCAAACTGCTGAGAAAGCCGATTGTGGTGACCCAGCATGCGAATACCATTCCGTACAAAAGCGCCGTGATGAGGTACCTGCTGGAATTTGCCAATCGGACGTTCGGACGACTGATGCTGGCCAACGCCTCCCACTGCTGTTTCATCAGCGCCAAGGCGATGGCGTATTTCTCGAGGATTTTTCCGTTGGGGCGGCGGTCCGAATTTGTACCGAACGGAGTCGACACGACCCTGTTTCACCCGCTTGCGGCTGACGAGCGGGCCCGCGTGCGGTCTGGCTTGAAGTGGGCGGATGATCAGCTCGTGGCGCTGTTCGTCGGGCGTTTTGTCGAACTCAAGCGGCTTGACCTGATGCACGTTCTGGCGCAAGCGTTTCCCAGGATTCGCTGGGTGTTTGTCGGTTCGGGACCGAAATGCCCCGCGCGGTGGCGATTGCCGAACGTCGATCCGATGGGTTCGATTCCCCAGCGGGAAATCGCCCGGCTGTATCAAGCGGCAGACTTATTCGTGCTGCCGTCGGTCGGAGAGGGCTTTCCACTCGTCGTCCAGGAGTCGATGGCTTGTGGCACGCCCGTTTTGATCACGCACGATACGGCCCGGGGCGCGCCGGGCGTTGAAGGCCTGTCCTTTACGGCCGAGGCGACCGCCGATTCGCTGATTCAAGCAGTTCAGTCGATCGTGGAGCGCCCGGACCGACTAAGGGAGCGTCGCAGCGCTGTCGCCCGGTTTGCGAGAGATCAGTGGAGCTGGCAGCGTTGCGGAGAACGCTATGTCACGATTTTTCAGCAGTTGACGAGCCCCGCGGACACAGTGGGATCGGCAACCGACGGTTGACAGGACCATTTTCCTGATTATGAAACTCGACAAACACGAGCGGACGACAGCCCGACCCGCGATGGATCGGCTGCTGCTGCTGATTGCGGGATTTGTTGCGGCAGTCGTCGCCGGCTATTTGTGGACGACTCGCCGGCCGCTATTGCTGGACAACGGGCGCATGGTCCTGCTCGCACTGCTTCCAGTGCCCCTGATTGTGGCGGCGACGAAGATCTGGCCGGCAAAATCTGACCAGCGCGCCCTTTCAACCGGCCTCTGCCAGGACGTAGCCTACTTCTTCGCAATGGGGGCCTTTGACGCTCTTGTCATGGCATGGTTCGCCACGCTCTTGTATTCACTGTATGCGGGCTACCTGAACTTTCTCACCATCGACGCTATCGCGCGGTGGCCGTTGGCGACCCGCCTCATGCTTTCCGTCGTCGTGGCGGACTTCCTGAATTGGCTGCATCATCTGGTCAGGCACAAAGTGCCGTCATTCTGGTGCTTTCACGCCGTGCATCATTCGCAGCGCGAAATGAACGTTTTTACCGACCTGCGATATCACTTCCTGGAGTACGTCATCGCCAAGTTGATTATCTTCGTGCCGGCCTACATGCTGCAGTTGGTGCCGCTGACGGCCTACGGAATCGCGATCGCCATTCGTTGGCACACGATGACCTACCATGCCAACCTCCGGAGCAATTACGGGTTGTTGCGGTACGTCCTGGTGACTCCTCAATCGCATCGAATCCACCACTCTGCACTGCCCGAACATCGGGACCAGAACTTCGGCGTGGTGTTCAGCATCTGGGATCGGATCTTTGGAACGCAGCATCCCGACTACGAATCGTATCCGGAGACAGGCATCGACGACGCGCGGTTTCCCCTGGAGCAATGGCGGTCCCGAGGCGCACTCGTCACCAACCTGATTCGTCACACCTTGTATCCCTTCGGGCAGTTTCTGACTGCAAACGAAAAAGATTACGAGCAGCAACCCACCAGGCAGAGCCACCCCGCCAGAGTGCCTGAAAAACTGCTGGGGTAACGATGGGGACGCTCGCGCGAGTTATCGAGTCGAGAACCGCGGCGGTGGAACTGGTGCTGCTGCTGCTGCTGGTCGGCTTGTTCGCCGCGGCGCGACCCTTGGTTACGAAGCGGTTTTGCATCCGCTCACCATCCCGAAGAAAGACCGCGGTGATCTGCGTCGGCGTGCTCGCGACATTGATCAGCAGCGGATTCGCAGTTCGCAGGCCTCCCGCACCGGCGGTGCACGACGAGTTCGGGAATCTCCTCATCGCCGACACGTTTCTCGAGGGACGATTGGCCAACTCGACGCATCCGATGTGGCCCCATTTTGAGACGTTCTACGTGCTGCAGAAGCCCAATTACGCATCGATGTACCCTCCTGCTCAGGGCGGCCTGCTGGCCCTCGGACGGGCGCTGGTGGGACACCCTGTCGGGGGCATCTGCCTGGGAATGGGTGTGGCCGCTGCCAGCGTTTGCTGGATGCTGCAAGGTTGGCTCCCCTCCCGTTGGGCGTTTCTCGGCGGTCTGATGACCGCGTGCCACTCGTCGCTGCAGGTCGGCTGGTTTAACTACTGGGGAGGCATACCGGCTATGATCGGCGGCTCGCTGATGTTTGGGGCGTGGGGCCGGCACCTGAAGGGCCCTACGATTAGTACCAGCGTGTTGCTGGCGGTGGGCGTCGTACTTCTGGCCTTCAGCCGGCCGTTCGAGGGCCTGGTGGCCAGCATCCCCGTGGCGTGCTCGGTTTTTTTCTCCACCGTCGCCAGTCGCAACGGCAGTCCGATTGCCGCCGTGTTCTTGCCAGCCGGACTGATCCTGCTGTTGGGAGCCTCGGCGCTGGCCCGTTACAACTTCGCCATTACGGGCTCGCCCACAAGGTTGCCCGCGACCCTGTGGAGTCGCCAGTATTCCCCGCGTCCGATCTTCCTCTGGCAAACGAAACGCCCGGCGCCGGACGTTCAGCATCAAGCCTTGAGAGACTTCGGGAACCGGCGTTCTGAATGGGAGGAGCAACAATCGCTCGGCGGAGTCTGGTCGATAAAAGCAGGGCAGCTCCGTCGTATCTGGGAGTTTTATCTCCAGGCCATTTTGACGATGCCCTTGCTCATGCTGCCTTGGATCGCTCGCTCCGCCAGGATCCGCAAGGTCATACCGGTTCTGCTGTTGTTATTCGCGATGTCGCTTACAGTGGCCTGGCTATTTCCGCACTACTGGTCTCTGGTCTTCTCGCTGATCCTGCTCGTTGTGCTGCAGGGGATGCGGCATTGGCACATAACGACGCGCAACTCGGCGCACGTTGTTTTGAAGTATGTGCTGCCATCGATACTCTGCACGTTTTTTCTCATCCATCTGACGTTGATGGGCCTCCACGCCTATTCGCCAAGGGTGAGCCATTTTGGAGCGTCACGTGAGAAGGTTCTGTCTCAACTGGCCGCGCTCGGAGGCCGCCATTTGGTGATAGTCCGTTACTCTCCGACCCACCCCTATCACCACGAGTGGGTGTACAACGCGGCCGACATTGATGCGTCCAGCGTCGTTTGGGCCCGCGACATGGGCAGTCACAACGCGGGTCTTTTGGAATATTTCAACAACCGCCGCGTTTGGCTGCTCGAAGCGGACAACAGCCAGCCTCTGCTTGAGCCATACCAGGACCTGGCAACGCTCAACAAATAGACTGGGATGCCGAAGGTCAACGAATGCTTCCGGGAAGACATGAAGACGTCGAAGTGCAGTCCCGAGACGAGTGTTTCTGGGATCCAATGATCGAAAATGAACTTCATAAGGATTCGCAGAGCGAGTGGAAGCGGTATCTTCCGCGATTTGACGAGAAAACGCCCGACGAGCTTCGGGGGATCCACTCGAGGGCGGGGACGTAGAGAATTCAAGAACCGCAGGGGCCGCTGAGAACGCAGAGACGCGCGAGAAAGTCGTCGTCCAAAGAATCTCTGGGTCTTCCCGAGTTCTCGATGCGGGCCGGGACGCTTTGATGGAAAGGTTCAGGGGGCTTACGCCCCCCGCTCGCCGGGCGCGACTGCCGCCCGCATGACCCGCGCGCGGCCGACTCCCGCTGGTCGCTGGGCGTGACACGCTACCCCGTTAACCTTCAATCACGCGAAAATTGTCACACGAAGCTCAAGAAGCACAAGCAAAATGGCAGCGTTTTTTTGCCTCTTGAGCCTCTTTGCGGCCAATTCCCCCGACCGCATTCGTGCGAAGCGGCAGGGATGAGCAGGGTCGGCTACTTGCCCTTCATCGCTTCGCCCAAAATGCGCGACGTACTGGGGCGCATGATGCGCGGGTCGACCTGCTCTCCCTTCAGCAGCGTCTCGCGCACCTGCTTGCCGGAAATCGAAATCGGCTTCTCGTCTTTGTGGTTCTCGGTCAGATCGACGCGGCCAATCGATTCGTAAAAGGCCGCGAAGCCGACCTTGAGGGGCTGAATCACGAGCTCGCCGTTGAGCTTCGAGAAGATTTCCTGCGCGTCGAAATCGCCCCAGATGGCGGTGCCGTCTTTGTAGGGCGCGTCGGCGTGTTTGCGGCCGATCACAATGTCGGTGAAGCCGTTGTTCTGGCGATAGATGGCGTGCATCACCGCCTCTTTGGGGCCGCCGTAGAACATCTTGATATCTAGCCCCAGCAGAATGACGCGATCGGGCACGCTTTCGCCGCGCGGCTTCCACAGAGAAGCGTCGCTGTCGCCGTCGCCCAGCGCGCGGTCGGTAATGAGCGCCTCATAGGTGTGCATGCGGATTTCGGCGTTGACGTCGTCTCCCTTCGTTTCGCCGATGAGCGGGTTGAGGCAGGCGCCGGCGTTGTGGCCGTCTTTGAGCAGTTTTTCGAGGCCGTAGACCAGCGCGTATTCGTGGGCGCGGTGCAACGGGTTTCGCGTTTGAAACGCGACGACCCGCTTCCACCCCTTGCCGGCGAGCAGCTTGCGGACTTCGCGCGGCCCCAGCACGTACTTGCCGAATTTCGCGTTCTTCGGTTGCGGCAGGACGCGGACCGCGCCCCCCAACAGGTGGGTTTTGTCGGCGTCGCCCACGAGCACCATCTCGGCGCCGGGATGATCGGTGCGCTCGGTCAGGTAAACGCTCTTGAGATATTTGGGCTTGTCCCAGGGGTAAATGTCGTTGATGTCGAGCGTGGCGACGATCTCGCCGGCCGGGTTCGTGAGCGCGACTTTCTGGCCCACTTTCAGGCCGCGCGCCACGTCGGCCGTGACGGGAAGTGCCAGCGGAATTGTCCAGGCGTATTTCTTTCCACCCCGCTCGATACAGGCCTGTTCGAGCACCTGATTGTACTCGGCGCTCGTCATGGGGCCGGTGAGCGGCGAGAGGGTGCCGTCGGCCCAGCGGTAGACTGTCGAGAGGTCGGCCGCCGAGACGCCGACTTTAGGCAGTTTGCCGGCTTCTACCAGGAATGAAGCGGTCTGTTCAGGCGGCACCGTGCAATTGACCGGTTCGCTCACGCCGCCGTGGAGAGGGACAAGATCGGGCATTGGAGAAAGCTCCCTTTACGCAGGTTTAGATGTAGTACATATTGGCGTTTTGTTCGCGCGCCTGTTCTGCCAGGCGCGCGAAATCGATGCTTTGCAGATGCTCTTGCTCGTGTCGATTGACCTCCTGCCAGACCCCGCGCAGCACGTGCCAGCCGGCCGTATGACTGCACGACTCTTCAGCGACCGATGCATCGGGCGGGCCTTCGACGGTCTGAACGACGTCCCAGAGGGTGATTTCGCGCGGCTCAACGGCGAGCCGGTATCCTCCGGCGGCGCCGCGCACGCTCGACACGAAACCCGCCCCTTTGAGCTGCAACAGAATCTGCACCAGAAAACGTTCGGGAATTCCATTCGGGCCGGCGATCTCCGTCAGCCTCAGCGGTTCTTGGCGATTGTGCCGCAGCGCCAATTCGAGCACTGCCAGACAGGCGTACTCGGCTTTGGCGGAAAGCTTCATGGGGCACGCAGAGCGCAAACTCAGGAACGAAACCCGAGCCGGAAACGTAGGTAAACGGGGCGGTAAAGTCAAGAAATTGCGGGTTCGCTCGAGGGCAGAAATCGCCGACGCCACGCCGGCCCTGGAACGTCTGGTTCCCGTCGGGCGAAAGCAATATATTTCGGGCGGGTTCTTCACAAACACCTGTTCTGTTCCATGGCGATGCCTGCCAGCGATCCCCAACGCGATTTCGCCGTCGACGTGGTGCGCCGGCTGCAACAGGCGGGGTTCACCGCCTTGTGGGCCGGCGGCTGCGTTCGGGACTTGTTGCTGGGGCACCCCCCCGACGATTACGACGTGGCGACGACGGCCACCCCCGAGCAGGTCGAGCAGGTGTTCGGGAAGCGAAAAACATTGGCGATCGGCGCCAGCTTCGGGGTGATTCTGGTCAGGGGCCCCAAGCGGCTTGGGGCGGGTGACGTCGAGGTGGCGACGTTCCGTACCGAGGGGCCTTATCTCGACGGCCGCCGGCCCGAACACGTGGCGTTCGCAACGCCTGAAGAAGACGCCCGGCGTCGCGATTTCACGATCAACGGCATGTTTCTCGACCCGCTGACCGACAACCTGCACGACTACGTTGAAGGCCGCAAAGATCTCGACCGGCGCGTGGTGCGGGCCATCGGAGACCCGCGGGCTCGATTCGCCGAAGACAAGCTGCGGATGTTGCGGGCCGTGCGCATTACGGCCCGGTTCGATTTCGAGCTCGACCCCGCCACGGCGGCCGCGATCCGCGAGATGGCGCCCGAATTGCCCGTCGTCAGCGGCGAGCGAATCGCGCAGGAGCTGAAGAAAATGCTCGTTCACTCGCGCCGGGCGCGGGCCGTGCGCCTGGCCGACGAATTGAATCTGCTGGCCGTGGTCTTGCCGGAGCTGGAACCGGTGTTGCGCACCGCCGGGCCGACCTGGCTGCGTACGCTGGAAATGCTCGAACGCCTGGAACAGCCCCGGTTCGAACTGGCCCTGGCGGCGTTGCTCTTCGCGCTGACAGCTAATCAACCGATACCGGCCATTGCCGCGACGGTCTCGGATATTTGCCGGCGCCTGCGGCTGTCGAACAAAGAGCGCGAAGATACCTTGTGGCTCTTGACGCACGTCGATGCCGTTCGCGGCGCGTCGCACTGGCCGTTGCCGAAGCTGAAGCGGTTTCTGGCCGAGCCCTTGATCGGCGAACTATTGGTGCTGGCGCGGCTGGCCGCCCTGTGCGGCGGAGAGGAACTGGCCGATACCGACTTCTGTGAGCGGTATCTTGAGCAGACGCCCGAGGCCGAGATCAACCCGGCGCCCCTGATCTCTGGCGACGATCTGATCGCCCTGGGGCTGGCGCCCGGCGCGACGTTCAGAGACCTGCTCGAACGTGTGCGCGACGCGCAGCTCGAGGGAACGGTTGCGACGCGCGAAGAAGCGATCGCGCTGGTGAAACTTTGGCTCTCGCCACCACACGGCGGCGAATGATCGCCTGCGGCACGAAACGAAGTCCACGGCCAGTCGCGCACGCGCGACACGAGGCGGTGTTTGCGGGGATTCCAATGCACGTAGTCGATGCACCGCTTCAGGTCGTCCTCATCCTCGACGGTGTGCTCCCAATAGCGCTTCTGCCAGACGCCTCGTTGCCGATGCTTCTCTCGCGACTTCGATTGAACCAACTCGGTTCCTCCTGCCGCCAGCCACCGCTCTGTGAATTCCTCTTTGATGCGCATCCAGCGCACCGAATAGCCCGCGTCGCCGGGCGGGAGCGTCCACACCGTATGCCAATGATCCGGAAGCAGCACGATGGCTGCCATGTCGAACGGGTGTTCGCGGCGAATTCTGTTGATTGCCTCCCGCAGGCAGGCACGTCCCAATTCGGTCGTCAGAATCGGGCGGCGACCGTGCGTCACGCAGGTGAAGAAGTACGTGCCGCCTGGAACGTAATTGCGGCGATAGTTCGGCATGCGCGCGAATAGGCAAGGGTGAGACAAGACGTGTAGGGTGGGACCAGCTTGCGCAGCAAGCGCCGGCCCACCACTGGCGAGCACGAAAACAAAGACGCTCGCCAGCGATCATGATAGCGTCTCGGTGGGCCGGCGCCCGCTCCGCGGGCTTGTCCCACCCTACGCTGGCCTTGCCCGGCGCGCAAAATTGGGGGCGACTACTTGCCCGCCGCGCCGGCCGGCGCTGACTCGGCGCGCCGATGACCCTCGGCCGGGGGGAGTTCGAGCACCTTTCGCAACAACTTCAGAAAGTCGACGATGTCGCCCTGAACCTTCTGAGTTTGTCGCACGATCAACAAGCCGTTGTATCCGATAATCGAGCCTTGGCCTCCGACTTCGTTCCAGGAGTCATCTTCAATTGTCTGCGAGATCACCGTGGCCAGAGAACTTGTAGGGTCGCGGGGCGCTGCGCTGGGCGCGGAGTTCATAACTCTCGGGATCGATGTCAACATACCCATACCCTCACCCGCGGGCTCGGCTTTTCCGCGCACAAGAGCGGTGCTCGCCTCGATGTCAGCCGCCGATTTCGCGAACTGCGTCACGAGATCGCGCACGTCGAAGACGCGAATGATCAATTTTTCGCCCGCTTTCGTCGCGGTGGTGATCTTCATCACTTCGTCTTCGATGACGTAGGTCAGCCCCAGCGGTTCCAGCAGCAGGTTCAAGACGCTCTTGAATGTGACGCCGTGGAGGCTCAACGTCATGGGCGTATCGGTGGGAATAGCCTCATCGGTCAGAGTCGGGACGTCGACCAGAATGTTGATGCCGTGGAATGACTTCAGGAAGTTGATGGCCGTATCCAACGCCGTGTCGGCGAAATCGACGTCGGTGGGCACTTTCAGGCTGGCCCGAATCTTTTCCTCGGCCGGGTTGGTGCTGAGGTCGCCCCACGGTTTTTTTTCCAGCACGCCTTCGAGAAGGCCAAGGGGGCCGGCGACCGCCGCAATTTCGGTCGTGGCGGGCCTGCCGCTCTCCGCCGCAACCTGCACGGGCAAAGGCGCTCGGGCCCCAGGCCAGAACGCGGTAACGGCCAGCATTCCCACGACCAGGGCGGCGACGGTACCGGCAGTGCAGCGCATGATGAATCTCCTGCGGCGGCGGTTGGCGTGTTGGGTGAAGTGCTGGGCCAGGTCGGCGGCGTCGCCGAATTCGTCGAGCGCCGCTTGGATCGCCTGCTCGCGCGAGATGCCTTTCGCGGCGAGCTCTTCGAGGCGGGCCTCGAGATGATCGCGCAGCTCGTCAGCGATTTCGTCGCGCTGCGCGGGCTTGAGCCTCAGAAACCGGCTCAGAAGCGACAGGTACAGCTCGAATTCGCGTTCAGGCATGGCGGGCCTCCGGCGTCACAGAGTTGCAGCGTCATAGAGTTGCCGAGTTGCGTTGGCGAGCGGGGGGCGTCAGCCCCCCGGTAGATCCGAACGTCATGCAGTCACAGAGTCAAAAGTTCAAAAGGTTACGGTCGTCAGGCGGAGCTTAATCGTGGGTCGAGAATCGGCGCCAGCATCGAGCGCAGGCATTCGGCGTACGCGTGCCATTCGCGCGCCTGTTGCGACAGCCGCTTGCGGCCGGCGGCCGTCAGCGCGTACCACTTGCGCCGGCGACCGGTGGCGTCGTCCCATTCGCTTTTGATCAGCTTCTCGGCTTCGAGCCGGTGCAAGAGCGGATACAGCGTGCCGGCAGGCATTTCGACCATTCCGCGGCTGGCGGCCCGCAGTTGCTGCTGCAGCAGATAGCCGTATTTGCGGCCGTCGGACGCCAGCAGCGAGAGGACCATCAGATCGAGACTGCCGCGGGTCAATTCAGAGTTGAATCGGGCCATGTCGCGCTTGCGCCTCCTTGTGTCGCACAACGATATATAGCATGGCGATATATGTGTGTCAATGGCGAATGACGAAATCCGAATGTCGAAGCAATGACGATTGACGAAGCGCGAATGACGAAAGGGCGGAAGAACTCCGGCGAGTCGGCTGCCGGCCCGTGCGACGTTCGTCCTCAGGCATTCGTCGTCTTTGGGCGGCACGACGGCGTATCAGCCTGTTGAAAAAGGTGTCTGGAAGTCTCCGCACCCGCGAGAACCCCGCGAGATCTGCATCTTCACAAAGTTCCAGACACCTTTTTCAACGCCCCGCTACGCCTCGGCGACGGCGCGCATTTTTTCGAGGCCCGTTCGGGCGACTTCGAGCGGGTCGCGGGCCCACAGCTCTTCTCGAAACAGCTCCAGCGAGAGCCAGCGGTTGTAGCCGACTTGCCGCAGCAGATCGAGCTGCCGTTTCAGATCGAGCTGCCCGTCGCCGGGGTAGACGCGGTCTTTATCATGCTGCGCCGCGCGCGGCGGCGAGGCGGGGGCATCGTTGAAATGCATAATGGCGATCTGCTCGCCCTTCAACCTGGCGATCGACTCAGGCGACCCGCCGCCGCGAAAGATGTGAAACGGGTCGAGAACGATCGTGCCCGCCGGGTGGCCCGCAGCGGTCACGATCTCGAGCGCTTCTTCGATCGTGTTGAGCTGCTCAACGAACCCGAGAAACTCCATCGCGGGGCGAACCCCCAGCGACAGGCCGATTTCCAAAAGCTCGCGGTAGTTAATGGCCCCCTGCCGGCGATCGGCCCGCCCGGCTGGCGGACCGGCAATCACGTGCACCGCCCCCACTTCCGCCGCCTGCGCCATCCGCCGCCGGCACTCGTCGAGCTCTTTGGAATGCGCAACCCCCGTCGTCTCGAACCAGCCCTTGAGATAGATCGTGGTGGGGACGGCCAGGCCCGAGTCGGCCAGGGCGCGGCGGATTTCAGCGAGCGTTCCCCGTTTGGCCAGATGGGCGTCGATCTCGTCGTGCCACAATTCGATCGCCGAGTACCCGGCCTCTGCGGCGATCTCGATTTTTCGCAGAATGGGCGTGGGCCGGATCGTGCTCGAGTTCAGGCAGTAAAGAAAATCGGGCACTGATCAAGCCATTCCGCTGGAGAACTAACTCGCCGAGGCCGCGGAGATTGAAAGCAGTTTCTCTGTTCGCTCTGTTGACTCCTGTGAGAATCTGCCTGGATCAGCGTTCGTATTCGCAGCACACGCCTCGGCGCCAATCTTCGCTCTTGTGAGGACCGATCAACTGGTCCCCAAGGAGGACCTTGGGGACCAGGAAAATCGGGCACTGCTCAAGCCATTCCGCTGGACAAATCTTCTCGGCGCGATCGAATTCCCGAGTATCCCGCAGGCATTACCTGACGCACCCAGAGGTCGCAGAGATCGAAAGCAATTTCTCCTTTTCCTCTGTTTGACTCCCGTGAGAATCTGCCTGGATCAGCGTTCCGATTCGAAGAACGCTAATCGACGCTGATCTTCGCTAATTCTATTCACGAAGCATTAGCTTCCGACGCCTGGTCCCCAAGGAGGACCTTGGGGACCAGGAAAAGGTTTTGCGACTTTTGAGCCTCTTCGCGGCCATCCAAGTCAACCTTTCTTGAAATCGAGGCCGGGGTCGCCCGGCGGGGCGCCGAAGAGCTGAAAGTTGAAGCCGTTCTGAGCCATTGTGATCATGCCCGGCATCGTGGCGCCATCCTGACGCGTCAGTACGAGCACCGCTTCATCGACCTCGTAGGTGCCGCCGAATTCCTGCTTGCGGCCCCCCTGCTCGAAGGTCCAGGTGAATTTCGCATCGGGCGTCAGCTTGAGGGCAAACGAAGAGCCGTCGTCGCGCTTCGCCGCCCAGTTGCCGACGATCTTCGCGGGGTCGATCGGCGGCGGGGCGGGCGGCTCTTGTGGCGCCGCCGCTCCCTCGGCGACGGCCGGCGCCGGCTGCGCGCCGGCGTCGGCGGGTGCGTCGCCCCCCATCATTTTTAATAGCTGCGCCGACAACTGATCTTTCGGTTGCAGCCGCACGACTTCGCGCAATTGCTTCACGGCTGAATCAGGATGGTTGCAGGTGATGTAGTGATAGGCGAGCACGAACCGGGCGTCGGCCGAGTCGGGGTGCGACTTGACGAAGTCTTCGAGCGCGCGCAACTGCTGCGTGTAGACGTCGACACTGGGGTACATGCTGCTGAGGGTCGTCCAGTCCCAGCCGGGGCCGGCCGAGAGCACCGCGTACAGGGTGCCCGCCGCATCGGAATACTTCTGCATGGCAAACTGCACCAGGCCACGGAATTCGTGCAGCGCGGCATCTTTGGGAAGCTGGGCGAGCGCCAGCTCGATCTCTTTCATGGCCGTCGCGTAGTCGCCCTGCCGGAACGCATCCTGCGCCGTCTGAACGTGCGCTGTTCCCGTTTGCACTTCGGGAGGCAACGCCGCGGGCTGCGCGCCGGCATCGGTTGCGACCGGCTGCTCGGCGACGACCTGAATGGGTTGCGAGTAGTCGTAGACCGGCGAAGAAATGACTGTCGTGGAAGCGTAGTAGGGGTTGCTATAGCTCGCATACCCCGAATCAAAGATCACAGACCCGAGCGCCCACGCGCCCAGACCCCAGGCAATCGGCGCGGCGAACCACGGCCTGTTCCAGTAGCCGCCCCAGAAGCCAGGACGCC
This sequence comes from Planctomycetaceae bacterium, assembly GCA_052388175.1. GTDB lineage: Bacteria > Planctomycetota > Planctomycetia > Planctomycetales > Planctomycetaceae > SIAF01. The sequence continues at coordinate 133 of JBQTIL010000018.1, read as the reverse complement.
CCCAGCCACCGCCCCAAACCCCAACCCCACCCCCAACCCCCCCCCCCCCCCCCCCCCGGGCCCAAAATGCCGTTCCCGTTGCGGGGGGGCAGGGGTTTGTTTTAAGGGGCTTGGCCGGCAATGCCGATGTTTT